>NZ_BJYL01000021.1 GCF_007991495.1 Sporosarcina luteola | reverse complement strand
AAAAGTTCTGATTAAGTCGTTTGGAGTTCTCATTCGTCAATGAAAAGTTCGCATCACCGCGACACGGGAAAAAAAGAGCTGTCCAGATGAAATGACCTGGACAGCTTTTTCTATGTCTTTACCGTCTACTCACATCAAACACACCATTAGATTTGAATAAGCAGCAAAATGATGGAAGAAAGACAAAGACAAGCACTAGCTAAAAATAACAAAGCAAGTACCTGTTTTGGTTTCAGACCAGCACGTAGCAGTCGATAATGAATTTGGCTAGCATCTGCTTGAAAGATAGACTTGCCTTGCACATAACGTTTGGCTATAACAAAAAGATTGTCGAAAATCGGCACTCCTAATGCCAAAATGGGAATGAACAATGAGAGGACGGTCGCTTGCTTAAAAGCCCCATCCAAGGCGATGACCGCAAGTAAAAATCCAAGGAAGCTTGCCCCTGCATCGCCCATGAAAATTTTGGCTGGTGGTTTGTTAAAGCGTAAATAGGCAACAGAAATCCCTACCAGTACAATCGCCATCATGGCGGAATTCGGCTGCCCTTTTGCAACGGCAACTATAAAAAGCGTAACAGCTGATATCGCGACCAGCCCTCCTGCGAGGCCATCCATACCATCCGAGAAATTAATTACCGTCGTCACTCCGAATATCCATAAGATTGTTAATAGAAACTGCAGAATAAATGGGAGGGTGACATATTCTCCCGATAGCGGGTTAACAAAGCCGTTAAATGTTATACCCGAGGCAAATACGAGGATTGCCGCAGACATTTGAACGATGAATTTAGGCAAAGCGGGGAAATCCTTCCCCTTCGTCTTGTACCAGTCGTCGATCGTCCCAATGGTTAAAAGTAAGACCCCGCCCCCAAAAAGGGCGCCGGTTTCCCAAGTAAACTCTTTAGTAAATAGAAGATAAACAAGGAAAAAACCAATAAAAAGCGCATAACTTGCTGTCAGCGGTATCGGCTTACGGTGTAATTTACGTTCAACGTTTTCCTGGGGCTTGTCCACAAAATCGAGATGGAAAGCGAGCTTTCGCAGAGGGGGAATTAGGGCATATACAATAAGAAATGACGCAAAAAATGCCAATATGTAAAAGATTTTTCTCACCGCCATTTTAACAATTTTCTATTAGTAGACATGTATAGTAATGGACGTATTACTTTTTATTTGGTTCCCCGCTTTTCCTGTTGCAAAATCTTTTTTATTGTTTGGTGTTGACTCTCACGTTACGTCATACTCTATAGTCAATAGTGAAGGGAGGCGGGGAACTATGAAAGTGAAGGAAGTGGCAGATTTGACCGGTGTGAGTGTGCGCACACTCCATCATTATGATGATATCGGTTTACTCGTTCCGGACGATGTGACGGAGGCAGGCTATCGGGTTTATTCCGATGAAAACTTGACGACCCTCCAGCAAATCTTGTTTTTCCGTGAAGTCGGGTTCCCTTTGAAGAAAATTAAGGAGCTATTGGATAGTCCGTCGTTCAACCGATTGGAAGCGTTTGAGCTGCAGCGCGAAATGCTGTTGGCGAAACACCGGCAATTGGAGATGATGATTCAGACGATCGACAAGACACTTCAAACTGAGAGAGGAGAAATGACGATGACGAACGAAGAGAAATTTAAAGGATTTGATTTCAGTTCGAACCCATATGAGCAGGAAGCGCGTAATCGATGGGGGGATGAAGCGGTCGACAAGGCGAATAAGAACGTTGCCAAGTTTGGCAAGGAAACGCAAGAGGAGATGAACCGAATTTATTACAATCTTGCGGAGCTTCGCCATACGGATCCGGCTTCCGTGGAAGCACAAGCAGCTATTAGCGATTGGTATACTTTTTTGAATAAAATTGGCGACTATTCCTTGGAGGCATTTGCCGGTTTGGGTGAGATGTATGTCGCAGACGAACGATTCACGAAGAATATTGACCAATTCGGGGAAGGCTTGGCT
The DNA here is from genome assembly GCF_007991495.1 of Sporosarcina luteola. Lineage (GTDB taxonomy): Bacteria > Bacillota > Bacilli > Bacillales_A > Planococcaceae > Sporosarcina > Sporosarcina luteola. The sequence goes on along the minus strand of NZ_BJYL01000021.1, from coordinate 63,096 downwards.
CTATTTATGCGCGATGCGATGAAAGCATATGCAACGCGGAGAAAGCAGGTTTAAACATAGTAACTTAAACTAGAGTACTCTAAGTACCCTTAGTCAGACTGTAAACAAACACCATGAATTTGGTTGTTTGCCTACAGTCTTTTTTTAAAAAAAAGAGATAAAGCTACAATATTGATTTCCGCTGCGAGCGGACGCTTTCCGCGGGCACGGCTTCAGCCGCTTCCCTCGCTGTGCTCAGTCCAGGGTCTTCAGCTCGTGCTGTTCCCGCAGGAGTCGCCGCTCTCCGCTTCAATCACCGGTGTTTCCTGTTAACTGAATGAGGTGATATAGATACAAAATTGACGGACATAATTTTTTCGAACGTGTAGAAGTGAGAAGCCTCTGTATGAAAGCCTACTTGGAGGTAGCTCAGGACCTGTGTCGTAATCATGAAATCAAAGAAATATATGGAAAGCGTAAAGTGATATTCTTTGTTTTCTTTTTTTTGTTGTAAATGCAACAAAGGCAGCGTAAACTTAGTGTGTAGTAATTTTATTGCATTTACAACAAAAAAATCTAAGGAGTTAGGTTATGAAAGAAATTCTACGTGAAATTGGAATGATTGCCAGGGCATTAGATTCTATAAGTAATATAGAATTTAAAGAATATGACCTTACAAAAGGGCAGTATTTGTATCTTGTACGAATTTGTGAAAATCCAGGAATCATACAAGAAAAGTTAGCTGAGATGACAAAAGTAGATCGAACAACTGCAGCTCGTGCTATAAAAAAACTTGAAATTAATGGCTTTATTGAAAAGAAGGAAGATGCACATAACAAAAAAAATAAAAAACTTTTTCCAACAGAAAAAGGGGCGAATGTTTATCCTTTCATAAAAAGAGAAAATGATCATTCTAATATCATGGCATTAGAGGGATTTTCCGAGAAAGAAGTTGAAATCACTTTCAATCTTCTTCAAAGAATAAGAAAAAATGTAGAAAAGGAATGGTTATTTGTAAAAAAAGGAAATAAGAGAAACTATTGATTATATAAGGGAGCGATATATTCAAATGGATATAAATATAAAAAAGTGTACCCTTGGAGATTCACACGAACTTCGGGAAATTAGTTATGAAACTTTTAATGAGACATTTAAGCATCAAAATTCATCTAATAATATGAAAGCCTATCTGGAAAAGGCATTTAACTTAATACAGTTAAAAAAGGAATTATCCAATCCTTCTTCACAATTCTTTTTTGTTTATTTTAATAATGAAGTCGCTGGATACTTGAAGGTAAACACTGACAATGCTCAGACTGAAGAAATGGGCGATGAATTACTTGAAATTGAGAGGATTTATATTAAGAACAAGTTTCAAAAACATGGACTTGGTAAGTACCTCCTAAACAAAGCGATGGAACTTGCAATGGAATATAAAAAAACTAAAATCTGGCTAGGTGTATGGGAAGAAAACGAAAATGCTATTGCTTTTTATAGGAAAATGGGGTTTGTTCAAACTGGAATCCACTCTTTCTATATGGGTGATGAAGAACAAGTTGACTTAATAATGACCAAAATACTTATATAATTTTTGGAAGGTGGATCACTACGTATATTCCAAAGTATTTTAGAGTCAAAGATGTTGATGAAATTCTTGATTATGTTCAAAAAAACTCTTTTGGCACGATTGTCACAATAGAACGAGGGAAGCCAATTGCAACCCATTTGCCATTATTAAGGAGAAAGATACTTACTATATAACAGGGCATATGGCTTATGGAAACCCTCAATGGAGAACATTCGATATCCGTGAATATGTATTGGTTATGTTCCAAGGATGTTAAAAGCCCCACATCATAAAATATCAAATTACCTATGAAGTGCAAAGATGAATTGGTCTTTTCATTAATGTAGACGTTAAGTACATGTAGTTAAAGTAAGAGGTATGATTTCTACTGTTTTTTACAAATCACTTTTGATTAGTTATTAATTGTTGCTTATGCGTAATTGTGAAGACATCCGACAACGGGTGTCTTTAATTTTTGGTTGAAAATTCTTATAGACGTCTTTATCATGATAGCGTATTGTATTAGCAATGAGCATGGTGAATTTAGAAGGTTGATGTTTATTTTCAATAAAGTAAAGATAGTTCGGCGGATTAATTGTATAATAGTAAAACCATCAATAGATTAGCGGCGGCTTTTCATATGAATGCCAATATGCTTCATCCTAGGTGTGAATTTTTCGGGAAAGTGAAACTCCGAGTATGGTTGAAACGTATAATAGGTATATAGAAAAATGCTTGAACTGTCCGCATCCCAAATCATGTCTACGACTTAGGACTTAGAAGGTTTCCTCCTGCAGACGGTTTAGCTTCCGAAAAAAATTGTTCATACTTGTAGAGAGAGATGAGTTAGGGGTTGGAATGATGGGAAAAACAATCTATATAGTACTTACTGATACAGGGACTTTGCTGTCGAAAGCGATTGGCATATATACACGAAAAGATTTGAACCATGCCTCGATCGCATTTGACGAGCAATTGACCGAAATATACAGTTTTGGACGGAAGCGGCAGCATAATCCGTTCGTTGGTGGGTTCGTACGTGAAAATGTAGCGGAAGGCATTTTTCAGGATGCCGATTGTGCTGTATATCGATGCGAAGTTTCATTGGAAGCATATACGCGGATTCGTAAGAAAATTGTTCAGTTTGAGTCAAATCAACGGAATTATAAATACAATTTTATCGGTTTGTTCGGCGTGGCGCTGAACAAAGAGATTCAACGGGAACGAGCATTTTTCTGTTCGCAATTCGTAGCGACGGTCATGCAGGAGAGCGAAACACATCGTCTCATGACAAGACCTTGCTTAACAATGCCGCATCATTTGACTTACATGCCGCATTTAGACTTGATATATGAAGGCGACTTGAAGTCCTATTTAAATAAAGTAAGAGAGCCGCAAGCGGAACACCCAATACGTATGGGGATTTGGAAGAGTTTGGCGTTCCGTCTGCTTGCTTGACATGAAAGCTTCTCCATTACGAGAAGCTTTTTGTACGTCTAGCTACGGGCGCCAGAGGCTCGGGTCATAAGTCAAAGAGGCTCTGTGGAAAAAACGCCACGCCGCATCTTCGCCTTATGCCTGAGGCTGGCTGGATGCCGGTCATGCAGTCGTTGCGACAGGACGCGGCGTTTTTAGACTGCGAACCTTTTCTAAGCAGTCGCCCTTCGCTTTTGTACGTCTTCATGCGATAATGAAAAAAAAGACGAAAAAGGATGACACGATGACGAAAACAATTGATGTTCAAGTAAATGCGCAAAGTATTGCGGCCTTTAAGAAAGGCTACCCATTGATTTTGAAAGACGCGGTAATGAACCCAGAAGTTTTACAAGAGGAAGGCACGCTTATTCGCTTAGTCGATAAATACCGTAAGTTTGTTGCAAAAGGCTATTTTGGCCATCAAAACAAAGGAATCGGTTGGGTATTAACAAGAGATGACAATGAGGAAATCGATTTTGCATTCTTTGAATCAAAGATTTCATCCGCTTTGGCAAGACGCGAATCATTCTTTGAAGATAGCGAGACAACTGCATTCCGTGTCTTCAATGGTGAGGGCGATGGAATTGGCGGATTGACGATTGATTATTTCGATGGCTACTACATGGCGAGCTGGTACAGTGAAGGGATTTACACGCTGAAGCATCATGTGTATGGCGTGTTGGACAAGCTTGTCGATTATAAAGCGATCTATGAGAAAAAACGGTTTGATACGAAAGGCCAATACATTGAGCAGGATGATTTTGTGCGAGGGATTCCTGGAGATTTCCCAATCATTATAAAGGAAAGCGGCATGAACTTCGCCGTCGATTTGAATGATGGCGCGATGACGGGCATTTTCCTAGATCAGCGCGACGTGCGAAAAGCGTTGCGCGACAAGTATTCGGATGGCAAGCACGTACTGAATACATTTTCATACACAGGTGCATTTTCGGTTTCCGCGGCTCTTGGTGGAGCGCGAGAAACGACGAGCGTTGATTTGGCAAAGCGTAGTTTGGCGAAGACGATTGAGCAGTTCAGCGTGAACGGGATCGACTATGAGGCACAAAACATCAAAGTGATGGACGTGTTCGATTATTTCCGTTATGCGAAACGCCATGAGCTCAAATTCGATGTTGTCGTTCTCGACCCGCCAAGTTTTGCCCGCTCCAAAAAGTACACATTCAGCACAGCGAAGGATTATCCTGCATTGTTGGAGGATGCGATTGCCATTACGGAAAAGAATGGTATTATTATCGCATCGACGAATAACGCAAGCTTCAGCATGAAGAAGTTTAAGACGTTTATTGACAAAGGATTCGCAGATGCGGGTTCCCGTTACAAAATCCTGGAGGAGTCTTCATTGCCAAAGGATTTCCGTACAAATCGCGACTTCCCGGAATTCAATTACTTGAAAGTTGTTATTTTGCAGAAGTTGAAATGATAATCGTTGCCGCCTCCCGCGTGGAGGTGGTTTTTTTATTGCAAATCATGATAGAAAGCCGTTCAATAGATAGAAAGAGTAGTGGGGGGAAGAGCGAATGCTTGAGGCGGTTCTGCATGGCGTCATCTTAGCGATTGGACTTATTTTGCCGTTAGGCGCTCAAAATGTGTTTGTGTTCAACCAAGGGGCATTGCAACCGAAGTTGATGCGGGCGCTTCCTGTTGTTGTGACTGCGGGCATTTGCGATACGATTTTAATTGTGGCGGCTGTTTCGGGTGTGTCATTGCTTATTTTGACATTCCACTGGTTAGAAACAATTATGCTTTCAGTTGGAATCCTATTTCTGTTGTTCATCGGAATCACTCTTTGGAGGAACTCGCCGTCATCAATGGGGGCGGAGGCGGAACGATTTTCTCCGAAAAAGCAGATCTTGTTTGCCGCTTCTGTTTCTTTACTGAACCCCCATGCAATCATTGATACGATTGGAGTCATCGGGTCGAATGCATTAAGTTATTCGGGAGAGGCCCGTTTTGCGTTCACGTTGACGACAATCATCATTTCATGGTGTTGGTTTTTCGGACTTGCATTGACTGGACGGATGCTCGGAAAGATCGATACGGGCGGGAAATTCATTAGCATGTTGAATAAAGTTTCCGCTGTTGTTGTGTGGGGAGTGGCGATATATATGGCAATTCGGTTGATTTTTTAATTAACTTTCCACGAAAATAATTAGGACACAATGTAAAGCCTATGACTCTCGAAGTTATGGGCATTTTTTTGCAATAGTAGTGATGGGAAATAATGCCTGTGTAGGTCCTGCATCTAAAGGATTATTTATTTTTACCGATATAGTAATTATAAGACAGATTCTTAAACGGATAAGAGGGATTCAAGGATGACGATTGGCAGAAAAATATATGGTGGATTCGGAATCATGATCGGAGTTCTGGTGATGTTTGCGGGATATAGCATCTTCGAGATGATGATGGTTACGAAAAACTATGAGCAAATGTTGAATGAAGACGTGAAACAAATGCAACGTGCGGAATTGGTTCAAAAAGAAATGGCGATGCAAGGAATGTTTTTACGCGCATACATATCAGAACGTGAAGATTTAGCAGTGAATCTCTTTGAAGAGCATCATGAGTTGCTGAAAGAGGCTGCACAGGATATGCGTGAGCATTCACAGTCTACCGAAATTACTGGGTTACTTGATGAAATTGACCAATATATAATTGCGTATGGCTGGAGCGCTGCCGATGTTGTTAATTATGTGGAAAAAGGGAATGTGGTCGAAGCTGATCGGCAGATGAATTTGAAGGTAAGGGACGCCAGTATGGGCATTGAAGTTGCAGCTCAGCAAATTGGCGAGTTGCAAAACAAACTTTTGGAACAGCAACGCTCGAAGGTTGCTGCAGCGGCAGACGCGGCTAAACAAGGGTTGCTCATAGGTATCATAGTTGACATAATTCTTGGGTTGCTTATCGCATTTTTCATTAAGCGGTCTATTTCTTCACCGATCCGAAAGCTGGTATCTAGTGTTGCGGTCGTGGCAGACGGTGATTTGACGCAAGATGATATCACTGTCAAATCAAAGGATGAAATCAAAGATTTGGCGATGGCTTTCAATAGAATGAAACAGAATTTGCAATCGTTGATCGGCAGCATTTCAAATAATGTAATCCATGTTACTGCCTCTGCTGAAGAATTATCTGCCAGCACGGAAGAAGTGGCAAGAACATCTCAAGAGATGAACAGCAATATGGATATGATTTCTGCCGGTGCCCGGACATCTGCAGTGTCTGCGAGAGAAAGCTCACTTGCGATGGAAGAAACCGCACTTGGTGTTCATCGAATAGCTGAATCTACACAACTTCTGAATGAGAGTGCAGCGGATACAGAAGAATTAGCGCGAGATCGAGGTGAAGCCGTTAAGCTCGCAAGCGATCAGATGGCTATCATCTACGAATCGTCCAACTTAACAAGCGAACTCATCAAACGGTTAAGTGAACAAACGATTGAAATTGAAAAAATGACAAACATCATTACCGATATAACTGAACAAACGAATCTCCTTGCACTAAATGCGGCAATTGAAGCGGCTCGGGCAGGTGAACATGGCAAAGGCTTTGCGGTTGTTGCAGACGAAGTGCGGAAACTGGCGGAGCAATCAAAAGCATCCGCCAATCAAATTGTTACGCTCACTGCAGGCATCCAAGGCGATACGAAAAATGTGGAACAAGCTGTTTCAGACAGCTTAAAAAACGTAGAGCAGGGTGTCAAGGTTATCGATGAAGCGGGAGACGCCTTCAATTCTATTATTGAAGCGGTTCAGTCAATGAGCGCACAAATCGAAGATATTTCTGCTGCGACTGAAGAAATCTCTGCGAGCGCCGAACAAGTTTCAGCGTCCATCCAAGAAATTGCAACAAGTGCTGGTGAAGCATCCGGCCAGACAGGACAAAGCTCCGCAGCTGTGCAAGAACAACTGGCAACCATTGAAGAAATCGACAAGGTTGCTCACGAATTAAGCCGACAAGCGATGAGCTTGCAAGAGACGATACAAGAATTTAAAGTGTGAAAAACAAAGGAAAGCCTGTCGAATAACTAGTCGACAGGCTTTTAAAATTGTAAGAATGACTTATCTATCAACAGGACCTAAAAAGGAGCGTGGAATCACAACTCCCTTAGCTCCTCATTCAATTTTGCGGCCTGTTTCCTGAAATACATATAAAAAGAGCACCAAATTACCGTGTAGAATACGAGAAATACACCAAGCATTCCGATAAACCCTTTCATCGTGAACGGAATCCATCCGATGACGAAAGCAACGATGAAATAAAGTATGGCGACACTTAGGAAATGCAAAGTCGTTTGCACGGGCAATGTCAGTTTTTCATTTTCAAACAGTAATGGGGTCACCGTAAAGAACCAGCCGCAGAAAATGGTTCCAATAATATTTTTCATAAGTATTGCGGAGTCGAGCGTTTCGCTCTTACCGAAATAAATAACCGCTATAATCGTAACAACTGCGAGGAAAGAGCCAAAAAAGATGCCTAGTATACTTCTTGTCAAAAACGTTTTCACCCGTTTTTCCTCCTATTCATTTTCAATGCTTCTTTGATGCCGCTCACGTACGTGCGCGACACATACTCCTTCACCCCTGATTTGAAGTGGACGACGAGCGTACCATTGAAAGACGCTTCGAATCGACTTAGTTCATGCAAGTTGGCGATAACCGATTTCGAAAGTCGGATGAATTTCGCAGAAGACAGTATTTCTTCAAGCTCATACAGCTTTTCCTTCAATGAATAGGAGCCTTCAGCAGTTACCGCAATGACGCCTTCCTTCTCGGTATGAAAATAATGAATCTCATCAGGCTTCAAAATATGCTGCATCTCGCCATCTCTTCCAACGAGAAACTCTGTCTTCTTCCCTTTCAAAAAATCAAGGATCTCTTTTATTGAATCATCCACTTCATTACAATGGATGGTCACTTTCGTCTCTACATAATCGCTATCAATGTCCAACGTTACTTTCATTTTGTCCATCCCTCCTGTCCATATAGTACCATTGGAGGCAGCTTACTTTCTTGCTTTATTCAGAAAACGGAGGACGAATAGTGATACGAGCACACAACCGATAATAAAACCAATCGACTGTAAAGTACTGTTATCTATTTGAAACTGGCCGTTCCAGACGGCAATGAATAGTTGATTCATATGATAGAGTGGATTGAAATCCGCAATGACCTGAACGAACTTCGGCATCATGTCGATCGGCATTGTGAATCCGCCAGTGAACATAACGACTTGAAAAATGACGATGGAGAAAACGAGCGCCCCATTCATGCTTGTGAATAACGAGTAGATCGCTGAAGAAATGACGAGCAATGCCGCATTGAATCCTATGAATGTCACAAATGCAAAGATGAAATTAAACGGTTGGAATGAAAGGTCATACGCAATCATCCCGATGAAAAACACTAGGAAATACCCGAAGCTTGTAATGATGATAGACCTTAATATATTTGAGACAAGCAATGTTCTTTTCGAAACGGGCGATAAATTGATCCGCTTTTCTACACCTGTCGTGCGGTTCATCACTTGGTCGAATCCGAATGCGAAAAAGATGACCCCGAATGTGATAAGGAGAATGAAAGAAGGAGTGTACGTTTCAGCATAACTGAGATTTCCAGCGTACATAGCATCTCCAAAAAGTTGCCCCATGAATAAGTAGGTCATCGGGGGAACGATGATGGTAAACACCATATAAAAGATTTCCCGTGAGAACATCAGTAAATCGTACTTCAATTGAGTCGCGAACATTTGAATTCCTCCTTATATGGATACTTTTGAAAGATAAAAGTCATTGATTGATTTATAGCCAGTGGATAAAATTCCTTCTATCGTATCGAAAACTTCGTTGATGCCTTCATTCAAAAGCATCACTTTATTGCAATACAGTTCGACTTCATCCATATTATGTGTCGTCAAAATGACCGTCCCACCTGTGCGTTTGTTGTATTCGGTAATATACGTCCAAAGCAGATTCCGCATATGCGGATCGAGACCGGTCGTCGGTTCATCCAAAATGAGCATTTTCGGCTCGGATAAGAAGGCAATTGCCAAACTGACAATTTGCTTCCAGCCACCGGACAGCTTATCGAAATATTTTTTTCGATGCGGTTGTAAGTTAAAGTCTGTAATGATCTGCTCGATTGGGACCTGGGAGTTATAATACGCTTTGAATAGTTTCAGGAGTTCGACGACTTTCAATGTTTTATAAAAATGTGTTGGCTGCAGGACAACTGAGATGTCTTTTCTCGTATCCTCAAGCTGACCCGTGGATAAATCAGTAAGTTCTTTATTGAACAATAAAACATTCCCATTGTCATATGGTTTCAATGTCATTAAGATTTCTAGAAATGTCGATTTGCCCGCACCATTTTTACCGATGACCCCGATAATTTCACCGGCTTGCGCTTTGAAATCGATGCCTCGTAAGACTTGATTTTCCCCGTATGCCTTTTGAAGATTAGAGACTTGAATAATTTCCATCTGGCTTCCCTCCGATGTTTTTCTTATTACGTTTACTATATCCGGAGAAACGCAGACAGTCCGCCGTTTCTCGATGACCGGCAGTATTTCTACTGTCAGTTGCAGAAAAACGGTGGTATGTTGCATCCGACTGCTGCTATTTTGTACAAAGGTTCATTCTTTCACGGAAGGAGCCAGTAATGAAGGAGAATAGAGAAACTTTGTTGAATTAAGATTAGGTTGGAGGTGGATTTATGGTTTCACTAAAACCGATCAGACGAAGCAAACTAAGGATATTGATAGGGAAAAAAGTATATAGATTAAAACGCTATAGTGAATGGTTGTTTGACGGAAAAAAATATGCGCAAAAAAGGCTCGATGAAAAATTGCCCTATTGTATCAAAAAACATCGGACCCCTTTGCTAAGACGATTGAAAGACGTCGATATGCAATTGCAAAGGAATAAAATAAAAAATCTTCAACTCGCCGCAAAACGATTGCATCATATCGTCATCGAGCCAGGGGAAACTTTTTCATACTGGCGACTCATCGGCAGTACGACGAAGCGGAAAGGGTATGTGGACGGCATGATTCTTCATTACGGAAAAGTAACTGTTGGAACAGGCGGTGGGCTTTGCCAATTGTCGAACCTCATCTATTGGATCACGGTACATACGCCATTGACCGTGACGGAGCGCTATCGTCATAGCTATGACGTCTTCCCCGATTCCAATCGCAGTCAACCATTCGGCAGCGGGGCGACATGTGCTTATAACTATTTGGATTTGCAAATTAAGAACGAAACCCACACGCCGTATCAATTGATGATCTATTTAACGGATACACATCTCAACGGCGAATGGCGTTCAATTGCGCCAGCGACACGAACATATGAAATTTACGAAAAAGAGCATCATTTCACGAGGGAGTTATGGGGTGGATATATCCGCCATAATTTGATTTTTCGGAAAGTGTTTGACGCCGAAGGGAACCAGGTCGATGATGAATTCGTCACAGAGAATCATGCGATAACAATGTATGAGCCATTTCTTACATATGAGGGGGACGGGAAATGATTGTCATGATCAATGGGGCATTTGGTGTCGGAAAGACGTCTGTGGCGAATGAATTACTTCGTAAGCTTGATGGGGCGATGCTATTTGATCCGGAAGAGGTTGGTTTTATGCAAAAGCATATCGTACCGGAAGACGTGAAATTGAAACACGAGCGAACTGGGGATTTTCAGGATTTGGATATGTGGAAGCCATTGACGGTCTACGTTGCTAAACAGATTCGTGAGACTTACGGCAAGGACTTGATCGTGCCAATGACGATTTATAATAAGGATTACTTTAAGACAATCTATAATGGGTTTTTACAAGTGGACCCTGAAACATATCATTTTTGTTTAACCGCAAAAAAGGAAACAATCCATCAGCGGCTCATCGAACGCGGTGAAGAGGAAGGTAATTGGTGCTTCGCGCAGACGGATAAATGTCTAGCAGGATTTGAAAGTTCACGATTTGCACAATTCATTTCCACGGAAGGTGTCTGTGTCGATGAGATTGTGGAATTCATTTGCAACGAAATCGGGGTGAAATCAAAGTGTTAGGTTTGAATAAAGACGTAGTCGCACTATCTTCATATCGCCAAGAATGGAAGGAGCTTTTCTCACACGAGAAAGCTTTGTTGGAATCACTGATTGGCGAGTATGTGGTGGACATTCAGCATATCGGAAGCACTGCAATTGAGGGGATTGCAGCAAAGCCTATGCTTGATATTTTGATTGGCCTCAGGTCAATGGATGATGTAAAGAAATTCGATAAATATAAATTGAAAGATGCAGATATTTATCATTTAGGAAGGGTGGAAATCGAAGGAAAGGCAGTGTTTGCCAAGTTCTCTGATTTGGAGGAATTAACGAAGACGCATGTTTATCATGTTGTGGAATACGGGGGAGATTGGTGGAAACAGCATACACTTTTTAGGGATTACTTGAATGCACATTCCGACGTTGCAAGAGAATACGAGACATTGAAGAAGGAGCTGGCAGTCAAATATCCTACGAATGAGCGTAATTATGCTGACGCGAAAAAGAAGTTTGTGGATGAAGTGTTGAGCTTAGCGGATTGCAACATTGAATCCGGGAAAAACAAAAAACTTTGAGCCTTGTTTGTAATCTTAACAAACACTTTACATCATACTTTATCCCTATGACCTATAATCGTAATTGACTATAGATCATTAAGGGGATGCTATGATTTGAAAATGACAGTCGGGAAAAAGTTATGGGTTGGTTTTTTAGCGATTCTAGCAATTGTGCTGCTAGTTGGAGCATCCGGATTATGGGGTCTCACCAAATTGGATGCGGAATACCGTTACTTAATTGACGACAAAATTAACAATGTCGTGCTGCTGGAACAATTGTTATCAGCCCAACATGCCGATGCGAAAAACATCCGAGGCTATATCATTTACAAAGACCAATCCTATGTCGAACAGCGACAAGATATTGTGGATGCTGTTAAGGAGAAAATAAAAGCACTAGATACGTCGATACATACGCCAACAGCACGTGAGATTATGAAAGACGTGAAAGAAACATCTAAAAGTGCCGAACAAATTAGTGAACTGATTATTCGGGATGTACAGGCAGGCAATATAGAAAGCGCAATGGACTTGGCGAATGAAGTCTCGTTTTATCAAGATGAGGTATCAGCAAATCTTCAGCAGCTTATTCAACTACAAGAAATAGAACAGAAAAATACTGAAGAACAGCTCCAAAACGTTTTGAATTGGATATATGTATGTATTGGAGGCTTAATCGTTATTGCGATTGTAACAAGTATCCTTATTGCTCAAATCATTAGCCGTAGTATCGCCCAGCCAGTTAGGAAGATGACAGCTTCCCTTGCACAAATAGCAAATGGCGATTTCATAGCGGGGCCGATTATTGTACGAAACAAAGATGAAATTGGAGAAATGGCGGATGCTTTGAATGGAATGACGGAGGATTTAAGAGGAATTCTTTCAATCGTCAAAGAATCCGCTGTTCAACTTGCAACCCATGCTGAAGAATTATCCGCAAGCTCGGAAGAAAGTCTTGCCGCCTCGGAAACCGTTGCAGAAATAACAGAACGGAATTTAATGGCGAGTGATGCACAAGTTTCGAAAGTGGATGAATCCAATCGTTCTTTGAATGAAGTGCTGAAAGGAGTTAATAAAATCAGCAATGATAATGAGAGAATGCAACATGCATCTACAGAAGTGACTGACCTTGTTAATCAAGGAGCGACACGGATGAAAGAAGTGACAGAACAAATGGGGAAAATCAGCTTGTCTATTCTGAAGTCATCCAATACAATTGGCCAACTGGCGACACATTCAGAAAGAATCCGTGAAGTGACGTCGGTCATTACGAGGATGGCGGAGCAGACGAACTTATTGGCGTTGAATGCTGCAATTGAAGCGGCACGAGCGGGGGAACATGGCAAAGGATTCGCTGTAGTGGCAGAAGAGGTTCGTCAACTTGCAGACCAATCGAAGCGGTCTGCAGGACATATTGGCAAAATGATCGATGAGATGGTGCAGAACGTTGAGAGAACGATCGTGACTGCAGAAGAAGGCAATTTATTTATTGCAAGAGGCAGGGAATTGGCGGGAAGTACAGGGGATGTGTTTAAGCAGATTGAAAGTGCAACAGGAATGATGAACAGTGCCATGAATGCTGTCTCCGAAACTATTATGGAAGTTCGGTCAATGACTGATATCATATCCGCAGAATCGCAAAGCGTACAAGACTTTGCTATGCAAACTTCAGCAGAAGCCCAATCAGCAAGTGCCGCAACAGAAGAACAGCTTTCCGCAAATGCAGAAATATCCTTGAATGCGCAGACGTTAGCAAGTCTAGCGGATCGTCTGCTTGGAGATGTGAATCGGTTTAGGATCACTGAGTGATAAGACATAGAGGGAGTTAATGTGATACTTGATTGATTTGTTCACATGTTCTGTAGACAGTTATTAATAAACTAGTAGTGTTAGGAGAATGATTATGGCCATAGATCTACATGCATTCATCCCTCATTTGAATGATGAAATCTTGTCCGGCTTCTGGCCGGATTTTCAGGTTGGCGCGTATGCGTTATATACAAATGAAACTGTGTATTTGTTTCATCATCCTGCATTTCCAGAGACCAAAAACTCCTTTCTACAGCTTCCCTGGAGTAAGGAGTTTGCTGGGAATACCTCGATTTTGTTTCACGATTACCCGACTGCGATTGTCCAACTGGATAGCGGTTTAGATGCAGACCGCCTGTACTCAGTGCTTGCGCATGAATTATTCCATGGATTGCAGTATATGAAAGGGGAATCAAGATTCCCTGATGAAGTGTTAGGGATCACGTATCCGATTATTGCTGAAAACGTGGAGTTGCGCGAACAGGAGCGGCTGCATTTATACAACGCTGTGATGGCTGTAGATGCTACCACGAAAAAACAGCATCTGAACCAATTCATCCTATATCGGGAGAAAAGATCATCGGTTATTGGTCCATTTATAAAGTATGAACAGTTGATCGAGACGGTTGAGGGGCCAGCATTTTATATTGAATTGAATGCGTATACTGTAAAAAGCGATTCGCGAAAGGATGAGGAAATCCAGTCCTATGGGGAACCGTTGCTTGATATAGCAGATTCTACGAGACATTTACGCAGAAGTTGTTACAGTGCAGGATTGTTCCTTTGTTCACTGTTGGATGAACTTTCTCCAGGATGGCAAGTGGATTTCATGCAAACCAAGAAGACGTTATATGAGTATTTCAGAGAGTTTACCGAACCCATACAGGAACAGCCAATAGTGTTTGATTCATTGGTAAATGCCAATGAGCTCGTCCATTCTATAACGAACGAGCGAGATAAAAAGATCGAAGAAGCTTTCCGACAGGCAAAATATGTACTCAACATTCAGGGAGATATCAAAGTTGCAGGTATTGACCCGATGAATATCATCGCAAGCGGAGATAAATTGTTGCATCAGAATTTCGTTCGTTTAAAGATGAATGAACAGGATTATCTATTTCAGCAACCAGTCATTGTTTTGGGTAAAGGAAGCGTTTTCCAGTGCAAACATGTTCAAGTCCTGTTGAACGAAAAGCCGAGCATGAAAGAAACTCAAATTTTCATTCCCAATATTGGGATGATTGAAGGCCGATTTGATGAAGTGGAATCGACTTTATGGTTATAGAAAAGCCGGTTTGCGTGTCTGGCACGAAATAGCCAAGCGCATATTCCACCACCAGTAGAATCCGTATTCAACCAATAGTTGATAGGCGCGTTGAAGGCAGTATGCTACGCTAAACGTACAGTGCGCGCTGAAACTATTTGGGGAGGTTGTTTGGATGTTAGATACATTGAAGGTTGGGAGTTTTATTTCAAAGCTTCGAAAAGAAAAAGACTGGACGCAAATGGGATTGGCGGATCGCCTAAACGTAAGTCATCAAGCTGTTTCGAAATGGGAGCGTGGCGATTCGTTGCCGGATATTGGAACATTGATGCAGATCGGGCAAGTTTTTGGAGTCTCAGTGGATGAATTGATGAATGGCGGAGCCGATAAGGAAAGCTCGACTTATATCCATAATCTTGGCCAAATCATGACGGGAATTTCAGAAAATCGTCGAGAGGAAGTTGCTGAAATGATCAATACAGGGGAAGCGGATATGGAAGGGCTCATTGAAGTGGCGCCTTTACTAAAGGCGAGCGAGTTGGCAGATGTGACGGAACGGGTCGACAAGCGGTTGTTCAATCAGGATTTAATTGTGCGGTTGGCTCCGTTTGTGGAAACCGACTTATTGGATGGATTGGTGACAGGATCGATGGGAGACAATGTCGATATGAAATTTGTTCAAAGACTTGCACCGTTCGTCAGCAGGGAAACGTTACGGCGTTTAGTTGATAAAGCGAATAAAGATGGAATGGATTTGAATGTTGTTGTTCGATTGGCGCCGTTTATTGGGAAGGAAACGGTGGATGAATTGATTGAACAAGCAATAGATGAAGGGATTGAATGGAAGCTCATTGTCCGCTTGGCACCGTTTTGCACCAAAGGAAAATTAAGTAGTTTAGCAGATCGGGCAATGGATGACGAGTTGGATTCAAGATGCCTAGTATCACTTGCACCTTTTCTTGGAAGGGAGTACTTGAAACGGCTTGTTGATGAAAAGGAAATCGGCAATCTGGACCCAGAGACAATTGCGCGGCTAGCACCTTTTGTTGACAAGGCGACGCTGAGCGGATGGATTCAAGCATTATTGGTAAAGTGAGAGGTGAAGCAGCACTGTCAAACGGTGCTGTTTTTTGCATTGTCGGAGTATGAATTATCTGGTAAGTGAGAACAAATGTATAGTATAATGTTAGAATAATAGCATAGTTTTCAAGGGCGGTCAGCATCCCGAACATTCCAGTCTTTTTCACAGACGGAAGGGGTGCTGTAAAGTGACTACATTACAAGCAATCATCGTCATGATTAGTTTTTCCACACTAATCGTAGCAGTAATTGCACTAGTATTGTCACAAAAGAAATAATCCACCCTTGAGTTTTAGCCGACTCGGGTGGATTATTCACCGTGGACGCTGATTCCAGTAATGGAAACCATGTCTATTGAAGTTCCGCAATGATGCTCCAACATCGTTGCGGTCCTTTTTACTATATCCCAATTTATATAAACTATAACAAATCGGAATTACAAGGTCTATTAATTGAAAATAATCAAAGAGGTGTATAGATGTTTATTCAACATGATCGTGTGGCTATTCGGGAACTGATTGTTGACGATAAAATACTAATGGCCAAATGGCTGTCCGATCCTGAGGTTCTCCAGTTTTATGAGGGACGGGATCGTCCATTGGATTTAGCGCAAGTTGAAGAGGATTTTTACGGGGATGCGGATGATGAAACAAGGTGTCTCATTCAGTACGATGAATTGCCAATTGGCTATGTGCAGTTTTATCCAGTTGGGGATGAGGAAAGAAGAGCCTATGGATATTCCGATCCGTCAGAGGTCATTTACGGCATGGATCAGTTCATCGGCGAACCAGTCTATTGGAATAAAGGAATCGGTACACAACTTGTCGAAATGGTTGCTACCTATTTATTGAACGAAAGGAAAGCGGACCGCATCGTCATGGATCCTCAAACGTGGAATGAGCGGGCGATACGTTGCTATGAGAAATGCGGGTTCAAGAAAGTGAAGCTTTTGCCGAAGCATGAATGGCATGAAGGGGAGTACCGGGACTGCTGGTTGATTGAATATGTTAGGACATGAAGGCGTGAATCGAAGAAATCGAGGGTCCGCGGTACTTATTAATGAGGACAAGGTTGCCCTCATTAAGAGAACACGTGATGGAGAGGAATATTACGTCTTTCCAGGCGGCGGAATTGAAAAGGGGGAAAGCCCTGAACAAGCAACAATTCGGGAAGCGTTCGAGGAGTTAGGTGTGAAGATTGATATAAAAGAGCAACTTGGAATTGTTGAATTCAAGGGAGAGCAACACTATTTTATTGCAGAGATGGTTGGTGGAATATTTGGAACAGGAGAAGGCGAGGAATATGGAAAAGATCGTAACCGTGGCCGGTATGAACCGATGTGGATTCCGGTTGCGAAGCTCGACTCATTAGACGTTCGACCTATGGAAATTGCGAAAAGATTGATTGAAAGAATGGAAATCTGAAAAGTAGTTGGAGGAACCAGGAATGAAACGAATGAAAAGAATGAAAGCACCATTTGCAGCCAAACGATTTGTCGATGAATACTTCCCTCATTGCCAAGCTGCGCTTCTTGCGGGAAGTGTCATTAGAGGGGAAGATACTTCTACATCAGATCTGGATATTGTAATTTTTGATAGTCGAATCGAAATAGCCTATCGTGAAACCCATATCGAAAACGGATGGCCAATCGAAGTATTTGTACATTCTTTAACCTCCTACAAAACCTACTTTCGAAGTGATGCTGAAAGAGCACGTCCTTCTTTGCCCCGCATGGTGGCGGAAGGAATCGTATTAAAAGATTCTGGAGTCCTTTCAATCATTAAAAACGAAGCCGTGGGACTGTTAAAAGAAGGGCCGGCTCCTTGGTCGGAACAGACTTTAATGACAAAACGGTATATGCTGACAGACGCGCTTGGGGACTTGATAGGCACTCAAAACGAGGCGGAAGCGTTATTCATCGCCAATACACTTGCCGAAGCAATTCATGAATTTGTACTGCGGACGAATGGGCAGTGGATTGGTGCTTCTAAATGGATTGTGCGGGCGCTGAAACAATACGATGAGGACTTTGCAGATAGATTTGTGACGGCCTTTCAATCATTTTATAAGACTGGCAATCGGGAAGGGATCATAACAATTACAGATGAAGTGCTGGCTCCATTTGGCGGAAGATTATTTGAAGGGTATTCCATGGGGAAATGAGGGATGGATGATGGCGGGAATATACGTAGATTGGGGCGGCCATAAACTGAAGCTAACATGGATGGAGGAGGTAATGCCTGAACGGGAATTGATCACAAGCGTTCATGCGTTTTGTTTCCATGAGGGCCAGCTGCTCATGGTTAACTTGAATGATCGTGGTTGGGATTTTCCGGGAGGGCATATTGAGACTGGTGAAACAGTGGAAGCATGTGTCTGCCGCGAAGTGATGGAAGAAGCTTATGTAATGGGCGACTGTACGTTGCTTGGCGCCATTGAAGTAAATCATGAAGAAAATCCGTTATGGAATCCATCCAGCCCCTATCCAGAAGTGGGCTATCAAGTGTTTTACCGGATGGACATTACGGAATTTCTGCCGTTTGACGCAGCATTCGAATCGTCGGAGCGGATGTTGATCCGGCCAGAAGAAGCAGCTCACTATCATAAGGGATGGCAGAAGGGCTTTGATGAAATTATGGAGACAGCACTTCGTGTTCGTGGGCTATCTATAAGAAAATTGCAACCTCAAGAAACACCGCCTTATGATCTGCTTCTACTTGCCGATCCTTCACGTGAACTCGTGAATGCATACATAGCAGAAGGAGAATGTTATATCGCAGAGGAACAGAATGACAGTATCGGAGTATTTGTTATGGTACCGCTGACTAACGGAACAGTGGAGATTAAAAACATTGCAGTCCGTGAAGACAAGCAAGGGCACGGGATTGGCAGGAAGTTGCTACAAGAGGCAATCGAGATTGCAAAAAGCAATGGCTATAAAAGTATTGAAATTGGAACAGGGAATTCAAGCATAGATCAGCTTGCGCTCTATCAAAAATGTGGATTTCGCATTTCGGATATTATCAAAGACTTCTTTGTGCAATATTATGATGAGGTTATCATGGAAAACGGCATTCAATGCAAAGATATGATTCTGCTTCGAATGGAAATTTAGCAAACGAAAGAAGGAAAAAATGATGAGAATACCAGAGAAGTTAAAACAGGGAGATGAAATCCGGATCATTGCACCAAGTCGAAGTGCAAGCATTTTATCCGAAGAAGGTGTTCAAACTGCAAAAGAACGGTTAGAGGATTTAGGTTTTGTTGTTTCATTTGGCAAACATGTTTTCGACAAAGACCTTCAAAATTCCACTTCCATTCAGCAAAGGGTGGAGGATCTGCATGAGGCATTTACTGATGAAAATGTAAAAGGCATTTTAACGGTCATCGGCGGGTTCAATTCGAATGAACTCTTGCCCTATATCGATTATGGATTACTAAAAAAGAATCCGAAAGTTTTCTGTGGATACAGCGATATTACAGCAATCGGAACGGCAATTTCAACGCAAACCGGAATAGTTACCTACTCAGGGCCGCATTTCTCGAGCTTTCAAATGAAAAAGGCGCAGGAATATCAGACTCATTTCTTTACGCAATGTCTTATGCAAAGTGATCCATTTGAGTTGAAGCCATCTGAACAATGGAGCGATGATGCTTGGTATTTGGATCAGGAAGACCGCGTATTTGAGAAGACGGTTTGGAAGACGTATAACGAAGGGACGGTAAGCGGCAAGCTATGGGGAGGCAATTTGTGTACATTGAATTTGCTGCAAGGAACAAAGTACATGCCAAGTATCAATAATGCAATTCTTTTTATCGAAGATGATGAAATGACGATTCCTGAAACGTTCGCAAGAGATTTGACGTCTTTGTTGCAAAATGCACAGTTCGTAAAGGCTCTCGTCATTGGAAGATTTCAAAGAGCGTCTAAAATGACCGAAGAGCAATTGCTGTTCATTCTTGATAAACATCCATCATTGAAGGAGATTCCAGTTCTATACGACGTGGATTTCGGTCATACGCAGCCGATGTTTACATTTCCGCTAGGTGGAGAGGTGCAAGTGGACGCTTCGAGGGGGGTACTGAAACTGGAGAAGTTTTAAGGGAGTAAGGGGGCGTGTTATTGAATATAAATAAATGGTCATTTATAGGTGCATTGATTTGTATTCCTTTATTTTTATTTACGATATTTACTCCTGCTCTCTTTAAATTTTTTCAAATGACAGGCGCTCATCCATTACATATCATATTTGGTGTAACATTGCTGGTCTTTGTCCTAAATTTCATAGGCTTGAAAGATGTGAGTGAATGGAAATCAATGACGAGAAGTATAACGTCACTCATCCTTACGGGGGTACTGATGGTGGTAATTGGCTTTATTGTGATTGTTGGCAGCTTGCTAAGTTAACTGGAACGACCTTTCGTTTTCCAATTGTCACAAATACTCCATTCGACTTTGTACAGTTTTCCTATTACGCTAAAGGTAACTAATGTGAAGTTTCCGTGAGGGGGTTGCTGTGGTGAAGCGAATGTTACTACCGATGCTGCTGTTTGCCGCTGTGATAATGACGGGTTGTGCGTATGAATATGTGGAAGAGGACGGCTATCGGATGGCGGTCATCAATGAAGGCTTTCCGGTCCCCAAAAATGCTTATGAATTGAAGCCGGAAGACTGTACGACGGAGATTGCAAAGTCAGCGAAGTACAAGTTGAAAGGAATCGGGGATGAAGAGGGTACTCCACCTGAAGACTATTTGGAGGAAATTCAAAGTTGGGGATGGACGGAGCTGGAAGAGAAGCGGGTCGGCCATGTTCATTACTTTGAAAAAGAGGGGAAAATCATGTCGCTCATCATTCAGAAAAATGTGTTTGATGTGTTTGAGATGAGTGATGGTTTAGAGTTGTAATAAAAAACATCCCTATACCTTCCGAGCGGATGGTATTAGTGTTATGATATACATACAAAGGAAGGGGATGGTAGGGATGGCTGAATCGGAAAAGATGACAATCAATATGAACGTTGTTGATTTGGGGAAAGTTGATTTGTTGGTGGAGCAAGGGTTTTATTCGAACAGGACGGATTTCATCCGAACTGCAATTCGCAGTCAATTAGAGGCGCATTCAGATGAAGTCAAGGAAATTGTCATCAGGAAGTCGTATGTTGTAGGGGTAGTCCGATATGGAAGGAAAGAGTTAGAAAAACTTCGTGATTCCAGGACGAAAATTGATGTGAAAGTTGTGGGACTGCTAGTGTTTGCTGAGGATGTCGATGCGGAACTTGTAAAACAAACAGTGGCTTCAGCGCAAATCAGGGGTGTGTTGAAAGCGAATGCTGAGGTGAAATTAGCTATACAGGCATTATGAGAAACGCCTCCCAGTGATATGTGGAACTGGGAGGCGTTTCTTTGTCATTCAAATAAAGCAACCTCAGGGTCTTTCCCAACACAATGCACAAGCATGGCATGCAGCTGACCGCGGTGGTGATAGAGGTGGGAAGAAATTTCTAACAGCCATTCAAACCGTGTATAGGAAACGCCCCAGTATGAAGTTGTCGTTTGCATTAGTTCTTCCTTGGTATATTCCAGATAACGATTTTCCAATAAATTATAATTGGCCAGCAAAGTTTCTTTCATTTCAAGTATGGTTTGAAGATGGTTAGAGGAATAAAAGATGCTCATCTGTTCCTCAGAGGCTTCGTTTGAAATGAGTAAATCTGCCTGGCATATCAATGATAAATGGGCTGCCAACTGTCCGATGGAAAGCTTGTTTTCCGTTGGCTGGATAGCTAAATCGCTCGTCTCTAATTTGTCCATAATGTCGATGGTCGAGTTTACAGCAATATGAATTTGGTTCAAAACACTTTTTATATATTCATTCATTCCAACACCTCAATTAAAATTCCCTTAATACCCTTAAATTATCAAGCGTCAGCACACCGCTCCATTCCTGCTTTGCGGTTTCCCAAACGTCTTCATATCTCCCCCATGACCATGCTGGCTTCCAGCTGCCGTCTTCCGCTTGGGAAGCTGAGAGATGCTTGATGTTAGCAGGGATAATTTCTTTAAAGTCTTCATAAAGAAAAGACGCTGGGGAAGAGATGACTTGAAGGGGCAGCAGGCAATAGCCATGCCATTTTTCCTGATCTGTCGTCACACTATTAAGAGCGATTTCACGCACTCTAGCATTGATCTGTTCCGCCTTCTCTGCAGGCAATTCTTTTATTAACTTCACCAAACATTGTACTTCATGGAAATCATTTGTCGCCTCTTCATTGATATAGAAAAACGCATGGGTTGTCAGCTTTTCCAGAAATTCTTCCGGAACAAGTTCTTTGTAATGATGAAGCAATCCGGTCATTTCAGCGCTCGGATTTCCCCAAGGCCAATCGCCACCGTAGTTCCACCAAATCGCACGCGGCGCGGTCTCCACTTCCTCCGGCACGATTTCCCAACCCATCTTTTCTGCGTTAAATGTATCGAGTACATATTGAATCGCTTTTTGCACCATGGTCTCCGATTCATCCGTCCCGATGCGGATTAAATGCTGCAGTCCGATTGATGTCGCCAATGCTGAAGAAGCCTCGCATCTGAAATCAGGCTCCAATCCGTTGCCGAAACCACCGTCTTCATTTTGAAAAACTTGGAGCTCTTCTAAAACCCGCTCACGGTTTCCATCTTCAAACTCGAATTCATAAAGAGCCTTCTCCAATGGGCGGGCTTTGCTTTTCAGAAATTCTACTGCGTTTTGACGTTGTTCCGCCAATAACTTTTCCATTTGAATCCCCACTTTCAATAGAATGATTGCTATAGATGTATTCGCTTTTTGCATCAGGGAATCCTTTTGAGAATCGCGATATTTTATTTTCTTGAAAAGCAAATTGGAAGTAAATAAAAAAGATGAAGGAGCAACAACATCCTTCATCCTTATCATTTCATTAAAACTCATATTCCGCGAGTGCTTTCGCAATCGCGTCTTCAATTGGCGTTACAGGTCCGGTGACATAATTATTGATAAGCATCGAAAAGATCAATTCCGTGCCGTCTTTTGCAGTGACGTATCCTGAAAGGGTGGAAACGCCTGTGATCGAGCCGGTTTTCGCTTTTACATTTCCGGCAGCCGAGCTATCGCCCATCCGGTTGCGCAGTGTACCACCGATCATCCGCTCAGGGTTTCCTGCAATTGGCAATGACGCTTCAAAAGCAGGGAACCAGCTTTTCCCCTGGATATTGTACAGTAAAGTCGTAAATTCATCTGCGGAAACAAGGTTTTTATGCGACATGCCGGAGCCGTCGCGAAGAACGACAGTGTCGGTGTTGACACCGAATTCCTTCAATTTTTCCTTCATGACTGCCAACCCTGCGTCCCAACTACCTTCTCCACGTTGAACTTTTCCCATTTCCTTCACCAATGTTTCCGCGTGTCCGTTGTTGCTTAATTTCATGAATGGAATGAAAAGCTCGCTTAGCGGCATTGATTTTTTTGATGTGAGGACAGTTGCATTGCTTGGTGTAACGCCGATTTTCATCCCACCATTACCGACAATTTTGATACCTTCCGCTTTAAGCGATCTATGAAACACATCAAGCGCCAACATGGAAGGATCCCAAACAGCTGACCATGACTGGGAACGTGTGCCGTCGAGCGGTATTTTTCCTTCAATGATGATCCGGTTTGTTCCATGTTCACGTTCGATTGAGATGCTCTTCGCTGCACCTTTTGCTATAGTCGTTGCGTTATTGACGATTTCAACAGAGCTTGTTTCCGGAGTGAGTGTCACTTTCGGGAGATCGCCGGTTTTATTGCCAGGATTCACTTCGACAATGACGGTGCCCGCATCATAGTCCTCGTTTGGAGACAGGGTCAACGCAGAAACTTGCGCACCGACATAATTATGCTCATCCGACCAGTTCAAATCCTGTGAATAGCGGACATCATCATACCAACTGTCATCGGCGATCAGGTTGCCGTTGATTTTATCGATCCCTTTCGCTTTCAAGTCTTTTGCGAATTGGTCTAAATCCTTTTTCAGTAACGTCGGGTCGCCTTTACCTTTCAGATAAAGATTACCGTGAACCATTTTTCCTTTCACTTGTCCGTCGGTCAGCACTTCAGTTAAAAACTGATACTCCGGTCCCAATATGTCCATTGCTGTCGAACCCGTCAGCAACTTCATATTGGATGCAGGGCGGAGGCGGATGTCTCCGTGGTTGGAGTAAATCCTTTCACCGGTATCCGCTTTCCGTACGCTTACTCCAGTAATTCCTCCTTGGAGCTTAGGGTCTTTCAAAATGGAGTCTATTTTCTGCTCTAGAGTTGTCGATTCAGTGGATGCTACGGGAGTTGTTTCCCCGGATGCGGCGACAGATGAATACGTTGCTTCATTTGTAACCGGAAATAAGGCGATTAAAGCAACGACCATTGTTAGCGCTGCCCTCTTGAAAATGAACTGCTGTTTCATAGACTTGCTCACATCCTTTCATCCTTTTGCCTGATTGTACTTCAAAATGTGTAGAGTGAATAGGTCAAGATACAGAAAATTGGCAATTGAAACGTTATACCTAGCACAAGCAGTAGGCTTTCCATAATAGCTTATGCGGTAATTTTTACTTCATTCAAAGGGATTGTAAAAGATCCGGTTACTTATGAACGAGATTCCTGAAGTTTCGGTAAGGGCTCGTTCTTTTGCACAAGGGCTCGTTTATTTCGAGAACGGCTCATTCTTTTGCACAAGGGCTCGTTTATTTCAAGAACGGCTCATTCTTTCGCACAAGGGCTCATTTACTATTAATCTTTACAAAAATAATTTGTAGTTGGTTGCTAATCAGGTAGTTTGCGGTAAAATAATGTATATTCTTAAGACTCAGTAAGGAAGTGTCGGCATGAAATATACATTGTCACCTCTTGGCGATCAAGCAGTCATGATTGAAGTCGATACAATCATCAATCCTTCGGCACAGCGAAAGGTGAAGGCGATTGTTGCTCGACTGGATGAAGTCGCTCCTTCGTGGATGGTCGAATGTATACCGGCTTATACGACAGTAACGGTTGTTTATGCGGTCCGTGCTTTCAGTGGTAAAGGCTCGCCGTTTGAACAGGTTTGTCAGCGGATTCAAGAAATGCTCCTGTGTGTGAATGAAGTGGCAGGTACGGAGCAACGAATTGTGAGGATTCCCGTTTTATATGGTGGTGAATTTGGACCGGATTTGGCTTTTGTCGCGGAGCATAACGGTTTAACACCTGATGAGGTAATTGCAATCCATACGTTGGAAAGTTATACAGTACATATGATTGGCTTCGCACCAGGCTTTCCATTCATTGGCGGGATGTCTGAGAAGATCAGTACACCGCGAAGAGAAACCCCGCGATTAAAGATTCCTGCAAGGTCGGTTGGCATCGCGGGCATGCAAACTGGGGTTTATCCAATTGAAACACCAGGGGGCTGGCAATTGATTGGTCGGACTCCGATTGAGCTATTTCTCCCGGACGAACATCCACCAAGCTTGCTGGCACCCGGGGATAAAATTTATTTTTATGAGATAACGAATGAGGAGTATGAAGACTTGCGAGGTGATGTTGAATGATATCAGTCACGAAACCAGGTCTTCATGACACGGTTCAGGATTTAGGAAGGTATGGATATCAAAAACACGGAGTTGTAGCGGGGGGCGCAATGGATTCGTTCTCACATCGGATTGCAAATATGCTCGTTGGGAATGACGAGACAGCGGCAACATTAGAAATAACACTCATCGGTCCAAGTCTTTTGTTTGAGGAAGATGCAGTGATCGCAATTGGCGGTGGAGATTTGTTGCCGATGATGGCGGACATGCTTGTGCCAATGTGGAGACCGGTATTTATTCGCAAAGGTTGTGAACTGCGGTTTGGAGCAGCAAGAACGGGTTGCCGGGCGTATTTGGCGGTTGCAGGCGGGTTCGCTGTGCCGGTTGTGCTAGGCAGTCGGTCAACGTATGTTAAGGCTGGGCTTGGCGGCGTGGAAGGAAGGGCGCTCAAGAAAGGGGATGTCCTTCATGTAGGAAAGGAAACCAGCTTGGTAAAGAAGTTGAAGAAGAGGCTGCCGTCCAAGGAACCGATATATGCGGCCGGTTGGGGAATTGCTGAGAAGCATCTGCCGGTTTTATCTACCCCCTACGAAATCCGAGTCATGCAAGGCAAGCAATATGAGTGGTTTGATGAGGAAAGCAAGCATCGTTTTTGGAATGAATCGTTTATTGTCAGCTCCCAGTCGGATCGGATGGGTTACCGGATCAATGGACCTTTGCTCAAGTTGAATGAGCCGAGGGAATTGATTTCTGAAGCAGTCACATACGGGTCTATCCAAATTCCGTCGGACGGGAATCCGATTGTCCTCGCAGCGGATCGGCAGACGACGGGAGGTTATCCGAAGATTGGGCAGTTGTCGTCTGTTGATTTCATGAAACTGGCTCAGGCGAAGGCGGGGGATCGACTTTCATTCAAGGAAGTAACGGTTGAGGAATCACAGCGGCTTTTTGAAAAGCGGGAAAGGGATTTAAAGATGCTGCGTGCAGCTATCCGGGTAAGATTAAGATAGGGGTGGATGGAGTGGGATTGGGTGTCGATTTGAATTGTGATATGGGAGAAAGCTTTGGATCGTATACGATGGGCAATGATGAAGCGATTTTGGAGACGATTACGTCGGCCAACATTGCTTGCGGCTTCCATGCGGGAGATCCGGCGACAATGCGGAGGACGGTACGAATGGCGCTGGAGAAAAACGTTGGCATCGGCGTCCATCCGGGATTGCAGGATCTAGTCGGTTTCGGACGCCGAGAAATGGCGATTTCCGCTGAAGAAGCGTTTGATCTAATTGTTTATCAAATAGGTGCTTTGTCTGGATTTGTTAGGGCGGAAGGCGGGCGACTCCAGCATGTGAAGCCGCACGGCGCGCTCTATAATATGGCCGCCGTGAACCGCGGATTATCCGAAGCGATTGCTGAGGCGGTATACAAAGTGAATCCAGAATTGATTCTGTTCGGGCTTGCGGGCAGCGAGTTAGTCAAGTCAGGGGAACGGATTGGGTTGAAAGTGGCGCATGAAGTGTTCGCCGATCGGACTTATCAGGCTGACGGAACATTGACGTCACGTCGGGAGCAAAATGCTTTGATAACCGACCATGATGTAGCCATCAAGCAAATCGTCCGGATGGTCAAGGTAGGAAAAGTGTATGCGACTGACGGTACGGATGTTGCGATTAAAGCTGATACGATTTGTATTCACGGGGATGGAAAGACGGCTGTGGAATTTGCGAGAGTGATACCGGGGGCATTGGAGCGGGAAGGAATTAAAGTAAGAAAGATTCGTTAAAAAAAGGACAAAACATAGAAGTCATATGTTTTGTCCTTTATAAATTTATTTATTCACCTAAATCGACATTGTGATAAACTTGCTGAACGTCTTCTAAGTCATCCAATGCGTCAATCATTTTCTCAAATTGTGCTTGAGCGTCTGCATCTAGTGAGATATCATTTTGTGCCAGCATTGTCAATTCAGCTACAGAGAATTCCGTGATTCCGGCATTTTTTAGTGCTTCTTGGACAGCATGGAATTGGTCAGGTTCTGCATAAACGATGACTGTTTCTTCTTCATCTAAAATGTCACGGACTTCGATGTCTGCTTCCATTAGAAGTTCTAACACTTCATCCGCAGTTTTGTCTTCCAATCCGAATACAGCAGTCGCATCGAACATGTACGCAACGGAACCGCTGACGCCCATGTTACCGCCGTTTTTCCCGAATGCTGCGCGTACTTCAGAAGCGGTACGGTTAACGTTATTTGTCAGTGCATCAACGATAACCATGGAGCCGTTCGGTCCGAAGCCTTCGTAGCGAAGCTCGTCATAATTTTCTTCGGCGCCACCTTTTGCTTTCTCGATTGCACGGTCGATGATGGCTCTTGGCACATTGTATGTCTTCGCGCGTTCAACAACCATTTTCAACGTTTGGTTCAGCTCGGGATCCGGTTCACCTTGTTTTGCTGCCACATATAATTCACGGCCGAACTTTGCGTAAATACGGCTTGTATTCGCATCCTTCGAAGCCTTTTTTTCTTTAATGTTATTCCATTTACGGCCCATTCTCATTCACTCTCTTTCAGTCTGAGCATTAATTTCATCAAGCAATTATACACCCGTTGCATGAATGCTGACAAGTGAAAACCCTGAAAATGGAATAGGAATGAACTTGGAAAGTTCTCATTCTTGAACGAAGAGTTCTCATTGATCCCGGGGGAGTTCTCATTCCTGCGTGTAAAGTTCTCATTGTTTTAGGAGAGTTCTCATTCATCCTGGGACAGTTCTCAATCCCGCTCCATGAGTTCTCATTGTTTCCAGAAGAGTTCTCATTCATCCGAAAAAAGTGCTTACATCTCCCTTAAACAAGCAACAATGCATCCATGTCTAAAATCTCAATCTCCCGTTGGCTCAATTGTCGGATCCATCCAGCTTCTTCGAATTCTGTGAGCTTCCGGCTGATTGTTTCGGGAGAAGTGCCAATATGTGACGCTAAATCTTTCCGGGTCATCGGTAGTTTGACCTGGCTCGAATTTTCCTCCTCCGATAAATCGGCTAGGTACATGGCAATCCGTGTATCGGTCGTTTCCATGGCGATCCGGGCGGCTTGCTTTTCTGTTTTCGCAAGCCGGTTAGAAAATTCACCGAGCACTTTGAGGGAAATGGCAGGGTATTTCACTAAAAACGACTGGAAATCGTCCCGATTCATGACGCAAAGTTCTACTTTTCCCATCGCTTCCGCATACGCATCATGCACCGTTTCATTGAATAAAGAAAGTTCCCCTGTGAAATCACCAGGTTCCAGGATCCTCACCAATTGCTCTTTGCCATTTTCCGAAAGGCGATAGATTTTCACGCGGCCTTTGTGAACGATGTACAAACCGTCCGAAGTATCTCCTTCATGATAGATCGTGTGGCCTCGCGGGTGGCTCACTGAGTTTGTATGTTTAACGATTTCATTCATTTCCGAAGGCTCTAAATGGTTGAAGATCGGAACGATGGAGATGCACATTTTCTGCATCTCGGTCGTTTCCTTGCCATGTCCGCAATGTCCGTTATCTGTCATCCTCATTCACTCCTTATTCCGGTAGTAGTTCCCGTTCCAAGTTTTGCCGTTTTACTGGCTTTCTCTTAGTATAGCGGATTAGCCGAATGGCGTTCAAAATAACGAGCAGGACGCTTAATTCGTGAATTAACATACCGGAAGCGAGGAACACTTTGCCGAGCAGCACGCCAGCGAGCAGCAATGCGACTGTGCCGACTGCGAAGAATGTGTTTTGTTTCATATTGCGGACAGTTGCTTTTGCGAGAGAAAAAGCATGTGAGAACTGGTCAAGACGGTCCGCCATGAGGACGACGTCAGCGGTTTCCATCGAAATGTCGGTACCGCCTTCACCCATTGCGAGGCCGATATCCGCAGTCGCGATTGCCGGAGCATCATTGATGCCGTCGCCTGCCATTGCTACGCGGTGTCCGGTGTCTTTCAGTTTTTGGATCATGGCAACTTTATCTTCTGGTAATAATTCAGCATGGACTTGGTCCAGTCTTAATTGTGCGCCGACAAGTTCCGCTGTATGTCGGTTGTCGCCTGTTAGCATGATGATTTGTTTCACACCGCTTGCCCGTAATTCGCGGAGCGCATCATTCGCTTCAGGACGAATCCGGTCCGCGATTGACAGAACTCCAGCAATCTTGCCGTTGATGCTTGCGAAGATTGCGGTGTTTCCAGCTTTCTCGCGATTAATGGCGTAGTCTTCAATTTCATTAGCAATTTGAATTCCTTCAGCGGTCATCAGTTTCCGATTGCCGATTGCGAGCAGTTTTCCTTCGATTGTTGCACGGATGCCGTTTCCTTTGATCACTTCAGTGTTTTCGGGTTCATTGCGCAGCTCTAGTCCTTGGCTTTTCGCTTCCTTGACGATTGTCTGGCCGA
The DNA here is from genome assembly GCF_007991495.1 of Sporosarcina luteola. Lineage (GTDB taxonomy): Bacteria > Bacillota > Bacilli > Bacillales_A > Planococcaceae > Sporosarcina > Sporosarcina luteola. Next base: position 33,314 of record NZ_BJYL01000021.1, on the reverse strand, counting down.
GGTGATGCTCTGAAATCATCTCGGCTTCCGCGACGAGACGAAGAAGATTCGTCTTATCAATACCGATTGCATGGATGTCTGTCACTTCAGGTTTCCCGCGTGTCAATGTGCCGGTCTTGTCAAAGACGACCGTATCGATTTTTGCGAGCTTTTCCATAATATCTCCGCCTTTAATCAAAACACCGTGGCGGGCGCCGTTCCCAATGCCTGCAACAATCGAAACAGGAGCCGAGATGACGAGAGCTCCGGGACAGGCGATGACGAGGAATGTGAGTGTCATTTCGATATTTCTTGTGAATAAATAAACGAGAACAGAAAGCACGACGATTGCAGGTGTGTAAATATTAGCGAAGCGGTCGAGGAATTTCTCTGTTTTCGATTGGGATTCCTGCGCTTCTTCCACAAGTTCGATGATGCGGGCGAATGTCGTGTCATCCCCGACACGCTCCGCAACTACTTCGATGAATCCGTTATCGACGATTGTCCCGCTGAAGACACGGTCGTCAACCGCTTTTGAAGCCGGGACGGATTCGCCTGTAATTGCCGCTTCGTTCAATGTCGCATTCCCTGTCACGATTCTGCCGTCGATGGCGACTTTTTCACCTGACCGGATGATGACGCGGTCGCCTTCTTCAACGTCGTCGACCGAAATTGTCATCGTTTCGCCGTCACGAACGACTGTCGCTTCGAGTGGAGCCATGTCAACAAGCGCTTTAAGCGAAGAACGAGTTTTTTCAAGCGTACGTGCTTCGAGATACGCACCGAATAAAAATAGGAAAGTCACTGCAGCGGATTCAACGTATTCTCCGATGAATAATGCACCTACGACAGCGATTGTCACGAGCAGTTCAATGCTGAATGCTTTCATTTTCAATGCTTTGAACGCTTTATAGGCGATCGGGATGCCGGCAAGGACGGTTGCTGTGATGAGCAAGATTTGCCGCCATTCATGGAATCCTGTTACATGAAGCCCGATTGCCGCTGCGAGCAATAGGCCAGTCGCGGCGGTAATCCGGGAAGTCTGTTTCGCATTCATTTTCCTTCACCCCTTTCATGAAACTTTTTGTGAAATGATCGGATAGCCGAGGCCAGAAACTGTTTTCGCAATCTGCTCAGCCTCGATTTTTTCTTCATCAAATTGCGCGCGTACTTTTCCGGAATTGAACATTACTTTCGCTTGCTCGACGCCGTCTAATTTCTTCAAAGCGCCTTCGATTTTCTTAATGCAAGATGGGCAAGTCAACGGCTCCAAGTTCAATACGATTTTCCTCATTTTCCTCTACCTCCATGTAGTTGTTTTGTTCTTCTTGACTACATCATAAGGCGTTTTCTGGAATGAAACCTTGACCCCCGTCAAGTTTTCGCTTTTTATACGGGGGAAAGTGCCTTATACTATAAGTGAACAAAGAGCTTTGCTAAGACCCTGGACTGAGCGCAGCGAGGGAGATTAAAGGCCGCCTTAATTTCTGCGAAAAACGCAGAAATATGGCAAATCGAACTCTTCGTGGTTCGATTCACTACATTTTCGAATAGAGAGGAAACGTGGGCATGGAACTTGTTTATAAAGGAAAGACGAAAGACGTTTATAAATTGGAAGACGGCAATGTTTTATTGACATTCAAAGATGATGTGACCGGGGAAGACGGCGTGTTCGATCCGGGCGCGAATACAGTAGGATTGACGATTGAAGGCGCGGGACAATCAGGCTTGCGTATGACGAAATTCTTTTTTGAGAAATTGGCAGTTAAAGAGATTCCGACACATTATATGGATGCGGATATTGAGAGCGCGACAATGACTGTGAAGCCGGCAACGGTATTCGGAAAAGGCTTGGAAGTCATTTGCCGTTTCCGTGCGGTCGGAAGTTTCTTGCGTCGGTATGGCGCTTATTGCGAAGAAGGACAACCGTTGGATGCATTTGTTGAAGTGACTATTAAAGACGACGACCGCAATGACCCGCCGATCACGAAAGATGCTTTAGCGCAGCTCGGCATTTTGACGGAGGACGAGTATACGGTTTTAGTGAAATTGACGAAGGAAATCTCTACGGTTGTGAAGGAGGAGCTTGCAGCGAAGGGGCTTGAACTTTACGACATCAAGCTTGAATTCGGACGGGATCCTGAAGGAAACATCATGCTGATCGATGAAATTTCCGGCGGCAATATGCGGGTTTATCAAGATGGTGTTTATGTAACGCCGCTTGATCTTGAGAAATTGGTGTTAGCTTAAATAGGCGAAACCGCCGTTCATTCCAAAGAGGGTAATGGGCGGCGGTTTTTTGTATGTACGGCTACTACAGGGAGTGATGCCGCGTTGCGGTCCACGCTCATAGGCCATGATCCGCGCTCATGGCCCTCTCATCCATACTCATAATTCAATCTTCGCTCAAACCGGGAAAAGTTACCATACATAAAATTCCTCCAACTGGGCATGCTTGGCAAGAGTAAATGTCGAGGAGGAATGTATGTGAACAAAAAAGTAGTCATCTTATTGCTAATGAGCGCCATTCTAGTCGTTGCGGGTTGTAGCAAGTCAAAGAAAACGATGCCTGTCAGCGGTGAACAGATGGAGACCATCATTACGCCTTTGTTGAATACGGAAGGAAATAAAATTGGTGAAGTCACATTGGTCCAAGAGACGGAAGGTGTGATGATCAATGTCGAGGCGAAAGATTTGAAACCCGGATTGCACGGCATTCATATCCACGAAACTGGAGTTTGCACAGCACCTGATTTCACGTCCGCTGGCGCGCATTTCAATCCGACCGGCAAAGAACACGGCTTTGACAATCCGAAAGGCTTCCATTTAGGAGATTTGCCGAATATTGAGGTCCCTGAAGATGGAAAAGTTACGATGAAAATGACGACGGGTGAAATTACATTAAAACCAGGGCAGGAAAACTCCATTTTGGATGGAGACGGCGTTGCACTGGTCATTCATTCAGATCCAGATGACTATAAGACGGATCCAGCTGGAAATTCCGGGGATCGCGTCGCTTGTGCGGCAATCACTTCAAAAAAAGCAAAGAAATAAATGAAACCGGCTCATCATAATGGGCCGGTTTTCACATTTACGGTTTTAAAATCACTTTTATACATTCATCCTCATGCTCATAAAAGTGGTGATAAGCATCTGCTGCTTTCTCAATCGGGACGACATGTGAAATGATTTCGGTCGGATTGAATTCGCCTTTAACAATTTTGTCAAATAGCATCGGCATATAATGGATGACTGGTGCTTGTCCCATTTTCAGCGTGATGTTCCGTTCAAACAAATTACCAAGTGGAAATAGATTGTACAATGAGCCATAAACACCTGTCAGGTGAATCGTCCCGAACTTGCGGACAGCTTGGTGACCGATTTCAAAAGCGCTCAATGTTCCGCCTTGCATCTTCAATTTTTGGCCCACCTTCTCCGCAATATTCTTTTTCCCATCCATTCCGACACAATCAATGACAATGTCAACGCCGCCACTTGTCAACTCTTTAAGATGCGCCCCCATATTGTCATAGTCATCGAAATTAAAGGCCTCCACCTTATTCATCTTCTCAGCATGTTTGAGCCGATAAGGGACATGGTCGATCGCTATAACGCGCTTCGCGCCCTTCATCCAGGCGAATTTCTGCGCCATCAATCCGACAGGTCCGCATCCGAGAACGGCCACAGTATCCCCTTTTTTCACGCCGGAATTTTCGACGCTCCAATAGGCAGTCGGTAGAACGTCCGATAAAAACAACAAAGCCTCGTCAGGAAGCTCGCAAGACTCCGGGACGACAAACGGGGTGAAATTGCCATAAGGAACCCGTAAATATTCTGCCTGTCCGCCGGGATAATCCCCGTATCGTTCAGTGAATCCGAAATAGCCACCCGTATCGACATGCGGATTTCGGTTAGAATGATCACATTGGCTCTCCATCTCATGCTCGCAATAAAAACATTGGCCGCATGAAATATTAAACGGGATGATTACACGATCCCCTTTTTTTACCTTCGTCACATTTGGACCGATTTCCTCGACAATTCCCATCGGTTCATGGCCGATGACATATCCTTTATGTGTCGGCAGTGCACCCAAATAGATATGCAAGTCGGATCCGCAAATGGCGGTAGACGTCACTTTGACGATAATATCATCGGGCTTCTCTATTTTTGGCGCTTCAACTTTCTTCACTTGAATGTCTTTCACACCTTGAAATGTTACAGCTTTCATCGAATCCCTCCTAATCTGTCCAGTTTATATTCCCCTGAATGAACAGATATAGTCCTCTAGGATTCATTTCAAATAGAAATTTTCCGTATAATACGGTTGTGACTTGTCATTGAACGCAACGCCGATGCCGAGGTGACTATAATCATCAACCAAAATATTATCCCGATGCCCTTTTGAATTCATCAGCCCTTCATGTGCAAAAATACTGCTCGACTGGCCGTATGCCAAATTCTCACCAGCTTTGCTGAACTTGATTTGATCCGCTTTCATCCGGTCGAAAGGCGACAATCCTTCTAAATTTTCGTGATTGAAATAATCATTGATGGCCATATCTAAACTATGCTTGCGGGCGGTTTCTGAAATCGCATCATCCCATCTTAAAATTGAGCGTCCATGCCGGACACGGGCGGCGTTCGTCAAATCGAAAAGCTGCTGCTCGAACCCGTTGCGCAGAGAGACATCCCCGCCTGCGTACATCCCGGATTTCCGATGTTCGAGTGCGGTCGTAATGAGCTGGACCGCAGTGACGGTCGTGTTCTGATGAACATCGTAAAACACATACATATACACATCTCCGACTTTAAATAGATCCATGCCCTCGCCATCTTGCAAAACGTAAATATTCAAACCTTTGCGGAGCTCTTTCAATGGTTCGCCATACGCTTTTCGGACTTCCGCTTTTTCGGTGCCATACTGGACACCGGCTTTTGAGGAAATGAGATCATCGTTCGTATAGATTGCATTCACCTTCCATTTTTCATCATATGAAATCATGACGTAATTCTGGTAATCCTCATGGTAGGTGAACCATTCCGTACCATACTCATTCAAAGAATGACTTTGCGGCTCGCCAAGCTCCGCCTTCACCTGTTCTTCTGTAGCGCCAAGTTCTATATTATGAATGGACATTGCGGAATTGTCGGGTGTTGCGAGTTTCGGCTTCGCGACCTTCTCCGGAATCAATCGTTCCATTTCTGATGATTTTGATGAGATGAAAAAGAATACTTTATCAGCTGTATTTTTAATAGAACTCATAGCTGACGTGACCGAATCATTCTCAAGTACGGTTTCAATCTTTTCATCTACCGGATTGAGAAAAGAAAGGTCGATATATTTCGAAACAGGCTCTTCCCATAAAGGTTTTGCAACATAGAGTGCAACGATGAAAATAATAAATAGGAAAATCCGCTTCACGGAAATCGCCTCCTTTCTACCATTGTACCCGCAGAAGGTGAGATAGATACAGTGGAAACCATTCATAGTTTGAGTACAAGTGGAAAGACGGTATACTGATAGAACAACAATGGAACGGAGCAGTGGAAATGAAATTATCGAAGAAAATGCAAAGTGCACAGCTGATGGAAAGGACCGCAGGATTATTCAAATGTCCGATTTGTTCTACGGGAATGGAAATGGTAGAACAGGCGAAGCTCGTTTGTGAGAACATGCACTCGTTTGACTTGGCGAAAAGCGGCTACGTCAATTTAGCGCCGCAAGCGCACACAACGAAATACGATAAATCGCTATTTGAAGCAAGGACAAAAGTGATGGCTAGCGGATTTTTCAAGCCTGTTCTGGACAAGCTTTCGTCTTTAGTCAATGATCATCTCGACGAAAGTGATGAGTCGGTGCTATTGGATGCGGGGTGCGGAGAAGGTACTCATTTAAAGGCCATTCATTCCCGCCTGTCAATGGAAACAGTCGGCATCGGCATCGGCATCGATCTTGCGAAGGAAGGAATTGCAGCCGCGTCGAAGGCTTACCCGGGTTTCATCTGGAGTGTTGCTGATTTGGCCGCGATGCCGTTTCAAGACGATGCGGTTGACGTCATCTTGAATGTTTTATCACCCGCGAATTATGCGGAATTCAACAGACTGCTGAAACAAGGCGGAATCGTAGTAAAAGTCGTGCCGGAAAGCGGGTATTTACAAGAGTTGCGGGAAGCTTTTTACAACGGGAAGCAGCAGAAAGAGGAAACAGATCCAGTGGAACGTTTCAGTGAACATTTTGATGATGTCAAGTCGGAGCGAGTGACGTATATGTTCACTTTACCGGATGGTTTGCTCGCACCATTGATTCGTATGACGCCACTTACTTGGGGTGCGAGTGAGGAACGGGTTCGGGAAGTGCAACAGGAAGGAATGAAGGGGATTTCGATTGATTTGCGGGTGATTGTTGGCGTGAGTCGTTGAAATAAGAGTTGTTAATAACCTTATTGTGAGTGTCAGGAATGTTGAATGATTGTGGATAACTTATTTTTAATTGTTAATAAAATGGATTACTATGTTTATAACTATGTTACTAATGTTGATAAGTTTCCTTTGTTTGTTGATAACTATCGGTGATAAATCGTTATGGAAGGAGAGATTGTGGATGTTTGGCGGACTGAGCGTAATCCCAAGTTGGTTTTATATATTAGCGATTGGTGTTGTTGTATTGCTCGTCATTATTATTGAATGGAAGACGCGATAGGGGGAAATTGAATTGTCAAAGAAAAAAGATAAGCGGGTGAAGCCGAAATTGTCGGCGGAGCATGCGTTAATGCGTCCCGCAGACATTTGGAGCCAGGATGGGTTTATTGCAAAAGCGAGCTTTCAAGGTGGGTCGATGTTAGGTGCAGATGGAGAGCGCATCGTGTTCGATGATTGCGTGTTCAAAGATATATCATTTGCGAACAGTGATTGGAAAGGTGTGGAATTCGTCGATGTTTTGTTCACGGCATGTGATTTTTCAAATGCGCAATTGGAAAATGCAATGTTCCACCGGTGCGAGATTATTAATTCGAAGTTGACCGGCGCTGATCTGGCGAATTCCAAATTGGGGCATTTACTTGTGAAAGAAAGTGATGTTCGCTATGCCAATTTCAATTTTTCGGGCATGAAAGAAGTGGAGTTCGCGGGTTGCAACTTGGTCGATAGCGATTTTTATGAATGCGATTTCAAACAAGTTCGTTTTGAAGAATGCAAGATGGACAATATCAATTTCTCGGAAACGGATTTGAATGGCGTCGATTTATCCAATAATACATATGATCGGATTGAAGTGACGTTGCCAAAGATTGCAGGCTGTATCGTGTCAAAGGAGCAGGCGGTCGGATTTGCGCGTGTGCTGGGCTTAACGGTGAAGGAAGAATAATGTTATACTGGAAAGACATTTGACAAAGAAAGTGTGGCAAAAACATGCTAACATTCGAACAAAAACAACAAATCATTGAGACATTCCCTGAATTGACGCGAAAAGAAGTGTCGATGAAACGGCTCAATTATCATTACGAGGACAGCTTGTATGAAAAGTCGGTTGTTGTGCAGCATTTACATCCGAACGGCAATGGGTTTGTTTACGTCGAAGGAATTCCGGGCTATGAGACGGATGATCGCGGACTTATCAACATCCGTGAAGCAACGGAAGATGAATTGAAGAAAACGATTCGCGATGCCATCCAAGCGCTTGCGACCGAAGAGGCGGAAGTGGAAGAAGAGTCGATTGAAGAATTGTGGATGAATGAGGAAGGGCAGAAACTCACTTTACTTGAGGAAGAGGGCTTTTTCAACATTTACCACGGCTACAATTTGGAAGAGGGCTTCGGCGATTATCAGGAAGCCGTCGACTATTTGAAAGAGGAGAAATTCAAACTAAGCAAGGGGTGACGCCGAATGAAGGGTAGGACACTTGTCATCGGGCTCGTCGTGTTCGTTCTAATTATAGTTGCGGTCATCTACTTTGCGATGACGGCGCAGTTTGAGAAAGATCAGCGGGAAGGCACGCAAGTAGAGATTATTGAGAAAAACTAAAACTGCCTGGACAAACGGGAAATCCGTTGTTCAGGCAGTTTTTTCATCCAGCTCCGGTCGGCAGCCTCTCGGGTCGTTTCGATCTTGAAAGAAAAGGCAAAGACCGCCTTTTTTTCAAGCCCTCCAACGCCTGTCGAGGCTAAACGCCGCCCTCCGCTTTTGTTGTCATCCAGCTCCGGTCGGCAGAGGCTCGGGTCATAAGTCAAAGCTGCTATGTGGCAAAGAGCGCCACTTCGCATCTTCGCCTTATGCCTGTCGCCTCTAAACGCCGCCCTTCGCTTTTGTTTAATGCCAATTTCCAGCCTTATATTTACCTTTTCTAAACGGCATCCACCAGTTCCATTTGCCGAATAACTTCATCAAACTCGGCACTAGCAATAAACGGATAATCGTCGCGTCAATGGCTACCGCGATTGCGATTCCAACACCGATTTGTTTCACCGGCATAACATCCGTGAACGCAAATGCACCAGTCAGAACAATCATGATCAGCGCGGCGGACGTAATGATTTTGCTTGTCGTCGCAAGTCCTTCCACCGTTGAATGATCATTATCGAATGTCTTCGCATACTCCTCCTGCATCCGCGAAATGAGGAACACTTCGTAGTCCATGCTCAATCCGAAGACGAGGCTAAAGACAATGACCGGAATAATAAGGGCAATCGTGCCTGGATGCAATCCGAGATGCCCATATTGGAAGATATAGACGAGAATTCCGAACGTCGCCGACAGCCCGACAATGTTCATCACAATTGCCTTTAGTGGAATCAAGATCGACCGGAATGCAATCATCAAAATAATAAATGTTGATAGAAGGATGATAGCTAGCACAAGCCCGATGTTATCGGCAATCTCATCGAAGATTTCCTGATTGAACTTCGGTTGCCCGCCGACGAGTAGGTTCCATTCTGTCTGATCCGACCAATCCCGCGCCCATTGCTGCGCCCCGTCGGATGTACCTTTTGCCTGGAGCGTTACAGGAATTAATAATTGATCATCCTTCACGAATGAATCAAGTACCGGTTCTAGCTGTGCCTTCATTTCTGGGACTTGCATGGCTTGTTCCCATTCATCGGCAGATTCGACGCCGCTAGTCGTAAAAATCGTCGTCAAACCATTCACTAAGGGATCATCCGACAACTCATCTTCCAATGCTTTCATCGCATTCAAACCATCCGCATCGGACCAACCGCCAACCCGTTCCGCGACAACATACACATTCGACTCATCACCAAGACCGAATGTATCATCCATTAATTCATAGGACGCACGTGTATCATAAGAGGCCGGCAATGAATCGATCTGTGGAATCGTCAAATCCATATTTTTCACAGGAATCACTGCGATGCCCAGTAAAATGAGCGCAACAATCGTAATTAGAATCGGCCGTTTAATGACTCCATTCGCGAATTGCCTCCAACGATCAGAGCCATTTTCCTTCACTTTCAGCACGCGTCCTTTATTCAAACGGTCACCGAGTGCTATTAAAACCGATGGCAATAAAGTAACCGAACTAAGCACCGCCATGCCGACAACAATCATCCCGCCAAGCGCAATATTCTGGAAGATTTCCACTTTAATAATGAACATTGCACCGAGACCGATGAACACACAAAATGCCGAAAAAATAACAGAACGTCCCGCCGTGCGAATCGTCGTCGCGACAGCTTCCAACACCTCGGTTTTCAAACGTTCCTCCCGATATCGGCTAATGAAAAGTAAAGAAAAGTCGATACTCAAGGCAAGCCCTAGCATCGGCACAATATTCAACACGAAAATCGATAAATCGGTTTGCCCACCGACCAGGGCCAAAACTCCAAGCGCAGAAATGACCGTCGCCACACCGACAAGTAACGGTACAACCGAAGCAACGACAGACCCGAATGCAAATAAGAGAACGATGATCGCAATAGGCAACCCGATCGCCTCCGCCTTCACTAAATCACGCTGGCTTGCGGTATTAATATCTTTTGTAATGGCGGATTGTCCCGTCAATACAATTCCTTTTTCGTCACCAATCGCATCACGAATATCCGATACAACTTCAGACATATCCTTCCCGTTCTCCTCAAAATGCAGCAAAGCGTAGGATACATCTTTCGTGTACTGTTCCTCATGATCAAGCGGTGAAACGATTTCTGAAGTAAGGCCAAGCTTCTCAATCTTCGCCAACGTGGAAGCAATTGTTTCATCGTCAGCCTTGTCAAAAACCACAAACATCGTTTCCGCCGGCAAATCAAATTTCTCCGATGCAATCTTCATCACTTGTTCATGCTCCGCATCCATCCTGAAGCCGTCACCTTCCAGTAATCCGGGCAGGCGGATTGCAAAAACGGCCATGACAATGAATATAACAATCCAAGCAATGATAATCGCTTTATAACCTTTTGTAACAAAGCGCGCAAGTGTGCGCATAGCATCGACCTCCCAATGAATCTCCATCTATTCTCTTATCATAACGAAGATGCATAGGATTGTCCTTTTCGAAGTGATGGTTTTGAAGAATCGCGTCATAGGGAGTGAAATGGGTTCCTAGGCGAGTTTACCGCGTCCAACGCACTCAAGGATGTGATGGACGCGCTCAAAGAATCGGGTGCCGCGCTCAAAGAATCGGGTGCCGCGCTCAAGGAATCGGGTTTCGCGCTCAAGGAATCGGGTTTCGCGCTCAAGGAATCGGGTTTCGCGCTCAAGGAATCGGGTCCCGTGCTCAAGGAATCGGGTGCCGCGCTCAAGGAAGCCGGTCCCGCGCTCAAGGAATCGGGTATCTCGCTCAAGGAAGCGGATGCCGCGCTCAAGGAATCGGGTATCTCGCTCAAGGAATCGGGCCCCGCGCTCAAGGAAGTGAGATCCGCGCTCAAGAAAGCGATACCCACGCTCAAACAAGCGTCCATCGCCCTCAAATCCTTTCACAAAATGAAAAAAACCACTCCCCGAAGGAAGTGGTTTTGAAGGGTTAATTCAAATTAGTTTTTTTCAACGTTTGTTGCTTGAAGTCCGCGTTGACCTTGTTCGATTTCGAAAGTCACGTCTTGGCCTTCTTCAAGAGTCTTGAAGCCATCACCTTGGATAGCTGAGAAGTGTACGAATACATCGTCGCCATCTTCACGTTCGATGAAGCCATAACCTTTTTCTGCGTTAAACCATTTTACTTTACCTTGTTCCATGTTTGTTTCCTCCTCGTGTGCCAGGCACACTTGTGTTACTATCCTTGCTCAAGTCTTGAAGCGGTCAAACATAACTGTGACCATCATGCCGAACAAAAATAATTCTCCTTTATCATAACAGAGCCTGTTTGGCAATGCAAGTGAAAGAATTTATTTAGAAGAACAAATTCAAAAATTGATAAATAATCGCAGCCATCGTTGCGGAGATCGGCAAAGTGATGACCCATGTGATGACAATTTTTTTGGCGACTCCCCATTTTACGCCTTTGACGCGTTGCGCAGATCCGACCCCCATGATGGAAGACGAGATGACATGAGTCGTGCTGACTGGCAAGTGAATAAGCGTCGCGCCAAAAATGATTGCGGCGGAGCTCAAATCAGCTGCAATCCCATTGACGGGCCGTATTTTCATAATTTTACCGCCGACTGTCTTAATAATTTTATAACCGCCAATTGATGTCCCAAGACCCATCGCAGTAGCTGCGGCAATCCGGACCCACAGTTGGATGTCATCGCTTGTTTGCAATTCTGCAGCAATTAAAGCCATCGTTATGATACCCATCGCTTTTTGGGCATCGTTTGTACCATGTGTGAACGATTGCAATGCGGCGGTTCCGATTTGCATGTAACGAATCCGTTTATTCGCTTTGAAGAGATTTCGATTTTTTAAAATCACCTTAAATAGCGACATGACGAGAAACCCGCCCGCGATAGCGATGAATGGCGAAAGGATGAGCGCTTCCATAATTTTAAGGAACCCGCCATAATTCAATATGCCGAACCCTGCCGCGGAAATGGCTGCGCCCGCAATCGAGCCGATCAGCGCATGTGATGAACTGGACGGAATGCCGTAATACCATGTGATCAAGTTCCAGGCTATGGCGGAAAGAAGAGCCGCTAAAATAACGACAGAGCCTTTGTCCAACATGAAAGGATCGACAATATCCTTGGAAATCGTCTTTGCAACGCCCGTGAATGTCAATGCGCCAAGGAAGTTCATCGCTGCTGCCATGTAAACAGCGGTCCGCGGCTTCAATGCACGTGTCGAAACTGATGTTGCAATCGCATTGGCCGTGTCATGAAATCCGTTAATGAAGTCAAATGCCAAGGCAAAAACAACGACTCCTATAGTGAGAACTAATACCGTGTCCATAAATTTACCCCTTACGCGTTGCGCATGATGATTGTTTCGAGTGTGTTTGCGACATCTTGGCAATGGTCAGCGATATCTTCGAGTAATTCATAAATGTCTTTGAACTGAATGATGCGAATCGGATCTTTTTCACGCAAGAACAGTTGCTTGATCGATGTACGAAGCACTTCATCGCAAATCCGTTCATATTCCTTAATTAAAACAGCGTGGTCTCGCATTTGAACGAGTTTCTTTTTCGATAACAGTCCCATTGCTTTCACGATTTCATCAGAACTTTTCACGATATTGTCCATGAACTTCTGTACATATTCATCGATATCCGTGAGCGAGAACATTTCAAGGTTTGCTGAGAAATGTTCAATGCCATCCAAAATGTCATCCATTTTAATGGCTAATTGTAAAATATCCTCCCGTTCAATCGGTGTCATGAAAGAGATGTTAAGCTTCGCAATGAGATCATGGATCATGTCGTCTCCCTGCGTCTCATATTCCTTTAACTTGATACTAACCTCTTTTAAGTCCGCAACGGACGTCACTTTAAAATCATTTGCATAATGCATCGCTTTTTGTACATGCTCGGCAATCTCCAAAAGAGCTGCGAAAAAAGGATCTGTTTTTCGTGGACTGAACATCTTTAAGCCTCCATCCGTTTCCGGAATCATTTTATAGTATTCCTATCATAGCAAAAAACATTTAAAATAAGTACAAATTTAGACACAGTTCGTCATGGAAAAGTGACAAATTTTTATCGTTTTTAGTTGGTTAAGAAGAAAACTGCCGATATGAAAAGCTTGAATTTATTTCAAAGAATATTGAAACTTTGTTCCTGGCCGTCCGTATATATAGTAGAATTCAATTAGGAGTTGGGGGTGAGAGGATGGAATTGTTCGGAATGCCGGTTCTCAATGTATATTTGACGGTGCTTATCATCGCGGGATTGGCGACTATTTTGTACTTATTTTTTAGTGATATTGCTGAGGGCGTCGGTGAAGCAAGCCCGCTACTAGATCCAGCTGTCATCCTTGCGTTCATTACATTCACGTCTGCAGTCGGTTATATTTTGGAATTGTCAACGGGATGGAACCATATGCTGATCTTGATAATTGCACTAGCCACGGCAGTCGGATTGGACTTCCTTCTATATTTCTTCGTGCTCCTTCCATTGAAATCTGCGGAAGTGTCACTTGCTTACACAGACGAATCGCTCACAGGTCAAGTTGGCAAAGTGATCGTTCCAGTACCGGTTGACGGCTTTGGTGAAATTGTCATTGAAACGGTAAACGGCATCATTTCGAAAAGGGCTGCCGGATACGAAAATAAGCCGATCGATTACGGAAAAGAGGTTCTAATCATTGAAGTGAAAGAAGGAACGTTCATCGTTAAGGAGTATGAGCCTTTCCGCTTCAAATGAATCAATAAAATTAATTAAGGGGGAATCAGAATGCCAGGAACACTCATCATTATTGGTATTGTTGTGTTCATCCTGCTTGCTGTCATACTCGTCTACATTTCGAAGTATAAGACAGTCGGTCCGGATGAAGCGCTAATCGTCACAGGAAGTTATTTAGGATCAAAAAACGTACATACGGATGACTCGGGCAACCGAATCAAAATCATCCGTGGCGGAGGTACTTTCGTCTTCCCGGTGTTCCAGCAATCAGAGCCGCTCAGCTTGCTTTCAAGCAAATTGGAAGTAACGACGCCTGAAGTGTACACGGAACAAGGTGTTCCCGTCATGGCCGACGGAACCGCCATCATTAAAATTGGAGGATCGATTTCTGAAATCGCGACAGCAGCGGAGCAGTTTCTAGGGAAATCGAAAGCCGACCGCGAAAATGAAGCGAAAGAAGTGCTGGAAGGGCATTTGCGCTCCATTCTAGGATCCATGACAGTTGAAGAGATTTATAAGAATCGTGATAAGTTCTCCCAGGAAGTGCAACGTGTCGCTTCGCAGGATCTCGCTAAAATGGGCCTTGTCATCGTTTCATTCACAATTAAAGATGTTCGCGATAAAAATGGATACTTGGATTCACTCGGTAAACCGCGTATCGCCCAAGTGAAACGCGACGCCGACATTGCAACAGTTGAAGCTGAAAAAGAAACACGTATTAAGAATGCCGAAGCATCGAAGGAAGCGCAAAAAGCGGAAATCGAACGTGCGACGGAAATTGCGGAAGCGGAAAAGGAAAATCAGTTGAAAGTCGCTGACTACCGTCGCGAGCAAGATATCGCAAAAGCGCGCGCCGACCAAGCATATGAACTTGAATCCGCGCGTGCGAAGCAGGAAGTTACAGAGCAAGAGATGCAAGTCCGCATCATCGAGCGTCAAAAGCAGATCGAGTTGGAAGAGAAAGAGATTTTGCGTCGAGAAAAGCAATATGACTCTGAAGTTAAGAAGAAAGCCGACGCGGATCGTTATGCGATTGAGCAAAACGCGGCAGCGGATAAGTCCCGCCAAATGGCAGAAGCGGAAGCAGAGAAATACCGTATTGAAGCTAGAGCGGCAGCGGAAGCTGAAAAAATCCGTCTTGACGGTTTAGCAAAAGCCGATGCGCAGCGTGCGCAAGGTGAATCGGAAGCAGACGTCATCCGCCTAAAAGGTCTCGCGGAAGCCGAAGCGAAACGCAAAATTGCAGAAGCGTTCGAACAATACGGGCAGGCAGCTGTGCTTGACATGATCGTCAAAATGATTCCTGAATACGCGAAACAAATCGCTAGCCCGCTTTCGAATATCGATAAGATTACGGTTGTCGATACAGGTGGCGGTGAAGGTGGAGGCGGTGCCAATAAAGTGACATCGTACGCAACGAACCTAATGTCCACATTGCAAGAATCATTGAAAGCTTCGTCAGGCATCGACGTGAAGGAAATGATGGAAAGCTACGTCGGAAAAAACAATCTCCGACCAAGCATCGACAACTTGGTGGAAGAAATGCGCTCCAGCAAACCGGTAGCTGTTAAACCGGTTGAAGAAGAATAAAGAATGCACTGAAAACACCCGAACCGCCTAGCGGTCGGGTGTTTTCTATGTGTTCACTAGATTAAGCTTAAGGAATTTTTCCGCGCTCAAGGAAGTGCGTCTCGCGCTCAAGGAAGTGCGTCTCGCGCTCAAGGAAGTGCGTCTCGCGCTCAAGGAAGTGCTTCCCGCGCTCAAGAAAGTTCCTCCTATGCTTATGGAAATGCCTTCCACAAACAAAGATTCTTCTATTTCGCCCCACTATATATGAAATCGGTGTTCCTCAAGAAAAACTCCTATCTTAAAACGAAAAAAGTATGGATTCCAAGAAATTGAATTAGATTACGCTTTTTCCATACTTAATTAAATTATCTGCTGGAAAACAGCAACATAATCAAATTATTGTCCATTTGGTAAAACTTATGTGAACTGTTACAATGCACTCGAGGTGATGGGAATGCTATACAAAAAACGGAATGAACCACTGTCGTTGCTAGGTTTACAATCACTAATCAATAGACTATCAACTAACCATAAGCACTATGCAAGAATCGAAGAGGATTTAAGAAAAAGGAAAGCAGGTTTTAGTGGAGAAACTAATTTTGATAGGCATATTTTGGAGTTCCGCCCAACGTATCCAATAGGTTTATTACACGATCTATGCCTAATTTATAAAGGTATTTACTTTCAAATGGACTCCCTATTAATTAAACCCGACGGCATCATAATATTCGAAGTTAAAAACTTGGCAGGAAAAATAACGGTTAAAGCAAAACCAACACAATTTATTCAAGAAAATAAGGAAGGGAGAAGAATTATTCAAAGTCCAATTACTGAATTGGAACGTAAAAAGATATTA
Source organism: Sporosarcina luteola (assembly GCF_007991495.1). Taxonomy (GTDB): domain Bacteria; phylum Bacillota; class Bacilli; order Bacillales_A; family Planococcaceae; genus Sporosarcina; species Sporosarcina luteola. Next base: position 17,181 of record NZ_BJYL01000021.1, on the reverse strand, counting down.
TTGGATGGATGGCTAAATGAGCGTGGAATGACACTTCCTATTAAGGGAATCATCGGCCTTGCGTATACTAATGAATTATATATTGAAGACGAAAGCAGCACAGAGATTTCATTCAATCAAGAAATTCCAATTAGACTATACAATATCCCTGTTGAACAGGAATTATTAAGCCATAGTCAAATCCGTGAAATCGCACATGACATGGCAAACTCACATCAAGAGTACAATCCATTCCCTTTAACAAAAACGATGGGGATAGCCCCAGAAGATATAATGCCAGGAGTCATTTGCCCAAACTGTCAATATAGGGGAATGAAATGGCACCTGAAAAAATGGAATTGCCTCGAATGTACTCACTTTTCTTCTGATAGTCATCATGATTTATTGACTGATTGGTTTTATCTTATGGACAACAAGATCACCAATCGTCAATTCCGTTCATTTTCAAAAATCGGAGACCGCTCTGTTGCAAAAAGATTATTAATTAAATCGGGTTTAAACATGAAAGGAAAACGCAGCACCTCCTTCTATACAAGGTGACAAATCCTTCAACAGCAATAAATCGTTTGTGAGAATCGCGCAATAGAGACCATGATACAGAATTTACATTCCCCGCATACCCAATGGTGTCTCGTGCTCAAAGAAGGTCGCCCCGCGCTCAAGGAAGTACTCCCCGCGCTCAAAGAAGTGCTTCCCGCGCCCAAGGAAGTGCCTCCCGCGCTCAAGAAAGTGATTTCCGCGCTCAAGGAAATGCTTCCCGCGCTCAAGGAAGTGCCTCCCGCGCTCAAGGAAGTGCTTCCCGCGCTCAAAGAAGTGCGCCCCGCGCTCAAGGAATTCCGCCCCGCGCTCAAGGAAATGCTTCCCGCGCTCAAGAAAGTGCGCTCCGCGCTCAAGAAAGTGCCACCCGCACTCAAAAATCACAACATCTTAAGAATTTCTTCATTATTCCCCTCACTCTCCCTTAAGATTCTCCCCGTACAATGGGGAATAGTTAAGGAGTTGGAGGGAAATTTATGATACAGGTTCAAGAGTTATCGCATTCATTCAAGATTGGCAAGAAAGGCAAGGAAAGACAAGTGCCGGTTTTAAAGGGGTTGTCTTTTTCAATTCAAGAAGGTGAAATTGTGTCGATTGTCGGGCGTAGCGGGTCGGGGAAATCTACGCTGTTGCATATATTGGCGGGCTTCCTAAAACCAGACACGGGAATTATTGAGATCGACAACGTCCGCACATCTGTATTCAACGAGACGGAGAGTGCAAAATATCGTCTGGCGCATTTCGGTTTCATCTTTCAAAATTTCCAGCTGATGCCGGGTCTTACGGTTTTCGAAAATATTGAGTTGCCTTTGAAGCTTAGTGGAGTGATGGAGAAGGAGCGCCGGCAAAAAGTTCAGGAACTGTTGCAACTTGTCGGTCTGACTGAGGTGCAGGATCATTATCCGAATGAGTTGTCGGGAGGACAACAGCAACGGGTCAGTATCGCACGTGCACTAATAACCGATCCGCCGATTATTTTTGCGGATGAGCCGACAGGTAGTCTTGATTCTGAAACGGAGCAAGACATTTTATTGCTCATTCAATCGTTGAACAGGTCGCGAGGCATTACGTTTGTCATTATAACGCACGACGATACGGTCGCGGAGACCGCGCACAGGATATATCGGATGCATGATGGAGAATTGATTGAAGGAGGCGCAAGTCATGCGATTTAAAGACCAGATCGATTTTGTCAGACAGCATATTCGAAAGAATAAACTTCGCGTTTTCATGACGATCCTGGCCGCAACGATGGGGACAGCTTTTCTTATTGTACTAGCGTCCGTAGGGTTCGGCATTCAAGATACAATTCGCGACGAAATGTTGAGCAATCGCTTAATTACGGAGATTGATGTGTTTTCAGGTGATATGGATGCTCCGACAATTGAAGGATTGAAGCAACGGGAGCATGTGAAGGCGGTAGTGAACCGGCAGTCGGTAAGCATTCGTCAGGAAACGGGCATGAATGGCTACATAGGCGGGCAAAGCTTAATCGTTACTGATTTTGGTGAAGAGGCGAAAGTGGAATTCGCACTAAAAGAAGGCCGTCTCCCGCAAAATGAGCATGAAGTTGTGGTTGGCAGCCATTTTGCGGAAGGAATGATTGACCCTGAAAAATTAGATGCAGAAGGGGAACCTGTAACATACAATGGAAAACTTTTAGGTGAGGAATTTACATATAAGTTTGGCTTATATGAGAATGACGAGCTGTTCGAAGAAGAAATTCCATTGACGATCGTTGGGATCGCGAAGGAGCCGTCAAAAGATTGGGTGCACGACATGAAAGTCTATGGGGATGCATCGATCATGCCGAAGGTGAAACAAATTTTCATTTCCAATGTGGAAGATGCAGAAGTGACAGATTTATTTTACAGTGATGTAAAAATGTACGCTGATAATCTGGAAAATGTGAAGTCCGTCAGCGAGGCGATGAAAGAGGATGGATTTGATGTCTATTCGATTTCTGATGAATTAGAGCGAATGGATGTATTTTTCCTTGTGTTGAAAGCGGGACTCATCTTTGTCGGCACAATTGCTATTTTAATCGCTTCGATCGGCATATTTAACACGATGACAATGGCGGTAACTGAGCGTACAAGGGAAATCGGTGTTATGAAAGCCATTGGGGCAAGCCCGAAATTGATACAACGATTATTCCTAATGGAAAGCGCATGGATTGGCATCATTGGTACATTCATTGCAATTGTTCTATCGTACGGAATTAGCTATATTGCGAATTTACTATTGCCGATTATCGTGGCGAGTGCATTAGGTGAAGAGGATTTAGGAAGTTTAAGCGTGACATTCTCCATTATTCCTTGGCAACTTGTCCTTATCGCATCGGTCATCAGCATTACAGTTGCAATGATCTCGGGATGGCGTCCAGCACGTAAAGCAACGAAGATAGACGTTATCCAAGCGTTAAGACAAGAGTTATAAGAAATCCACCTTAACTTAGTGTCTAAAAGTATAAATAGATTGATTTCTCTGTCAATATTCGCTATAATTGTAGATATTACAAGAAAAAAGTCGAAACCTATACGGAGGACGCCAATGGAAGTAAATCCGAACCGAACGTATCGGAAAAATGGCCAATATCCAGTTTTACGTATGACTTCTGGATTCATAACACTTTTAGGGCGATGGAATGGCATAGCGGAAGCCCTCTTTTCGTTAAATGAAAACAGTTCTTTCTGCGCCCAGTACAACCCGGATAATTCGATTGTTGAAACGTACACATTATTGGACGGAGAAGTTGAAATCGAACATATAGGTGAACGAAGAAAGTTTGAAGTCGGGGAAACGATTGACGCATCAACATTCGAAAAGGTCGTTACGTTATATGCAACATCGAATGCAGAAATTCTCATGAAAATGGAAGCCGATTTCTATGAACAACTATTCTTTGAAACACAGATGCTTCAAATTGAAATGGATGCGGTCGCCCGCGTTGACGGCTATACGTACCATCATTGCGATCGAATTAAACAATACGCCATCGAAGTGTGGAAGCGAATGGATCGCCCGAAACACACATTGAGACTAATGCGATGGGGTGCCTTCTTCCATGACATCGGAAAGCTTACAATTCCACTCGAAATTTTAAATAAACCCGGAAAACTCACACCGGAAGAATGGGAAACGATGAAAACACATTCGCGGGTCGGCGCTAACCTCTTGCGCGCTCATCCGGTCGATTGGTTGAAAGAGGCTGCATTCATCGTCGAGCAGCACCATGAACGTTACGACGGTAAAGGCTATCCTTATGGGCTGAAAGGGGACGAGATTTCCCTTGAAGCGGCAATCGTTTCTGTCGTGGACGCGTATGACGCTATGACAACAGAGCGCGTTTACAAGCAAGCATTATCGACAGAAGAAGCGATTGCAGAATTGAAAAAAGGCAGAGGGACTCAATTTCATCCTGACGTGGTGGATCATTTTATAGAAGTGCTTGGAACAAAAGTAAAGAACGCATTTTAACAAGACTCGGGAAACCGGGTCTTTTCATTTTATTTCATTTCAGAAAAGGTGCATGATAGGAGAAGAGGTTTTATTATTCAATTGTGAAAGGCGGAGGGAACATGGACTATCGTATTGAGCATGACACATTTGGAGAAATACAGGTACCCGCGGATAAACTGTGGGGTGCACAAACACAGCGGAGCAAGCAGAACTTCAAAATTGGGGGAGAACGAATCCCGCTTGGCGTCATTCGTGCGTTCGCCCACCTGAAGAAATCGGCAGCCATTGCAAGCAACTCATTTGGCAATCTATCAGACGCGAAAATGAAAGCGATTGCCGCGGCCGCAGAAGAAGTAATTGAAGGCAAATGGGACGATCATTTCCCGCTTGTCGTCTGGCAAACGGGCAGTGGTACACAATCGAATATGAATATGAACGAAGTGTTAGCAAACCGCGGAAATCAGCTGCTTGAAGAGTGGGGAGAGACAGATCGCCTGCACCCGAACGACGATGTGAATAAATCACAAAGCTCCAACGACACCTTCCCGACAGCATTGCACGTTGCAGGCGTCATTGAAGTGGAACGTGAATTGCTGCCATCGCTTCAAGAGTTGAAAAAAACGCTTAGTCATAAATCCGAAGAATTCATGGATATCATCAAAATCGGGCGTACACATCTACAGGACGCAACACCGCTCACATTAGGTCAAGAAATTAGCGGATGGCACCGAATGCTTGAAAAGACGGAAAAGATGTTGAACGACAGTGTCCAATCGATGAAAGAACTGGCCATCGGCGGAACCGCGGTCGGCACTGGTCTGAATGCTCCGAAAGGGTTCGGAGAGAAAGTCGCGGAAGAAATCTCGAAATCGGTTGGCATTGATTTCACATCCGCTTCTAATAAATTCCACGCTCTCACAAGCTACGATGAAGTCGTCTATACGCATGGCGCGATGAAAGCCCTTGCGGCGGATTTGATGAAAATCGCGAACGATGTCAGATGGTTAGCGAGCGGTCCGCGTTCAGGGATTGGCGAAATTACCATTCCTGAAAATGAACCGGGCAGCTCCATTATGCCTGGTAAAGTAAATCCGACGCAAAGTGAAGCACTCACAATGGTCGTTGCACAAGTGATGGGGAATGACGCGACAATCGGGTTTGCTGCGAGTCAAGGGAATTTCGAATTGAACGTCTTCAAGCCGGTCATCATTTACAACTTCCTGCAATCTGCGAAACTACTAGCGGACGGTATGCGTAGCTTCAATGAGAATTGCGCGGTCGGCATTGAACCGAATCGTGAGGAGATTGACAATAAAGTGAAGAATTCACTTATGCTTGTCACTGCATTGAACCCACATATCGGTTATGAAAATGCAGCGAAAATCGCGAAGACGGCGCATAAGGAAGGCACGACGTTGAAGGAAGCGGCGCTTAAAACCGGTTTATTAACAGAAGAACAGTTTGACGAATATGTCGATCCTTCCAAGATGATCGGACGATAAGATGGAGAATTGCCCATACTGTAATTTAACCGCGGATCCGGAACAGCAAATCATCTTCGAAACGGAGACCTGTGCGTATATCCAAAAGCTTTCCGAGCAAAAAGTGCTGGAAGGCAGTGGGCTGATTGTGCCGAAAAGGCATGCAGTTGATGTGTTTTCATTAACATCTGCTGAGTGGCAGGATACACAGGAGCTATTGTTGAAGGCAAAAGCTTATTTGGATGAACGATACGACCATGAAGGCTACACAGTCGGATGGAATACAGGTGAAGTGGGCGGACAATCCATCCCACACGCCCATCTCCATGTCATCCCGCGGTTTTCAAATGAACCGCTAGCTGGAAAAGGCATCCGCTATTGGATTAAACAGAAGGAAAATCAACGAAGCACTTTGTCCACAAAGTTGTAACCCTAATTTAAGGTGTTATCCGCTATGATGGAAGGACAATGACAACTAAAGGAGTAGACATGAATGATGAAGAAACTCATGCCTGTCATGCTAATTGTAATCCTTGTCCTTTCTGCATGCGGAGAAAAGGCACAACACGATGGGGATAAAGACGAACATTTAGCAGTAGGTCACGAAAAACATCTTCCGAACGGGGACTTGCAGGAAGTGACTGAATCGGCCGCGGTGTTGCCCAAGTTTTTGGATGACAAACCTGAAGATATGCGTCTCATATACCAGGTGGCAGCTTCAGCTTCTGATATTCTCGCGTATATGCCATGCTACTGTGGTTGCGGCGAGAGCGCAGGCCATGGCAACAACTTGAATTGCTTCGTCGACGAAATTCGTGAAGACGGTTCCGTCGTCTGGGACGACCACGGCACCCGCTGCCTTGTGTGCCTCGAAATTGCCGTTCAATCTGTGCAAATGAAACAAGAAGGCAAGTCGATGAAAGAAATCCGCGAATTCATCGATGACACATACAAAGAAGGTTACGCAAAACCAACGGACACACCGATGCCAGCTTAATAAGTATGAAGACAGCAGATGAATCTTGACTGCTGTCTTTTTATTTTGGAATCGCGTCCAAAGCAAGTGGTCGCGCGTCCAAAGCGAGCCTCTCCGCGTCCAAAGCCACCTGTCGCACATCAAACGAGTATCGTCTCCCGTCCAAAACAACCGATAAAATACCATTCATTAGTTCCCCGACAACAATTTTGCCACAAACGACATTTTATTTTTCTGAATATGTATATAGGACTTTAAATTTCCGACGAAAGAGCGTATGCTGTGAAATTGATAGGATATCCATAGTTCATTCAATGAAATGAAGGAGAATAAATAGAATGGTTTTTGAAGGCAATAATAAAATCCGAACAAAGATTTATCAAGTGATCGATGGATTGACGGATGAAGAGTTCAATAGGAAACCATCAGCGCATGATTGGTCCCCGAAGCAAATTTTGGAGCATCTTGCCTTGATGGAAACATATATAGCTGCAAAGATAGCAGCAGAGTTGAAGAATCCGGAAAGCCCGCGTGCTTCAAAGAAAATTATACTCCTTTCCGGAAGCTTGAAGGTGAAAGGTGAATTACCGAAAGCAACAAAGCCGACAGACGGTTTCAAAACAGTATCGGAAATGAAAGAGGAACTTCATAGCTCTCGGATTTATTTGCTCGATATCTATGACGGCAGCTGTAAGGATCTGTTGCGCGAGAAATCGTTCGAGCATCCGAACCTTGGTTTAATGCCATTGGAGCAATGGTTCCCGGTCGTCGGCATGTATGAAAAATGTCATTTGAAGGCGTTGAAGAAGACAATCATCAAATTAAGGATCCATGGTCTCGCCTCCGAAATCAAATCAGACGCCCAGTAAAATCCCCAAGCCCTGTGCTAGGGGATTTTATATTCCTTAAAACCCTGATTGCCACGCAATGATAATGAAAGTTGTCCATAACAAAACCCCGCACGCCATGTGCGGGGTACAATTCAATCAACGAATGTAAACATCACTTACTAACAAATCTTTCACAACTTCAGTCGGGATTTCAAATGTCACAACACCCATATAGCCTGGGGCAACTTCGTATTTGTCAAAGGAGATGACAAGCTTTTGATCATCCGTAATATAGAAGTTCTGATCAGGTCTAATTGTCGTGAAGCCTTCGCCATATTCATTTTCAGTGAAATAAGAGATCATCTCATCCGCGGCCATTTGCCGTTCCATCTCGCTTTCAATATAAGTATTGATAGCATCAATGTATGAATCATCTTTGAAAAGACTTGGCAATGTAATCAAAACGCTATCGACTTTATCGATTGTATCGTATCTCATTGTCGTCGATGAAGAACCGACAATATTGACTTGATAGCGCATAATCGAAAGGATCCGTTCGTTATCTGTAAGCACTTCATAGCCAGCATCCACTCCAAGATGGCCGCCGCCAGCTTCTTTAAGCTCTGCAATTTCACTTTCGAATTGTTCGAAAAGCTCCTTATTCTCTTTCATATACTTTTCATTCAATGCAGCTTGCAATTCTTCATTCTCCAGTCCAGAGATGACCGGTGTGGAAACATCCGCCTGATACGTACCTTCATCTACAACCAATTGTTGGACAGTCAATACCTCCACGATAGAACCTAAAACCGGAACATTCACCATCGTTTTGGCAAATGCAGGACTGACATTGATGCTGCCGACAAATATTGCAGCGGCGGCAGCGACACCGAGCATACTGTTTCTAAAAACGGGTCGTTTTTTTCTTCGCTCCCTTTTAGCCTCATTAATTGAAGCTCTCACTACACCATCCAACTCTTTAGGAATCTCAATGTTTTCATAGTCCTTCTTTACTTTATCCATTTTGCTCATTTTGTTGCTCCTCTCCCATTTCGACACGTAATTTCCTCAGAGCCGCATACAACCTTGTTTTTACTGTATTAACGTTGTCTCCCATAATTTCTGCGATCTCCTCGATCTTCAAATCCTCGAAAAAACGGAGGATGATAATAGTTTTATAATTCGACGGGAGATGGTCAACCGCTTCCTGTAAATCAAAATCAGTTATTTCATTTTCGGAAGTCGGTAAATGGCTTTCCAAAATATCGTCTTCCATAATGGACATCCGTTGATGTTTTCGGATGAAATCAATGGCAGTATTGACGATGATCCGGTAAAACCAGGTTTTCATATACTTCACTTCATCCAGCCGGTCAATCGAACGAAGTGCCTTCAGGATGGATTCCTGAACAATGTCGAGTGCATTTTCCTTATTTTTAACATAGCTGAACGCTAGCCGATAGTAGGCTTGCTGGTTTTCTATAATGAACTTTTCCACCAACTGAAATTTTTCGTCTCTTGTCATGACAATCGGGTCACCTTCTTTAGAAATAACGTATCGCGATCACGTCTCATAAGTATGGACGGACTGTCTTCATAAAAAGTTTTGAGGGATTGGAAAAACCATGAAACGATTATGATATGCTTAATTCAAAATCTGTTATGAGGATGTGTCAATTAATGAGAAATAAACCATTTGTCGCCTCTTGGAGTGGTGGAAAAGACTCGGCATTGGCGTACTACCGAGCGCTTCAGTCAGGTGGCGTTCCAAAACGGGTATGGACGATGTTTGAAGAGGATAAAGAACGTTCGAAATCGCATGCATTGCCGATTGAAATCGTCCGGGCCCAAGCTGACAGTCTCGATGTTCCATTGATGATTAGAGGGGCGGACTGGAATGGTTATGAAGCCAAGTTTTTGGATGCAATGAGGGAATGCGTAGAGGCAGGCATCCCAAATGGCGTTTTTGGCGATATCGATTTAGAGGATCATTTGACTTGGGTGCAAACGGCGTGTGCCAAAGTTGGTATGGACGCAATTCACCCGTTATGGATGGAACCGCGCCGGAAGTTATTAGAGGAATTCGTAAACGCAGGCTTTGAGGCATATATTATTGTCGTAAATACGAAAATGATGCCTGCTGAATTTATCGGACGTAAATTCACGATTGAATTAATGGACGAATTGGACGCGCTCGGCATTGATTCGTGTGGTGAGTCGGGAGAATTCCATACCGTTGTCGTCGATGGGCCGATATTTAAGAATCGTGTTCCGATCGTGTTTGAAGAGCAGCATGAGCGTAATGGGTATGTGTTTGTGTCTGTCGGGTTGGAAGGGCAATCGTTGGAGAGAGCAGTCCAATTATTTGAGGAAGACAGATTTGAAGAGGCTGAAAAGATTTTTCACGAGCGGTTATTAAAGGTGTCGGATGAACAGGAAGAACAATATATTTTGCATTGGCTCGGGTTCACGCTTGCGATGAAAGGCGTCTATACTGAAGCACGGGATTGTTATGAAAGACTGTTGTTGACGGCGAAGGAAGAGGAGGACCTTTTTGACGAAGCTATCGCTTTGCACCAACTCGGCATGGTGTATCGGTTGGAGAAAAACTATCAGAAGTCCCTGGATTTATTCACACAAGAGAAAGAGCTGTGGGAAAAGGAAATGCCAAATCATCATGTGGGCTTTTCCGCCAATGCGTATGAACTTGGCCTGATCGCGCTTCTAGAGAATCGACTGGATGATAGCAGTCGGCATTTTGACGAAGCGTTGCGGCGAGCAGAGCTTGCAGATGACTGGATGTGCATTGGATGCGCAATGAGAGGGAAGGGGCAATATTTTGAAGCAGTCAAGGAGTTGGAAAAGGCGAAGCGTGCCTTCCTCGGAAGCATCGAAGCGTTTGAAAAAGTCGGAGAAACGAAAGGGGCTAGGGAGGTAAGGGGAATGGTGGCGCCATATCTATGAAAACTTGGCCCGTCGGTCAGATTTGCTTCCTCATACATTGAAGAGCCGTAAAGAACCCTAGTTAGCAAGTTGGCTAAATTTTAGCAATTTCGTAGATATTGGGATAAATCTATTGCGTCTCCCATGTTATTTTTATATAATGAAAAAGCTGTGTGAGAAATTGATTTGAATCTATCTTAACAATGAAGGAAGTTATGAAAAAAGAATGAGAGCTACTATGACCGAGTCGCAGATTGTCGCTTTAATCGAATCGACTATCCGTGATGTAAATATGAACGTCGAGCTAAAGCTGGAGCGTACCGGGGTTAACATGATGTATGACTTCATTAAAAATGAAGTGATTGTCGATATCGATCGTGTCCAAAAAGCTTGTAATGAGCTGCCCGAACCGATGGCGCTTGAAACGTATCTTCGCATATTGACCATCCATGAATTGGGGCACGCGATGGATCGCAAAGCATTGCTCGAATCACTGGACCGGACGAAAGAAGTCATCACGTTGAAAAAACAAGCAGCTGCTGAAAAACGGCCTACCGATCTGCCGTTCATGAAGATGATCATTGAAGAGCATGAATCGGACATCGTTTTTGAAGAAACCGCGTGGGCGAACGCCGGGATTTTGAACAGCTTTTTGGGGATTGTGGATGGAGATAGCTTTGAGAAAGTAAAGTCGCATAGCCTTGAGACGTATCGGAAGTTGTATGAGGGTGACTTGGCAATCTATCAGGCACTGCAAGAAGAAACTTTACTTGTATAATAGTTGGACTTATTTATTCATACAAAAACCGCCACCGGTGAAGCTACGGTGGCGGTTTTATTTATGCATTAAGTAAGCAAAGGAAATTTTGTTAAGCTTAAACCCCATAATGTATTATATACTTTTTTTCGTCTGTCGCCTGTTTAATCTTCGAAGCCAATTCAGCAAGCTCGCTAGATTCCTTGAAGAATATAGAGGACGTAACTATATCGAAAAACAATGATAATGATTCAGGTGGAATAATTGTGATGCCACAATAGGCCAATCCATATTCGGGACGGTCCAATGAATGAAAAAAAGTTTTCATTATTGATAAAGATTCATACAAACTATTGATTAGATCATCATCCACGGAAATGCAATTGTATTTTCGCGGAGTATACCCTTCAAAATTATTCTGGTTGCCGATTTCGTCAATCAATCCGAATTCATGAACACAAGGCATAGTATTATCCTTTCGATTAGTCAAAATGACTTAGCTTAAATATCCAGCATCTTTCAATGCCCGCTCTAAAAACGGTTTCGCATTCAACAGATCCCGGAATGCTTCGTACTTTCCAATGGCTTCTGCGGAAGGGCTCTTGCCAGTTTTAAAGCCGCGTATCAAAATATTTTTCGGTGTATGCTCCATATCGATGAACTCAAGCAGTTGCGCGTCATAGCCGACAAGAGTCAGTAACTCCGCTCGAATGGAGTCTGTTGCAAGTGCTGAAAAACGCTCTTTAATAAGTCCGTGCTGAAGCATGACGTCCAATGCAGGTGATTGGACTTGGGAAAATAATTCATGTTGACAGCAAGGGACGCTCAATATGACTTCCGCCCCCCACTTAACGGCTCGTGCTAAAGCCATGTCGGTTGCAACATCGCAAGCATGCAGTGTAACGACCATGTCGACAGCGGTTTCATCATTATAATCATTGATGTCGCCGACAAGGAATTCGAGTTGATCATAACCGAGATCTTTTGCGATTACATTGCATTCTTCAATGACTTCCTTTTTTAAATCAAGGCCAGTAACTCTAATATCCAACCCCTTTTCGATATGCAAATAGTGATAAAGCGCGAACGTCAAATACGATTTGCCGGAGCCGAAGTCCAAAATGCGGACAGGTCTATCTTTCGGCAGATGGACGAGCGCGTCATCAATGAATTCAACGAAACGATTGATCTGCCGGAATTTATCATATTTCTGCTTCTTTACTTTACCCTCCGCCGATTGCACGCCGAGACGAATTAGGAAAGGGTAAGGGGTGGCGTCATCCAATAAGTAATTCTTTTTCCGGTTATGTGATAAATCGACTGTTTTTGTTGAAGTCGCCTTTTCTGCCTTCCAGGAAACTTTGAATTTTTTCGTTAACTGGATATGTGCTTTTTCGTCGGTGAACTCCGCCTGCATCTGCTTGAACTGCTCCAGTAATTGCTGGAGTGCAGGCTGAATATCTGCAACTTTAATATTTTCATGTTTCAAAATGCGTTCGTAGTGATATTCAAATTGAATATGGACTTCTTTTTTAATTTCCACTGGCTTGAGTTTCACTTTCTGAAGGCCCTCTGATTTGTAACGGGGCTGGCTGATCGTCCCTTGGATGAATGTGCCTTCTTGCATCCGATGGACAAGTTTTTCTACGAGTTCTTCAAATTGCATGTTGTTTGGACCTCTTTTCGGGCGAGTTATTACATATAAGAATAGCAAAATGGATTAGAAAGATATGCTTCAGAGGCTTCGCTTTTACTAATCCCTGGGATGCTGCGTGTATATTTGCATTTCTGCGTGCTTATCCTGATGTAGAAGCTTTTCGGTTTAATTAAACGTAAATCCCTGCTTCGCAAGGAATTCTTTCATATATGTCCGCCTTGGTTGTGCTAAAAAGTCCGCCATCTGCTCCGACCATGCTGTGTCTTTTTGGTTGGATCCGCGATTGAGGTAATAATCATGCATCGTTTGATCGTAGGCTGGAAGGAGCTCTTTATATTTCGCTGCGTCATAGCTGTTTTCGTGAATGATCGATTCGACCGGCAATCTCGGTTTCACCTCATTCGCCTCGTCTGGTACGCCGATTGACATCGCAAACATTGGCACAACACCTTTTGGCAATTTTAACAGCTCACTAATTTCAGCTGGGGAGTTACGAATCCCACCGATATAGCAGATGCCGTATCCTTTCGATTCGGCTGCGATGGCGACATTTTGGGCGAAGAGCGCGACGTCAACTGCACCGACGAGCATGTTCTCTGCATGGGAGTAGTCGATCTCCTCTCCATGCAACGCGGCGGCTTCTGCTAATCTGCAGTAATCTGCGCAGAAGATAAGGACTGCTCCCGCCGTTAGAAATTGTCTTTTGTTACTTGCAAGCTCGGCAAGCTGTTCCCGTTTTTCCTGATCGGTGACGTGGATGACGGAGTAGGCTTGCACGAAATGGGAGCTCGCTGCATGCTGTCCCGCGCGGATGAGTTCGTGGACGTCTGCCTTCGACAGGGGAATGTCCTTGTATTTTCGTACCGATGCGTGTGATGTCAATAATTCGATGACCATATGTATCCCTCCAGAAATTTTGTTAATCTATATTGATTGAATATACCATGTACACTACAATTAACGCTTGGAAAAGGGGTGTCGTAATGAGTTGGTTAGATGGTATTTCATTGACAACAACATTGCTTATACTTGTTTTAGTCGTTATTCCTATATCCTTTGCTGTTTTTCTTTATTTCTATGACAGAAGACAAAAGCAGCATGCTATTTTGCGGAACTATCCGGTTTTGGGGCGGATGCGTTATATGCTGGAAAAGACAGGGCCGGAGCTGCGGCAGTATTTGTTCAACGCTGACCATGAAGGGAAGCCTTTCAACCGCGAAGAGTACTTGCAGATGGTTCTGCCAGGAAAGTACTTGAACAGCATAATCGGTTTCGGTTCAAAACGTAATTTTGAAGAACCTGGCTATTATCTTCGAAACGCTTTCTTCACGAAACAGAACGAGGAAATGCGAGTCGATAATGGGGAGCTCATTACAACGATGCGCTACCGTGTCGATGAGGATAATTTATTCTCCCGGAAAGAGCATCGTGAGGAACTTCATACATTGCCTTGGCTATTGCCAGAAGAGGATGCGATTGTCATTGGTCCGAATTGTGAACATCCTTTTCATGTCCGCAGTCTATTGGGCCAATCGGGTATGAGTTACGGCGCACTAGGCGAACATGCGATTACTGCCTTGTCTAAAGGGATCGGGATGGCAAAAGAAGCTTGGATGAATACCGGAGAAGGTGGACTTTCTCCCTATCATTTGGCTGGAGATGCCCATATCATTGCCCAAATCGGTTCAGGACTATTCGGTTTCAGAACGGAAGAAGGGGAATTCAGCTGGGAAAGGCTTCGTGAAAAGGCGGAAATCCCACAAGTGAAGGCTTTTGAAATCAAGTTGGCTCAAGGTGCAAAGATGCGGGGAGGGCATGTTGAAGGGGAAAAGGTGACAGAGGAAATTGCGAAAATCCGAAATGTCGTGCCGTACACGACCATTAACAGTCCGAATCGCTTCAAGCAGTTCTCCGATTATCCGACGCTATTTGATTTTATTGAAAAGATCAGAGACCGGGGAGGGAAGCCAGTTGGCATTAAGATTGTCATCGGTGGCAAGGAGGATGCGGAGGAACTCGCCTCATTCATGCATGAAACGGGTAAAGGACCTGATTTCATTTCTCTAGATGGAGCAGAGGGCGGCTCGGGAGCTACGTATCGGGATTTAGCGGATAGTGTTGGGTTACCGCTTAAATCGGCGCTTGTCTTGTTGGATGATGCATTAAGGAAATATGAAGTGCGAGATGAAGTGAAAATCATTGCCTCAGGGAAAATTACGACTCCCGATAAAGCTGCAATCGCTTTGGCGATGGGGGCGGACCTTGTCCAAGTTGCCCGCGGCTTCATGATTTCCGTCGGCTGCATTATGGCTGAACGATGCCATACGAATGAGTGTCCCGCAGGTGTGGCAACGACAGATAAGAATTTGCAAAGAGGACTTGTCGTGGAAGAGAAGAAATACCGCGTAACGAACTATATTTTGACGATGCGTGAAGGATTATTTAGAATCGCGGCAGCAGCAGGAATTGATTCGCCGACAAAATTCGAACGTCATCATGTTGTTTACAAAGATGAACGGGGACGTGTTTTTCCAATAGAATAGCTAGATTAAGCCGTTTTTCCTTCTTGGGAAAATGGCTTTTTGATATATAATGCCTACGACAACATCTGAATCTTGTGATAATATGTAAATAATTATAGTTTTATAGAGAGGGGTTTGGTGGATGTCTTTGTTGAATAGTACAGTTGGCGGTATCGTAAGGGATTGGGCTAAATTACGACCGGAGCAGGAGGCCTATGTTTATCCGGAACATGGGATTAGAAAAACATATGATGAGTTTGACCGAGAGACAGACGAGTTGGCGAAGGCATTCATCGGGATGGGGATTAAGCGTGGCGAGCATGTTGCCATTTGGTCTGACAATAAACCGCAATGGCTTTTAAGTCAGTTCGCTACGGGGAAAATGGGGGCCGTCCTTGTTACGGTGAATACGAATTATCAGTCGAAAGAGCTCGAATATTTGTTGAAGCAATCGGATGCCACTACATTGATACTCGATGAGGGCTTTAAGGGTACGAGCTATATCGACATCATCCGCACGATCTGTCCGGAACTTCAGGATAGTAAGGATGGAGTAGTGAATAGCGGAAAATTACCGAAATTGAAAAGAATCATCCTAATGACGGATAGTGAAGAATCCGGAATATATAAATGGTCTGAGTTTCTGCACCATGCAGAAGGAATAACGGACGCCGACCTTGCGGAACGGGAAAAGACAATGTCGCCCGAAGATGTCATTAATATCCAATACACATCGGGAACGACTGGATTCCCTAAAGGTGTCATGTTGACACACCACAATATTGTGAACAACGGCAGGCTGATCGGGGATTATATGAAACTGACGGAAGAAGACCGGGTTTGTATACCCGTACCATTTTTCCATTGTTTTGGATGTGTGCTCGGTAATATGGCTGCAGTGACGCACGGATCGACAATGGTCATTGTGGAGCAGTTCGATCCGCTTCGCGTACTTGAAGCTGTCCATGAGGAGAGATGCACTGCGCTTCATGGCGTGCCGACAATGTTCATTGCCGAATTGAATCATCCCGATTTCAAGAAGTTCGATACTTCCTCGCTCCGAACGGGCATTATGGCAGGTTCAACTTGCCCAATCGAAGTTATGAAGCAAGTGATCAATGATATGGGTGCAAGTGAAATTACAATTTGCTACGGGCAGACGGAATCATCGCCAGTTATTACACAAACGCGGACAGATGATCCAATTGAAAAGCGCGTGTCCACTGTTGGACAGCCTCATCCGCATGTCGAGGTAAAGATAATCGATCCTGCTACGGGTATGGAGATGCCTGTCGGGGTACCGGGTGAACTATGTACAAGAGGGTATCATGTCATGAAAGGATATTATAATAACGAAGAAGCATCGCGGGAAGTGATTGATGAAGATGGATGGCTGCACACCGGGGATATCGCCATTATGGACAATGATGGCTATATCGATATTACGGGTCGTATAAAGGATGTTATTATTCGCGGGGGTGAAAATATTTATCCGCGGGAAGTGGAGGAATTCCTTTATACCCATCCGGGAATTTCAGATGTACAGATTGTCGGTGTTCCTGATCCGAAGTATGGGGAAGAGCTCATGGCATGGATCATTCCGAAAAAGAATGTAATTATCGATGAGGAATCTGTCCGATCATTTTGCCGAGGAAATATATCGCATCATAAAATCCCAAGATATATTAAGTTCACGGACGCATATCCGATGACAGCATCAGGGAAAATACAGAAATTCAAACTACGTGAAATGTCGATTGAAGAATCTTTAAGTCATCAATAAAACAGGGAAGACTGCAGCCATAGTAAAGGCAAGCAGTCTTTTTGATGTATGGATTGAACGGGAGAGAACATCTTAATGAGTGTTGTAGCATAACCTATTTGTAAATTACCCGCTTATGTACAAGTCAAACCTGGTTTAGTCGAATTTGATTTCTTTTATGTCGAAACTTGTTCATTTCCCGGGAAATTCAGAGAAAGAAGTAGAAATTTATGTTTTTTTCTTTAAGTTAATGA
>NZ_BJYL01000020.1 GCF_007991495.1 Sporosarcina luteola | reverse complement strand
ATCGCGCCGTCTCTTTCACAGCGACCTCTTAATCATAACACGGTGTCTCTATCGAGTCAACAACTTTTTTAAATTCTTTTTTCGAAGTTGTTTTTGTCTCTCAAGGACATGTACTAATATACAACATAGCCAAATAAGAAATCAAGCCTTTTTTAAAAATAATTTTTCTCGAATCTTTTTCACATCGACAATAAACAGCAGAATGCCTGCTATGACTACAATTCCACCCGTTATTTGTGCTACAGAAAGTTTCTCATGGAGTATATAGAATGCAAGAACTGACGCTCCTACAGGTTCAAAAAGAATAGCGATTGAAATGACATTTGTACTGACCCATTTAACTGCCCAATTGAAAAGCGAGTGTCCGAGCAGGTTTGGGATAAGCGCTAGCATGAAGAACCAGAACCAATTCGAAGTGGAATATGGACCGAATGACTCCCCTTTTATAAGTACATAAAAAAAGAGTGTAACTGTACTGATTGAGTATAGAAGAAACGTATAAGTAATAAGAGACAGTCGCTTACGCACTTCTTGACCGAAAAGCAAGTAGGCGGTAATCAATGCACAGGCCGCCAAAGCGAGCATATCTCCGAAAAAAGCGGTTCCGCTCAATTGGAAGTCGCTCCAACTGATGATGATACTACCCGCTATAGCAATAACTGCCGACAAGATCGTTTTAAACGATAGTTTTTCTTTAAAGAAGAAATAGGTGCCTACAAAAGCGAATATCGGCTGCAATGTTACGAGAACAGTTGAACTTGCAACTGAGGTGTAGTTCAACGATTCAAACCAAAGAATGAAATGAAAAGCTAGGAAAACTCCTGCAATCGTAGAAAAAATCCAGTCTTTCTTTGTTAAAAGAAAAACTTCCTTCCTATATTTAACTAAGAATAACGGAAGCATGAGAATGACTGTAAATAACATACGATAAAAAGCAATAACTCCGGCATCCGCTGTCGCTAGTTTTACAAAGATTGCCGAGAGCGCCACTGATATCACGCCTACGATTATCGGGATATAGGGATGAACTGCAGGTTTTTCCATAATGCACACTTCTCTTTCAATGGAGATATAGGTTAGTTTGTAACCTTTTTAGGATAAAGACAATATAAAGAGTATAACACATCTTCATTCGAATGAAGATAGTGGGGGGAAATCAATGGAATGGATTATGAATAACTCAATGTACCCGGAAGTATTAATTAAAATTGGAATTGCACTAGGTTTAAGTTTAATTATCGGAGTAGAGAGGGAAATTAAGAAGAAGCCGATTGGTTTGAAGACTAGCGCCGTTATTTCCACATTCAGTTGCCTGCTAACTATTGTATCAATAGAAGCAGCTTACCTTGTTCCTGCACGGAATGATATTAATGTAACAATGGACCCACTGCGTCTAGCCGCGCAAATCGTAAGCGGAATCGGGTTCCTTGGCGCGGGTGCAATTTTAAGAAGAGATAACGATAACATTACCGGTTTGACGACAGCGGCAATGATTTGGGGAGCTGCAAGCATTGGAATTGCAGTAGGTGCCGGTTTTTATATCGAAGCGGCGTTTGCCGTGCTAAGCATTCTCTTCGTCATTGAGGTCATTGCACCTGCTCTTGGCAAATTCGGTCCAAAAAGAATACGTTCGAAGGAGGCTGCGTGCATTGTCGTCGTTTCGGATAAAAGTAAAATCAATGATCTTATCGAGATTTTGAATTCCGAAAATATGAAAGTAGAAAACCTGCGCATCCGGCAATTGCACTTTGACGATAAACCTTCAGTGCATGAAGTCGATTTTCGTCTTGATGCGCTACCAAGAAAAGGAACCACACAATTATATATTGAACTAACAGAGCTCTCTTACATTGAATCAGTCGAAATAGAAATCTATCCTTAATGGAGGCTAATATATATGAAGGATATTTTACGTCTGTTGAAGGACGGCAATAAGCCATCTCTGCTGGCAGGCATTGTGAATGCTGCTATTGCTATCCTGAAAGCAGTTGCCTATGTATTAACAGGGAACGTTGCCATGTTCGCAGAAACGTTGCACTCCTTGGGGGATGCAGCGAACCAATTTTTCGTTTACATAGGTTCCGCTCTTTCAAAGAAGGCGCCGACCCCCAATTTTCCGAACGGATTCGGAAGAGTTGTCAACCTTGTCTGTTTAGGTGCTGTTATTATCGTTGGTATTATGTCATACGAGGCGGTGAAGGAAGGTTGGCATCACGTATTGAATCCAACTGAAACAAAAGGGCTCCTCATCAATCTAAGTGTGTTAGGACTTGCAACGGCACTGGAATTTACCGTTTTATTGAAAGCATCAAAAGAAATTGCACATGATTCAGGACATGCCTATGGCGGTTTGAAAGCCTTCACCTACAGTTTGACCAATCTTGGTAAAGCAAAACCCGCGACTAAATTAGTCTTTATGGAAGACTTGGTTGCAACGATTGGAGGGATATTGGCTTTCACCGCGGTTTTAATCGCCCATTATACCGGTTTCTTACGTGCGGAAGGTATAGCGTCCATGTTGATCGGTTTCATGATGTTTTACGTAGTCGGTAAAATATTCCTTGAAAATGCAAGAGGTGCGATCGGCGAAACGGATGAGGAAATGTTGAATCATATTGCGCAAATTATAGCCGAAGATCCTGATGTAAAGGATATCCAAAAAGTCGAAGTGATCAAAGAAGGAGAATACCTTCATGTGGAGGTAATTGCCGAGGTGGATCCGACAAAAACGGTCGCCTATATCGATGATGTAAGGGACAGGCTCATGTCTTTAGTATTGAAGCAAAAAGGAGTCCGCGAAGCATTGATTTCATTCGATGAAGACGATGGGATCAAAACTTGGCAAGGGGTAAATGAACCGAAGATGTCTGAAGAGACTCGGAAAAAACTGCCTGAAAATAAAAAGTAGAGGGGAGACTGATACTTCCCCTCTACTTTTTTTAATCCAGCTCCAGGTGTAAGAGTCGGGCACCCGTAGCTTTTTCTATTATAACGATGCTTCCAAAATGGATTTTACTTCTTCTTCACTTAGTTGAGCAAATCCACCGAGCGGGCCATTGACAGCCGCCTTCTTTGCCATCAGGTCAATCTTCGAATCATCAATTCCATAATCCGCAAGTCTTTCGGGCGCACCGATCGCCGTCCAATAAGCCCGCAGTTTGTCGATCCCTTCATTCGCAACTGCATCATCTGTTTTGCCCTCCGGATTTACTCCGAAGACTTTGATGGCCAGCCGCGCATAGCGAGCCGGGTTCAACTTCAACGTATATCTCATCCAATGTGGGAATAAAATCGCCAAACCGCCCGCGTGCGGAATATCGTAAACCGCGGATATGGCATGCTCAATGTCATGCGTCCCCCAGTCCCCACCATTATTCCCCATGCCTAGAAATCCATTCAACCCCCATGTACCGCCTAGGAGGATCGTTTCACGCAACTCATAGTTTTGCAAATCGTTAACGAGCTGTTCACCAGCCACCATAATCGCACGTAATGCCCCCTCGCATAACTCGTCTTGCAAAGGAGTATTCGTTGCACGGTGGAAATATTGTTCGAAAATATGCGACATCATGTCTACAATGCCGTAAACAGTCTGATCTTTCGGCAGGGAAAGTGTGTACGTTGGATCTAGAATCGAGAATTTCGGGAAGTTAAGCGGACCTCCCCATCCGTACTTTTCTTCAGTTTCTTCATTAGTAATAACAGAGCCCGCGTTCATTTCGGATCCAGTTGCCGCAATCGTCAAAATGGTGCCGAACGGAACGGCTTCTTTCGGAGTAGCTTTCCTTATAACAAAGTCCCATGGATCTCCGTCATATTTTGCCGCTGAAGCGATCAACTTCGTACAATCAATGACCGATCCACCCCCGACAGCAAGAATGAAATCGATATTATGTTCCTTGCATAATTCCGCTCCCCTCTTCGCTGTGGAAAGGCGAGGGTTCGGCTCGATACCTGAAAGTTCGAAGACCTCTTTATTTTCCTTATTCAAGATTTGCATCACTTCATCATAAAGCCCGTTCTTTTTAATGCTTCCTCCACCGTAGACAACAAGGATTCTATTACCGTAGGCTGATAATTCTTTCGTAAGCTTCTTAATGGAGTCTTTCCCGAAAATGAGCTTAGTCGGGTTGTAGAATGTGAATTCCTTCATCTTAACTTCCTCCTCTTTCCTTGAAAAGTTCTCGTTAACGACTTAATAGTTCTCGTTACTGCCAAGTCTGTTCTCATTCATGTGTGAAAAGTTCTCATGTCTCCATAATAGTTCTCATTCATGTCCACTGAGTTCTCATTTTCACATGATAAGTTCTCATTCTTTCCAAAGAGTTCTCGTTTCCCATTATCCAAGAACAAAATCCGGGAAGCAAGTATGAAAAGACATGTATCGGGAATCCTAGGAATAGGAGGCGATTTGTTTGGAAAGAGTTCGAAAAATAGCATTAGCAATCATTATAATAGGAGCTTTTAATTGGGGAGTCGTCGGGCTTTTCAGTTTCGACGTTGTCGCACAACTTTCAAATGGTTATGCAAAACCGCTTGCTCGCTTTTTCTATATGATAGTAGGGGTTTCAGGACTTATTTCATTAACGATTTTATTTGAAAGCCTTAAAGTACCTAGCAAAAACACAGCAGCTATCATCGAATCGGAAAAATTTTAAAAGCATCTCCCCATAGAAGGGAGATGCTTTCTTATATTGACTTATTTAGATTATGCCCATCCTCTGAAACGAGAAGCTTCCGCAGTTTTACGGATGCCGATCATATATGCAGCAAGTCTCATATCGATATTTCGTGTGGATGAAACATTATAGACGTTTTCAAATGCTTCTACCATTTTAGAAGTCATTTTTTCACGAACTTCTTCTTCAGACCAGTAGTAACCCATATTATTTTGAACCCATTCGAAGTAAGAAACTGTCACGCCACCTGCACTAGCAAGCACGTCAGGCACGAGAAGGATTCCACGTTCTGTTAGGATTTTTGTTGCTTCAGAAGTTGTAGGGCCGTTAGCTGCCTCAACAACAATGGAAGCTTTAATATTATGAGCGTTCTTCTCTGTAATTTGGTTTTCGATTGCTGCAGGAACAAGGATATCACAATCCAGTTCCAACAATTCACTATTCGAAATGGTGTTGTCGAAAAGTGTTGTCACCGTTCCGAAACTGTCGCGTCGATCTAATAGATAATCGATATCCAAGCCTTCCGGATCATGAAGTGCGCCATACGCATCGGAAATACCGATTACTTTTGCACCAGCGTCATGTAGGAATTTGGATAGGAAGCTTCCAGCGTTACCGAATCCTTGGATTACAATACGCGCACCCTTCATATCAATTCCACGTTTTTTAGCAGCTTCATTGATAATGATTGTTACGCCTTCCGCTGTTGCGCGGTCGCGACCTTGTGAACCACCAAGCACAATCGGTTTACCCGTAATGAAACCTGGGGAGTTGAATTCATCAATTCTGCTGTATTCATCCATCATCCAAGCCATAATTTGTGCATTCGTGAAGACGTCAGGAGCAGGGATATCCTTATTCGGTCCCATTACCTGGCTCAATGCACGGACATATCCACGGCTCAAGCGTTCCAATTCACCCATGGACATTTCCCTTGGGTCACAAATGATACCGCCTTTACCCCCGCCATATGGCAAGTCGACAATACCAGCTTTCAATGTCATCCACATTGATAATGCACGGACTTCATCAGCACTTACTTCCGGATGGAAACGAACGCCGCCTTTTGTCGGTCCAACTGCATCATTGTGTTGACCACGGAAACCCGTGAACACTTTCACTTTTCCATCATCCATGCGTACAGGAATTCTAACCTCTACCATACGGATTGGTTCTTTTAGAAGATCATACATTCCTTCATCGTAGCCTAGTTTGTCAAGTGCTTCCTTGATGACAACTTGTGTAGACGTAAACAGATTCAGGTTTTCAGTCATTGTAAAAGTTCGCCTCTTTAATTTCATAATGTTTTCTTCGGACATATTGTAACACAGACCAAATCATTTTTGGGTACTTTTTAGGTTAACTAGCAAAAACTTTATTGATTCTTTCCAATGCCCAGTCAATTTCTTCCTTCGTTATCACTAACGGAGGTGCAAAACGGATGACAGTATCATGCGTTTCTTTGCAAAGCAAGCCGAGTTCCTTCAATTTTTCACAATACGGACGTGCTTCCTCTGTCAATTCAAGACCAATGAACAAACCGCGGCCACGTACTTCTTTTATCGACGGATGGTTAATATTCTTTAATTGTTCAGTAAAGTAATTTCCAAGTTCGATTGACTTGTCTGCAAGTTTCTCATCTTGGAGAACTTCCAATGAAGCAATAGAGACTGCACACGCCATCGGATTTCCGCCAAATGTGGAGCCGTGGGAACCAGGATTGAATACTTCAAGGATATCTTTATTCGCAACAACACAGGAAATCGGGAAAACCCCACCGCCAAGTGCTTTGCCTAGAATGTACATATCCGGCTCGAAACCTTCCCATTCACAAGCAAACATTTTACCGGTACGGCAAAGGCCTGCTTGAATTTCATCGGCAATGAAAAGGACGTTATGTTTCTTACAAAGTTCATATGCAGCTTTCATATAACCTGCAGGAGGAATAAGGATACCCGCTTCTCCTTGGATCGGTTCAATGATGAATGCAGCAGTGTTTGGCGTGATCGCTTCTTCCAACGCTTTTAAATCTCCGAAAGAGACTAGCTTTATGCCTGGTAGCATTGGTCCGAATCCACGTTTATATTCGGCTTCTGAGGAAAGGGATACCGCAGTCATTGTACGGCCGTGGAAGTTCCCAACGCAACCGATGATTTCCGCTTTATTTTCTTCTACGCCCTTTACATCATAAGACCAGCGGCGGGCAGCTTTGATAGCTGTTTCAACCGCTTCTGCTCCAGTATTCATTGGTAAAGCCATGTCTTTGCCTGATAGTTTACAAATAAGTTCATACCACGGACCTAGTTGGTCGTTATGGAATGCGCGTGAAGTCAATGTAACTTTATCAGCTTGGTCTTTCAGAGCTTTGATGATTTTCGGATGACGGTGTCCTTGGTTGACTGCAGAGTATGCAGAAAGCATATCCATATATTTATTTCCCTCAGGATCCTTTACCCAAACACCTTCAGCCTCGGAAATGACAATCGGTAGCGGATGATAGTTGTTGGCCCCAAATCTATTAGTTTGCGAAATGATTTTTTCAGAAATCGACATGCGTTTTCCCTCCCCATTTGTATGTAGAATGGAAGCAGCCTATGGGGCTGCTTCCGTAATATAAAAGATCAATTAAGAGATAACATATACCATTGCTTTCCGTTCCAGGCGGACGCTTTCCACTACAAGCAACAGACATCACAACAATATACAAACCATTAGTTCATCTTATAATAATCAAATCAGAATGTTTCAGATGTAGTTTTTCCTTGCATGTGAAGTTGTAGGTAATCCGGACCGCCTGCTTTTGAATCTGTTCCGGACATGTTGAAGCCGCCGAATGGTTGGTAGCCTACGATAGCACCTGTGCAACCGCGGTTGAAGTACAAGTTCCCTACATGGAAATCTTGACGCGCTTGTTCGATATGTTCACGGTTATTCGTGATGACTGCTCCAGTTAAACCGTAATCCGTGTTATTTGCAATTTCGATTGCCTCGTCGAAGTTTTTCGCTTTTGCGAGCGCCACGAACGGACCGAAGATTTCTTCTTGCATGATGCGTGCTTTCGGATCGACGTCCGCGAAGACAGTTGGAGCGACAAAGAACCCTTTCGAGCTGTCTCCTTCTCCACCTGCGATTAGACGACCTTCTTGTTTACCAATTTCAACATAGCTCATGATTTTGTCGAATGAAGCTTGGTCGATAACCGGTCCAGCGAAGTTGGATTGGTCAGTTGGATCTCCGTATGTCAATTCTTTTGTCAATTCTTCAACACGTGCAACGACTTGATCATACACATCTTCATGGATGACTGCGCGTGAGCATGCTGAACACTTTTGACCGCTGAAGCCGAATGCAGATTTAACGATCGATTGAGCCGCTAATTCAAGATCTGCTTCGTTATCTACTACGATCGTATCTTTTCCGCCCATTTCAGCGATTACGCGTTTCAACCAGATTTGGCCTTCGTTCACTTTGGAAGCACGTTCATAAATGCGCGTACCTACTTCTCTTGAACCTGTAAATGAAACAAAACGAGTTCTTGGGTGATCGACGAGGTAGTCGCCCACTTCAGCACCTGAACCAGGGATATAGTTGACAACTCCAGCAGGCATGCCCGCTTCTTCAAGAACTTCCATGAATTTATAAGCAACAACAGTCGTTGTAGATGCTGGTTTCAATAATACCGTGTTACCAGTTACTAATGCTGCCACTGTTGTACCTGCCATGATTGCAAGAGCAAAGTTCCAAGGAGAGATGACAACGCCAACTCCTAGAGGAATGTAATCGAAACGGTTGAATTCACCAGGACGGCTTTCAACAGGAATACCATCTTTTAATTTCAACATTTGACGCGCATAGAACTCGAGGAAGTCGATTGCTTCTGCTGTATCTGCATCCGCTTCGTTCCAAGGTTTACCTGCTTCCTTTGTTAAAAGTGCAGAAAACTCATGTTTACGACGACGAATAATTGCAGCCGCTTTGAAAAGAACGTCAGCCCGGAATTCCGGTGACACTTTTCTCCACGTTTTGAATGTTTCGTCTGCAACAGTCATTGCCTTTTCAGCAAGGTCTCTGCTCGCTTTCGAAACGCGGCCGATGACTTCTTCTTTGTTAGCAGGGTTTGTCGACACAAGTTTGTCTTCTGTCATAATGCGCTCGCCGCCAATGATCAAAGGATAATCTTGGCCAAGGTACCCTTCAACTTGTTTCAAAGCTGCAAGATACGCTTTTTTGTTTTCTTCATTTGTGAAATCTGTAAATGGTTCGTGTTTGTATGGAATCATTTTACTCCTCCTCAGTTTTTAGGCAGCAAAATTAATTTGCATTTATTCTGTGGTTACACTTATAATAATGCAAGAGATTGTTGCGCATTTCAAGTCTTTTTATTTATTTTACGATAAAAAATTAAACGGACGGTGTTATTCGTGGATAAAATCGAAAAAAACCTCTTTCTTTTATACGAATTTGCAGTGAATCGGGCTGGTGTCGGTATCCATGCAGTAGACAAATCAGGTCGAACCGTCATATATAACGATAAAATGAAAGCTATTGAAGGTTTTGAGTTGGAAGAAGTCGGTGATCGCTCCATTCTTGAGTTATTTAATTTTGATCATGAAGAAAGCACATTGTTAAAAGTGCTGCAAAGCGGCGTGGAACAATTGAACATCAAACAGACTTATTGGAATCGGAATGGCAATGAAATAACGACAATCAATGATACGTATCCCGTGTTTCATCACGAAGAACTCATTGGAGCTGTGGAAATCTCTCGCGATGTGACCGCTCTAGAAAAGTTCGTGCTGCATCCACTTCGAAAAAACAGTAGTCCTGTGACCTTCACTCAGATCATCGCTGCTTCAGAAGAAATGAAAACAGTGATTTCGACAGCACAAAAGGCATCAAGCACAAAATTGCCCGTTCTCCTTATCGGCGAATCAGGGACTGGAAAAGACTTGATTGCTGAAAGCATCCATAATGAGTTGTCCCCTACTAACGGTCCTTTCTACACACTTTACTGCAACCGATCAGATGCGGCGCTCATCGAGAAACTTGATGAAGACTTAAATATGTCGGAAGCATTCACGTTATTCTGTGAGCGGATCGATTTATTATCCATTTCTCTGCAACAGAACTTATATACTTTTTTAAAAAACTCAGTTCAACCGAGTCATCAATTCATCGCGAGCATCGGCGACGATCCTGTCGAATTGATTGCAAAGGGCGTTTTACTAAAAGATCTTTATTATTTTTTTGCTTCTTTTACAATCCGCGTCTCTCCTCTCAGGAAGCGGAAAGAAGATATTATGCCATTCATCGACTCCTATTTTGCCCGAAGAAAAGAACGTTTCGGATCCTCTTTAGAAGCCGTGACGCCAGAGGTGGAGAAGTTGTTCCTACGATATGATTGGCCTGGCAATATGCGCGAGCTGGAATTTTTACTTGATGAAGTTTCTTCACTTGCCACAACAGAAGCGGTTATCACCTATGATATGCTGCCGCTGCACTTCCGGTTGAAAAGTGATGCCGATAAACCGACACAGGCCGTCGATTTCATCGTTCAGCCTGAAAAGGAATTATTGCCGCTCGATCGATATTTAAAAGAAGCGGAAGAATACTACTTGCAAAAAGCGATGAAACTGCACGATGAAAATATTACAAAAACTGCACAGGCACTCGGAATGAGCAGGCAAAATCTGCAATACCGATTGCGGAAATTAAAAAACAGGAGCTAGGCGCGTTTGCCTTTCTCCTGTTTTATTTACGTCTGGTTCTGCTTTTGATTGCTCAATACCCAGATCGATCAATCCAGTCTTTCAGTTTGTCTTTTAACGAGTTGAACCCTTCCGCATCATGTTCTTTAACCTTATCCTGCAAGGATTTGCGGGAACGGTTTGTTCTCTGGTTAGTGGATGGCGCCTCTTGAAGTGCACGGATGGATAAACTGATTTTGCCAGCGCCTTGGTCGACTTCCAAAACCTTGACTTTCACTTCATCTCCAACAGCCAAAAACTCATTAATATCTCTGACGAATCCATATGTTATTTCGGAAATATGAACGAGACCTTGCGTCTCTTCGTCAAGCGCTACGAACGCGCCATAAGGCTGTATGCCTGTAACCTTGCCAGTCAGCTCTTCCCCCACTTCAAAGTTTCTTCCCATGTGAAACAGCTCCCAATCTTTTTGGTATCGAATCTGCCTATACGGCCATCCGCAATTATACCATAGTAAGCCCTTTCACAGCAAAACTCACAGGGGTTAATTGGCACTTTTTCCCGCCCTCGCTTCTTCCATTTTCGATTCAAGATTCACCCAAACTCCATAGTTCATCAGTTCTTCAAGTGAAGGTGATGTTGTCCAATTAGAGGCTTCCATTTCATCAATCATTTCTCGAATAACTTGTCCGGATGGAGACACTTCGCCATTCGCCGCAAGTCGCTTCCATCTATCCTTTATTTCTTGTCTGACGACGCCTGATGCATCGTAAACCCCTTTTTCACTGTTTAAACCTGCTGCAGTGAAGAATAGAAATATATAATTGGAGTTGAAAACATAAGATAATTGGTCACTTTCCTTCGTGTTCGGCAATTCCTTTTCAAGCGCAAACAAAGCTTCCAAATGATCCTCAAAGGTGCCTGTATATACAAGATTAAAGGTGCCTGTAAGCAGAGATATGTAGATTTGCATATCTGGATGGAGATTCCTACGCAATATTTTTTCCAATTCAGGCGTACCGTATTTTGGATATAAAGGAGCGATTTCTTTTACACTCGTTAATGAAAAGTACTGTGTCTCCATCCGTTCAATTGCATTTTGAAAGTCAAGCGGAAATGAAGCCTTTCGTTCCAGAACTTCATCCACATCGACCATACCATCATTAAACAAATCAGACTCGAAAATCATTTCCAAGTGCTCACCCAAGATTTCTATATAAACATTTGTAAGGAACTCATTTTTGCTTCGTAATTCGTCCAAGAAAATCAGGCTTTGTTCTCGGTCATCGTTTAAAGGTTCTTTCTGCAGTTGCTCCACCATTTCCGAAGGCAGCCGCAATTCTAAAACCAATTCGTTATATTTTTGCTTAGCTTCTTTTTTATTGATCCTTCCTTCTTCCTCCAGTTGCCTTTCCACCTCACGCACGAACCTTTTAAATTTGGTCTTTGTGTCATAACCATATGAGATAGGTGAAATTTCGCTCCTAAAACCTTGCATAACTAATGTATAACCATTATTCGATTCTTCTGGTTCAGACAAACCGATTAGCTCGAATCGATCATCCAATTCCTGTTGAAAGGATACGTTCATTTTCTTAATAAATTTTTCTGCTGAGGATTGCTGATACGCATCGCTTCTGAAGACAGAGACTAATAAGAGAAATATAAGAATAACCGCCCCTGCACTCCAGAGAGCAATCGGTTTTCTTTTTCTTACAGTTGCTTCCGGTTCTTTTACTCGTGATATTTCTTTCTCTTGCATAAAAATGTTCGATTCTATGTAAGATGGTGCAAGTCTTTCATAAGAAAGGTTTAAAAACTCTAGCTTTTTCTCCACATTTGGCTCAGTCAACAAACGAAGCGCTTCTTTTATCGCATCCTCGACTTTCTGCTCGGACTTATCTAGTATCATGGCGATTTCTGCAACGGATTTATTATGGAATTTGACAAGGACTAAAGGGAGCCTTGTTTCTTGCGGTAAATTAGTTATCCTCCACTGCAGTTCATTGTCCTCTTCAAAAGAGAACAACCCTTCCTGTTGGACATCCAGTTGTTTTCCCTTGAGCTGCTGTATCGCAGTTTTAAACAGTGACACTTCTTCTAAATGTTCCTCTGTCAGTAGTCCAAGCTTTCCGTATAAATTTCCAAATATCGTTTCAGCCACTTTTCCCGCTTCTTCTTGGCTAATTCCGTACTGAACTGCAAAAAGTTCAATCGGACGGATATGTAAGTTCATCCACTCTTTGAAAGCTTCTTTATCCCCATCAATAACTCTTCCTTCCAAGCCATCCATACCCATCCCTACTTCCCCTGACAATATAATCCTAGCTCAACTATACCAAATTAACAGAAAAAAGGCCGCCGAAATTGGCAGCCCCGTCCTTATTGGTCGAATGGATTGAATTTAACTCGCCAGCCGTCTTTATTCCAAAACATATGGAATTTCCTTTCGGACGGAAGTTCTGGAAAGAGCTCTGTGTCGACAGTAAGTGTTGCTATACCTGGCCAGTTACCGTTTTCGTCTTGCTCTTGACCTTGGAAGGAAACTTTTTTATACATCGCTTCCGAATAAGGTAAGAAATAATTTTGTGGGTTTTCTAAAAAAGCTTCCTTACTTACAATATCGGCAGCATCCCCTTGATAAAACAATTCATACTGCATGGCATAATTTCCAATTTCACCTGCATAGAAATACATACCAAGGATCTCCAATGGTTCATTCCATCTCAAATAGCTTTCAACATCGTCGGTGCTAATTAATCCTTCATAGTAATAATCACTCATAGCCATTATGTCATCTTGGAAATCCATTTCGGGACTCATGTGATACAACGGGAGGTCGTACATATTTTTTATTCCGACTTCCCACACACCTTCTTCAGTAAAAACCATCGGAATCTGCCAATCCACGCCAGTAAACTTTATATCACTACGGAATATATAGCCATCGCGAAAAACCGCTTGCCCGTCAAATCGGACATCTGTAGCATTCCAGAAATACGAAATACCTTTTCGCCATTTCTCCACATAATACTCAGCTGTATACTCTATTCCGGATTCATCATACTTCAAAACGTTTTCATTGATTAAATGATACATCGTTAACGGATCTTCAATTTCATTCGCATAGTCGAAAACCCTAAGCACATGAATAGGTGAAACCCCTTTTAAAACAGATTTGTCATACGTTTTCTTGAAGTCGGCGTACAATGCTTGAACTTCCTTCTCGAATGAATCATTCGGCAATTGAATGGTGACATCTTGGAAATCCGGTCTTTCTCCATACATGTATTCCTCAAGCAATCCTTCCCGGTACAGGATAAGCGCCTCTTTTAAAGCATCATATGAAAGCGAATCCCAACTTGCTGATTCTCGCCAACCCGACGCTTCCATCTCTTTGACAATAGGCTGCATAACATAGGCGATTGGCGTCGGATCCCCATTCGCCGCCAACCCGCGCCAAACATCCTGATAGTCAGGAAGAAGAACGCCATCCCCATCAAAGATTTTCGTATATTCGCTGCCATTGACCAAGTCATTGAAAATGGCGAGGAAGTAAGATTCCAACACAGGATATAAAGTGGAATCCTCATGCTCTAGATTTATAAGTGTTTGTTCCATTCTTCCTAACTTATATGCCATTTCATCAATTGGATATTGAAGGATCGAACTATACATATAAGGCTCTTCCGCAATCATCATAATGTATGCGTCTGTGTGGTGATGCAACTTGTATTGTAAATCACCAAGTAAGTTATAATTGGAATAACGGGTCCTAATCTCCCCAGAGTATTTCTCCGTATAAAGCCGAATCATCTGGTCCCGCATAGTTCTGATAATATTTTGGAGCTGCTCTGGAAAACTCTTGCTGCTCAACAACATGAGCTCAGCCTTATCGACGTGCGGGTCTACCTCATACGCATCTATTGCTACTTTGTTCTCTTTCAAAATTTGGTCATATATTTCAATAAGTATTTTCACTTTTCGACGGTACTCACTTAAAAAGATGATGCTTTCCTGTTCATCATTTTGAAGGCTGTTTTCCTTTAAATCTTTGAGCATTTCAGATGGCAGCTTTAATTCCTGCACCGCACGATTATATGTCTCTTTGAGAGGCGTTTTTTCCGTTCCCGCTCTAACCATTTCTAAATAACTATCGTTTTTCAATAAATCAATTGTGCTGTCCGCATAACTAGCATAGTGCTTAAAATACTCTTCATCCAACTTCAGCATTTCACGACGTTTTTCACGTTCTTCTTCATACCGCACGAGCAAGCTTTCGATAAATTCATCTGTTACCGGGGAATCGATAATTTCTTCTTCCGATTTCTGTTTCTGATCTAAAACATATCCAGTTCCAATGATCCCTATGATGAAGATGCTTGCGATGCCCATCGCCCAAACGGTAAGATGATGTCTGAATCCGCCTTTGGCAGGTTTTTGCATATTGGATGGCTGCATTTTCTCTTCATCAATCTTCTTGAAAACTTCATCCGGATCAAAAGAGGATGGCACACGGTCATACGACTTTTTCAAAAACTCCATCCTTTTTTCAAAATTGTCATTGTCCATGTGGTACACCTCCATTCATTTGCATCTCGTTTTTCAAGACATTCTTCGCTCTGAATATCCGTGTTTTCACTGTAGCCAACGTAATGTTCAATACATCCGCAATTTGGTGGTAGCTCAAATTCTGGAAATAAAACAAGATTAGCGGAATCCTATATTTTTCATCAAGTTGCAGAATCGCTTCATGCAATAAACGATCTTCCTCAAAAAGGAGGACTTGCGTTTCGGCTGATTGATAACCGGTCTGCTTCCCTTCTCTTTTTAACTTCTCCTCCTTCGCTGTTTCCCTTCCCTCTTTACGGTAATAGTCCCGGGCCGTATTTAATGTGATTTTATACAACCATGTAGTGAACCGCTGTTGATTAAATTGCGGCAAGAACCTGTAAAGTTTTATAAACACCTCTTGAGTGACATCTGCTATATCATCAAGACGCACACCGCATTGGTAAGCAAATTTCTCGACAGTTCGATAATGCATATCCATTAATTGCGCAAATGCAACCCGATCACCATTTTGCGCATTTCTGATCAAATCGGCTTCATCCATTCTTCCCCCTCGCTTTCTTTTCCCTCTGATGGTGATACGACACGAGTTTCATTTTTGTTACAACGAAAAAACCGAATCTACAAGTTCGTAGATTCGGCACGGTTCAGACGATAATACATTTCGCTTCGTATTTTACAGCTAGTAATTTATATGATATTTGCATGCATTTCTCTATCGGAATCCATAGTCCATGGGAATGTTCATAAATTTCACGGATTCGTTTTGCAAGATCGGTAGGATGATCCAGCAACTGTAGTTCTTTTATGACGTCGGCTATTTCAAGCTCATATGCTTTTCTGCCGGCATTGAAAGGATCCCATTCTTCGAGAAGTGTAATTGCTTTTTTATTCATTTCAATTATTTGCACGACAAGTCACCTTATTTTTTTCTATTGTTTCGTTTATGATAGCATAGTAATGTAAAAGAAAAAAGGAAATGAGGGGTTTTGGAATGAAAGAGTTTGAACTAGTGATTGATCGCAAAGAAACACGTTCCGTAAAATGGGGAAATATGGAGGCTGTGTACGGTATAGATGACGCTTCCGATATTCTGCCAATGTGGATTGCGGATATGGATTTTAAAGCGCCGCAACCAATCATCGCAGCAATGCAAGAGCGTTTGGATCACGGAGTTTTTGGATATTCGTACATATGCACGAAATGTAAGGATTCGGTCAGATCCTGGCTTTCGTCCCGTCACGGATGGGAAACTCAGAATGATTGGATGCTTTTCCATCACGGGGTCGTGCCTGCCATCGGAACTGTTGTTGAGACATTTACGAAGGAAGGCGATAACGTTCTGATCACTTCACCGGTCTACCCGCCATTTTTCAATGTCCCTGGACATCAAAACCGGAATATCGTTGACTGTCAGTTGAAAGAGGAAAACGGCAACTATTCCATTGACTTCGAAGCGTTCGAAAAAAGCTTACAGCAAGATGTTAAATTATTTATTCTTTGTAATCCACATAATCCCGGCGGCATTGTTTGGTCGGAGGATGAACTGCGAAATATCCTAAGACTTTGTAAACAGTATGATGTTTTAGTGTTATCAGATGAAATTCATGCAGACCTCGTTTTACCTGGTTCCAAGCATATTCCTCTCGCAAAGCTTGCGGAGGAAGAAGGTGGTCAAGTCATCACTTGTGTCGCTCCGACTAAAACATTCAACTTAGCAGGCGTTCAATGTGCCATTATGATAACAGAAGATGAAAAATTAAGAGCAGCCTTGCAGCAAAGCGCAATGGCTCATGGACAGATGGACTTGAGTGCATTTGCGGCATCTGCACTTGTATCGGCTTATACGGAATGTGGAGAATGGCTTGAGAATTTATTAGAAATCATTTCCTCCAATATGGATTATGTCATTGATACATTACCGAAAGCTGTTTCGGGAATCTCTATTCAAAAGCCAGATTCCACCTACTTATTGTGGGTCGATTACCGTGACACTGGGCTATCCGAAGAAGAGATGATGGATAGGCTGTTGAATAAAGGGAGACTTGCTCTAGAACCAGGCACGAAATACGGCGAAGCAGGCAGAGGCTTCCTCCGCATGAATGTCGCAACACCGCGCGCCATTGTTGAAGAAGGCGTCGACCGTTTTATTAAAGCTATGCAGTGATTCTAATCTTCCGAAACGGAATCCGATTTGGATTCCGTTTTTTTATGTTCTACGTGACTCCTTTGGCGAGGATTGCACTATCCTCAGCGTGGGATGCGCTTCTTTGAGCGCGGGTGACTCTTCCTTGAGCGCGAGACTCGCTTCCTTGAGCGCGAAACCCACTTCCTTGAGCGCGAGACCTACTTCCTTGAGCGCGAGACTCAATTCCTTGAGCGCGAGACTCGCTTCCTTGAGCGCGAGACTCAATTCCTTGAGCGCGGATACAAATTTCTCCCCTGATCACGATTCAAAAAAGCATGATCCGCAATATGGGATCATGCTTTTATCTATTCATCATTGAAAATGGTGTTTCTCTTTTTCTTTTGCTTCGCGGCGTTCGCGCAAAATGCGCTCTTCCAGCTCCTTTGTTTCTGCTTCTTGCTTTTTCGAATTCCGCTTGATCCACATAAATGTGATGACTAGAAGAATCATGAAAAAGAAGAAAGAGATGGCTGCTGGAATATACTCAGATTTATCTTCTGGAAAGTAAAGGAACGGCATTAATATAACGTCCATTTACGTACACTTCCTAACTATCTAAATTATTTCTGGATGATTTCGATTGATTCAATCGAAATTTCTTCGCTCGGTTTATCGGAGCGATCTGTTTTGGCAGTTGCGATTTTGTCTACGACATCCATTCCTTCAACGACTTGACCAAATACTGTGTGCTTTTGGTCGAGGTGTGGTGTCCCGCCCATTTTTTCGTAGGCTTCGGCAATTTCTTCCGGCCAGCCGCCTTGTTTCAATTGCTCTGCTGATCCTGGTGGATTGGAAGCTTGAACAATGAAGAATTGGCTGCCGTTTGTATTAGGGCCTGCATTCGCCATTGAAAGTGCTCCTCTTAGGTTGAAGAGGTCCATCGTAAATTCATCTTCGAATGAATCTCCGTAAATGCTTTCCCCACCCATTCCAGTTCCAGTCGGGTCTCCGCCTTGAATCATGAAATCTTTGATTACACGGTGGAAAATGATTCCGTTGTAGTAGCCATTTTCAGCATGTGTTAAAAAGTTTTCTACCGTTTTTGGCGCTTTTTCAGGGAACAACTTGATTTTGATTGGTCCCATTGTCGTATTCATAACGACTAACGCTTCATTTGCTGCAACTTCATTTGATAATTGTGGATACATAATTGCGGCCTCCTCATTAGTTGCTTCGTCTTCCTCTTTAGACGATCCATTCTCTTCAATTTCATCATTCGAAGATGCATTGGATTTATCTTGTTGCTCCTGTTTGCTTTTGTCGCCTTGACCACAAGCAGCCAGCATGAGCATTAAAAGTAGAGTGAGCAAAGCAAGTGTCATCTTTTTCATATTCATTCACCCTGAACCAGTTTACCATATCCATCTTCCTTTTTCGATTCATAAGCATGAAACTTTCTTCGGAACACGAAATACTCTATAATTGGAAAATACATATGCGTTTAAACATAAATGACGGAGGGAATTGTTCTACTAACCCCTCGGCATTTCATACGAAAGCAGGTTTAACAGCATGGACGTTCAAAAACGAAATTTCATGATCATTTGGTTCGCAAACTTCCTAGTTGCAGGCACGATGACGATGATCATGCCTTTCCTTTCATTATACATAGAAACATTCGGAGATCATTCGGATGCATATGTCCAAAAATGGTCAGGATTGATTTTTGGAGCGACATTCATCACTGCATTAATCATGTCTCCGATTTGGGGACGAATCGCGGACAAATACGGATTCAAACCGATTTTGCTCATTAACGGATTCGGGATTGCAACGTCCGTCTTTCTGATGGGATTCGTCAATTCCGTTGAGGCTTTCTTCATATTACGGCTCTTCAATGGTGTCGTGACTGGATTCATTCCGACATCACTTGCTTTCATCTCTTCTCAGACAGCGAGAGAGGAAGCAGGAAAGAAACTTGGTACATTGCAAATGGGGAGTGTCACCGGGACTTTGTTCGGCCCAGTGTTAGGTGGACTCATGGCCGATGCTTTCGGTTTCCAATACACATTCGTCATTACTTCTATTTCAGTAGTCATTGCCGCACTCATTGTATTGTTCGGTATTAAGGAACAAAAGAAAGTGCAAGACAAAAAAGCGATCCATTATTCACGTAAGACAATTTTAAGCGGATTGCTTCATCACCGATTAATGTTGAATGTCATGATTGTGACTGCTTTGATCCAAATCGGGAATTTCAGCATCCAGCCCCTCCTATCGCTTTATGTGGCAGGCTTAACAGATTCGAATGATGTTGCATTTCTTGCCGGGCTCACATTCAGTGCAGCTGGTGTCGGCAATCTCCTCTTCGCCAGAAAATGGGGGAAATTAGGGGACGACATCGGTTATGAAAAAGTACTTGGTGCATTGCTCATCCTTTCTTTCATCTTCATCGTACCGCAAGCATTTGTTTCATCCATTTGGCAACTAATGATTTGGCGGTTATTGTTCGGGATTGCAATCGGCGGTATGATACCGATCACTACAGCGCTTGTTAGACGGGAAGCGCCGATCGATATGCAAGGTGAAGTAATGGGCTACAATACGAGTTTCCGTTTTCTTGGCAATATTATCGGTCCGATGTTCGGCGGAATCGTCAGTGGATTCATCGGCATCTCGTCCGTTTTCATTCTTACCGGCGTTCTTTTCCTAATAGGCTTCGCATTCCTTTATTACGCTAAAAGGAAGCCTGTCCAAGATTTTGAAGACTTTTTAGCAGAAGAAGATGCAAAACAACATTCGCATACGTGAATTTAGCACATTTCCAAAAAGGAAATGTGCTATATTTTTTGTAGGAGGGATCGTTTTGAAAAGAATAATAGGATTCATGCTCATCATTTTAATGATCCCATTGCTTTTTGGAATTCAACAATCGATAGCAAAGGAATGGGGCGAAACACAGTCCTTGAAAAATAGCGTAAAAGAATCCATCGAGCTCTCAGATCCTCCCGTGAATATGCCGATTTCTTTTACTGATCGAAATGGCAGGATATTCGCGGAAGAGTATGTCGAGTGGCGGAATCCCCTCCCTTTGGACGCCATACCTGATTTTGTCCGCCAACTTTTCTTAATAAGTGAGGATAAAGGCTTCTTCGACCATAGAGGGTATGATGTTGCGGCGATTTTTCGCGCCTTTGCAGTCAATGCTGCGTCAGATGAAATGCAGCAAGGTGGGTCGACGATTACACAACAAGTTGTGAGGATGCGCTTCCTGACAACTGAAAAGACCTATGAGCGGAAATTCAGGGAACTGCTATATGCGGCCGAGTTAGAAAATCAGTCGTCGAAAGATGAAATTCTCGAAATGTATTTAAATGAAATGTTCTTTGGCAATCAAGTATACGGAATCGGGGCAGCCGCCACGTATTATTTCAGCCGCCCTCTTGGAGAGTTAAGCGAAGCGGAATTAGCTTTTCTAGCTGCAATCCCGAATAACCCATCCAAATACGATCCACTTCGGCATTTTGAGCTCACAAAAAAAAGACAAGAACTTCTTTTATCAGTCCTAGCGAAAAACAGTGTGATCACAGAGGAAGATGCGCAAAGTTGGATGCAGGAAACGATTACGCTAAATGTGAAGGAAAAGGCGAATGAGTTTGCGATGTACAGCTCTTACGTATTGGCAGAGCTTGAAGAATTGATTGGCACCACAGAAGGTTTTTCGGAATCAATCAAAAAAGCCGATACCCCGGAGAAAAAACAACTGGAAGTGGAAGCTTTAAAACGGCGAACAGCAGAGGTTATTTCAAAAGGCATCCAAATTGAAACGGCCCTTGATTCACAAAAGCAGAAACATGATGAAGCTGTAGTCAGCTCCTTATTGACGAAGAAGGATTTACAGGCGGGTGCTGTCGTCATTGACAATGCGACAAGGGAAATCGTAAGCATATACGGCGGTAAAGGATACCGGAAAGCGGATTTCAACCGGGCCTATCAAGCAATCAGGCAACCGGGCTCCGCCATCAAACCATTGCTCGTCTATGCACCTTTTCTTGAAAGCGGACCGTATAAAGAAAGCACACCGATCGACAGCAGTAACTTGTGCATCGGTTCCTATTGTCCAACGAATATCGGCGGCTACACATACGGAATGACTACCTTAAGCGAAGCATTCCGCCATAGCCACAACACCGCAGCCGTTAGGACCTTCCGGAAAGTAGGAATTGAGAACGCGTTCGCCTACTTAAACCCTTTTAAATTCAAATATGTAACTGAAGAAGACCATACGTACCCCGCTGCACTAGGCGGATTCCATAAAGGCGTATCCCCTCTTGAACTCGCTTCGGCGTACACAAGTTTCATTGACGGGACGTATGAATTGCCCCATGCTATCCGGGCAGTTAAAGATCGAGAAGGAAATGTAATTTACGCTTGGCAAGAAAAAGCTGTAACAGCATGGTCACCTTCAACAGCTTCTACAATCCGAAACCTTATGAAAGATGTCGTCCTTAACGGCACAGGCAGGGGCATCGCCTACACAACGACCTACACCGGAGCCAAAACAGGCACAACCGACCATTACAAAGATTTATGGGTCGCAGGCATGAACGACAAATACACAACCGCCGTCTGGATCGGCTACGACAAACCAGCCTCCATCCAACAACTAAGCAACCAAAAAATCCATTTAAAGACTTTTAATGGATTAATGAGAGACTAGATTTCCTTTTATGATTTACTATATGAATAATATGTAGTTGCTTGGAGTGGAAGGCGGCGACTCCTGGGGGGAAAGCGGGACAGGAGAGACCCCCGCAGGGAGCGAAAGCGAAGCGAAGCGGACGAGGAGGCTCTCCGCCCGCCCCCCGGAAAGCGTCCGCCTGAAACGGAAAGCAACGGTCTATTTCTTAGGACTATACAATCGGCAAACTAGCAAGAATCCCGTTGTATAGCTTCAACAGAATATAAATAATAACCGATAAAATCATTCCCCATATAATAATCTCAAAAACCAACAATCCAACCGTACTCATAACCGTCATGAACTTGCTAAGAATAAAAACGGTATACACAAAATAAACGAACGTCGTCAACAGAAAAACAACTAAAAGAATCTTGATCGACTGAATCCCCGCTACCGAAGCAAGCGCCCCAAAAAAGTAAATGAGATTACCGCTCTTCGCCTCACTATACGACTCCCCCACTGCATCCTTCGAAAAAAAGAGCATCGCCGTCTCATGAATCGTTTCCGCAATCAACTTCAAAGCCGAAAACAACATAAAAAAGGCAAGCGAATAAATGACAAGAAGGAAAAGTCTAAGCTGCGGTTCTGTCAAAAACTCCCGCATCCCCGCATAAAGACCAATCTCACTAAAAAAACTTATAGATGTACCAACTAGAAAAACACCGAATGTCAAACTAAATAAGATAATCGTCAAAAATGGCAAATATCCAAATAGGTAAGGATTCCTCATTTGGCACCCCGAATGCAAATATTTTATCATTCCCTATAATATAGGAAGTGAAACCAAAATCGCAACAATGGCAAATTGTCACCTATGCATTCCTGCTCATTTTACGTTATACTTTTAAGCAATGCTTAGAATAATGATTCACTTATTGGAAGGGGGATTTACTTGGAATTTGTATTATTGATTTTCCTGCCAATCGTGGCCGCCCTATTCATACCTATCCTTTTCAAAAGGATAAAAGGCATACATACTGGTTGGTTCGTACTCGTTATACCTGTTCTGTTATTCATTTATTATACGACGTTTATCAGAACAACTATGGATGGTGGACATGCCATATCCGAATTGCAATGGATTCCATCGCTCGGCATCTCTTTTGTTTCCTACATTGATGGGTTAAGTATGCTGTTTTCGTTGCTCATTACGGGAATCGGCGCATTAGTTGTACTCTACTCCATCTTTTATCTTGATAAAAACAAAGAGAAGCTTGGAAATTTCTATGTTTATCTCCTGCTTTTCATGAGCGCAATGCTCGGAGTTGTTCAATCGGATAATGTTATTTCCCTTTACCTATTTTGGGAATTAACTTCCATCTCTTCCTTTTTACTAATTGGTTATTGGTACACTCGTGACGGTTCACGTTTCGGCGCCTTAAAATCGATGATGATAACCGTGTTTGGTGGATTAATGATGCTCGGGGGATTCATCCTGCTAGGCATTATGGGAGGAACCTTCTCCATCCGTGAACTGATCGCAGAATCATCGACTTTTGTCGGACATGAATTTTTCACTTTGGCACTCGTCCTCATTTTACTTGGGGCATTTACGAAATCAGCGCAATTCCCGTTTTACATTTGGCTTCCGGATGCGATGGAAGCGCCAACACCAGTCAGTGCATACTTGCACTCAGCCACTATGGTGAAAGCGGGCCTTTATCTCGTCGCTCGTTTCACCCCGATTTTTGCAGTTTCCGAAGTGTGGATTTGGCTTGTAACAGGCATCGGGTTACTGACGCTGTTCTGGGGATCACTATTTGCCGTGAAACAAACAGATTTAAAGGCAATACTCGCGTTCTCGACTGTCAGTCAGCTCGGCTTGATCATGTCCCTTCTCGGGGCAGGCGCTATTACAATGCACACGAATGAAGCCATCTTTTCCTTTGCCATGTTCGCTGCCATCTTCCATTTGATCAACCATGCAACATTCAAAGGCAGCTTATTCATGATTGCAGGAATCGTCGATCATGAAACGGGGACAAGGGATATCCGAAAACTTGGTGGGCTTATGAGCATTATGCCTGTCAGCTTTACAGTTGCCTTCATCGGCTCTATGTCAATGGCGGGTCTTCCACCATTTAACGGATTCCTTAGTAAAGAAATGTTTTTACAGTCCATGCTCGCAATCCGTCATTTCGAACTGTTCAATTTTGCGACTTGGGGAGTGATTTTCCCCGTTATCGCATGGATTGCAAGTGTGTTCACTTTCATTTATAGCTTCTACTTTGTGTTTAAAACATTTGCCGGAAAGCGAAAAGAAAAGCCTCTTCCGCATGAGCCCCATGAAGCGCCAGTTGGGATGCTTATCTCTCCGGTAATTCTTGCAACACTCGTCGTCGGTATTTTCTTCATACCGAACGTTGTTGGGAAATGGCTTGTAAAGCCTGCAGTGATGGCAATCCAGCCTTATCAATATTCCCATCCGTCTGAGGTCGCGGTCCACGTTTCTGCTTGGCACGGCTTCGCTTCTCCGGAATTATGGATGACGGTCGGAATCATCATTATCGGCGGACTTCTGTATGTATCTTTATCGAAATGGCAGAAGGTTTACGCGATCCAACCTGAATACTTATCATTGAATGCATTTTATGATGCAACGATGACGTTCAGTGAAAAAGGGATGAATCGACTGTCACGCTTCTATATGACTGGTCTCATCCGGACATATTTGTTATATATTTTCGCATTTCTTTCGGTTACGACGATCTCTGTTCTCTTTATCCAAGATGCATTCGTCGTCGATATGGACAGTTTTTCGAAAATCAGTGTATACGGCGTCATCAATGCTATCATCCTTTTGCTCGCAGTCGCTTTCGTCCTGTTCTCCAAAACAAGACTTGGTGCGATCATTTCACTAGGAGCTGTAGGCTATTCGGTCGCTCTATTCTTCGTCATTTTCAAAGCTCCCGATTTGGCCCTTACACAATTAGTCATTGAAACAGTATCTGTCGCCCTGTTCCTTCTCGCATTCCAACATTTGCCTAAGTTAAATGACCACGGCGAGAAGAAAAGCAATAAAATCGTAAACGGCATCATTGCTCTAGGAGTCGGTGTGACTGTGACATTAGTTGCCCTGTCAGCCCACTCACAGAAGCTGGTCGCTTCCATATCACAGTACTACAAGGATACCGTGGCGACTGAAGCCGGCGGAGGTAATATTGTTAACGTCATCCTAGTGGATTACCGTGGATTTGATACATTGTTTGAAATTGCGGTGTTGAGCATAGCGGGAATTGGAGTTCTTGGTATGATTAAACTTCGCTTGGCAAGAAAGGGGGATCCAGATGAAAACAAATGATGTCATTTTACAGACGACAACGAAAGTTGTGTTTTTCATCATCTTCCTTTTTTCCATCCATATCTTTTTTGCCGGACACTATACGCCTGGCGGCGGCTTTGTCGGTGGTTTGCTTACGACAGGGGCGATCGTTCTGTTATTGCTCGCTTTTGATTTGAAGACAGTGCAAAAGGCATTGCCCTTCAATTTCACCATTATGACCGGAATCGGCTTACTTCTCTCACTCGGAACTGCGAGTGGAGCGATCTTTTTCGATGTACCGTTCTTCACGCATGCTTTTGACGACTTTACGCTGCCATTATTCGGAGTCACTTCCCTACATACAGCGATGATCTTTGATGCTGGAGTCTTTCTCGTTGTCGTCGGGTCGGCTATTACAATCATCCAGTCAATTGGAGGGGATTCGTAATGGAATTGTTAATGGCAATTTTAATTGGCGTTTTGTTCACTGCCGCGGTTTACTTGATTTTATCAAGAAGTCTGTTAAAAATCGTTATCGGTACGGGTTTGTTAAGCCATGGAGCTCACCTTCTCATCCTTACGATGGGTGGTCTGGGAGGCGCATCTCCACCCGTATTAGCGGAAGGTGTTACGGATTTCGCGGATCCGCTCCCGCAGGCGCTCATCTTGACAGCAATCGTTATCAGTTTTGGAGTGACAGCTTTCATTCTAGTAATGGCTTATCGTGCATATGCGGTCCATAAAACTGATGATATGAATCAATTGAAAGGAAATGACGAACATGATTAATCTACTTTTATTTCCAATCATTATTCCTTTCCTTTTCGCGATTCTATTATTGTTTTTCAAAGAAAACGTAAGGATGCAACGAGTGTTGACGTTGATTGGCGTCGTTCTTAGCCTTGTTGCATCATTCTATCTATTGATAACGGTTAAGACGGATGGCGTTCAGGCCATTACACTTGGTAGCTGGCCTGCTCCGTTCGGGATATCAATGGTATCTGATATGCTTTCGGCATTATTAGTAACGACAACACTTCTTTTAACATTGTTCGTCGTTATCTACAGTTTCACGTCGATCGGACAAGAGCGCGAACGGTTTTTCTACTACCCTGCTATTCTTTTTATGGTCACGGGTGTAAACG
Organism: Sporosarcina luteola; assembly: GCF_007991495.1. Classification (GTDB taxonomy): domain Bacteria; phylum Bacillota; class Bacilli; order Bacillales_A; family Planococcaceae; genus Sporosarcina; species Sporosarcina luteola. The sequence goes on along the minus strand of NZ_BJYL01000020.1, from coordinate 107,539 downwards.
GGGCTTTCACGACAGGCGATATTTTCAACATGTTCGTCTTCTTTGAAGTCCTGCTCATCGCTTCGTATCTTTTAATTGTTCTTGGCGGCGAAAAGAAGCAATTACGCGAATCCATCAAGTACATACTTGTGAACGTCGTGTCTTCTGCATTGTTTGTTATTACAGTCGCTTTTCTTTACTCTGTCGTCGGAACATTGAACATGGCGGATATTTCGGTGAAGATTACTGAAATTGGGCAACCGGGCATTATTACATTGATTGCGGTTCTGCTGCTAATCGTCTTCGGTATAAAGGGATCTATTTTCCCGCTTCATTTCTGGCTGCCGGGCTCCTATGCCGCACCTCCAATTCCAGTACTCGCTTTGTTCGGTGCTTTACTGACGAAAGTCGGCGTATATGCCATCATGCGAACGTATACGTTGTTCTTCACACATAATATAGGCTTTACACATGAAATTCTTATGGCCTTGTCCATCCTTACAATCCTAATCGGATGCATAGGGGCATTAGCGTATTTTGACTTAAAACAAATTATCATTTATAACATCGTCATTGCAGTAGGGGTTATTCTTTTCGGGGCTGCCCAAATGAATGAAGCCGGAATTTCCGGAGCCATTTTCTATCTGATACATGACATGCTGATCAAAGGGGCTTTGTTCCTTTTAATCGGAATCATCATTTACGTAACAGGAACATCCAATTTACGTAAAATGGGCGGTTTAATGAAAACCCATGCACCGTTAGGATGGTTTTTCCTAATTGCTGCGTTCGGATTAGCAGGTATCCCTCCGTTGAGCGGTTTCGTCGGTAAACTATTAATTGCTCAAGGGGCTTTCCAAGCCGGAAACGTTTGGGGCAGTATTATCATGCTCGCTTCCAGTCTGATCGTATTGCTATCGGTCATGAGAATTTTCATCTATGCGTTTTGGGGCGAACCTGTTGAACTTCCTAAAACCAATCGGAAGTCTTATGTACGAATGATGTTTCCTGCAATCGCAATGGTCGTTCTTTCAATCTTCTATGGAGTTGGCACTGAATGGCTGATTCCCTACATGACAGACGCCACAGACGTATTACTAGACCCATCCATCTATATTGATGCGGTGTTAAAGGAGTAGATGTCAATGGCATTTCAAATATTATTGAACTTTTTCATCGCTGTCGTTTGGATGTTCATGAGCTCTTCATTGACCGCAACTACGTTTATCATCGGGTATTTGATCGGTTTAATCTTGATTATTATCACGCGGCGCTTTTTCAAATCAAGGCTCTATATTTGGCGGCTTTGGGCAGCCATTAAGTTGACACTTCTGTTCTTCAAGGAGCTGATACTTTCCAACATTTCGGTACTTTTGCTTGTCATTCGCCCGAAATTGGATCTACATCCAATGATTTTCGCGTTGCCAACGGAGTTGGAACAGGAATGGGAAATAACGTTATTGTCGAGCTTAATCACGTTAACTCCCGGCACAATCGTGCTTCACGTATCCGATGACCAACGGACACTTTATATCCATGCGATCGATGTTGAAGATGTGGACGAAGCAATCGATTCCATTAAGAATTCATTCGAAAAAGCGATTTTGGAGGTGAGCCGCGCATGATAACATTCATTTGGGTCTGTCTGATCCTCGTTGTACTATCAATCGTCGGCATTATGTACCGTGTATTCCGCGGACCTTCCATACCCGATCGGCTCATTGCACTTGATGGATTTGGCGTTATGCTCATTTCTGCGATTGCATTAATTTCCATCTTGTTCGATACACCCTTTTTCATTGATGTTATTTTGTTGATTGCAATTATGTCGTTTATCGGTACAGTGTCATTCTCCAAGTTCATTGAGAGAGGAGAGATCATTGAACGTGACCGTAATCGCTAATATTCTCATTGTCACTACTCTTACTGTAGGTGTCATTTTTACGATTGTAACGATGATTGGGGTGCTACGGTTGCCTGATGTGTACACACGGGCACATGCAGCCTCCAAAAGCGCCACGCTTGGCGTATTAAGTATATTGCTTGGAGTTTTCTTTCACTTTTGGTTAAAAGAAGGCCATTTCAGTATCCAGCTTCTTTTAGGTATTCTCTTCTTATTTATCACTTCACCAATCGGTGGACATTTAATGGGTCGCGCTGCTTATATGTCTGGAGTTAAACCTACTGACGTAACGGTCGACAATGACTTGAGTGCAGCTGTGGAAGAAGCGAAGAAAAAGAATATCGAACGCCTCAAAGATTAAAATAAAACAAACCCGGCATGCCCATGTGGGATTGCCGGGTTTGTTTTTTTAATAAGGGAAGCCGTATGGAGGGTAGTTATAATATGGTGGAAATCCGCCGTATCCTCCATATCCATAAGGATAATAACCATATGGGTATCCATACGGTTGGTTATATCCGTAATTACCTGGGAATAGTGCATTTCCGAGGAAGCCCCCTACTAATCCTCCTAGAAATGGACCACCGATTCCAAATCCATATCCTTGGTTACCAAAAAAACCTTCATTACGTCCATATCCATACCTATGCGAATGCCGTGGCATCTGTATCCCCCTTTCTCACTTATCCTATTCGTAACGGGCGAAGTGTTGGGGGATGAATGCCTATTATTCGCTTAATCCTGCATCTGCCATCCGTTCTACTACTGTTGCAAGTGTGCGGACCATCACGCCTGTGGCACCTTTTGGACCTAAATCATGCGCTGCAGAGGCATCAGACGTTCCTGCGATGTCCAAGTGGATCCAAGGAGTGTCACCAGCGAACTCACCTACAAATCCTCCTCCGAAGATCATATGCCCATCACGGCCGGGTGAATTGTTCAAGTCTGCTACTTCACTCTTGCGGATACGTTTTTTATCATTCTCAGTTAAAGGAAGTCTCCAAACGAATTCTCCCGTTTCCATAGATGCTTGCATGAACTCCTCAAAGAACTGTTCGTTGTTCGTCAATGCACCTGTTTTATCATTGCCGAGTGCAACGATGACGCCGCCAGTAAGCGTAGCGACATCTATCAAGTAGTTCGCGCCGGATTGCTTGGCGTATGTCACAGCATCAGCAAGAACAAGTCTTCCTTCTGCATCCGTGTTTAACACTTCAATCGTTTTTCCGCTCAAGGACGTAATAACATCATCTGGCTTAAACGCCTCACCAGAAATCATATTGTCCGTAGAACCGATGACGGCGATGACATTTTTCGACGGGCGCAATTCGCCGATGATATTCATAGCGCCTAGGACAGCCGCAGCGCCCCCCATATCGCCTTTCATGCCAACCATGCCTTCACGCGGCTTCAATGAATAGCCGCCCGTGTCGTACGTTACACCTTTCCCTACAAGGCCAACAACATCTTCCCATTGCTCTGTCCCTGCGTATTTCAACACGATGAGGCGCGGTTCTTCAACAGAACCTTTATTAACTGCTAAAATGGCGCCCATCCCGAGCTCTTCCATCTCTTTTTTTCCTAAAATTTCAATTTCAAAATCATGCTTTTCTGCTAATTCCTTTGCATAATCGGCCATTTTTGTTGCAGTCAGTATATTAGGTGGCATGTTGACGAGATTACGAGCTTCATTCACAGCATACGAATAAGTGCTTCCTACTTCAAATGCTGCTCTCAACTCTTCTTCGTCTGCCCCCGATAAAAATGTAACTGACTCTAGTGCAACGTCCCGCTCGTTAGAATCTGTACGGTATCCTTCGAATTTATAAGATCCCATTCCGATTCCTTCAGCCGCTGCGAAAACGACATCATCACATGCAAGTGCGTCATTTGTAAATGGCGCTGTCCAAATTGATACAGAGGATGTTTTTGATGCTTTTAGTTCTTTTCCTAAGCTTGCGAAAACTTGGCGAAGACGGTCTTCAGTTAATCTTTTCGCGTTTCCGAGTCCGATGAAATAGACCCGTTCATATGCACCTGTATGGAGTGCAGGCATTTTTACGATTTTTTTAAATTCCGACTGGATATCCCCTGACTTGATCCAGTCCATAAGACGCGGGCTGAATGAACTTGCGAAGTTGTCCCATCCTTCTACGTTTTCCGGGTGTTCAGGAACCCCGATGACTAACACTTCACTTTTCAAATTGCTGAATTCTGGTTCAATAAAAGATGCTTTCATTTGACGACCTCCCTATTTTCATACATCCTCTATTATATACCAACAAACTGTCGAACCAATAATAATAATTCGATTTCCGGAGTATCTATTATTTCAATTCGTTTGTTATGGTATACTATCTATACATTTTCACTTTTTAGAAAAGGAGTGGATTCTATGGCCCTATTGCAAAACACTCCGCTCCTTGCGGCATTATTTGCGATTTTTTTCGCGCAGTTCGTTAAAATCCCTATTCATTTTCTGTTGACGAAGAAAATGGATTGGAAATTGATGACGTCCACAGGTGGTATGCCGAGCTCCCATTCAGCAGCCGTATCGGCACTCACTACCGCCATTGCCTATGAGGTCGGGTTGGACTCCCCGTTATTTGCAGTGTCTGCCATCTTCGCGGTCATCGTCATGTTCGATGCAACCGGTATTCGCTACCAAGCTGGGCAGCAAGCTCTCATTATTAATCAGATGCGAGTGGACTTCCAGACGTTCGTGACAGAAGTAAAAGGTTGGCCTCAAAAGGATGGACAGCAGAAAATAATGGAATTGAAAACGTTGCTAGGTCATAAGCCAAGTGAAGTTTTTGCAGGATCAGTGACAGGAATTCTGATCTCCGTCGTCACTTACTCATTTATCGTTTAATGAAAAAGAAGGTGCTCCTATTATGGAGAACCTTCTTTTATTGTTCCGGATTTGTTTAAAACATTTGATACCCTTGTTTTCTAAGTAGTTTCATAACGAAACCAGAGATGATAGCCCCTACTAGTCCACTTGCAAGGATGATGATATCCGCCGCATGCAAGGAAACGATTTTATCGCCTAACAGTCCGAATGCATAGCCTGGCTTTGTGAAATACTCGAAGAATCCCACCTCATCGATAATGAGGATTACAACGATAGGATAAATAATTGCCATTAACCAAGTCATACGGAGTAGCATATTCAATAAAAAGCCGATTCCGAAAAACATGACCATGAATATAATTATGGATAAGACGACGTGCGTCAATGAAATTGTTCCCAAATTGTCTACCTCCGTTTTCCATTTATCATTTTACAGGAATGGATACAGGCTTTCAATAAAACAATGCCAATTCAATAATTTGTCGGAATTACATTTCTATATTTCTTCTTTGCCACGATCCCCTAGAAAAAACACCCGCCACTAAATAGTAGACGGGTGTTACATACATATGTTGGATTGAAGTATAATCGGATTTCCACTACAGTCGGACGCTTTCCGCGGGCACGGCTTCAGCCTCCTCACTGCGCTGCGCTTCGTTCCGGGGTCTTCAGCCCGTGCTGTTCCCGCAGGAGTCGCCGCCTTCCGTTCCAATCCAAAAGTAGTTCTTAATCATATAAGTTCGCTTATTTCAGTAAGTTAAACTTACCTTTTTTAAGAGTTAGGCCTACTCCGCCGATCATGAAGAGGGAACGGTTATCAACCACTTTTTTCATGAATGATGCTTTTTTGCCCATCAATTTCTTACCGAATGCTACACCGATTGCATCATCATCACCGAGGGAAGCGATGCTGCCTTTAATATCCGGTACGAATTCGGCAGTTCGGTTACCTTTCATCAATGCAATTATGTTATTTGCACACATATCACCTTGCTGCATTGCGATTTGTGCAGTTGGAGGATATGGACGATTGATTTCTTCATTAATCATCAACGCACAGTCACCGACGATGAATACGTCTGAGTGTCCTGGAGCACGAAGATCTTTATCCACTTTAACACGCGCACGCATGTTTTCAATGCCCGTTTCTTCGATCAAGCGGTTTCCACGAACGCCCGCTGCCCATACGACAGTGCCGGCTTTGATGAATTCGAATTCATCTTCGCCTTTTTTAATGTTGACGCCTTCAGGAGTCGCTTCAACAACCGGAGTACCGATTGAGAATTCGATTCCTTTTGCTTTTAATTGTCTAACCGCATAGTCCACTAGTTCTGGATCAAATCCAGGCAATACCATTGGAGCTGCTTCTACACAAATGACACGTACCTTTTCAGCAGGAACATCGAATTCCTTGCAAAGTTCAGGTACACGGTTGCCAAGCTCACCAAGGAATTCAATCCCTGTGAAACCTGCTCCACCGACGACGATTGTTAATCTGCTATCGTCTTTTTCATCTTCAAGGGACCATGTTGCAAATTGGTATTCAATATGTTCACGGATTTGACGTGCTGCATCTACATTAGCAATAGACAATGCATATTTGTCCAAACCAGTGATGCCGAACGTTTCACCTTCGAAACCTAAAGCGATGACAAGATAGTCGTAAGCATGCGTACCGACATTTGTCGTGACGACCTTGCCTTTAATATCGATTGCTTGTACTTCGGCTTTGACGAATTTAACTTTTCCTGGGTTGATGACATCTTTTATGTCATAACGAACTTGTTCAGGAGAAAGTGTCCCTGCAGCCGCTTCATGCAACCAAGTGGACTCATAATGGTAATCATTCTTATTAATGAGTACAATATCAGCCTCGTCAGCGCCAATGGATTTTTGCAAGTTGACAACTGTGGATAAGCCACCGTAACCCGCACCTAACACTAAGATTGTCGGTCTTTTCACGAAAATCGAAACCACCTTTGAATTTATTATGTGCCGGGTCCGATATAAACCGGGCTATACGTCGATTTGCTCAGTCCTGGCATTTGCCTCTATTCGACAAACTTCTACTATACAATAGTAGCCTTTTTGAGAGGGCTTTTCAATACTTAATATTAAAATTGTTAAACTGTATATAATAATAAAGACCCTCCTCCGTGAAGATAGGTCCCAATGGGTTATCTAAACGAAGGAGAGTATTGAAAATTAATCACACGCTTGTGGCGTACCGACTTTTTTCGCTGTTCTGAACGAAGTCCCGCAGCCGCATGAAGCGATTGCGTTCGGGTTGTTGATGGTAAAGCCGCCGCCCATCAAAGACTCTTTGTAGTCGACTTTTGTACCTTCCAAAATTCCAGCATCATCTTTCGCCACGACAATCTGGATTCCATGCTGTGATAAAAGATAATCGTCTTCAGCTTGTTTTTCTTCAAATCCTAAACCATATGTTAATCCGCTGCATCCGCCACCATTGACGGCTACGCGAAGGAACGAACCTTCCTCGCCATTGTGCTTCATCATTTCCTTCACATGATAAGCTGCAGCTTCAGTAATTTCAACGTACTGTGTCATTTACATCCACCTTCCTGCTTTTCTTCTATCATAGCAATGATTTTGCCGATTGTGCAATTATTTGCTCCAATCCAGTAAAAATGGGGTATAATAGAAATATAGTGCGAAAGGATGATGTCAAATGGAAATAAGTCCTACTTTTGCAAAGAAAACGGCATGCTTGAATTGCGGGGAAAAATTCACAACAACGAAAATTCGTTCACGCTTTGTCCGAGTTGTAAAGCATGAAACCGACTTCAAGCCCGTCTATGCAAACTCTTCAGTCTATCCGATTTTATATAATGTAGCAGTCTGCCCACATTGCGGATTTGCATTTACAGATGATTTCTCAACTTATTTTGCACCAGGTGTGAAGGAGCAAATCGGGAAATCAATCACTTCCTTTTGGAACAGTCGTTCATTCGGAGAAGAGCGGACGATTGAGGAAGCGATCGAAGCATATAAGCTTGCGTATGTCAGTGCAAGGGTCAAGAAAGAAAAGCCTTTGACAATCGCGGGGATCACATTAAGGATTGCCTGGCTTTACAATGATTTGGTGGATTTTGGATCGGAGAAAAGGTTTAAAACAATTGCACGCGATTTTTATACGGAGGCGTATTCTGAAAGCGACTACGTCGGAACACAAATGTCCGAAACAAGGGTTTTGTATATGATGGCAGAGCTTTCACACCAAATCGGCGATATGGATAGTGCTGTCCGCAATTTTTCACGCGTCATCGAAAGTCAAAGGACGTCAACCGAACCCCATATTATTGAAAAAGCTAAAGATCGTTGGCAGGAAATTAGGGAGCAAAGACAAGAAGCTGTAAAAAGCTAAAGCGGACTGATAATGACTATCAGTCCGCCTGCTTTATGACGATTATTAATTAAAAGACTTGTTCTACTTCCACTACCCCTGGTACTTCTTCAAGTAAAGCTCTTTCAATACCCGCTTTTAATGTGATTGTCGAACTTGGGCATGTACCACAAGCACCTAGAAGGCGTAGCTTGACAACCCCTTCTTCAATATCAACGAGCTCACAGTCTCCACCATCCCGAAGTAGGAATGGACGCAATTTATTTAAAACTTCTTGTACGGGATCCATCATTGCTGTATCTGTCATTGTAATATCTCTCTCCTTTCATTATACTTATTATAAACTGGATTTCAGAAAAAATCCAATAGAGAAATTGGAAGGGGTTATTTCATTGGGGAAAAGCAAAGTGAAGATTGAAATTTACGGAGCGGATATTATTTGTGCAAGTTGTGTTAATGCACCTTCTTCGAAAGATACATACGAATGGCTGCAAGCTGCAATCGACAGGAAATATCCCGATCAGCCGGTTGACATTGAGTATATCGATATTGAGTCCGAAATCGAAAATCCTGACCAGAAAAGCATCGCTGAACAAGTATTGAATGATGACTATTTCTACCCGCTTGTGATGGTCCAAGGTGAAGTGATCGGGGAAGGATATATTCAACTGAAGCCTGTATTTGCTGAGTTGGAGAAGCACGGTTACGTAGCTCAGGCTTGATGGGTAGTTGATAATAATTCCATATAAATGAGAACAAAAATCCCTCTCCGTTTTGGATGAGGGATTTTTTATTCACGTCTAGCTTCGGGCGCTAGCTGTTCAAGCGCCCTCCGATTTTGTTGTTATCCATTATGCCACTTGTACATCCAAAGCACCCCGGATTTCAACAGTCTTGCGATCCGTCCTGTTACGGTACGGTCTGCAAGATAGGCAAAACCTTGTTTCTTACCTAATGAACCCATGAAGCCTTTCAGCTTGATTTCAGGCATCTCTGCAGGCAACGGTTCCTTGTTCCAAACGAGTCGAAGCACGCGGACGATTTGTTCCGCTTGCTCTTCAGCAAGCTGTGCACTCGGTGCATGCGGTAGGTCAGCAATGTCACCAACGACATAAACGTCTTCGTAATTAGGAATTTGGTGATATTGATTCAACACGACTCGTCCCCTGTTTTGCTCCACATCCAATTCACGGACGATGGAAACGGGTTGGATGCCGGCAGTCCAGACGACAGCGTCGACTTGAATTTTTTCCTCATGATTGTAAAGGATATTCTCTTCGACCTTCGTAATATTCGAATTGGAAATGACTTCAACCTCATGTTTGTCAAACCAGTCTTTTACATAATTGCTCAGTCTTTCCGGGAAATCTTTGAGGATCCGCGGCCCTCTGTCAAATAGCTTGATTTTCAAATCTGGACGACTCTCACGCAACTCACTTGCCAGTTCGATACCGCTTAAGCCGGCACCGACGATTCCGACCGTTGTGCCTCCCCCAAGTCCTTGAAGAATTTTATAAGTCGTACGGGATTGCCCGATTGTTTGAATGCTGCTCGTATATTCAGCAGCTCCGGGTACGCCATGGTAGTTGTCTTCACAACCAAGTCCGATGACTAGTTCATCGTAAGTGATTTCTTCTCCGTTTTTCAGGGCGACTGCTTTCTCTTCCAACTTGATCGCTTCGATTTCCCCTTCAACGACTTTCAATCTATCATGTGTTGGCAATGCGACACGAATGTCGGAATCGGGAGATGTTCCTGCGGCCAATGCATAGAATTCTGTCTTCAAACTATGGAAAGGCGTCCTGTCAATTAAAATGATTTCGAGATCGGCAGGTAATTCTTTATTGAGCAGACGTAGTAAAATGCGCATGTTCCCATAGCCTGCGCCTAGCAATACAAGTTTTCTCATAGTGTTCTCCTTTAATAAACGATTTTCCGGTCTGTTCTCCATCACGATTATAACAGTTTGTGAGAAGTTTCACAATAAGACATCCTATTTGACGATTGATGAAAAAGAGAGTACTATGCCTAGTAGGTGAGGTGATCGTCGTGAATCCGATCGTTGAATTTTGCATGAGCAATCTTGCAAACGGTTCACAGAAAACATTGGAAGCGTTAGAGAAGGATCCCAATATAGATGTGCTTGAATACGGGTGTCTTAGCTATTGTACGAAATGTGCTGAAGGACTATATGCATTGGTGAACGGTGAGGTTGTGGAAGCAGACACACCGGAGGAGTTAACAGAAAGGATTTATCAGTATATCGAAGAGAATCCTTTGTTTTGACGATAACAAAAGGACCGCAAATCATTGCGGTCCTTTTTTGTTCCAGTCATTTAAGTTTTCAAACAGATACGTCGGCTGTTGCAATTGCTTTAAAACAGTCTTTGCATTCGTCACTCCACCTTCAACGTGGATCGTGTCGATTCCGAAACGGATACCGGCTTGGATGTCCGTATCATAATTGTCTCCAATCATGATCATTTCTTCTTTCCGATAGCCTTGCTGTTGAATGAAATGCAACATATGCGGTTCGGGTTTTCCGATATAAATAGCAGTTTTATCGGTCGTCGTTTCTAAAAGTTTTATGAAAGAGCCATTTCCTGGAACGAGTCCTCTTTCAGTGGGAAATGCCTTATCCCCATTCGTCGCGATGAAATGTGCCCCTTCTCTTATTGCTAGACTTGCCTCTGACAGCTTTTTATATGTAATGCCCCGGTCAATTCCGACAACGACGACATCCGGCTGCGTTGCAGTCAATTCAAAACCTTCCATTGTCAATGCGTCTTTAAGTCCTTGTTCCCCGATCATCATGACAGATGCACCGTCAAAATGCTCCTTGCAATAGTTGGCTGAAGCAATAGCGGATGTCATAATTCTATCGTTTTTTGTATGGATGCCCATTCGGGAAAGCTTTAGACTGAACTGATCAGCTGTCATTGAAGAATTGTTCGTAACAAAATACGGCTCAATACCATTTTTTTGAAGGCTGCTAATAAAATCGATCGCTTCAGGAATCGCTTCACTTCCCCGATAGACAGTTCCATCGAGGTCAAGGCAAATCGCTTTATAGATGTCCATTATTATTGCTCCGAAGGACTAAAGGCTGAAACTGGACCGAGTTCATTCTCTAAATAATGTCTGACTCTATCAGGGAATGCCCCGATTACCTCTTTTGTTTCGTTTAACACGGATATAATCTCTTCATTGTCCACAGTAACAAATTCCCGTACAATCATCGTTCTTAGGGCCAACACTTTCTTTAATGGATCCGCCATTTCTGTTGTAATCACTTTTTCGTCTTCCATAATGTCAATAATATCATCATAGCTTCCTGGGTCACGCATAATAAAACCATCAATCATGGAATTACCGACATCGATGATCGACTCAACAATCGTATGCGCAATTCGTTGAAGCGCCAATGAATGAATTTTATCCTTATTCCATTGTTGATGCCCTTCGAATAATGCTAAAAGGCTTTCCATATAGGCTAACGTTTCGTTGATTTTATTGCGATCGATAAAGTACAAGATTGTTCCCTCCCGATAGTCTAAACTACCCTTCCATCATATCATATTGCGCACGCAAATGAACCGCCAAGCATACATATTCTGCATACTTGGCGGCTACGTTCCTATTCTTGTTCAGCAGGCCGAATCTTTGACTTGCCAACTTTTCGCAAAACAAAATAGGCGCATCCGAAATTACAGTATTCATAAATATAGTCCTGCAATGTGCTGATCTTCGTTTCATAAGTCGCTTTTGAATTGCGATCCTCAAAAAAACCTTTCAGGCGTAGCTGACCGTAACCCCAGTCTCCTAAAATATAATCGTATTTTGATAAGACATCGCTAAATCTTGCGACTAAAGCTTCTTCATTGAAACCATCCCGGTAATCGGTCACGATTTCATATTCATAATTATTAATCGTTATCAAACTTTATCACCGCCATTTCAGCTTTTAACAGCTGATTTTAACAACTCATCGCCAATGCGCTGTTTTTCTTTTGCAGCAGCGTTAACTTGTTCATCCGCATGATAGCTCGAGCGAACAAGCGGACCTGCTTCACAATGTGAAAATCCTTTCGTCATTGCAATTTCACGCAGTTCGCCAAACTCTTGAGGCGTATAATATTTTTGGACTTTCAAATGTTTTTTCGTCGGCTGTAAATATTGGCCGATTGTCATAATGTCAACATGATGCGCACGTAAATCATCCATTGTCTCAATAATTTCTTCCATAGTTTCACCTAATCCAAGCATCAAGGAAGACTTTGTAGGAATTTCCGGGTACATTTCTTTTGCACGAAGAAGAAGCTCCAAAGAACGGTCGTACTTAGCACGCGCACGGACTCTTGGCGTTAATCTGCGTACTGTTTCTATATTGTGGTTTAAAATATCGGGCTTTGCATCCATGAGGCGCTGTAGATTATCGTAATCGCCTCCCATATCCGACGGTAAAACTTCAATTGTCGTAAATGGATTTTTACGGCGGATCGCACGAATTGTTTCGGCGAAGACTTCCGATCCTCCGTCTTTCAAGTCATCCCTTGCAACAGCTGTTACAACAACATGCTTCAAATTCATGAGAGCAACTGAATCTGCGACGCGTTCCGGCTCAGCAAGATCGAGCTCATTCGGCAAACCAGTTTTAACCGCGCAAAAACGGCATGCACGCGTACAAACAGCCCCAAGAATCATGAATGTAGCGGTCCGGCGTTCTCCCCAGCATTCATGGATGTTCGGACAACGGGCTTCTTCGCAAACAGTATGTAAGTTCTTTTCACGCATCAGTTTTTTCAAATCTGTATAGTTTTCATTCGTGTTCAACTTTATTTTCAGCCAATCCGGCTTTCGAATATGTTCTACTTTCTTCCCAATCTCTGGTCTGCATGACAAGGCTACCGACTCCATTCCTCATTATGTAAAGATATCCACCACTCTTGTCAATGTAACATATATTCTGACTTGCAACAACTGTTGATTGCCCACTTCTATAGCGATTATCCAAAAACGCCGAAAAGAAAAGCGCCCGTTCCCGGACGCTTTTCATCATAAATCAATTGCAAAATCCCAAATGACTTATGCTCTACTTTTCGATTTAGATACTGCCCAAAATATACTTCCCGCAAGTCCTCCCCAAATGACGAGGATTCCAAGAATCATCATGAATATAGCTCCGCCACTCATATCGAATCCCCCTTATCGATTGTCATAGTCTGTCGATTCCAAAGTCTTTTTATTCCATTTCAATGCTGTGAAGATGATGGCCATGACAATTGCGAAAAGGGCGACCATCCATCCGCTTGACATAATAAAGGCATCTGGATATCCTTCATAGTTTCCATTGTCTGTATCGTGCAATTTCATGATATTGATGCGCAACAGGTCGAACATCATATATCCAAGGACGAGCGGTGTGATGTACTTCAAGCAAATCCTCCACCACGTGCCTGCGCGTATATCCGAAATTTCATTCGCGTGAACTTGAAACACATCAAGCTTCCTGAAGACCCAAACGATAAGGAAGACTTCGATCAAACCGATTGCAGCAACACCGAATTGGTTGATGAAATAATCGGCAGTATCCAGGAAGTACAAACCTCCACGCGTTGCAAACAACAACGATACAAGGGCAGCAAGCCCAACTCCGAATATAACCGATTTTGTTCTTGAGATATTAAATTTATCCGAAAGACCGGCAATATACGTTTCACAAATGGAAATTAGAGATGTGATACCCGCCAGAACAAGTGACAGGAAGAATAACGCACCGAAAAATCCATTCATCCCCGGCATTTCATTGATAATCTGCGGGAACACGACAAAGGCCAGACCTACCCCTGCCGTTGCTACATCCGCAACCGATTCGCCCGCTTGTGTCGCCATGAACCCTAACGCCGCGAATACCCCGATCCCTGCTAAAAGTTCAAAGCCTGAATTCGCAAAGCCCGTAATAAAAGCGTTATTTGTAATATCGGACTTCTTCGGCAAGTAACTCGAGTAGGTGATCATGATGGCAAAGGCTATCGAGAGACTGAAGAAAATATGTCCATAAGCCGCTACCCAAACGGTCGAGTCTGCCAGTTTACTCAAATCAGGCTTAAAGAATGCGTCCAACCCAAGAAGCGCTCCGTCCAACGTAACAGCCCTTATGACAATGAGCAAGAAAACTACGACAAGCAAAGGAATGAAAATTCTGTTTGCCAACTCAATCCCACGTTTAACTCCCGCTAAAAGAATAATAATTGCAATTGCCCATACAAGGATAAGTGGTATTAGCACACCTGGGACTAACCCACCAACCTCTCCAGGATTATCAGCTAAATTCAAAACGCTTCCGAAGAGGAATCCCCCAGTATCATCGCCCCATGCTGTATTGAAAGAGTAAATCGTATACTTCATTGCCCAAGCAATAATTACTGCATAGTACGTAGAAATGACAAACGATACGAAAATCCCCCACCAGCCCAACCACTCAGCTGCTTTTCCTTTCATCCGGAAAAATGATAAAGGCGCTGACCCACGATACTTATGACCTATCGTGAATTCCAGGATCAAAATCGGAATACCGGCAGTTAAAAGTGCAAATAAGTACGGTATAAAAAATGCCCCGCCGCCGTTTTCATACGCAACGTACGGAAAACGCCAGATATTCCCTAAACCTACAGCTGATCCGACAGCAGCCAATATGAATCCGGCCCTTGTACCCCATTGCGAACGCTGTTCCATAACAAATCCCCTTTCTTCTACTTTCTTAATAATCTAGTATTTTCAGATTATTTTATAATCTTAAAACTAGTATATCCGTCTTCGGACATGTTGTCAAAATATTTTTTATTGGTGAATAAGGAATTATAATAGATTTCATATGTTTGAATAGATGAAATAGTCAGTTGAATAAATTTATGTTTGCCATTCACGTTTTATACTTCTAATTCAGCAAATATAAAAGACTGCCACATTCGTCATTAGCAACGATAGTGGCAGCCTAGTGTTTACTTTGTAAGTGAAGTGACGCTCATTGGTGATTTATTACGAATTGATACCCATACAATAAAGAGAACGGCAGTAAGGAGGATGACTGAAACCAAGCCGATCCAAACTGATCCTGTAAATCCGAGGATCAAATAGCCGATTGTTGAAATGCCGGCAGCAATCAATGCGTAAGGCAATTGAGTGGAAACGTGATCGATATGATTCGAGCCAGCCCCTGTCGAAGATAAAATGGTCGTATCTGAAATAGGTGAACAATGATCTCCGAATACAGCACCTGCAAGAACAGCAGACAATGCCGGGAGGAGAAGTTCAGGCTCCGCATTGATCATAATCGTCCCTGCAATTGGTAAAAGGATTCCGAATGACCCCCATGAAGTTCCTGTGGAAAACGCCATTAAACCTGCTAAAACAAAGATAATGACCGGAAGAAATTGAACAGGGACATTAGATTGTTCAACGACATTGGATAAGAATGGCCCAGTTTCAAGAACACTGATTAAATCCGTCAATCCCCACGCAAAGATTAAAATGAGGATGGCTGGCATCATCGCTTTTATGCCGCTTGTGAATGCCTTGCCGATCAATCGATAGGAAGCTGTTTCATTTTTCCCCATTTGAGATACATATAGAATCGCAGCCAATAAGGTCCCGGCAAATCCACCCGTCATTAATGACACCGGAACATCCGTGTTTTCGAATATCGTCCAAATGCTCGTTGATCCACCAATACGATAACCCGTCCAAACCATCATCCCTAAAGTAACGACAACGAGAGTAATGATTGGAGCAATTAGATCCTTAACGCGCCCATAGGCGTGAATCGGGAAATCTTCCTTCAACTGTCCAGGTATTTCTTTGGTAGGATCAAATAATTCACCGGTCGTCTGTGCACGTTCTTCCTGCTTTTTCATTCCAAAGAAGTCAATGTTAAACCAAGCGAAGAAAAATACCATAGCCAATGTCACAACTACATAGAAATTCATCGGTGCCATCATGAGAAATGCGGACAAAGGTGAATAGCTGATTGCGGCAGTTGTACTGAAAATAAGAGCCAATTGGCCAATCAAAAATGCTCCCCAACTGGAAATCGGCGAAACGACGCAAATCGGAGCGGATGTTGAGTCAATGAAATAAGCAAGCTTCGCCCGTGAGATACGGTGCTGATCCGTAATGGGACGAGCAATTTGCCCGACAGCCAATGAATTGAAATAGTCATCCACGAAAATGAGGATCCCTAGCAACACGGTCAAAAGCTTTGCACCGCGTCTTGTTTTAATATGGCGTACAGCCCATTCTGCAAATGCCCTGCTGCCGCCAGACAAGCTGACAAGCGCAGTAATAACACCTAAAAGCAAGATGAAAACCATAATGAAAATATTATAGGTATTCAATTCGCCTTCTGTCCAAAACGACACTGTCATCGCAGTCCAAAGGCTTTTCAACGTTTCTACCGGCGAAAAGCTTGCCACTAATAATGCCGCCGTCAAAATCCCTGATCCGAGCGATAAAAGAACTCTTTTTGATACTAGTACCATAATAATTGCCACAAGTGGCGGTAAAATTGAAACCCAAGTGCCTATCATACTTACTTCCTCCAATTTTTTTGAATTGAAGAACAAGGTAACGAGCAAAAGCGTGGGGCGCTCTATGTCAAGCATAGCCAACTAACGAACTGATTAGTTAACGCCCGACAGCTAAAAGAAAAAAACCGACACCCTTTACACTATGAAAGTGTATCAGGTGTCGGCTTATTCTACGTTTCGTTTGTAAGATAATCAAAGTTGTCTTTATCTAACGTACGATCTGTAGCTCATCATGCGGAGTTCGCATGACAGTGCCATTCCTATTCGAAATGACCCCAGCAGAAGTGGATCGGCAACCCAGTTTCTACTTCGGCAAAACTTCCTTTCACGGACGATCATCAATGCCAATCTAGCGCCCGTTACTAATAAGCCTTGCAGCCTCTACCTAATCGGTGTTCCTCTTGTTGTACAAGCTTATCAGTAAACGAACGCTTTTTCAACCCCTATTTATTGGCCGGCTCCTTTAATTGGGAAAGGTACCTCTATTTGCGGAGCGCTCCCGCTTCCCCCGTTATAAATTTGCGGGATAGGGCTTTGAAGCAATCCGATTGCAACTGGAATCCGTTGCTGCAACACGGTTCTTTGAGTAGCCAGCGGAACGATGATCTGAACATTCACTGTAACTAATACATTCACTTCAACAATCGCATTATTAATACCAAATTCCGTAACGACTGTCTCTACATCTGTTTGAACTTCTCCAATGACATGAAACTTGATAGGGATTTTAGGTCCGAAATTCCCGAGCATCGGCAAATCCAACGCTTGCCCCAATGGAACAAAGAACACCACTCCACCATCGGTTTCCATTTTTTCAGCATCGTATTCAATATCTTCGCTAAGCGGCAGCATTTCCAAATTTCCGCTTTCTGCCATCTCCAGATGAGATTCGATCAACCCTTGTATTTCCGCCATTGTTTTAATAATAATTTCGGCATTCAGCGTATTCGTCACCATACCGGACTCCGAATCATTTGGTACATTCTCTATAATTTCATTCATATTATAAACGCTCGTAGAACGTGATTTAATGGCTTGTGTGATGACATGAGCGGCAATTTTTTCGGTTTGTGTCTCTGCATATAATGTATAAATCGGAGTTAACTTTGAATTGACGTAATAAAGAAAGAGGGCGATTGTGAGTAAGATTGCAGGGAAAAGAATCGGAAACCATCTGCGTTTCCGCCGTGGCCCCCCACGATGGTGTGGACCTCGATGGCGATTTTTCTTATAGTATTTTCGAGGCGCTTGCCCATAAAATCTCAAAACGACCCCTCCTACATAATATTATGCAGTACAGGGGTCGTTCATTCTTGATTAGTATTCGTTTTGGTGCTCCGACATGTTCATTTTAGCTAACGCTTTTTGCTTGCCATACCACCCAGCTATATCGCGAATCAATTCCGGCATATAGTATTCCTTTTCGGCCTGTTGTAAAACAGGGAAGAAAAAACCGAATGTGAACATATCAAGCGTTGCAAGCGTGTATGTTTCGCCTTGAACCACTTGTCGGTTTCCGGCAAAAAGTTCACCTTGTTTATTCTTATAAAGTCTTTCGAAAATTATTTTCCCCATAATTGTACCTCGGAATCCGAGCCCTTTGATTTCCAGCTTTGGCCAGTCTTCATTTTGAGCAAGATTGTAAATTTCAAGTAGTTCCCTTCCCTCCAGCGTAATCACGCAAGGATTGATTGGATGCGGAAGCATTGAATGCAACTGACGTCTAGTCACCCAACCTTCTTCAAGACTCCCCATAAAAATACCTGCATTGAACATGGCACAATCCGCATTTGTATATTCAACCATTGCCCTGCCGAAAAAAGAAGAAAGGGCACTCTCTGTAAAAAGTTGCTGTTTCAGTTGTTCAGCATTGTAAAATACCCTTTCCTCCATTGCCTCATTTCCGGTGCTGATCAACTCGTTTACTTCATCGACATCCTCTTCCGCTCTTTCCATCTCGTTGACATGAATCACTTCTGCCCGTTTTCCGATGACTTTTTTGGATTCGTCCAGGCATATCGTAACATGTCCTACGTATTGAGCAAATTTACCAGTAGCTGCGAGCAATGTTTCATTTACAATTTCGCTTTCCGTGAACAGATGATGGGTATGAGCTCCCAGTATGACGTCGAACAGGGTGCTTTCTTCTGCCAACAGCCGATCTTCATGGACGCCCATATGCGACAAACAAATAAGGACATCCGTTTTATGTTGGATTTGAGTGGCTATCTTTTTCAACGCTTGTCTTGGTTCTTCAATATGCCATCCTAACCTCGCATAGAATTCCGTATACATGGCAGTAGCACCGATGACTCCAACGCGAACGCCTTGCTCCGTTTCATAGATTTGATAAGGCGCCAGCCATCTTGGAATGGAATGATCCGTTTCTTCCAAGTTGCAAAGAACGACATCAAAATCCGCACTTTCATAAAGTGTAGTTAACGCCTTTTTTGACATTGTAATGCCTTCATTATTACCGATTGTCACCGCATCATAACCAGCACGGTTCAGTAAAGCTACGTTCCCTTTTCCAGTAGTGCCTTCTGTAAATGGATGTGAACGGTCAACGTGATCACCGATATCAAATAGAAAGCAAGCTTTGTTCTCCGCTTCATGCAGCTCTCTTTTGGAACGGAGAAATCGGCTAATCTGCGGCCAACTGTCAAAATGGCTATGAACATCATTTGTATGGTAAAGATGGATTGTTTCAACCTGTTGCATCATGACTCAACCCCAGATTCCCTCAATGATTGATCTTACTCCGAATAGTAATAGCATAATTCTTAACACAAGCACTAACGTCTCCGAATTCATTTTCTTATTCAACATCGTTCCGATCATTCCGCCGATATAAGCCCCCGGTATGACTGGGAGTGCATAGAGCCAAGGTACATGCCCCAGGGAGATATGTGTAACGGAATTGACAATCGCGGAAAGGAAGACGATGAACATCGATGTCCCTACTGCGACATGCGGAGGAAACAGGAATAGCAAGATTAGTGCTGGTACGATCATTGTTCCCCCACCGATTCCGAATAGCCCTGAAGAAAAACCAATAATAAAAGTAAGGATAAGTGCAAACCAAATTGGATAGCCGTATACATGGGTTTCTCCATGCTGATCTGTGAATGATCTTTGTTTACCGTGGTCAACAAACCAATGAATCGGCTTTAAATACTTCCTTGCAAGCAATAAGACGGATAGCACAAGAAGCAATATGCCGAAATACAAATTAAAAGACGGCAAATCCAGTCCTTTATTCACAAAAGCGCCAATCATCGTACCAGGAATGGAACCCGCAAAAAAGATCCAACCCGTCCGGTAATCGACGGTCTTCACTTTCACATGCGACAATGTTGAAGATAAACCATTGAAAATCATCATGATTACTGAAATACCAACTACACTTTGCGGAGTGATACCAGGGATCCATCCGAGATCAATTCCGACCAGCAGTGTGAGCGGAACAAGAATCGTGCCGCCCCCGAGTCCTACAATGGAACCCATTACCCCGGATATGGCTCCAATTAACGCTAATAAGAGATACGCCATCATAATTCCTCCCCAAAAATGTTAAGCTGCTTTGGTGTTAGTCTTTCGTAGACAATGCCCATCATTTTTTGAAGGCGTTTCGCATTTTCAGCCGCATGTCCGCCTGAATTATTATTGAAGACGACAAACACATTTTCCGATTCGCGTTGAAGCTTATGGATCACTTGCTGAATTTCCGTTAATTCAGCATCTGTGTAATTATAAAGATAACGGACTTTTCGCCAAGCTTCATTATCCCCTGTCGTATTTCTCCAGCCATTCACATTTCGACCATGCAGTCGTATAAACGATTTATCCCGCCTTGTTGCGATGGCTACGAGCGGCACACTGCCTTCACCCGATTGCGGCTCATCACAAACGGTGTGTATAAAATTAAGGTCTTCAAGGAATTGCACTGTTTTTTCACGCATCGCTCCCGTATACCACGACTGGTGACGAAATTCGATCGCTATATCATAGTCTTCTAATTGTTGCCGAATATACCTAATTTGATCGACATTCTCTTTTCTACAATCAAACCATGGCGGAAATTGTACAAGAACCATCGCCAACTTGCCGGCTTCCTTCATAGGTCCAATAGACAGTTTGAACTCGTTGAACATTTCTTCCGGAGACGAATATGGCAACTTCCCCCTATGATGGCCGGTCATTCCTTGATAGGCCTTCACAATGAATTGAAAGGTATCCGGTGTTTCAGCAATCCATTTTCGGATATTGCGCTCAGGTTGAATGGCATAGAATGAAGCGTCCAGCTCAACGATTGGAAAGTGAGAACTGTAATCGATCAATTTCTCCCGCGCGTTAGAGGAGGGGTGATAGACGGCAGGATGGTCGCCCCACCCCGTCAAACCAATTTGAATCATGTCATTCCCTCTCTTCTGTTCGATAGATGAATATTTTCATCATAGCATATGTTTGGTGAATGATTCCGCCAATTAGCATTGGCTCGACAAGTGGATTGTTGCTTTCATTGTTCTATTCAACGCTCATTCTTTTGCACAACGGCTCGTTTATCCGGAGAACGGCTCATTCTTTTGCGCAACGGCTCGTTTAAACAAAAAAACCGCCTGCTAGGAGGCGGTTTTTCATGTTTCTTTCTTACCCGATTGAACCTTCCATTTCGAATTTAATGAGACGGTTCATTTCGACAGCGTATTCCATTGGCAATTCTTTTGTGAATGGCTCGATGAAGCCCATGACGATCATTTCAGTTGCTTCAAGTTCAGGAATTCCACGGCTCATCAAGTAGAAGAGCTGCTCTTCCGATACTTTGGAAACTTTCGCTTCGTGCTCAAGTGAAATGTTGTCGTTCAGGATTTCATTGTATGGAATCGTGTCGGATGTGGACAGCTTATCCATGATAAGTGTGTCACATTCGATGTTAGCACGTGCGCCGTCTGCACGGCGTCCGAAGTGAACGATTCCACGGTATGTTACTTTACCGCCATGTTGAGAAATCGATTTAGAAACGATTGTAGATGACGTGTTTGGCGCCAAGTGCATCATTTTAGCTCCTGCATCTTGGTGCTGCCCTTTACCAGCTAAAGCGATAGACAATGTCATACCGCGTGCACCTTCTCCTTTAAGAATACATGCAGGGTATTTCATCGTAAGCTTCGAACCGATATTGCCGTCAATCCATTCCATTGTAGCGTTCGCTTCACATACCGCACGCTTCGTAACTAGGTTGTACACGTTGTTTGCCCAGTTTTGAATCGTTGTGTAACGGCAGTATGCATCTTTTTTGATGATGATTTCAACGACCGCACTATGAAGGGAGTTTGTTGTATAAACAGGAGCAGTACATCCTTCAACGTAGTGAACGCTTGCGCCTTCATCTACGACGATCAACGTACGTTCGAATTGACCCATGTTTTCCGAGTTGATGCGGAAATAAGCTTGAAGTGGAGTATCCACTTTGATGCCAGGTGGTACATAGATGAATGAACCTCCAGACCAAACAGCAGAGTTCAAAGCTGCGAACTTGTTGTCTGTGTTCGGAATGACAGTTCCCCAATATTTTTTGAACAGCTCTTCGTTTTCACGTAAAGCCGAGTCTGTATCTTTGAAGACGATTCCCATGTCTTCAAGTTCTACCTTCATGTTGTGGTAGACAACTTCGGATTCGTATTGAGCTGAAACTCCAGCAAGATACTTTTGTTCGGCTTCAGGGATACCTAGTTTGTCAAATGTTCGTTTGATTTCATCAGGTACTTCATCCCAAGATTTTTCTGTTGCTTCGGAAGGTTTTACGTAATACGTAATTTCGTCGAAGTTAAGGGAATTTAAATCTCCGCCCCATTGTGGCATTGGTTTGCTGTAGAAGATTTCAAGGGATTTTAGACGATAGTCCAGCATCCATTGTGGTTCTTCTTTCATTTTCGAGATTTCTTCAACGATTTCACGTGTCAACCCACGCTCCGAACGGAAAACAGATACGTCCTTGTCATGGAAACCATATTTGTAATCGCCAATTTCAGGCATTTTTTTAGCCATCATTATTCCTCCGTTCTTTCATTTGTCAGTTGCCTATAGAAAAGAGCTGACAGTGCTTTGACATAATAAACAATATACCGGATTTCCGCTACTCACCTAACCAACAAGCAGCACAGATAAAGTTCACTGCCAATCCAAGTCTATTACTCAGAATCCTCGCCTACGCCTTTTTCCATTGCTTTCCATGCTAGTGTTGCGCATTTGATGCGCGCAGGGAATTTGGCTACTCCGGAAAGGGCTTCGATGTCGCCAAGGTCGACGGAGTCGTCGATTTCC
Organism: Sporosarcina luteola; assembly: GCF_007991495.1. Taxonomy (GTDB): domain Bacteria; phylum Bacillota; class Bacilli; order Bacillales_A; family Planococcaceae; genus Sporosarcina; species Sporosarcina luteola. The sequence goes on along the minus strand of NZ_BJYL01000020.1, from coordinate 84,527 downwards.
TTGCCGAGCATCATGTCAGAAAAGATATGAGCATACGTAACTGCAGTATCCACGTCTTTGTTTTTGATGATTTGCGTCATCATCGATGCGGAAGCCATGGAGATTGAGCAGCCTTCTCCTTCAAACTTTGCATCGCGTACGATGCCGTCTTCGACTTTTAATGTCAAATGGATGACATCACCGCATGTTGGATTGTTCATGTCGATTGTGACATTGTTTTCTTCCAAGACGCCTTTATTGCGCGGGTTTTTATAATGATCCATGATGACTGAGCGATAGAGCTGATCTAAATTATTAGTTGGCATTACTCAAAATACTCCTTTGCGATACGGAGTCCTTCTACGAGACGGTCAACGTCTTCTTCTGTGTTATAAACATAGAAGCTTGCACGGGCTGTCGCGGAACATTCAAGACGTTTCATGAGTGGCTGTGCACAATGATGACCTGCTCGAACCGCGATTCCATTCATATCTAGAACAGTAGCCACATCATGTGGGTGAACATTGTCAAGATTGAATGTGACGATACCAGCACGTGCTCCCGGATCTTTCGGGCCGTAAATTTCCAGGCCGTCGATTGTCGACATTTTATCCATTGCAATTGCTGCAAGTTCATGTTCATGCCGCTCAATCTGATCCAGTCCGATCTCTTCTAAAAAGTCGATGGCGGCTCCTAGTCCGATAGCTCCAGCTATAATCGGAGTACCTCCTTCGAATTTCCACGGAAGTTCTTTCCATGTAGATTCGTAAAGGCCGACGAAGTCGATCATTTCTCCACCGAATTCAACAGGCTCCATTTTATTCAATAACTCTTTTTTACCATAGAGGACACCGATTCCAGTAGGTCCACACATTTTATGGCCCGAAAAGGCGAGGAAGTCGCAATCCAAGTCTTGAACATCTAGTTTTAGATGCGGCGCAGCTTGTGCACCGTCAACGACCATCACTGCTCCATGTGCATGCGCAATTTCCGTAATTTCCTTGATCGGATTCATCGTGCCAAGCACATTGGAAACATACATGATTGAAACGATTTTCGTGCGATCCGTAATCGTTTCACGCACTTTCTCTAAAGAAAGAGTGCCGTCATCTTCTAGGTCGATATATTTCAGAACAGCGCCTTTTTCTTTCGCCAGTTGCTGCCATGGAATAATGTTGGAATGGTGTTCCATATGGGTAATGACGATTTCATCGCCTTCGCCGACATTCGCACGGCCGTAGCTTTGGGCAACCATATTAAGTGCAGTCGTAGTACCACGCATGAAGATAATCTCTTGCGTGGACTTTGCATGAATGAATTTACGAACCTTTTCACGGGCTCCTTCATAATGATCGGTTGCACGATTGCCTAACGTATGGACGCCGCGATGGACGTTTGCATTATCAAATCTGTAGTAGTCATTGAGAACCTCAATGACTTGCTGCGGCTTTTGGGAAGTCGCAGCGCTATCTAGGTAAACGAGCGGGTGCCCGTTGATTTCCTGGTCAAGTATCGGGAAATGTTTGCGGATCTCTTTGCTGAGCATTAGCGCACTTTCCTTTCAATAACCTCCGTCAATTGTTTCTTGACACCTTCGATTGGCAATTTGCTCACTACTGGTGCAAGGAAACCATGAATGACGAGGCGTTCAGCTTCCTGTTGCGAAATTCCACGGCTCATCAAGTAGAACAATTGAAGCGGATCTACTCGGCCGACAGATGCTGCGTGTCCTGCTGTAACATCATCTTCATCAATCAAGAGGATTGGATTCGCATCTCCACGAGCTTTTTCGCTTAGCATCAAAATACGGGATTCTTGCACAGCGTTCGATCTCGTAGCACCTTTCGCGATTCTGCCGATCCCGTTAAAAATAGAAGAAGCTGCTTCTTTCATGACACCATGCTTCAGGATGAAACCATCTGTATCAAGTCCCCAGTGAACGATTTCAGAAGTGAAATTCTGTTTCTGGCTGCCTCGGCCGACAACGACTGACTTCATATCGCTAGAAGAACCGTTTCCGACTAGATGAGTGATGTTTTCCGAAATTGTATCACTGTCGTTCATCAAACCTAATGCCCATTCGATGCGGCTGTTCGGTCCAGTGATACCGCGTCGGTTTACATAAGTTGTAAATCCTTTTGCAAGAACATCTACAGCACCGTAGATAACTTTTGCATTGTCTTCTGTAAACACTTCTGCGATGATATTTGCTTGTCCAGCAGCCTCATCAACTGTGGACAGATAGTTTTCAACATATGTTACAGAGCTGTTCGCATCTGCCACGACAATTACGTGATTGAAAAGTGATGCTTGTGCATCATCGTGTAAAAATAGAACTTGCAACGGCTCTTCTACAACTACATTTTTTGGTACATAGACGAACACGCCGCCATTCAGCAACGCTGCGTGAAGTGCAGTGAGTTTATGTTCATCCACTTTAACCCCGTCTGTCATGAAGTATTTCTTCATAAGATCGGCATGTTCACGAGTAGCTGTGAAAATATCTGTTAGAATAACGCCTTGCGCTTTCAATTCATCGGAAAGAGAAATGAATGCAGGTGTATTATTATGTTGTACATAAATATTCTTTTGATCATCACCGACAATTTCCTTCGCTTCAGCCGGAAGTTCCGCAAGTGTAGCGAATGTTGTACTTTCCACTGCATGTGCAGGGAAATCTACAAAGTTCCACTTGTCGATTTTAGTTTTGTCTGGTGTTGGCATAGGAAGCTGTTCCACTTTCGCTAACGCATCAGTGCGGAATTCTGCCATCCAATCGGCTTCATTCATGTTTGCGGAAAAAGAGCGGACGTCCTGTTCGGTCAATGCCATTTTTGTTTCAACCGTCATTTTGAATCGTCCCCTTTCTTATGCTTCTTGTCCAACTGTTTCGTCTTCGATTCCTAATTCTTCTTTGATCCAGTCATAACCGCTCTCTTCAAGTTGTTTCGCAAGCTCTGCTCCGCCTGATTTAACAACTCTGCCTTGCATCATTACGTGGACAAAGTCCGGTGTAATGTAGTTTAGAAGGCGTTGGTAGTGGGTAATAATCAAGCAACCGAAGCCTTCACCGCGCATTTCATTAATTCCTTTGGAAACAACTTTCAATGCATCGATATCAAGACCGGAGTCGATTTCGTCAAGAACTGCAAATTTCGGCTTCAACATCATTAATTGCAGGATTTCATTGCGTTTTTTCTCTCCGCCAGAAAAGCCTTCGTTCAAATAACGCGTTGCCATATCTTGATCCATTTCAAGAACTTCCATTTTGCTGTCCAATTCACGGATGAATTTCATTAGGGAAATTTCGTCGCCCTCTTCACGGCGTGCGTTAATTGCTGAACGCATGAAGTCCGCATTCGTTACACCTGTTATTTCACTTGGGTATTGCATCGCAAGGAAAAGTCCCGCCTGCGCGCGCTCATCCACTTCCATTTCAAGAACGTCTTCTCCGTCAAGAGTGACAGTTCCGGAAGTGACTTCGTATTTCGGGTGACCCATGATTGCGGATGCAAGCGTCGATTTACCGGTTCCGTTCGGTCCCATGATCGCGTGGATCTCACCTGTATTGATTGTTAAATTGACGCCTTTTAATATTTCTTTACCTTCAATTTCGACGTGAAGGTCTTTGATTTCCAAAGTTGCCATTCCAATACCTCCAATATGATAAAGATGAACGGGTAATCCATTCTCTATTTAGTATCATTCTAATTTTAGCCTATTCGGCACTGCCTTGCAAATCATTAAGAACCGTTATCATTTAATTAAGGGATTCCTATGCTATTACATATTCATTATTGGCTTGAAAAGGTCCCAGTCATTTTCAATTATCACCAATTCATTGAGAATCTAGCAGAAAATCTTTCATTGAATTGGAAAAACCGCCTGATAGCATGGCGGTTTTTTGTATATTAATCTTTTTTAGGTGTGAATCGATCCACGATCATTGCCAAGGCGCCGTCTCCCGTGACATTTGTCGCTGTCCCGAAACTATCTTGTGCCATATATAAGGCAATCATTAAAGCTACCATGGATTCATTAAATCCTAGCATCGTGCTAAGTAGACCGACCGCTGCCATAACAGCTCCACCGGGAACTCCTGGTGCAGCAATCATCGTGACGCCGAGCATTAGAATGAATGGAATATAGCTGGACAAGCTCACCGGCATATCATTCATGAGCATGACACCAATGGAACAAGAAACCAATGTGATTGTACTTCCTGACAAATGGATTGTCGCAAACAAAGGAATCGTAAAATCGGTCACTCGTTCCGATGTACCTGTTTGCTTCGCCTGCCTTAGCGTGACCGGAATCGTAGCTGCGGAAGATTGTGTACCGATCGCTGTCATATAAGCGGGAGCCATTGTTTTCATGAGCATTAAAGGATTTCGTTTTGTAAGAGATCCTGCCACTGTATATTGAATCGTCAGCATAAGCAAATGCAATATAATAATCATAATGAAAACGACCGAGAATACAGAAAGAACCTTTGCAACTTCTCCGCTGTATGTCATGTTTAGAAAAATGCCGAAAATATGAAACGGTAGTAAAGGAATAATAACGAATGAAATAACTTTTTCAATTAATACATTAAACTCTTCAAATACGGATAGCATCGATTTACTGCTGATAGAGGCCATACCGATCCCTAAAACAAACGCAAGTAATAGTGCAGACATTACCCCCATAATCGGCATCATTTCGAGTTCAAAAAATGCTTCAGCAGGTGCTTTCCCTGCACTCTCAACAGACTTTGCACCAATGCCGTTAATAAAATTCGGCAAGATATTCGTTGCTGCGAAAAACGCAAGTATTCCAGCAAAAATTGTTGAAGTATAAGCGAACACAGTAGCGAGTCCTAGTAATCTTCCAGAACCGCTGCCAAGTTTAGCGATCCCTGGCGCTATGAATGCAATAATGATCAATGGAACGATGAAATTCAGGAAACCGCCAAAAATCATATTAAATGTCGCTGCTAAACGGGTAAACCAATGTGCAAAACCTTCATGTACTGCTGGTAACAACAGTCCCAATCCTACCGCAAGCCCGATAGCGATAACGATACGCCATATAAGCCCTATCTTTTTCTTCACATCATGTCCTCCTCAAAAATACATATGTATTCATAATTGATGAAACTACTTTACCATACTAAAGAGAGAATAGGAATGCCTTTTTCCAAAAGAAAAAAAGACTGGCAATGATATCGATTTTCGATAAAATTGCCAATCTTAATTTATGATTTATTTTACTGGAACGACCGATCCGCCCCACTCTTCCAACATGAAATCCTGGATTTCTTCAGACGTCAACACTTCTACAAGCGCTTTGATTGCTTCGTTGTTTTCATCACCTGAACGGACTGTGATGACGTTGACATATGGCGAGTCGGTCTCTTCAAGTGCAATCGAGTCTTCCAGCGGATTAATACCTGCATCGATTGCATAGTTGGAATTAATGAGGAGTGCGTCGCCTTCGTCATTCTTATAAAGTGTCGGCATTAGGGCTGCTTCATAATCCGGTTCAAACTTCAAATTCTTCGGGTTGTCTACGATATCTTCAAGTTCAGCTTTAACTTTATCAACACCTTCAGCAAGTGTGATCAATCCTTCTTTTTCAAGCATTTCAAGCACACGGCCATGATCCGAAACAGAGTTGCTCATAAGAACCGTAGCACCGTCCGGCAATTCATCTAGAGATTTATATTTTTTCGAATAAACACCCATCGGTTCAATATGGATTCCTCCGGCGTTGACGAAGTCGTAGCCAAAATCAGCAATTTGACTTTCCAAGTAAGGGATGGTCTGGAAATAGTTCGCATCTAATTGACCTGATTCTAAATCTTTGTTCGGCAATATATAGTCTTGATACGTTTCGATTTCCAAGTCATAGCCTTTTTCTTTCAACAATGGCTTCACTTTTTCCAAAATGACTGCATGAGGTGTGTTTGAAGCGCCAATGACGATTTTCGTCTGCTCCCCTTTATCGCCAGAACCATTCTTGCTTCCGCTAGCGCCCTCTTCTTTATCTTTCGCTCCGCATGCCGCCAAAGCGAGCACAAGAACCGTCAATAGTAATGCGGATATTATCTTCTTCATAATTCATCTCTCCATTCATAGATGTTTTTTATAATTAACAGGAAGTCCTGCAAATTAACGCTTGTCCATTTTTTTTACCGCTATGTCACCAATAATCTGAATCGCAAATACGATAATCAGAATTATGATGGTTGCGACGATCATCACATCAGTTCGGCTTCGCTGGAACCCTTCATAGTACGCAAGGTTCCCTAGACCGCCAGCCCCAATGACACCTGCCATCGCCGTATAACCGACGAGCGCAATCGAAGTGACCGTAATCCCTGAAATGAGGGCCGGCATCGATTCAGGCAACAACACTTTGAAGATGATTGTGCTTGTTTTTGCACCCATGGATCTTGCAGCTTCAATGACACCTTTGTCAATTTCACGCAAGCCGATCATAACCATCCGTGCATAAAACGGAGCAGCTCCGATGACGAGCGCCGGGATGGCTGCTTCCGGACCGCGCATCGATCCGACAAACAAGGTCGTGAACGGAATCAATAGAATGATTAAAATAATGAAAGGAATAGACCGGAAAATATTGACGAACGCCCCCGTTACACCGTAAACGAGTTTATTTTTCCAAAGCTGTCCGGGGCTCGATAAGAATAGCAGTACACCAAGGACAAGTCCGAAAATGAATGTATATAATGTGGAAACTCCTGTCATATACAATGTTTCAACAGTTGCTTCCCACATTTTCTCCCAATTGACATGTGGTAATAATTCCTCAATCATTGCCGATCACCTCCGTCCGTACGCCTTGTTCATGAAGATGGGCAATCGCTTCTTCAATTTCTTTTTCATGACCGATCAGTTGCAAAATAAGCGTTCCATACGCCCCGCCCTTCGTGTGGGAAATGTTCCCCTGGACGATGCTCACTTCTATTGGAAACGTACGGATCAAACTGGCTAGTACAGGCTGTTCCGTCCGCTCGCCGACGAATACAAGTTTGACGAGAGTTCCGGTTGGTAGATGCGCGATTGCCTGCTCGGTTCCAGATGGTTCCGTCACCTGCGAAACAAATCGTTTCGTAATCGGCGCTTCAGGTGATTGAAACACTTCAAGAACAGAACCGGTTTCAACTACCTTCCCCGCTTCCATGACAGCGACTTGATGGCAGATCTTCCGAATGACATGCATTTCATGGGTGATCAGCACGATCGTCAAGCCAAGCCGTTCATTGATACTTGTCAATAAATCAAGGATGGAATCCGTCGTTTCAGGGTCCAGCGCTGACGTCGCTTCGTCACAAAGCAACACTTCAGGATCATTGGCCAATGCCCTTGCAATTCCGACACGTTGCTTTTGCCCACCTGATAATTCCGAAGGGTAAGCGTTCTCCCTTCCCTTTAAACCGACCAACTCAATTAACTCATTCACCTTTTTTTCACGTTCAGTCTTTTTAATCCCCGCAATCTCCAACGGAAAGGAAATGTTTTGCTTCACTGTACGTGACCAAAGTAAGTTGAAATGTTGGAAGATCATGCTTATTTTCTGTCTTGCTTCTCTTAATTTCTTATTGCTGACTGAGGACATTTCATAGCCCGCGATTGTTACAGTTCCCGATGAAGGCTTTTCAAGACCATTCAATAGTCGGATTAACGTACTTTTCCCTGCTCCGCTATAACCGATGATGCCGAAGATTTCGCCTTCCTCAATGTCCAAATTCACTTGATCGACTGCGTTAATCGCATTCGCACCCGCACCAAATTTTTTATTTACATCTGTTAACTGGATCATTTAATTCACCTCTGTATAATTATGCCCAATAAATAAAAGCCTTTCCGCAGATAAGCAGAAAGGCTATAACGTCATATATAAAAAAACGTCCATCCGATCTCTCATCTCTCAAAGCAAACGCTTTGCGTGACTTGGCACCATTTCACTTCCGTGACGGTTGCCGGGCTTCATAGGGCACTTCCCTCCACCTCTCTTTATAAGAGCGACGATATTCAATTAAGTTAATAGATACATTTATATCATGGAGCCGAACCGATGTCAACTTAACTTTTCAAGTAAATACGGAACAGAGTGGAATGCATAGATTTTGTGAACGACTTTTCCACCTTCTTGAATGAGTAAACACGGAACGCTTTCGATTTCATAGTCAATTGCAAGGTCCTCAACATAATTCAAATCAGCTTTGCCAATCGGCAAGTCCGTTTTCATGGCAGCAATGACTTCCACCATTTTGGACGCGACTAAACAAGTGCCGCACATTGGTGTGTATAAATAAAACACGGATTTCGGAAAATCAATTTTGCTAGCTTCCCAATGCCCACGTGTCCAATTTTCAATAGTAACCATTTTTATTCACCTTCAGAGTAAGAATTCGGGATGTATTTCAAAGTTTTCAGCAAGAAGGATTGATGCGAGCACACGATAGGGGGTCGTCTCAACTTGTTTGTAGACACGTTCGGTATAGAGATGGATTGCTTCTGGATAGGCTCTTTTGAAGAGTGTACGGATTTTCTCCCCGGATTCGTCGGCGTCAAAAAAGACAAACAGCTCACAGTCCTCATAAGGCATGAGCATTTCTTCAATGCGATAAGGACTCACAGTCCCATTCGTACAAATGATTTCAACTTGCTCCGCCAACACCTTTTGCAGCCTTTGCCGATCAGACGCACCTTCAACGATGAGAACTCTACGAAATTCCATTTTCCGCCTCCTGAATTATTGAAAAAAGCGCCGGAATTATCCCCAGCGCCTTCTTAGAAAATTACTCTCCGACAGTCATTTTGTCGTAGTCTTCAGCAGACATTAATGCGTCAATTTCTGACTGGTCAGATGCTTCAACTACGATCATCCATGCACCTTCGTATGGAGACTCGTTCACCAATTCAGGGCTGTCTTCCAATTCTTCGTTCACTTCTACAACTTTACCGCTTATAGGAGCATATAATTCAGATACAGTTTTTACCGATTCAACACTTCCGAATGGCTCGTCCGATTTCACTTCGTCGCCAACTTGTGGAAGTTCAACAAAAACGATATCGCCAAGCTCGGATTGTGCAAAATGCGTAATACCGATGCGATATTTACCATTCTCATCTTTTACCCATTCATGTTCTTCAGAATAACGCAAATCTTTAGGTGTGCTCATCCCGTACCCCTCCATAAGTATACATTTATTTATTTCTATTCAATTCTCACATATTTCAATGATAAAGACAAGTGAGTTATTTCGCTCCTCATACCTCTTTCAAACGGTCTTCATTGAAACCGACAGTCACTTTTAAGCCATCTGTCACAATCGGTCTTTTCATGAACATGCAGACAGTAGACAAACAGCGAAATTTCGGTGTTTGCCTACTGTCTTTTTTCTTATAAAATCGTGTTAAATTTGAGTAAGTAGATGCCTACCGAAAAGGGAACCATACTGGTTTTATTTGATATGCATTTTAACGTCTATCACTCTTTGGATCAAACGCGTCTCTTAGCCCGTCCCCAATGAAATTGATGCTGAGAACCGTTAGGAGAATTGCGAGACCTGGTGGAATCCATGCTTCAGGATGATACCGTAGTATACGTAGCCCTTGTGCCTCTGAAATCATATTTCCCCATGTTGGTGTCGGTTGGGGAATTCCCATGCCGATGAAGCTAAGTCCGGATTCGACGATAATCATTGCAGCCATTAATAAAGTCGCATTTACAATAATCGGCCCAATTGCATTTGGCAAAAAGTGTCTAAAGATGATTCTGAAGTCGCTTGCACCGATTGCCCTTGCACCAAGGACAAATTCCTGTTCACGTAAAGAAAGGAAAGTACCACGAATAATCCTCGACAATGTCGGCCAACTTGTAACTGCAATGATGACAACGAACAGCCCGATCGTAACTTTTTTCAAAAGGGCAATGATTGTCAGCGCCAAGACGAGAAAAGGTAAAGCTAGAAACAAATCCGTAATCCGCATAATGATGCTATCGATTTTTCCGCCGTAATAACCACTAAGTGTCCCGAAAATCATGCCTAACAAGACGGTGAAAACCATTGTACTAATACCGATGGTCAATGAAACTCTTGCACCGTATAGCAATCTCGAGAAATTATCGCGACCCGAGCTATCCGTTCCTAGAATGTGTTCTTTGCTTGGCTTTTGCTCAACCTTTAAAAGATTATGCGCTTTCGGATCATGGTCCGTCAAGAGAGGTGCAAAAACCGCTGACCCTATGATAATGATGAGAACAATCATGCCTGCGATGGCGAGCTTGTTTTTCAGGAATCGCCGAAGAGATAACTGAAAAGGACTTCGATGTTTCCTTCTTGTTTCAATCTGAAGTTCATCAAGTTGATTTTCTTTTTCATTAACCGTACGCATATATTCTCACCACCTCAGTCATAGCGAATCCTCGGATCTACGACGCTATAAAATATATCTGCCAACAAATTTCCTACAAGAATGGCAACTCCCAGTAAAAGAGTAATCGCCATGACGACTGGATAATCCCGGTTAATGACGGAGCCTATGAAAAGGGTGCCAATGCCAGGAAAGTTGAAAACCTGTTCAGTAATAATTGCTCCGCCAAGTAAAGGGCCCAGTTCCATGCCGAGTAATGTGATAACCGGAATTAGCGCGTTGCGAAGTGTATGTTTGTAAAGAACGTTATTGTTCGACATCCCTTTCGCTTTGGCTGTTCTAATAAAATCACTGCCAAGAACGTCCATTACCTCGGATCGCATATAACGCATGTAACTGGCTGTACTTGCCAACCCAAGCGTCAACCCTGGTAAAATCATGTGATGAATTCTATCTTGGAACTCTGCAAAGCCTGTTAGTTTATTGGAAGAAAGTGTCCCTTGAGCAGGAAACCATCCTAGTTTGATGGAGAATAAGTAGATGACAACCAGACCAAAGAAAAAGTTTGGAACGGCTAGTCCAAAAAAGCCGAATGTCGTTGATCCGTAATCCAACAGTGAGTATGGATGTCGTGCGGAATAGATCCCAATAGGAATCGCGACTAGTAAAGTAATAAAGAGTGCGAATAACCCTAAATATACTGTGTTTAGGAAGCGCTCTTTAATTAGACTCTCAACGGATCTGCCTTTATAAGTAATTGACTCACCGAAACTGCCTTGTACAATTTTTCCTGCCCAGCGCAAATATTGGACTGGAATCGGTTTGTCCAAACCAAGCTCCGCCCTTTGCTTCTCATATACCTCCATGCCGACTTCCGGATCAAGAATCTTGCCTGAAAATGGGTCACCAGGAGCTGCCTTTGCTAAGCCGAAAACGATGATTGATAATGCAAGTAACATTGGGATGAATTGTAAAATTCGTCTTATTATATATTGATACATTCGTTTTCCCCCTACCTAGGAAGGAGGAGAGTATACGATTGACGTATACCCTCCATATTTCCTTCAAGTTATTCCGCGTCCTCGACCCACCATTCATGCGCATCTTGGTACATGGAATGTGGAAGAATCTTGATACCCTGAATACGATCATTGTATGCCCATAGACTGTTTTGCGCGTAAAGGAGCAATGCCGGCAATTCTTCAGAGAAATGTTTTTGCCATTCAGCATAGACTTTAGAACGGTAATCTTGATCAAAAGCGTCAGGAGCTTTTACAGCTTTTTGCATTAACTCCTCAGATGTAGGACTGTTCCAACGGGAGAAGTTGTAACCCGCTTTAGTCGCCCATAGACCAGCTGGATCTGGATCTGTACTACTTAAGCTCCAACCAATGAGGTAAAGATCCCAATCCGTATTGTCATCTGTCAAACCAGGTACATAAACTGACATTTCAGCAGGTTGGCGTAGGTTTACCTTAATACCCACATTTTCTAAGTCTGATTGAAGGATAGGAGCAGAACGTTCACGTAGTTCGTTTCCAGTAGGATAATCAAAATTCAATATCCATTCTTTGCCTTCCGGATCTTCTCGGAAGCCGTCGCCTGTAACATCAACATAGCCGAGGTCATCTAAAATTTGTCCAGCTTTGTCAGGGTCATATTCATATGCGGTAGCCGAAGATTCGTCATATGCCCACATTTGTTGTGCGATTGGCGAATTGATCGGCTGTCCACGGCCATGTAACAGACCTTCCCCATGCCCAGAACCAACAAGACCTTGACGGTTAACTGCGTGAGCAATTGCTTGACGCACTTTAGGGTCAGACAATTTTTTGTTCGGGACCCAATTATCAGGATTCAATGCACCCGACTCTACATCAGCTGTCGTTCTGTGGTTCAGCTTGAAGCCCATTAGTTGATAGCCAAAGTCAGCTTGTTCAATTATTTCAATGTTTCCGAAGTCAGCTACAATGTCATGATCAGCTGGAGCAATCCCGCCAGGACTTGCTACAAAGTCAATCTCACCTTTTTCAAGCAGTCCGATCATGACAGATTGTGCAACTACTTTCCAAACAATGCTGTCTAAGTGCGGAGCACCTTGCCAATAATCTTCATTGCGCTCAAGAATATATTGTTCGCGTTCAATCATATCAGTGAATTTGAAAGGCCCGGTACCAATTACTTTGCCAGGATCTTTTGATTCAGCAGCTTCGGGAATATCCTTAACAGAAATAGAACTGAAAATGTGTTCAGGGATAATTGGGAAGCTCGCATAGTAAAGTGGCGATACGTTCGGTTCAGCGAACTTAAATGTCACTTTATAGTCCCCATCTGCTACTACTCCTTCAAACACATCCGTTTCTCCTGATTGATAGGCTTCGTATCCGAGTAAAGGAGCTACGTAATTTACTCGTACACCACCAGCGTTTTCATATTCAGGATCGGACATTGCTTGATAAGTGTAGACAACATCATCAGCTGTAAAGTCCTCTCCATCATGCCATTTCACGCCTTCTTTCAAGAAAAACGTGATTTCAGTTTGATCATCATTTACTTCCCACTTTTCCGCAAGGCTTGATATGAATTCAAGTTTCTCATTTTGTGTTACTAAACCTTCATGTGTAAAGTCTAAAATGTTTGCCTCATAAGCTTCTTCATAAAAGATCGGATTGAACATTCCTGCTGGTGCAGAATACATCGCACCTACAATTGTTCCTCCGTCTTTTGGTCCACTGTCAACTGATGCATCTTCTTCACCGTCATCCGTTTCCGACACGTCAGTAGATGTTGACTCATTCGGATCACTTAGTTCCTTATCATCATCCTTGTTACATGCTGCTAAAATTGTTCCTATCATCAACAATAAAATCAGAAGAGCAAATCTGTGTTTAAAATGTTTTAACAAAATAGCGTCCCCCTTTATTTACTTTAGTTGTAGAACAAAATGAACCCTTGCAGCAATTATTTATCCACGAAACACCCCCTAAAAGTAACTGCATGAATTAGTAAAATGAAACTCATATGAAGTTATCATGGATGCTAAAGTATATTTATCTTTCACTATATAAATGACAAGCTACGAAATGGTCCTTCTCAATTTCTATAAGTTCAGGTCTGTCAATAGCGCACCGATCGTGAACCTTAGGACATCGAGTTCTAAACGTGCACCCTGAAGGTGGGTTAGCTGGGCTAGGTAAATCCCCTTCAAGTTTGATCCTTTCTTTCTTTGCATTTTCTTCATTCAAGTCAATGATTGGAATGGAAGAGAGTAATGCTTGTGTGTATGGATGCAATGCGTTTTCGTATAATTGTTTTTTTGGTGCGACTTCTGCAAACCTTCCTAAATACATGACAGCTACACGATCACTAATGTGTTTTACGACACTCAAATCATGTGCGATGAATAAGTAAGTAAGCCCTAAATCGTCTTGTAAATCTTTCATTAAATTAAGAACTTGAGCTTGAATTGATACATCCAGGGCGGATACAGGCTCATCGCAAATAACAAAATTCGGATTAAGAACAAGTGCACGTGCGATACTGATTCGTTGTCTTTGACCCCCAGAAAATTCATGAGGATATTTTTGCAAGTCATCTTTACGTAATCCGACTTTCTCAAGAACCTCTAGCACCTTTTGTTTACGTGCAGGTTTTGCCAACTTCCCCTGGACAAGCAAAGGCTCTTCAATAAGCTGTTCAATACTCATTTTGGAATTCAAGGATGCGAACGGATCTTGGAAGACCATTTGCATGTCCTCCCGGATAGGTCTGATTTGTCGTTGACTTAAATTGGTGATATCAGTCTGATTAAAGATAATCTGACCAGACGTCGGATCTAGCAATCTGATAAGAACCCGCCCGAGTGTGGATTTTCCAGAACCCGATTCACCGACGATACCTAACGTCTCACCTTTACGGATAGTGAAAGAAACATCGTCAACTGCTTTTAATTGCCCGACCGTTTTCTGCAAAATACCACCTTTAATAGAAAAATACTTTTTCACATTGCGCACGTCGACGAGAACATCCTCATCTATCGACCGTTTTTCATCAATAGCCCCTTGCTGTTTTGTCACCATCGTCATTGACGCTCGCCTCCTTCTTCATAAAGATGACAGCGAACAAGATGATCTGTGTCATATTGAAGTAACTCCGGATTCACCTGTTTGCATTTTTCCATTACAAATGGACAGCGGGTCGAAAACCTACAGCCTACTGGGAAGTTATATGCCGCAGGGACAGTACCTTTGATAGTTCCTAATCGTTCTACATCTTCATCCATTTTAGGCAAGCTGCTCAACAAACCTTTTGTATAGGGGTGTTTCGCGAGAGATAAGAGCTGCTTTGTAGGGGCTTGTTCAACGATTTGCCCGCCATACATGACAATGACTTTGTCGGTATATTCATAGACAACGCCCAAATCATGAGTAATGAGAAGAAGCGCCATGTTATAACGCTTTTGCATCTCAAGGAGCAAATCTAATATTTGGGCCTGAATTGTAACATCCAGCGCTGTAGTTGGTTCGTCGGCGATAATGAGTTCAGGCTCACATGAGATTGCCATTGCAATCATCACACGCTGTCTCATTCCACCCGAAAGTTGATGTGGATATTCTTTGGTAATCTGTTCGGGGCGAGGGATACCGACAATTCTAAGTAATTCAATTGCCTTCTGTTCTGCAATTTGCTTAGACACCTTTTTATGTTTCCGGACCATTTCGGTAATCTGATTGCCAATCGTGAAGACAGGATTTAAAGCAGTCATAGGTTCTTGGAAAATCATTCCAATATGATTGCCACGGATAGTCGTCATCTGTTTCGGTTTTAAATTTAGCAGATCTTTATCCTTTACGTGAATACTGCCTTCCACAATCCGACCTGGCTTGTTAATCAATTGCATAATGGACAGCGCGGTTATACTTTTCCCACTTCCCGATTCGCCGACAATCGCCACAGTTTCCCCTGGGTAAACAGAAAAGGTGACGTCATCTACCGCTTTTGCAACTAACCCTTGTTCCAAATAGAAATACGTTTTTAACTTTTGAACATCCAATACCGGCAGACTACTCATATAGACACTCCATTCCTTTTGGTAAAATCACAAGTCTTTGAGAATTGGGATAGACTACAAGTCAGTAGATTTCAAATTTAATAAATCTGATTGTTATATATAACCCTAACCACGGTAAACTGAATTGTCAATCAATTATTTTGTAATATATTGTAAAGTTTAGTGGATTAATGTTGGACTTTGTATTTTCAGGGATATTATTCGTGCCAGTAAATTTTCGGAGGACGAAATATTAGTGGATTTATTGGATAAAATGACATTAAAAAGAAATGAAAGAATTGTTAAAGCAAACGAAAATAGTGAAATAGTACACAGTATTAACTACAAAAAAACCGCCTTACATGTTGAAATTACAACATGTAAGGCGATTTTTGGTGTCAAAGATGCATGCAATTTCCATTCATGTTTGACATATTCTGATGCAAACGACAAGAAAGCATACTAAGCTTTCCAAACTTCTTCAAACTGGTCTTCCTTAAAGCCGACCGTCACTTTTGAGCCATCTGTCACAATCGGTCTTTTAATGAGCATGCCATCTGTGGAAAGGAGCTCGATCTTTTCATCATCCGTCATTTCAGGTAGTTTATCTTTTAAGTTCAATTCTCGGAACTTCATCCCACTGACATTAAAAAATTTCTTTATGTCAAGGTTTGAATTTTCGATCATGCGTTGAAGCTCTTCCTTTGTCGGCGGGTTCTCGACAATATTGTTATCAATGAATTCCAAGTTGTTCGTTTCCAACCACTTTGTCGCTTTTCTGCAAGTCCCGCACTTAGGATAACCATAATAGGTCAATGTCATCTCACAACACCTCCATTTTCTCCAGTATAACAGAGAATCCACCCAGGAATGAACTGTCCTGGGTGGTGTGTGATCAAACGATATATTTTTCAGCGTCAATCAATTTGACAGATGCTTCACGTTTTTTCGCGATGAGATTATATGGATTTGAACGAGTGAGCTTGCGAAGAGCCGAAAGCATCATACGTTGGTTGTCTCCATCGACAGAAGCAAGCAGTGTTTCCTTTGCATCCTTTTCGATGGCTTCGAATGCCTCTTGACAGAAGATTTCTGTGTAAAGGATTTTTTGTTGTTCTTTCTCTTCGCCATTTTTAGCAATTGCTTTTTCTGTACGCAGAAGTGCAGATTCCATTGCAAAGATATTATTTGCAATGTCAGCAATATTTACAAGCACTTCTTGTTCAGCGTCAAGCTTCGTGCCAAAGCGTTGTGCAGCCATTCCAGCTGCAAGCAAACCGATTTTCTTCGCATTTTTCACAAGCACTTTTTCTTGCGCAAGTGCTTCGTCAGCGATCTCTTCAGGCATCATCATCAGAAGTTCTTCCTGCAGGCTTTGTGCTTGTTCAAGCAATGGCAGTTCGCCTTTCATCGCTTTTTTCAAGAATGTACCTGGAACGATCATACGGTTAATTTCATTCGTACCTTCAAAAATACGGTTGATGCGTGAGTCGCGGTAAATGCGCTCCACTTCATACTCTTGCATGAATCCGTAACCGCCGTGTAATTGGACAGCTTCATCCGCAATATAGTCAAGAACTTCAGAGCCGACTACTTTGTTGATGGAGCATTCGATAGCGTATTCAGCGATTGAAGCTGCAACCGCTTTTCCATCTTTCTGCTGCTCCGGCGTCATTTGGCTGTTACGCTCTTCGAAGTACCCAACTGTACGGTAGATTAAGCTTTCTGTTGCATATAGCTTAGAAGCCATTGTCGCAAGTTTTTCTTTCGTCAAGTTGAATGAAGAAATCGGTGTCTTGAACTGTTGACGTTGGTTCGCATAGCTGATTGCAAGTTCAAGTGCACGTTTGGATCCGCCAATTGTGCCTACGCCTAATTTATAACGGCCGATATTCAAAATGTTGAATGCGATAATATGCCCTCTGCCCACTTCACCTAATAGGTTCTCAACTGGAACTTGTGCATCTTCGAGAATTAATGTACGTGTGGAAGATGACTTGATGCCCATCTTTTTCTCTTCAGCGCCTACAGATACGCCAGGGAATTCTTTTTCAACGATGAATGCAGAGAATTTATCTCCATCTACTTTAGCGTAAACGACGAATACATCCGCAAATCCAGCGTTTGTAATCCATTGTTTTTCACCGTTTAATACATAGTGCGTGCCTGCTTCGTTCAATTTCGCAGTCGTTTTTGCACCAAGTGCATCTGAACCGGAACCTGGCTCTGTTAACGCATAGGCAGAGATTTTGTCGCCTGAAACAGAGTTCGGCAAGTATTTTTTCTTTTGTTCTTCGTTACCGAATAGGACGATTGGCAATGTACCGATACCTACGTGTGCGCCGTGTGTGATGGAGAAACCGCCAGCTACGGACATTTTTTCGGCGATTAGCGCGGATGAGATTTTATCGAGGCCGAGGCCGTCGTATTCTTCAGGTACGTCAGCTCCGAGAAGACCGAGGTCCCCAGCGGATTTCAAAAGTTTGACGGAGTGCTCGAACTCATGGTTTTCTAAGTTTTCGACGACAGGAAGTACTTCGTTTTTCACGTAGTCTTCTGTTGTTTTGGCGATCATTTTTTGCTCGTCGGAAAAGTCTTCTGGTGTGAATACGCGTGAAGCGTCGATGTCTTCGATGAGGAAGGCTCCTCCACGGATTAACTCATTTATTTTAGTTTCAGTCATTGTATACTCCTCCTTGTTTTTCATGAAATATCTTTATAATCGGATTTCCGTTCCAGGCGGACGCTTTCCACTTCAATCCTTAGTGTCAGCTTCAAAAACGCATAAACCTTCGTAAACACGCATAAATCCCATCAAGAGCTCGTAAAGTGCCTCTTATAACATTTCAAACACACCAGCAGCACCCATTCCACCGCCGATGCACATTGTGACGACGCCGAATTGTTTGCCTTGGCGTTTGAGTTCGTTCATGAGACGCAGTGTTAGTACTGAGCCTGTCGCGCCTAGCGGATGGCCGAGTGCGATGGCGCCGCCGTTGACGTTTACTTTATCCATGTCGAGGCCTAGGTGGCGGATGACTTGGAGTGATTGGGATGCGAATGCTTCGTTCAGCTCCCAAAGGTCGATGTCCTCGATGGATAGTCCAGCGAGTTTCAATGCTTTTGGAACGGCTTCGATTGGGCCGATTCCCATTACTTCGGGTGGCACGCCGCCTACTGCGAATGAACGGAATTTAGCGATCGGCTTCAAGCCTTTGCCTTCTGCAATTTCGCGATCCATGACGAGGACGGATGCCGCGCCGTCGGATGTTTGAGAAGCGTTTCCGGCCGTGACAGAGCCTTTCACGGAGAATGCAGGACGGAGTTTCGCCAACACTTCCATTGATGTGCCTTGGCGAACGCCTTCATCCATCTCGAACATGACGGTTTTCTCTTCGTATTTTCCTTTTTCATTCACAAATCGTTTTACGACTTCGACAGGGACGATTTCGTCTACGAATTTGCCTGCTGCGATGGCTGCTGCTGCTTTTTTATGTGAACGGACTGCAAAAGCGTCCTGGTCTTCGCGGCTTACGCCATATTTTACTGCGACTTGTTCAGCTGTGTGGCCCATTCCCATATAATATTGCGGTGCCGTTTCAGCCAATTTGAAGTTCGGTCGGATCGTGTTCCCCATCATAGGAACCATGCTCATTGACTCGACACCGCCTGCGATGATTGCCTCTGAGTGACCGAGCATGACACGCTCCGCCGCGTAGGCGATTGATTGGAGACCTGAAGAACAAAAACGGTTGACAGTGATTGCCGGCGTCGTATCAGGCAATCCGGCGAGCGCGCCGATATTGCGCGCTACGTTCATGCCTTGTTCCGCTTCCGGCATTGCACAACCCATAATTAAGTCATCTATTGGTCCATCGTATCCATTTGCACGTTTCAACGTTTCTTTAATTGCCAATGCACCCAAATCGTCCGGACGCACGGTTGCAAGAGATCCGCGGCCCGCTTTTCCGACCGGCGTTCTTGCACCTGCTACAATTACTGCTTCACGCATTCGACTTCCTCCTTTTTGCTCCTAAAAATCAGTGACAGATCAGTTGCGCAACGGTTTCCCTTTGAGGAGCATATGCTGCATCCGTTGTTGGGATTTCGGTTCCTGCACAAGGCTTAGGAACGCTTCACGCTCCAAATCCAACATAAATTGTTCGTCGACAAGTGTTCCATAAGGCACTTTTCCGCCAGATAAAACATATGCGAGTTTTTTCGCTATTTTTAAATCGTGATCGCTGATAAAACCAGAGAGGTACATGCCTTCCGCTCCAAGAAGCATCGTTGCATAACCGGAATCCCCCGTAACTGGAATCTTTGCTTTCTTCGGTGCTGTATAACCGCCTTCATACAATGCAAGTGCAGCTTGCTTCGCGTCATAGATCTGGTGATCCGGATTGACACTAATGCCATCCGCGAAGTCGAGGAAGTTGTTTTCCCTAGCTTCTTCTGCAGATGTCGAAACTTTCGCCATTGCAATCGTTTCAAATACTTTATTCGCAACATATTGATAGTCGACTTGTACGCCGTGCGGCAAGCCCTTTAAATGTTTGGAATAAAGATTGACGTTTCCGCCGCCTCCAGGAATCAAACCTACTCCCGCTTCAACCAAACCGATATAGGTTTCCATCGACGCTTGGATATGAGCGGCAGGCAAGCACACTTCCGCACCTCCGCCAAGCGCCATTTGGAATGGAGCTGCGACAACCGGTTTACGGCTGTACTTGATTTTCATCATCGCATCTTGGAAAGAACGGATAATGAAGTCCAATTCAAAGATATTGTCGTCTTGCGCTTCCATCAAGATCATCCCAAGGTTCGCACCTACACAGAAGTTTTTCCCTTGGTTTCCGATAACAAGGCCTTTGTAATTTTTCTCCACTTCGTCAATTGCAAAATTGATCATTTGGATAATATCAGGGCCGATTGCATTCGATTGTGAATGGAATTCTAGCAATGCGACACCATCACCGAGGTCGATCAGGCTGGCACCGGAGTTCTTTTTAATGACGCCGTGCTTTTTCTTGTAACGTTTCAAGTTGATCGCTTTTTCATTGACCGGAACAAGCTTGTAGCCTTCCCCATCGTAGAAATAAAGATCGCCGTCTTCTTCTTTGTAGAAGGATTCTACGCCATTATCAAGCATGTTTTGAACGAATGCCGGAATTGCTGCATCTTCTTCTTTCATTCTTTCAACCGATTTCGCAACACCGATCGCATCCCAAATCTCGAATGGACCTTGTTGCCATCCGAAGCCCCATTTCATTGCATTGTCAATCGCAACGATATCGTCAGCGATTTCCCCATTCAATTCTGCTGAATAGCGGAGCGTCGGTGAAAGGATGCTCCAAAGGATTTCTCCCGTACGGTCTTTTGCGTAAACAAGCGTTTTCACTTTATTCGCAAGACCTTTTGCTTGCTTCGCCATTTCAATTGAAGGCGTTTTCAATTTTTTAGTCGGTCCGTATTCAAACGTCTTCGGATCCAATTCAAGAATTTCTTTACCTTCTTTTAAGTAAAAACCTTGCTTTGTTTTAGCCCCAAGCCAACCGTTATCGATCATTTTCTTCATGAATGGCGGCAACTCGAACACTTTCTGCTCTTCGCCTTCCGTTTTGTCATATGCATTCTTTGCGACATGCATGAACGTGTCGAGTCCGACAACATCCAATGTACGGAAAGTGGCGGATTTCGGACGGCCGATCAGGGTGCCTGTCACCGAGTCAACTTCTCCTATTGAATAGCCGCGTTGCTCCATTTCACGAAGCGTAACAAGCAAACCGTAAGTTCCGATTCTGTTTGCAATGAAATTCGGAGTGTCTTTCGCTACGACAACACCTTTGCCTAAACGGTCTTCTCCGAATTGAAGCATGAAGTCGAGGACTGCTGCATCCGTCATTTTCGTAGGGATTACTTCCAACAACTTCAAATAACGCGGTGGATTGAAGAAGTGTGTGCCTAGGAAGTGCTTCTGGAAATCTTCCGAGCGCCCTTCCGCCATTGCTTCAATACTAATGCCAGAAGTGTTCGAAGTAATGATTGTGCCCGGCTTACGGACTGCATCTATTTTTTCATACAAACTTTTTTTAATTTCAAGATTCTCAACAACAACTTCGATGATCCAGTCAACATCTTTCAATTTTTCCAAGTCATCTTCAAAGTTGCCTGCTTCAATTAATGACAAATTCTTTTTCGTTGCCAATGGTGCTGGCTTCTGTTTCAAAAGTTTTTCCAAAGCAGTCGAAGCGAATTTGTTTCGCACTGACCGATCTTCCAATGTAAGACCTTTTGCTTCTTCTTGTTCTGTCAACTTATTTGGAACGATATCCAATAGAAGGACAGGAATGCCAATGTTTGCGAGATGGGCTGCAATGCCAGATCCCATAACACCTGAACCTAATACTGCCGCTTTCTTAATTTGATAAGCCACGTTTGCGAAGCCTCCCTTTTCATCTTGAATGAACACTCATTCATTTTACAAGCAAAAAAAATAGAAACGCAATCTATATCTATTAGTTTAGAACATTCAACACGTTTTCGCAATATTAAAATGTTATATAAGTGATTTTTTCATAGATTTCAGTGGTGCTGGGCATTTTATTACCTAAAACGATCATTAGAATGTACACTATAGATGTTGAACTTATGACCTTTTTGGAAAGCATCTATAAATAGAAGAAGGAGTGTATGTACGATGAAATCAATTACAACAGCAGAACAATTCAATGAAGTCATCAACGGTGAGGGCAAAGCGCTTATCAAATTCCAAGCAGGATGGTGCCCTGATTGCACGCGCATGGATATGTTCATTAATCCGATTGTTGAAGAGTATGACATGTATACATGGTATGACATTGATCGCGATGTGTTGCCTGAAATCGCAGAGAAATATGAAGTGATGGGAATTCCTAGCTTATTAATCTTCGAACACGGCGAGAAGAAAGCACATTTGCATAGCGCCAATGCAAAAACTCCCGACCAAGTTACGGATTTCCTTGAAACTGTAAAATAATACGGTCACTCCTGATGAAACGACTGGAAGGATTCCTTGGAAAATCCCAATATGATCACGATATCAATGAGCGATTCCGACCTTCTGCCTGTGGTCCTGTGACGGCCTATACAATCCTTCGCTACCATGAGCACGATTTGGCAAAGTCATGCGTCGATGATATCTATCGATTGCTTGGCGGAACGAAAATCGGTTTATTCAAATGGCGGTTCGTTTGGAGATTACGCAGGCTACTTGGTCCTGAATGGACAATAGAGAATTGCGGACTCGAAGAGCTAAAAAAGGAAATTGAAGCGGGCAGGCCAGTTGCTGCTAAATTCGATAAATGGTTTTCATTCCATTGGTTTGGCAAGTATGTATTCGATTACCACTGGGTGCCTGTCGTAGGTTTTAAGGAAACCGAGAACGGCATTATATTGCTTGTCCATGACAATGGCGGACGGAATCGGGATAGCCAGGTGCGAGAAATCGCGTATGAGCCGAATCAAGCCATTCTTTCATTTATAAAAATCACAAAAACCACTGTTGCTTAGACAGTGGTTTTTGTGTGTTCTGGAAATAAGGAATTCAGTTGTCTGAGGATCATGGAATAGCCTTGTTGTTCCAATTGGCCTCTTAATTCAACAGAAGAGAAATCAGGCAGTTCCAGTTCTTCAATAGGATCTTTGAAGTCTAGCTCGCAATGGATTTGAGCCAGCTGTTTGGAAAGATGCAGCATTTCCAAATCCGTTTCAATCTTTTTCCTCATGCCAGGTGCAAGTTCGTGCAAGGATTCGATGACCTTTTCGACCGTTTCAAACTCTTTGATCAGTTTCAAAGCAGTTTTAGGACCGATGCCTTTTACGCCTGGATAGCCATCACTCGTATCCCCTGTGAATGCTTTTATTTCCACAAAGCGATGCGGCGGAACTTCATATTCTTCGATAAATCGCTGTTCATCATAAATATCGTAAACATTATAGCCCTTTTTCATGAAAGCAATCTTGACGCCCGGTCGCAGGAGCTGCAATAAATCCTTATCCCCTGTAACGATTGTAATATCGGCCTTCCCTTCCCATTCGCAAACAAGCGAGCCGATGAGATCATCCGCTTCCATTCCTCGTATGCCATAGTTTTTCCAACCGATCGATTCGGATAGGTCCCGTGTCATATCGAACTGTGGCAATAGCTCTGGCGCCGGCTCGGGGCGGTTCGCTTTATAGCCGTCGAATAAATCATTGCGGAACGTATGCGCACCCATATCCCAACAAACTGCCAGATGCGTCGGGTTGAAGATGGATGTAGCTGTCAAAGCATGACGTCCAAATCCTTGCACGGCATTTGTCGGGATTCCTTCTTCGTTTGGGAAATAATGTCCCATCGCAGATGTCGCAAAAAAAGATCTGAATAAGACTGCCATGCCGTCAATAAGCAATATATGTGGTTTATTTTCCATTTTTACATCCTCCTATCCACCTATTTTTCTATTACCTAGTTTGTCTGAAAGTTATTGTTATATGGATATCGGGTAATTGAATAAAAAGGGGGCATTGTTTTATGCATATTCATAGTGGTTCATTGTACTGGCCATCCACCTATTTTACAGCGCCTATTAAGTCATATAAAAGATTGGAAAACTATGATGCCGTCATTGTGGGCGGGGGTATGTCAGGCGCCCTCACTGCATGGGCGTTAATGAATAAAGGGTTAAAAATAGCCGTATTGGATAAAAGGCAAGTTGCAACAGGCAGCACATCCGCAAATACAGGCCTTCTCCAGTACTCTAATGATATCATGCTTCACGAGCTGATTGAACAGATTGGTGAAAAGAACGCTGTCGATTTCTACCGTTTATGCTTGGAAGCGATGGAAGATTTGCGTGAGGTTGCAGAACGGTTGCCGGTTAATGCAGATTTCATAAGGCGATCTAGTATTTACTATGCAAGTGATTCTGCGGATGAAGATAGACTTCTTAAAGAATATAAAACGTTGAGGAAATTCGGATTTCCTTGCGAATACTGGGATAGAAAAATGCTGTTCTCTAAAACCGGCATCGATCGAGCAGGTGCAATCGTTACTCATGGGGATGCAGAGGTCAATCCTTACATCTTTGTGAATGGTATTTTTGAGGAAATTCAAAAGTTGGGGGCTCATATTTTTGAATTCACTGAAGTATTGGATGTCCAAGAGCATAATGAAAGGCTGCAAATCAAGACATCCGAAGGTGACTTTCATGCAAATAACGTAATATTTACTACAGGCTATGAAACGCTTCCAGTTGGAAAGCGCATCGGCGCGGACATTAATCGGAGTTATGTGATTGTGACAAATCCATTGGACTCCCCTCCTTGGTATGGCAACGCACTTATTTGGGAGACGAAGCGACCTTATCTTTATATGCGGACGACTGAGGACGGAAGAATAATCGTCGGAGGACTTGATGAAAATACAGGGTATATGCCACCTAATGCAGAGCGGATTATGGAACGCGGTATGGAATTGAAGGAGAAATTGAAAAATCTATTCCCGGACTTAAATATCTCAATTGACTATTCCTATTGCGCTACGTTCGGGGAATCGCTAGACAATCTTCCGTTTATCGGCGAGCATCCGAAGAAGCGAGGGCATTACTACTTACTTGGCTACGGCGGAAACGGTACCGTCTATAGCATGATTGGCGCAACGATGCTTGCCGACTCCCTCACTGGGAAAAAGAATCCTTATGCCCATATCGTCGCATTGGACCGTGTTCTTCAATCGGAGAACGATGGGAGGACGGTTGTTCAGTGAGTAGCGCGGGTAGGAATGGGAACGTGGTGGTGTCAATGAGAACTCTCAGCTGGAGAATGAGAACTCTTTGCAAGGCAACGAGAACTCTTCATGCTTTAATGAGAACTCCCAGCTAGGGAACGTGAACTCTTCACGCTTTAATGAGAACTCTTCATGAGTTAAAGAGAACTCACCACTTCAAATTTAATCGACAATACAGAAAAGGCATCGAGTCAGCCCTTTATTGCAGGGGACACGATGCTTTTTTCAATCAAGCTTTCAAGTATTCAGCAATCTTTTCAATATCCGGTCCAAAAATCCGGTCTTCGTTTATCGGTTCGACGACTTCCAGAAGTCCTTCCAACTCTTTCCGTGTTTTCGGCGACATTTTTTCAATGCCTCGGAACACGCAACCGGTAATGGCGCATAATGCTTCGATGGCAAGGACATTTCGTGCATTCTTAATGATTTGTCCGGCATGTCTTGAGCCGATTGTTCCCATTGATACGTGATCTTCCTGATTGCCGGAAGACGGAATCGAATCAACAGAGGCAGGATGCGCCAATGTTTTATTTTCGGATACAAGACTTGCTGCAGAGTACTGCAAAATCATCGCGCCCGATTGCAAGCCAGGTTGGGGGCTAAGGAACGGTGGCAATCCTTCGTTCAATTGCGGATTGACAAGACGCTCGATGCGACGCTCTGAAATATTCGCTAGTTCCGCCATGCCGATTTTCAAAAAATCCATCGCAAATGCAATTGGTTGACCGTGGAAATTCCCTCCGGATACGACGACTTCTCCATCTTCAAAAATAAGCGGATTGTCCGTAGCAGCGTTCATTTCAATCTCCAACTTCTCTTTTACATAAGACAATACTTGCCAGCTTGCCCCGTTCACTTGAGGAATGCAACGAATAGAATAAGCATCTTGAACACGTTTTTCGCCTTGTACTGTTGTCAATTGACTTCCTTCCAACCAGTTCAAGATCCGTGCGGCGACATCTACCTGTTCTTGATAACCACGAGCCTCATGGATAGCCGGATGGAAAGCATCTGTAATTCCGTGCAAAGCTTCCATTGTCATTGCAGCAATCCATTCACTGTCATACGCCAGTTTTTCCGACTCCAAATAATTCACAACGCCTTGCGCAGTCATCGCTTGCGTTCCGTTAATTAATGCAAGCCCTTCTTTCGCTTCAAGGACAATCGGCTCCATATCAAGATCCTGCCAAACTTGCTCGGCCGGAATTTGTCCACCATCTCGCCAAACGAACCCTTCACCTAAAAGGACTAACGCCAAATGAGAAAGCGGCGCCAGATCACCCGAAGCTCCAAGCGACCCTTGTTGAGGGATGACTGGGTGAATGCTATTATTCACCATAAATGCAAAACGTTCCAACACTTCAACCCGGATACCTGAAAAACCTTTCATCAATGCATTCAAACGCAACACAACCATTGCCCGGGAAACTATTTCAGGAAAACAATCCCCCACTCCACATGCATGAGATCGGATTAAATGTAACTGCAGAGCCTTCGTATCTTTCTCATCGATTTTCACATCGCTGAATTTACCGAATCCGGTATTGATGCCATAAACGGTTTTGTCGTTATGAACAACCCGGTCGACCGCCGCCCTACTCTTCTTAACGCGTTCCAGTGCATCCGCGTTCAGTACAACTTGCTCTCCCTTATATAAAATCTCTTCCATCTGCTTGAGTGTAAGAGAAGATCCAGTCAATTCAATCATGCCAACCATCCTTCCGCTTAAATGAAATTACATGCTTTTTTTTAATCGTACACGAATCCGGAAAGCTTTTGGTGATTTTTACGAAAATTTGTTCTATGGTAGCATAGTGTTGATTTAGTGTAATGAAGCAAAAAAATCCATGGATAATATATTTCATCCATGGATTCAATCTTATTTAATATTAATTTCAACATTGCCTTTAATGTATGACGGATAGGCATGCAACGGGAAGCGCAGCGGGTTTTTATATTTTTCATTCGGCAAATCAAGACCGATTATTGCTACTTCATTACCATTTTTGGAAAATGACCCCGACATACTATGAAGTTCTTTGCCATCAGCATCGTAAAAGGTTGAAAACGGATTGTGATGATATTCCTCTCGGCCCTTCAATTCGATTTCCATGTAAGGACCATGCATTTTCAAATTACTGAACTTGCCGTCCTTCGGCTGTTTTATAATCTCTTCCTTTTCGGTGTCGACAATCAATTCAGCCTCTTCTTTATCCAAAGCCATCAACTTATTGAATTTCAAAGATAACTTCTCGGTTTCCTTAAAAAAGTTACTTTGCAAATAATAAATCGTTACATTCGGATCATCAGTGCCGGAAGCATAAACACCATTTTTAATGGAACTCCATACGTCTCCCTTGCCATCAGCAATTCGCAAATCTTCAAAGCCGAAAATCTGCATCGTGTTATCTTCGGCAAACTCGACTTCAACAGCTGTTTTAATAGGGCCAATCGTTATGGATTTTATCGTGATGGACTGCCCTTCAACTACAACAGTTTGATTAAGCACGTATTTCTCTTGCTTCACCGGCTGCAGATTGATAGTAAAAGGCAGTGAAATCGTGCCTATTTTATCTTCATCAACTTCTTCAGATATCTCAACTTCTAATATCATTTCTTCTGTAGGTATTGGTCCTTTGAATTCGATTTCAACTGAGTTCGTCGCCTTCAAGTCATCCTCAAGGTTCCAATTCGTATTAAATCCCCCTGCTTCGGAAATTTCCTCGCCTTCCTTATCAAGCAAACGATATCCCGACAAAAATGCGTTTGTCCGTTTTGAAGAGAACTCAATTGTATTAAAAGCGACTAAGCTAGCTTCGTCAGTAATAATTCCTTCAAGCGTCACTTTCATGCCGTCTGCTTCCCCTGTCACTCCAACTTTCTGATAATGATCATTCTCTATAGCGAGCTGAAGCCCTTTATTATCCTGGATCAAATCGACAATCCCGGACATTCCAGGAATGGATGCCACTGCACTCGCAAATGCTAAGGATACGCGGATCGATGTGATGAACGCAAGCATTAGAATGGCCGCGATTGCCATAGACCAAGCGCTTCGCCTAATAAAAAGACGCTTCGTTTTCATCTGTTTTGCCTTCGCTCTTTCATAGCCCATCTGAATTGCGTTTTCCAACCGATCATCCGGCACTTCCCTCTTCTCAATTTCCTCTTTCCACTTCTTCAACTTTCGTTCCTCTTCCGTCAAGTCGCTTCTCCTCCTTCCCCTCGAAAAATGCGCGTAACGATTTGACTGCTTTATATAATCTTGTTTTCACAGTCCCTTCAGGAGTCGAGGTCATATCGGCAATGTCCTTGATTTTAATATCATGCAAATACTTCAAATGCACTAATTGCCGATCTTTTTCGGATAAATGACTGAGTGCCTCTTCCACTTCCAGATACGTGAAATCATCACTGACTCCTCCTAAGTCGTTCAAGGTTTCATCCCGTACGTATCGTTTCTTTTTTTGAAGAAGATCATGGCAATGATTCATCATGATCCGAACAAGCCATGTCTTTGCATATTCCGGCATTCTTAATGTTTTTATTTTCTCGTAAGCGCGGAAGGTCACTTCTTGTACGGCTTCAAGTGCCTCATCCTCATTTTTCAAATAGGCGAGCGCCGTTCTATATAGCGCTTCTTTGTGAAGGGAAATCAATTGTAAAAACGCTTCATCTTCCCCATTTATCGCTTGTTGTGCAACCTCACGCTCCGTCAATTCCCCACCTCCGTTGTCCCCACTATACATTAGACCCGCGAATGCGAAAAAAGTTTTCATACCCAAGAGTCCAACCCATTTCTTTCATTGTGACATAGGATAAAAGGAAGTGCTTGAAAGGAGAGAATCAATGTCTAGTATGTACTCAAGCGATCATGATGAAGAACAATGGTACCCAAAATTACCTGAAGGCTATACAGAGGAGGCAAGGATGATGAACGGAAGTGGAATGGATGGATGGATGCCGGGCGCGGGGATGCCATCCTATGGAACGGACAGTTTTATGCCTGGAATGGGGTCTCCAGGGTATGGAATGCAAGATTGGGGCGGAGGAACATATGGAACGCCTTTCGGACAGTCCAACATTTTTCCTGGGTTCCCCGGATTTCCGCCGAGTCAGGGAGGCCACGGATTTCCACCGGGGCATGGCGGACCAGGGTTCCCAGGTAGTGGAGGATTCCCAGGCGGTGGAGGGTTCCCTCCAGGGCAAGGATTTCCTCCTGGCCACGGAACTCCCGGATTCCCACCAAGTCCCGGGATGCCAGGTTTCCCGGGCGGACAAAGCGGCCAAGGCAACCAGGCACCAACAGCACCGCCACCTAACCAAATACCAGCTTATCCAAATCAGCAAATGTTAAGAGTGGATCCAGGTGGGATTAGAGGATGCCTATTTCGTTACACATATGTATGGACATCCAGACGAAACGGTTTCTGGTTTTTCCCAACATTCGTAGGCCGCACTTCCGTGGCAGGCTTTCGATGGAGATCCAGTCGCAGAAGATGGGAATACTTCGGTATTGACTTAAATCGGATTGACCAGTTTACTTGTTTCTAATTGTAATCCCGGATGCTGCGCGCATCCGGGATTTTACTGTTTTCATAGTTAATGCACTCACAAACATCAGCATGGTATACTAGTCAAATAGCCAACACTTACATATTTACGGGCTCAAGGAGTGAATGATTTGGATAAAAAAGAACGACAACTATTTGATTTTTATTACAATAAGTTTGCAGAAAGACGTTTTGATGAGAAAGACGTCTTAAGCTTTTTATTATTCGTAAGAAAAGATGCAGAAGACAATCATGTAATGAAAGAACTCGTGGATTTTATTGTTCAACGGGAAAACAATTCAGGACAAGTGAAGGCATTCTTCGAGGAGTGCAAACAAATTATAAATAATCTTGGTAAAGGAAAAACGAAAAAGATCGAGAACCTGTTCTCCTTTAAAGAAATTCGCAATGGATTCAACGCTTTATTCATCGAACAAGGCTACGAAAAACTGTCCCCCGTTGTAATAAACGACTTCATTTTATGCGTTATTTCACTGTTGCAACACGTTAAATTAGTGTCTGGAAGCTTACATAAGGAAGTCGGACATTTAAGTTTCGCAGCATCCAGCAAAGAGCTCTTTTTAATGGGCAATATGAAAATCCTACATAAAGGAAGATTCATGCCGGTAACCTTCCCGGTCCTATCTGTAAAAAATATGTACGAAGCGGTCAAACCGCAAGATGCCAATGACACGCCTTATCTATTTGATAATGAAATCATTGAGGTTGTGAATAGTGACGGGGAACTGATGATTACGTTTCCTGCGTTGTGATGTTCGAAGCGATCGACAGATTTAGGGCAAAAAATAAAAAAGCGAAACCAATCAAGCACCAACGTGATTGGTTTCGCTTTTATTCACTATCGTAGCTGCTTCACCCATATTCATACTTTGCATGCCATAAGTTTCATGCATCTTTGACACATGTTCCAATATTTTTCGTAAAAAAGAAATGTTTTCATCTAAATGCGTACCGAAATTGTGAGGGTGCCACCAAAGATGATAGATTTCACCATGCCGTGCTGCATGTTCCACACCTTTTTTAATCCGGTTTAGACGTAATTGTTCCAACAATTTAAGTTTGGGATGGTATGGCCTTAAAAACCTGCTGGATTGCAAATTTACTGGAGTATCAGGATTATATTCTCCGATTTTAAATGTATGATGACCGGTTATATTTAAATAGCAATCCAATAACCGGATCATTCGTTTAAAATTGCTTCTATCTTTATATCCACTTGCCGCATACACCCAATTTTCTTCATTCCCACGATAGGAATGGATGCCCAACTCTTTACAAATCTTTAAATAAGGAGAATTCGTTTGATTCCTTGGAAATACAACTGAACGGACATTCAGTTTCTCCAACAACGGTACATTCATTGAAGCTTGTAGATCTGCTTTAAATTGATCTGCATCCTGTCCTTTTTCCAGACAATAAAAATGTGAAAATGTATGCGTTCCGATTTCCTGATGAGGTACGTTAAGAATTTGCCGGACTAACGATTCCCCGAAATGATAAGGATCCATTTCCTCATTTTCACCAACTTCATGCATTTTTCCATATGGTGAGAAGTCCTGGTTTTCATACGTCGGAAGAAGATGAGGTATATGTAGCAACAATTCTTTTTTATCTGCAAAGCAAAGCATGCCAACGGTTGCCCACGTTGCATGTATATTATATTGCTGGAAAAGATCCAGCATCATAGGAATTGCTTTACGTACCCCTAAAATATTTTCTCCATACTGGTTTTTTGTAAATACATCGTGAACGCCCCAATTCAATTCAAAATCCAAGGAGACGATAAAAGCACCTTTATTTCGCAAGCTTTTTTCCGCTTTTCATATGAATTCGATTCCTAGCTAGTAAAGTAAGTTTCCCTATTATTGAATTTGCCGTATAACCCGAATAGACAGTGACCACGTCTCCTCCGAAGCCTGTTTTGAACTTTTTAATAGAAGGTTTGTCTGTCAATCCACCCATATCTAATATTTTTACCCCTTTCTTTTTAAACCTTAAAATGTTTTTCCAAATTAAATAACGGTTTGCCTCGCTCAATTGCCGTCTCGTTTCGGGTAATGTTTTAAGATGAACATTCGACGCTGAGTAAAGTGTCATCGCCATTTCCCCGTCGGTTACATATATGCGGTAACAATATATATTGTTATGTCCAGAGTCTGTAATATACGTTACTACTAAACCGTTCTTTTCGACTAGCTTCTGCATCGTCCGCAAATGAAAAGAATTGCATCTATATGTCTGTTTCAGCTTTGCATGCTGGTTATAAAAGCTTTGGAATTCCTTTAGTTCTGATGTGTTCGGTTGTTCCAACACAACGTACTGCATTCGTTGCTTCTCAGCTTTACGAATTTGCCTTCTGTTTTCCTTGTCAATTTCAATAAATAGTGTTTCTTCACTTTTAAGTAAATCAATATAGATCGTTTGAAGCGGTTGCGTACCCTTAATATTTATAAGAGCATGGGCGAAACCGGTTAAGGTGTAACTTTGGTTAGTTGTGACATCATTTTTCACGAAATATCGATTACATATGCTCGACAAAATCATCCTACGATGAATAGATATCAATATAACCTCTCCTATTCATCCTGTTTTTCTATCATCCGTATCTTTTCAATCCATTTTCAAAACGGATTTTATTTTCTGAGCACAAAAAAAATTAATATCACTGAATATTCATCTTCTTCTCCGCATAAGTAGTTACCTTTTCATTTAATAATGGTACAATTTTCTAAACGAGAATGGAGGGAATACGATTGCTGCGTAAAGTCTTATTTTTTTCACTCATCTTTATTCTTTCGGCCTGTTCATCCACAGACGAAGTGAAACGAACGCTAACTGATACGGAATCGGCAGTGTTAAGTCGCCTGGATATCGATCAAGTGCATGAAACGATATTGGAATTAACGAAAGAGCCCCGCGTGGCCGGTACGGAATCCGAATCTAATGCTGCTGCGTTCTTAAGGACACAACTTGAACAGTACGGGTATGAAGTCGATGAAAAGACTTTTACACTAGATGGATCTACAGAAGCCAAGAACAAATCACAAAATCTTATCGTCACCAAAAAACCTACTTCGGATTTACCATCAACCGACGATATCATTATCATTGGTGCTCATTACGATTCGGTCGTCCATTCACCGGGAGCAAGTGATAATGCAAGTGGCACAGCCGTTTTGCTAGAGGTTGCTCGCATGCTAAAAGACACAATCACTTCTAAAGAAATCCGTATCATTTTTTTCGGATCTGAGGAAGCAGGTTTAGCTGGCTCGGAAAATTATGTGAGTGAGATGTCGACAGACGATATCGAACGAACAATTGCTATGTTCAATCTAGACATGGTCGGAAGCGCGGATGCTGGTCCTCTCACAATGTTTACAGTAGATGGCCTGCCAAATACAGCGACGAACACAGGCAATATAGCGAATGAGAATTTATTCGGAAAATCATTACCCGTTAAATCCTCAGATCAAAGTGATCATTACCCTTTCTATAATGCAGGAATTGATGCCGTAGTATTCACTCACTACCCTTTAGAGAAAGCCTACCATTCAGCCAATGACACCATCGATAAATTGAGTAAAGAACGGGTAGAAAATATTGTTCTAATTATTTCAATGTCTATTCTTGAGTTAACTGCCACGAAGAGTGAGTGATTCTTTGACTTGTAATGTCAACCTCTTCAATAGTCCCAATTGCATTTGCAATTATATTCGCTTCCCGCCATTTATAATGGCAGATTTCTTGAAGCCAAAATAGGTTCGGTTATAAATTTCTTTATCTATGATAAAACCTTTGCTTTCTAAAGACCGCAACGTTTTTTCATTGGACTTTTCTAAGTTAATAATGACTGATTTTGCTTTGACATCTTGCTTTACTGAAGCACATATATCTAAGATATTATCGCAGTCCCACCCTTCTATATAGATAGTTCCGTTTCGTAGTTGTTCCAAATAAGAAATTCCATCGATTCGGATTACTTTTTGGTTAATCCAGCAAATTGTATCGAATGACAATTTTTCCGCGGATGAATAACCAATAAATCCGCGGTAAAGCCTTTTTCCAATTTCTTTCATAGCTTCATCTTTAAAGTCTATGTCCGAAAAAACTTTTTCTATGGTGATCGGTGTAAAGGTTTCATTCGTGACTATGAGTCCATTTGTATGAAGATCCATTTTTAATACTAGATGCTTCTTTCGTTCATAAAAGAATTTCCTTAAGCGATTTATAGTTCTTAAAACGTCCGGTTTTAACTTACCCACTGTCTTAGTTGAACGCAGATTCCTTACTAGATATTTTATTTTCCCAACTGTATTCCGCCTAAATAACACAGCTGATCGGCGTTTTTTGATACCAGAAAGCAGCCACTCTTTCCACCAGATGATATTCCTTCTCGATTTGGCTTGTATAGAATTTGAAGAAAAAACCATCCTTATTGTATAATCCAGGTCGGTATTCCATTCGAATTTATAAGGCTCATAACCAATACTCATATCCAAAATGTCGATTGAACTAGAACTCTCAACACTCTTTTTAATCTTTTCTTTCACTAGAATCCTTCCTGGGCTGAAATAGTCAAAGGCATCATCATGTCCCAATACATACCCCATATATCTTCCACGACATTTAAAGCCGTATGTAAACGCAATCAATCTATCTTCTAGATAAAGAGACTCAATTTGCACACGCATGGCTCCTGATTCATTTTCAGCTAATTGACGAAAGAATTGTCTTTTCTCTTGACTCGTAAATCCACTCGTATCATTTTTCTTTTCCCATCTTTTATTATGAAGATAAAAAATAATGTCCATTTCTTCCGGGTGACTTGTCGCGAGTCTGACTGTTCCTAATGACCGTAATCTTTTTTGCCTCCTATCAAGTCCGTGAAGTGTCTTTCTTTCTTTCATGTAGTCTTCCAGATGAATTGTTTTCAGGTCAACAAAAGGAGTCACAATTCGGTACGATCGCTTTTCAATCTTTCGCTTCTTCAAATAGGCTTCCAAACTTTTAGGGGTATTACTGCTTTCCAATAATCCGTGCAAGTTAAACAATACCCTTTTCCTTGTATGATGTAGATAGTCAAAAACTAATTCGATTGCACTGTCCAAGACAAATGAATAAGCTATAACATCCATATAGTTCGCTTGCCCTAGCGCCATAAAGTTATATTCATAAGTAAACCCTTTTTTGGTATACATAAAGGGGAAAAACGCAACAAAACGATCATTTTTTTGAACAGCAATTATTTCAATATTTTTCCCTTCGCCCAAATAATTCCACCACTCATACAACCATTCAAATTCGATAAAAGGGTTTGTATTGTTAGTACTTTCTAAAATTATTGACCAGTCGTTTCGAAAGTCCTTAAGTTGATTAATTGATGTAATTGTAACGAGATTCATAGTTTCCTCCCATTAATAATCACTTTATAAATAACGTCAAGAAAGAAACTGTTGAAGAATAGTGAACAGTTTCACGTAAGTTTCAAACCAAGACACTTTTTCTGTTTTTCATACACCAACTATTTGAGCACTCTAGTATCTTCCTAAATCCTCTATTCCAAGTTAGCCCATTTTAATTTGATGAATAGATTGAAATTCTAGCTGTATGTCAGAATTTCAGTCTCTATTTTCACCGTTTGTCCCAAATATAAATATGAACAAGTTCCATCATATCGCCGCCCTTTCATTTTATAATTAAAGCTTATGGAAAGATCTATGGACATAGTATTCGATTGTTTCATCCAGCCCTTCCGTTAAAGAATAGGCCGGTTCCCATGCAAGTTTCTGTTGTGAATATTCATTGGACAGCACACTTCTTATGAGTTCGCCTTTACGAAAAGGTTTGTAGCTAGCATGTATATCAGCATCCATTTTCTTAGCAATCAATTCATTCAAGTCTTCTATTGAAATTTCAATATTTGAGCTAATATTGAAAATACCTTGCTTGTTTAATTCGACCGCCTTTTTACATGCAGATGCAACGTCTTTCACATATATAAAATCCCGTGTTTGATGACCTCCGTAAATTGTGCAGCATTCTTTCTTTAATTGTCTTAAAATAAAAATTCCGACGACTCCCGCTTCTCCAGAAGTATTTTGTCTTGGTCCATAAACGTTTGAAAATCGGAGGATTGTATAAGTGAAGCGGTGAATCTGAGCAAAGGCTTGAATATATCGTTCTGCAGTATATTTTGATACTGCGTAAAAGGATTGAGGACTAATAGGATGTTCCTCTACAACCGGCAAATGAACCGTCTCCCCATATACTGCTGCGGAAGATGCAAAAACGAACTGGCGGACACCATACTTCACCGCATATTGTAATAGCTTCACTGTAGCTGCCGTATTTGTTTGAAAGTCAAAGTATGGATCCCTCATTGAGTGGGCGACAGATGTTTGTGCAGCGAGATGTATGATAATTGCAGGTTTCTCTATTTTAAAGACATTTTCAGCAGCAGGATCATTGATATCAACTTGGTACAAACGCACACCCTCGGGTAGATACGTCGCTGAACTGGTGGAAAAGCTGTCCATTATCACAACCTCATACTTTTCCGCTATCAATTGCTCTGCGACATGGGAACCGATAAAACCCGCTCCACCTGTAAGCAAGATTTTCATTAATTTTCTTCCTTTCTTGCAATTGTCCAATACAAAGACATAGTCTCTTCCATCATTTTGGCAAATGTGAACTGCTCTTCGAATAACTTCCTACTTTTCGTTCCCATCTGTGTTCGTAAGTCTTTATCTTTTATCAACCGTTCTATAGCACTTTTTAATCCTTCATGATCATCAGTTTCGACTAAGATTCCATTTCCAACTTTGACCGCTTCTTTTACGCCGCCTACTTCTGTCGCAATTATCGGCAAGCCAGCTCGCATCGCTTCTAGTATCGATAAAGGAAGTCCTTCATAACCGGAAATCAGAAGGAAAATATCGGACTTCTCTAAAACAGTTTCCACGTCTTTCCTCCATCCTTCAAAGAAGACTCTATGAGCAATTCCCAGTTCATTTGCATATTGTTCCGCCTTCAGCTTTTCGGTACCATCTCCGACAAAATGCATGGTCCATTCAAGATGCTTTAATTTAGAAAGGGATTCAAGGAGGTTAATTTGTTTTTTAGGGATATCGAATCGAGCAATCATTGTTAGACGAGGAACAGCATTAAATACCTTAGGATGCTTCAAAGGGTAATCATGCACACCATTCTGGATAGAAATGATTTTCCTTTCGTGGATGACTTTCCGTCGAATTGCCAACTGTTTGTCATATTCCGAGACTGCAATGACACGATCTGTGAATACGCCGGCCAGTTTTTCAATCAATCGATAAATAGCCCTTTTCGGATTCGGCATGCCTTCAGTGAAAGACCAGCCATGTGCAGTAAAGATTACGGGTATGCGTAGTGATTTGGCGGCAAGACGTCCTATAATGCCGGCTTTGGATGAATGAGTTGCAACAATATCAGGATCGATCATTTTTAAAATTTTCCTGGTTTCAAAAAACGCCCGCACGTCTGCTAATGGTCTAAGTTCCCTAACTAGTTTGTTGACATGATACGTAGGTATATGCCCAAATCCCTGATGGATATTCTCCATTGCACCTGTTATCAAGTGAACGGGGTGCCCTTGACGTTGTAAATAGCTTACAACGTCACGAACATGAATCTGGGCACCCCCTGCATGATCCATTCTCGTAATCACTTGGACAATTTTGAGTTTCGCGTCTGTAGAAGACAACCATCCACATCCTTTAGGTTAACATCACGTTTTAACATCACTATTACTCAGAAAACTCGTCCAAACTAATCCCAAATGTATTTTTCAATCGGAATGTCGTTGGCGCAAATTCGTTCTTGAATGTAAAATTATCCCGCAGTTCTTCTTTTTCTACTTTAGAATTATCAGTTGCCGCTTTCTCCTTAATTGAACATATGCATTTAGAAGTACCATCATTCTGACTTGACAGGGATTTAACCTCATTAAGATCCCCTACTAACAATAAAAAGGACTAACTGTCTTTCCTAAGGCAACGGTTTGATATGATTTCACTATTATTATTTCTTCATAGACATTCTTTGTTTTAAGTAATCCAAAATCAACTTCGTCTCTTTTACTTTCAAAAGGTTAATAAGGATGAAATATACAATACTACCTGTGCTAATAACAGCTAGCATTTTGACTAACGGATTCCATCCTGCTAGTAAAATTTCATTCATAATATATACGACAAATCCCATTGCCGATGACGCTATGAGTACTTTCACCAATGTAGTGAAGATTCCTCTAAAAGCAAATCCTCCAATCTTCTTCCGGAGACTGATCATTAGTAAAGTCGAGCAAAAGAGAGCTGAAATACTTGTAGCAAGCGCCAATCCACTAATGCCCATTAACGAAGATAATATGAAATTCAAAATTATATTTAAAGCAACAGCAAGAGCAGCGTTAATCATAGGGGTTTTCGAATCTTGAAGAGAATAAAAGGAACGATTTAAAATTTCACGAAAACCATAGCCGACCATCCCTATAGAATAGAAAAAGAGAGCATGAGCCGTCATATCAATGGCACGTTCATCAAAATGACCATGACCAAAAAGCAATCTGATAATCGGGTCAGCCAAAACCATAATGCCGATACTTGCCGGTATAACAATAATTGTTATGCTAGAAATCACATCACTAATAGACTCTTTAAAATCGTGCATTTTATTTTCGGCCGCCATATTTGAAATTAAAGGGAACATTACCGTAACGAATGAAAGAACAAAAATTCCTTGTACAAAGTCATTCAAACGGCTAGCGTATGTCAATGCAGATATCCCACCTTCCATTAATGTGGAAGCTAGAGTTTTATCTACCATTAAATTAATTTGATCTATTGATATTCCGATCATTATCGGGAAAACAATTAGGACTAACTTCTTTATATTTTCATCAGCGAAGTTAATGGTTGGTTTGTAACGATAGTTTATTTTCCTTAATGTTGGGACCAGGAACATTAATTGCACAAACGCGGCTATTAAAGTCCCAATAGCTAAAAAAATCACATTCCATTGGTAACTGATGAAAATAGCCATTATGACAATTAAATTAAACGGCAAGCCGATCAATGCAGGTATGATGAATTTTCCTTTTATTTGAAGAAGACTTGTATAAAGTTGAGTTAAACTCGTGAAATAAACACTTATCAATCCAATTTTAGTGAATTTCACTGCCATCTCTAAGGTCGCACCACCGAAACCTATGGCAAATACTTTTACTATTGATTCTGAAAAACAAATTCCGATAACAAGGAGGACAGTCGTTACAATTAAGACTAGGTTTATGAGGTTATTGGTGAAAGCAGATGCGGAATGGATACCGTAGTCATGCTCAATTCGTTTGAACATCGGGATGTATGCAGTTGATATGCCAAGAATAATAAGACTGAACAATACAGAAGTGATTGTAATCGAAATTATATATGCATCACTCGTAGAAGAAGCACCATAAAAATAGGATAGGGTTATATCACGTAGAAAACCGGTAACTTTTGAAAGAATAGCAATTACCATCAAGAGTAATGCAGTTTTTTTCATAGTTTCAATGGCTGATCCTTCTTTGTTTGATATTTTCTACCTTATAATTTAAATCCGTTCATATTCATAGATATTTTTCATTGCAAACAATAATAATAGGAAAGAACTTTCATTAGACATTGCATTAATGGACAAAAAACTGACTCCAATACAGAGAAGGGGCAACCAGCCAATTAAACTTGTACCAAAGAAAATTTTTGAAGGCTTAGTGTTTTTAAATATTGTAAGTATAAAAACAAGAAAAACAAAGAAACCTACAATTCCCCATACAACAAATAACTCCAAAAGTAAATTATGTGTTTCCAGAAGAACTCCCGACCTTATATGATAATCTTGAATGCCGATTCCGAAAATCAAATGTATATAATCTGAAGACATGAGCTCCAAGTATTGTTCTGCAATTATATTCCTGTTGCTCGTTAGTGCTGCCGGATCATCTATGAAATCGGTAAATCGGGAAAAGAGCAACCCTATTGCAGACATAATATCCTTACTGTAATAGACGATGAAAATAGAAAGATATGTAACAATAAACATAATAAATGTGATTAGTCTTTTACTTTTTCTAACTGTAAATACAACTTTCAGAACGAGTAAAAAACATAGAAATGTAACTACCAATAAAAACATTCTCGATAAACTTAAAACTCCAAATGCCATGAGAAGCAAAAACAGAAAGGGATAGACCATCCTGCCAATCTTATTTGTTTCACGACTTATAATATACAACATGCAAAACATTGCAATCATAATATACATGGAATAATAGTTGGCATCACCTGCTCCTCCATGAAATCTGATTGTTGCATTATAATTCACAAGGGATCCATACCTATCCAGAAAATCCAACACCCCATAAAACGTTGATATGAACACCCCGACGATAAAGTGCTTAACGGCTATTTGATGATTATAAGTTTCATCTATTAAAACCAAGTATAAGGAAACAAATAAAACAGCAGCACTCCAGCTAAAAAGTAGGAATATGGAATTTAAATTATAATAAACAGCATGCCCCCATTCATATGCAAGAAAAAAACCTATAACGAAAATGTAGGTCTTCTTTATTTTTATATTTCTAAAGGAAAGCGCCAGTTTAACCAACGATAAACAAATCAACATATTCAATACAGGAACGGATGAACCACCGACACTTATTTGCATAATCCCTAAATTAGGAATTAATAATAGCAACAAGGCAAAATTATAAGCCAATGAGCTATAAAGTATCCGTATAACTAAATAAGCAACCAACATATAAAGCAGAAAATTACTATGAAGTAGCTTGCCCCCTAAAATACACGCGCCAGCGACTATTACGTCTATTGAATAGAAATACGATTTATTTTCAACGTATCGATTTTCACGCAAAATAACTGAACCAATATCATTTATGGATTGCATCATGATACACCTTTTTCAATTGCTCTATATACATGTCCATACTACAAATATCCTCTGCTTTTCTTAAAGCAGCTACTGACATTTGCTGATACTTTTTTTCCGATCTTAGCAGTGTAATAATTTGATTGACGAAATCTATATTCGTTTTGCAAGTATAACCACATTCTTTATTTACAATGTTCTCAATGCCGACTAATTGTGGGACAATAATAGGTTTTCCTAGAGCCAATGCCTCAATCGCCACCATCGGCAATCCTTCCGACTTTGATGTCATCACAAGGATTTTCGACTTTTTTATAATAGGATACGGATTTCCCAAAAAACCTCTCAATACAAGGTTATTTTGCATCCCCTTTGCCCGAATGGCATTTCTGCACTCATCCTCTAGCGTACCTCCACCCATCATTATCGCTTTCACAGAAGGAAGCTCTTTTATCACTTCAGAAACTATTTTTATAAACCGCAAAGGATCTTTAACTTCCTCAAACCTTCCAACAAACGCTAAATCATACGATTCACTTGTTTGAAAAGTTGCTTTTTTTGTGATCCAACTAATATCCACAATATTTTTAATGACAATGGACTTGCCTTTAAAGAAATATGATAAAAAGTTTTTTTGCTTTATGGCAGGCGAAACTAAAACTATTTTACTCAATTTAAAGCAAGCTAAAAAGAATAGTATCGAGCGTAAATTAAGCGTCCTCAACCACGATGGATTTTGATGGATATGAGAAATAACAGGTATAGAGATGGTTGAAAATAAGCATTTTATCGTTGCTGTAAAATCATGTGCATGTATAATGTCGGGCTTCCATTCTTTTAAAACTTTTCTTATTTCTGAACTGGAGAAATTTCTTAATGGTATATAGTCAATGCCTCTGCTTGAAAGTACGTCTTTAATGTCTCCTTCTGGGGATACATATGCACAGCCGAAGGAATCGACCAAATTGCTTATTATACATATAGCTACATTTTCCGCGCCCGCCAAACTAGTTGAAGGCAGGATATGCAACACTTTTTTCTCCATATATATATCGCTCCCCATGCAATTTCCTTACTCCTACCTGATATAATAATCGTTATAATAATGATCTTTTTCCAACTTATAATTATTAAGTACTGTTCCTATAACTTTAGCGTTAGAATTTTGGAGAGTCTCTTTAACTTTCAGAAGATTTTTCTTCTCTGTTCCATCTGAGCTGACAACGACAATTGTTCCATCGCATTTTTCCGATAGAATTTGTGCATCAGCAATTGACAGTAAAGGAGGCGCATCAAAAATGATGATATCGAATTCCCTTTTCACTTCTTCAAGGAAGGAATCCATCGAGTTGGAGCTAAGAAGTTCTGCTGGATTTGATGGAATTGGTCCGCATGTTATTATCCCCAACCCCTTTATCCCTGATTCTTTTACTACATCCTTTAATACCCAATTACTAATAAGCAAATTGGTTAGCCCAGGAGAAAGAAATCGATTAAAGGTGTAATGCATTGTCGGTTTCCGTAAATCAGCATCCACCAAAAGGGTTTTCTTGCTTTCTTGTGCAAACGCGATAGCAATATTAGCCGCAACTGTTGATTTCCCTTCTCCTACAGAAGAGGAAGTAACTAGGAGTGTTTTTACACCTTCATTTTTCGTTGAAAAATTGATATTGGCACGGATAGACCTGAACTGTTCCGAATAGATGGATATATGTTCAGTCATCAGGACTCTTCCAGCAGTTTGATACTTTTTATTCTTTGACAAACTATCTCACCTCTTTTTCCCGAGCATCTCTTATCTTCTTTGCGGAAGCCGGGCTTACAAAACCAAGAATAGAAAAGCCGACTAATTCTTGTATGTCCTCTTCAGTTTTAACCGTCGTATCAAAGAACTCAATAAGAAAAGTTATTCCAACTCCAATCATTAATCCAACTACTGCAGCAATGATAATATTCAATGGGGTATTGGGAGTAATCGGCTTTATATACGATTTATTGATAGCCGGTGATAGAATTGTTACATTATCAACATTCATTAGTTCACTAATCTCTTTTTGAAATACATCAGCAGTCATATTTGCAATTTCAGCGGCCCTTTTCAGTTCCCGATCCTTCACAGTGACATTGACAACCTGCGAATTTTGTTCACTGGTTACCGATATTTTTTTTGTTAGTAAGTCTGGAGTAGTTTGTAAGTTTAGCTTCTCGATAACTTGCGACAAAATAACCGGGCTCTTAATGATCACACGATATGTGTTGATCAACTGAAGATTCGTTTGTATATCTTGGCTGTTTAATTGCTCATCTCCAGATTCTTTTTTGTTTACTAGGATTTGCGTGGAAGATTGATAATTGGGTGGTAAAAGAAAATAGCTGACTAAACCGGTCGCAGATACGACGAATAGAAATATACCAATATTGAGCAATAATCTTTTCTTAAATGCTTGGAGCAATTCGTAAAGGCTTATTTTATCTTCCATCCAAATAAATCCTCCTACAACATCGATATTTCTTGGATATATGACTTTTCCGACTGAACTACAAGCTTAGAAATTCACTTATACCCAATTGGTGGTAAAGGTTTAAATTCAGTACCGAATAATACATGTCTAGCATTATCTATAAAATAGTTTCTCTTGTTTGCAGAGAATTTTTTATCAATAAATTTATATGCAGTTCCAATTAGAAATGGCCGATGTTTACACTCATGTGCATCAGAGGCTATGAAGTGTACCAAATTATGTTTTATCAAATCAATAGAGTAATTTTTTTTTGTTCTTCCTTGCTTGCCAATCAAGCTCGAAGCAGTTATTTGAACTAACACTCCTTTTGTTACTAACTCGTAAAGCATTTCCTTCCTTCGTCTTAAAATTACATTCCTTTCCGGATGAGGGATGATCGGAATGTAGCCTTTTAACTGCAGTTGAAAAATCACATCATAAGTAAAAAGCGGAAAATGATCATCAGGCAACTCAACTAAAATATATTTCCTACTTCCAGCCAACGTTAATAGCTCCCCCATCTTATCCATGTCCAAGAAATTAGTGAGATGGATTTCTTGTCCAATAAAAACTTCAACCGGGATATCTTCTAGAGCAATTTCTTCATTCAGATTTTTTACAGCTTCTTTTATTTCCGTTACATCATTACTATATGTCGAGTTCCTATGTGGAGTCGCAATGATTTGTGTCACACCATTCGCTGCTGCATTTTTCACTAATAAAATCGCCTCACCCATGGACTTCGGCCCATCATCCAGGCCGGGCAAAATATGATTATGAATATCTACGATCATTGACGAAATATGCGACCCCTCCAATACAATATAAGATAGTACAAGCAAACGAGATTAGTATATTCACAAGCTCTATTAAAATGAACCACGATTATGTCAGAGCGAATTACGTACCTTTTTTGAGGAGGACTTTTTCGTATGATAGGGGAATGTCCTATTTCATTTTTCGCTACCCAATATGTTGGCCCGATTTTTTTTCAAACTAAAATGCCCCTTTCCCCTTCACTACGCATTTAATAGTTGCTATGATAATTTTCAAATCAAATAGAATCGACTGATTTTCAATATAGTAAAGGTCATACTCAATTTTCTTGCCATGATTAATTTCAGATCGTCCATTCACCTGAGCATAGCCCGTAATACCAGGTTTTACTTGGAGCCGTTTTGCCTGTAATGAAGTGTAATGAGTTGTGATCTCAGGAATTTCCGGTCTTGGGCCGACAATGCTCATCTCTCCGAAGAAGACATTGAACAACTGAGGCAACTCGTCCAAACTATATTTTCGCAGCACACGGCCAATTGGTGT
This sequence comes from Sporosarcina luteola, assembly GCF_007991495.1. Classification (GTDB taxonomy): domain Bacteria; phylum Bacillota; class Bacilli; order Bacillales_A; family Planococcaceae; genus Sporosarcina; species Sporosarcina luteola. Next base: position 39,939 of record NZ_BJYL01000020.1, on the reverse strand, counting down.
GACGGAAGCATCAAAATCCGTTTTAAACGTAAAGCTATCCGGTACGCCTTCTTTCCATTCATATGCATGTGTAGGTCGATTATGCTTTGAACCTTTCATCGTTCGGAACTTAAAGATGGTGAACAATTGATTGTCTTTTCCCGTTCTTTTTTGCAAAAAAAAGATAGGAATTCCCGAATTCAATACAATTGACACTGATAAAATAAGGAATAAAGGAATACAACATACAATAAGAATGGAACTTGCAAGGACATCAAATATCCTTTTTCTAATTTGATACCTACTAATAACAACCGGCTCCAGTTCCACATACCGTTGACTCTCTTTTTCCACACTCCACCCCTCCGGACCTACCATTTGACTATTTTTCAAGTCATTCTATTACTCAATCGTATGCTATAAGGTGCAATTTCATTCGGATAATATAAGGAGCTCTTTCAGTCATTATTTTCCCAACAACAAAAAAGCATGAAGGGAGAAAGATCTCAATTCATGCTTAAAATTTCAGTAAAAGTAAGGATGCAACCATTGCAGCAAGCCGTATAGTAATGGAATGGTAAGAAGACAAAGCAAGGTTGTCAGCATCACGCCAAATGAGGCAAAGGAAGCGTCTCCACCGAACTTTTGTGCATAGACAGAAGTGGTCGTGGCGCTCGGCATGGCGGATGTCAACACTGCTATTACGATCAATGGGTATGGAGCATGTAGAAGAAGAAATAGTAGTAAAAATAATGGAAGGAAGATTAATCTAAAGCTAGCTGCTAGCCATATGTAACTATTTTTACTGTATTGACGGAATTGGTACCACCGTAAGTCCGCGAGCAAACTTCCGATCAGTAGCATCGATAGGGGGATGGTCATTTTGCCAACGCTTTCAAATGTAGCGACGATGGCTTGTGGCCACTTGAATGGAAGGAAGAGCATGGCTAAACCGATGAAAGTAGATAGGATGCCCGGATTAAAAACTAACATTCTCCAGTTTATGCTTTGTTCATTTTTTGTGAAAAGGTAGATGCCGTACGTCCAAATGAGAACTAAATAGCAAATGTTAAAGAGGGTCAAGTAAATGAGGCCTTGCTCCGCCATTACTATAAATATGACGGCAAACCCGATGAAGCCTTGATTCCCAAATACAATTAAACTTTCATATACATTTTTTTGATTCATCGGCAATGCTGCTTTTCTCCTCAGCCATGCAGCTATAAAAACAGATACAGCCAGGATGTAGAGAGACATCGCGACCAGCCATGCGAAGTCAATTAGCAAATCACTTGAAAATGTCGTATGAAGAGAGTATAAAATCAAAGCCGGCAAGGTGATATAGAGCATTAATTGAGTGATAACTTCGTTGGCATGAAAGTTCATTACGTTCATTTTCCTGCTAGTAAAACCTATTATTGAAATGAGATAGAGAGGTATCATTTCGAGTAAAAATGCACTTGGTGAAAGCAATAGGTTCTCTCCTTTCACTGCTGATGTAGCGTATGAATTTCATCCCCTGATGGTACCAAGGGATAGTTAATTTACACATGCCAAAAAGCCAATCAACTATGAAGATGATTGGCTTCTTACTGTAAATCCTTATTTAAGCAAACTGATAACCCAAATGCCCTTTTGCGAAACCTTTTGCTCTAAAGAGCCATGAGCCACCGCCGCCTACCGGATCATTCGAGCAAATAATGAGCTCGTTCGTTTCCGGTATGAAAGCTGGATGAGTGGAGCGCAACATATGCCCATTCTCTCTGCCTGGTAGTAAAATCTGCCCTATTGGACATCCGTTTTTATTGAACACGAGCACTCTTCCCTGTTCGTACATCGCGACGTATAGATTGTCGTCGGTGTCGATGCAACAGGAGTCTGGACCGTCGTAGCCTGAAAAGTAATAAGGTACGGAACTGCCATACGGTGCGATTGTAACGCCATCGTCCAATAATTCGATCCGATTGAGGCGATTCGCATTTGTCTCGGTAATCCATAACGATCTTTCATCCTTGCTCAAAGAGATGCCGTTCGGACTTGCCAAGTTCTTTGCAATCGGGGTTACTGAGTTGAAATCCGGGGAGACGTAATAGACGCCTCCGAGCGGATCGAAATGGTGGCCTCTGAAATCGGTAAAGTAAAAACCGCCTTTTCGATCAAACACCATATCGTCCACCGCGTACTTTTCTCTTGGAGCAATGATTTCCTCCATATTCGACCCGTCAGGTTGGATTGCGTAAACACCTCCTGATCCGATCGAGCTATTTAAATCTCCAAGCACACAAAGGAACAGTCTTCCATCTTTATGAATTTTAATGGCAGCAGGATTCATAGTATTTTCGCCAAACACCGTTTCGATGGTCTTTTCTGGCAAGCTTACTTTGAATACACGCCCGCCGAACACTTCCAACAAATAGAGATTGCCTTCACGGTCAAAACATAATCCTTCAAGCTGCAATGCCTCCTTGGAGATTTCCAACCAAGGTTCAGCTGTCACCGTTTGTAGCTGATTTTCATCAGCGGATAACGGAAATGCAGCCGAATTCCTGCTATATTGCAATGAAATCGTATTTTTTTCGTCCATACAAAAACTCCTTTCCTGATGATATATCTTAGTTTTACGGTTTTATAAAGAAAAATGCAATTTAAAAGGAGCCAATCGGACTGACATGATTGGCTCCCCGTACTATTAGATATCGATCAATGCGGCAGAAACGCCAATTGATAAAAGAATAGAACCGCGAATACATACACAAGAGGATGGACCACTCGCCATTTCCCCGTGACGACCTTCAAGATCGGATAAGAAATGAATCCCAGCGCAATCCCTGTAGCGATGCTTGACGTGAGCGGCATGCTTAGGATGATTAAGAATGCTGGAAACGCTTCGTCAATTTCATCCCATTTGATTTTCGCAATAGCTCCCATCATTAAACTGCCGACAATGATTAAAGCAGGGGCGGTTATCGAAGACAGACCAGAGACCGCACTAACAAGCGGTCCGAAGAACGCCGCAACGATAAATAAAATAGCAACCGTTACTGTAGTAAGTCCTGTTCGCCCTCCTGCTGCGACACCTGCGGATGATTCGATATATGCGCTTGTTGGTGTCGTTCCAAACATAGAGCCTGCTGTAGCTGCAACAGAGTCTGCGAGTAGAGCTTGACGTGCCCGAGGCATTTTATTATCTTTCATTAGCCCCGCTTGCTGCGCAACGCCGATCATTGTGCCTGTCGTATCGAAGATTGTCACCATAAGAAATGAAAAGACGACCGGGAACAGCATATGTTGCCACACATCCGTGAAAGCGGTAAATGGATTGGAAATAATAAGGCCATCCGGCAACGACGGCATTTGAACGAAACCTTGGTCAAATGATAGATGTCCTGTGAAAAAGGCAACAACTGCCGTAATAATCATCCCAAGGAACAATGCCCCATGCACTCTCAACGCCATTAGAATGAGCGTAACAGTAAGTCCAAGCAAGGCAAAAAGCACAGTTGGCGAGTGAAGGTCCCCGAGTGCAACAAGATTAGATGGATGGGAGACAATCATGCCGGCTTGTCTCATTCCGATAAAGGCGATGAACAAACCAATCCCCGCTGTAATCCCATGCTTCAAGTTTTCAGGTATGGCTTCAATTAATACTTTCCGGAAAGAGGTCAACGATAATACAACAAAAATGATACCTGCAACGAAAACAGCCGAGAATGCCGTCTCATACGTAATGCCGTTTGTGCCAACGACAGAATAAGCGAAATATGCATTCATGCCCATACCCGGTGCAATTGCGATCGGATAATTAGCTGCAAGCGCCATCCAAAGTGTCCCGATCACCGTAGCAATTATAGTAGCTGTAAACACTTGATCAAACGGCACACCTGCATCTTTTAAAATAATTGGATTCACAATCACGATATAGACCATCGTGAAAAAGGTCGTAAAGCCTGCAAGAACTTCCGTTTTTACAGTCGTATGATTTTCTTTCAGTTTAAACACAGAGAAACTCCTCCAAAACACGAACATTTTTTTATCCCTTACATATATTATTCGTTTTTAGATGAAATGACAAGTGTTTTCTATTTCATCTACACTTACACATGAAAATTTCTGTTATTGTATAAGAAAAGGTAGATAAACCCATCGGATGAAAGGCGGTGCACAATGAAAAATCATCGGAAGTTATTAGTAGGCATGTTGGCAATCATTTTGGTTATTGTAGGTGCTTGTGGAAACACATCTGACGAGACACAAAATAACGATTCCCTTACTCCATCCACAGGCAACGATGATGCAGGCAATCATATTGACCCAATAACTAATACAACAGCGGGCTTTAAAAAAGAATATCATAAGAAACTCGCTGATACGAACAAAGAAGTGAATGAAATAAGAAAAAAGTATGCAGATGACTCTTCTACATACGCTATGAAAAAAGTGGAAGGTGACCGATATGATCTGTGGGATGAGTTATTAAATGAGATTTACGGAGTCCTCAAGGAGCAACTTTCTACAGAAGAAATGGACCAATTGCGAGATGAACAACGGAGTTGGATTAAACAAAGGGATAACGCTGCAAAAGAGGCATCGCTAAAATTCGAAGGTGGCACTGCAGAACAATTAGAATACATAGTTGTGCTGGCAAATCTTACAGAAGAGAGATGCTATGAACTAGTTGAAACGTATATGGACTGATTTTCTCGATTCCAATATGACTGCCGCAGAATTTCTGAACTCTTTTGACGCCCCCAATGTCCGTTCTTTCACTCAAATTCCTCCAAAGGTTGAATACAGCCGATCATTCAAGAAATGTGCCAATTGGGCGAGCATAACAACGAAAAATAACGACAAAAAAGGTATAACTCCTGAGCGTTGGGAATTATACCTTTTATTTATTGTATGGACACATGCATTTGATTACATAACAAAGAGGTTTACGTGAAAATGTATTTTTCACCTCGGTAAGACTATCCAAAAAGCATTGCTAGCACTCTTTGGGCTAACTCCGATTTCACCTTGATGATAGCGTTCGATAATTTCCCTTGAAATTGCAAGTCCTAATCCTGAACCACCAGTCATACGGTTTCGAGAGGAATCAAGTCGGTAAAACCGTCTAAACACCTTTTCCTTTTCATTTTCCGGTATCGGTTGACTTGGCCCCGAAATAGATATGTGATAAGCCTTTTCTTGCTTCGCCCCCACCAATAAAATTGGTCCTTCGCCCTCATAATAATTAATAGCATTTCCCAATAAATTACTAATCACTTGTTGGATGCCCACAATATGAAGTTCTACTTTGCAAGATTCAATCTCTAATCGTATAGGTATGCTCTTTTCTTCTAACGTTCTTGCAAACATCGCAACACATTGGCGCAGTACGGGCTCAATCTCATGGGTCTCTTTTACAACAATTGTTTGGTTCGATAGGTGATCCCATTCTTTTAATTGCTCAAGTTGTTCGAGCATTCGAGACAATCGTTTTGATTCTTGATACAGGGATGCAAAAAGTGCTTGATCTCCAATTATATCTCCATCTTTCAGCCCTTGCAGATACCCATTTAAATTCGATAATGGCGTTCTTATTTCATGTGATACGTCTGTAACGAGCCTGTTCCTCTGCTGTTCATTCATTTGCAGCTGTACAACCAGCTCATTATATTGGTGAGCCAATTGACCGATTTCATCACTTTTATGAACTTTCACTAAATCAGGATATTGCCCCCGTTTCAGTTCTTTCGTAGCTTCGATCAAACTCTGGATTGGTTGGATGAAGCGTTTAATTAAATAAAAATGAAATACACTCCCAACAAAAACCGCAATTAGGATTAAGATCCATAAGTAACTGCGAAGTGTCCGATTAAATCGTTGCTGCAAAAGCGTATCAAATCCCCCTACTTCTCCTGCAAGAAAGCAAGCGGAGCTATATACAGCCCATCCACTTATAACAGTTACCATCATGATGACTAAAATATTTATGAAACTTAACCGCCAAAGAAATCCTGTTGGTGTAAGGCGGGAAAGAAGGTTAAGGATTCGCAACGAACTTATACCCCATTCCCCTGACCGTTTGAACGCGAATTGGTTTTGACGGATGCTCCTCAATTTTCTCACGAAGTTTTTTTATATGTGCATCGATCGTACGATCCAACACACTGCTCTCCATATTGGGATGAATTTTTCTAATAAGCTGTTCACGTGATAGTACAATATTGGGATTCTGCATGAAGTAATGTAATAGATTAAACTCATACTTTGTAAGCATGATATCTTCACCATTAAGTAAAACTTCTCTTTTTCTCGGCATGATACATAACCCATCATGAACAATTCTTTGACAAAATTGTCCAGTACGTCTAAGGACAGCTTCGACTTGTGCGATAAGTTCATTCGGGTCAAAAGGCTTTGTCATATAAGCGTCCGCACCTAGATTCAACCCAGAAATCCGATCTTCAATTCGCACTTTCGCTGACAGCATAATGACCGAAACCTCATTATGCTTTTGCTCACGAATCCACGTGTAAAACTCTTCACCGCTGACCTTTGGAAGCATGAGGTCCAATAGGATTAGACAAGGTCGACGTTCTAAGAAAACCGATTTTGCTTCTTCTCCATCACTTGCTTCCACAGCGTCATATCCATTTTTCTTTAAATAAATAAGGATAAGATTACGAATCATTTGATCATCTTCAACAACCATTATCGTTTTTTTCATCTAGATCACCTCAATTCTTCGTTTCCACGGCCGTAAACCTACTCCATCATTTCAAACTGCTGCACCATAAAATCATAATTCATCGCACCCAACATGACGAATTGAATGCGCCCGTTCGAGTCAATCATATACGTAGTGGGATATGCCATAACTTGATATTCCTCTGAAACAGCAGATTCCTCATCCAGAGGGATTGTCAATGTCAACTCCAAGTCGTCAACGAACCGCTGAACATTTTTCGGATCTGATTCTGTTTCAGATAAATTGACAGCCAATATTTGCACATCCTTCTTTTCCTGAAACTTTTGCATATCAGGCATTTCAGCGCGGCATGGCGGACACCAAGTTGCCCAGAAGTTCAGCATGACTCGTTGTCCTCTGTAATCTGACAACTTGATTGTTTCACCATCCAAAGTCTTGAGTTCAAAATCTGGGGCTACTTGTCCTTTACGAATCCCTATTTCATTTGATTCAACCACTTTTTCTCCGATATTACCATCTTCATATTCCGAGAATTTTGTATTACCCTTATCAGATGAAAGGACAAACTCATACACTGTCCAACCCAGCATCCCTACGACAATCAAAATAAATATCGTCTTTTTCAATTAACTCCCCCCCATTTTTCATCCCAATTTTTCGAACCATGTATCCTGCACTAATTTAAGTAGAAACTCGGTGATACGTGGCATTTGACCCGTAAACAAGATTAAGCCCATAAGGATCATAATAACGGCACCCGTTTTCATGATTACTTGACTATGACGTACAATCCATTTGGTCGAACCGAGGAAAAATGTCAGGATAAGAAACGGCAAGGAAAAACCAATAACATACATTACCGTATACAAGATTCCTTGCCCCGGATTACTTGCTGCCAAAAATAATATGGAACCGAAGATCGGCCCAATGCAAGGTGTCCATCCAGCGGCAAATCCCATACCTACAAAAAAAGTACCTAAATAGCCAACAGGTCTTTTAGTGGATTGGAAACGCTTTTCTTTCATTAACAATGTGATATTGATCCACCCCCCAACAAAAAGCCCCATGAAGATGATAAATATTCCGGCTAAACGCTGAATCAGTAATCCTGAATTTCCTATTAATAAGCTTTGAATCCATTGACCTAAAAATGAAGCACCGATTCCCAACCCAATAAAGACTAGTGAAATTCCCAACAAAAAAAACACAGAATGGCTTAATAATTTACTACGTATTTTACCATTATGATTTCCCTGCAGTTCTTTCACACTGATGCCCGTGATGTACGATAAATAGGCCGGGAAAATAGGCAATACACAAGGCGATAAAAAAGATAGAGCTCCTGCTCCTGCCGCTAAAAACATTCCCACGACTAACATCGTATCTGTCTCAATTCCTCCCATTTACAACACCGTCCTCCATTTTTTTATCATTAACATTGTTAAAGAAGTGATGAACATAAGGCTTAAAAACCACGGAGAGATTGTATATCCGAACACCATCGTAAACGGCATACTGAAAGCCAATCCCAATGTCCCTAACATCCAGCCAACTATCATGATTACATTTAATCTGTCGGTTGCTATACGGTCACGCAAGACGACGATCATGATAATAAGCAAAGCAAGTAAACCCATATATCTTATCGAATATGTATTGTTGTTCCATACTATTTGAATAAATTCATAAACAAACGACGCCATTAAAAGGATAGAGAGCAAAGCTTGAAAAAATGGTGTGCTATCAATTTTTTGTCGTTTGAACTTCAACGAAATGGTTATCCCACTCGCTAAAACAGCTACGTAAAATGCAGATGAATTACTTGGGTAGGCTACTATCGACAGCGGGTCTTTTAAAAAAACTGAAAGGTTTAAAATGATTTTTCCAATCCACATATAAATAACAAAATTCATCAGTTGCCCTAAAACCTCTTCCATACTGCCCTTCTTTTTTTCCCTAGTTAAATCATTTAGGAAGTAGTAAAAAAGAAATCCCATACTCAAGCTTAAAATGATAATACCAACGGACACTTGTGCAGTAGACATTGCCAATGTTACCTCCTATCCAAAAAACCGCTCAATGTTCATAGTAATCAAGGTTTATGAAAATTTGATGAAAATGGCTAATCTACATAGTTGCATCAAAAAAGACGACCCAAATTAGGATTTGGAGTCGTTTTTTAATTCGCTGTATTAATTTTCAATGACTTTTTGTTTTCAACTACAGTAAAATATCGAACCAAATTTTCACTGCAGTGCCTGCAATCAGAAGTGCTAAAATTATTTGTAAAACTCTTATATTCATATTCTTACTAGCTTTGGCTCCAAGCGGCGCTGCTAGCAGGCTTGCCACAATCATAATAAGCGCTGGCCAATAATCCACTTGACCGGTAACGAGTTTACCTACACTCCCCCCGATGGAAGAAATAAACGTAACGGCTAGACTTGTTGCAATCGTCATTCGTGTTGGTATGTGCAGGACGGTTAACATTATCGGTACGAGTAGAAATCCCCCTGCGGCACCGACGATACCAGATGCCATTCCTACAATTAAAGCTAAGATTGCTGCCAGTGGCTTATTAAATGTCACTTCATTCAGCGGCATATCGTCTACTGGCTTTTTAGGTATAAACATCATCACAGCTGCAATGACGGCAAGAATGCCATACACGACGTTTACCGTTTGTTCTGATAAGTAGCTGGACCCAAAACTACCTATTAAGCTACCAATTAAGATCGCTCCACCCATATAAACGATGAGTTGTTTGTTTAGATATCCACCTTTTCGGTATGCCCATACTCCGGCAACTGAAGCAAACAGCACTTGTACCGCGCTTATACCTGAAACCTCATGGGCTGTAAAGGTTACAAGACCAAATAAAGGAGGAATATATAACAGCATTGGATATTTAATAATTGAACCGCCGACACCTAGCATCCCTGATAAAAATGAACCGATAAATCCAATCGCAAATACGACAACGATAAATGTTATATCCATGGATCACCACTTCCTTCCGTCGTACCTAAATACTGATGCCCTACTCTGCTTCCCCATGCCGCTAAATCAGCCATTGAGCCTTTATCGGCCGCTTGAACTTCCAATAATTGGCCATCTTCAAGATTGATAATTGCATCGGATATGCTAAGCATTTTGCAACTAACTGCTTATTTGTTTCAGTCATTTGATTACCCCCTTTATAGCCATATCGTCACTATATATACGGGTGCGGGTATAATAAGATGCAAATAAAATAGTCGTTGTTTTACTAACGACCGTTCACTTGATGATCTATTGGATTTTCATCAACTACTTTCATATCTCACAAATTATATTATACCCCCGTAGGTACTATGTCAAGCCAATGATTTAAGCGGAGCCAATTCAAAGTGTTTGTCAGATCACGGTGAAACATACTCACTTTAACAGCAATAACAGACAGAAAAATTCCATTTCTGTCTGTTTTTCACATCTTATTATTTAGCCGTTAATGGATTTTCTTGTTTAATCTTCTGTATCGATAAATGCACAGTATAGTTCCCATACTCAAGAATTTCGTCCAGAAACAGATTCAATTGTTCTTGCGATTCCACTTTTATTTTCAAATGATAACAACCTTCCCCCGATACTCGATGGACTTCTATTACCTCTTTGCGAGCATTCATTAATTGTTTAAATGATTCGTGGTTTGTTGTTTTCATATAAATGATGATAAAAGCTGTATAAGGAATGCCTAATTTTGTTTCATCAACGAGTAGGGAATAGGCTTTAATGATCCCGCTGTCCTCAAGTTTTTTTATGCGATTCCCTACCGCCTGGCCTGTCATATGAATTTGTTCGCCTAAGTCTTTCCATTGTATACGTGAGTTTTCGGACAACAACCGGAGTATTTGAAAATCAATAGTATCAAGTTCCATAAGTAACTCCTTTCACCGTGAAATTGTTTTGGCTAAAAGCGTTTCGTCAAGTTATCGATAACATACCATATGCGGTATATGATTGGATTGTAGCAAAAATACGTTAAACGAGGTGGAGAATTATGAGCACAGCTCTAATTATTGTTGATATTCAAAATGACTATTTCCAACACGGAAGAATGGAATTGGTTAACCCAGATAAAGCGGCTGCTAATGCTGCTAAAGTGCTTGAGTATTTTAGAAAGAATAACAAAGAAAACATTTTTCACGTTCAGCATATCGCAGCTGATCCGTCACTAGGATTTTTCCTACCGGATACAGAAGGTGCTGAAATCCATAAAACGGTTCAACCTATGGAAGACGAAACCATCGTCGTGAAAAACTTCCCGAATAGCTACCTAAAGACTGATTTGGAAAGCAAATTAAGAGAAAACGGTGTAACGAAAGTTGTTGTTATCGGCATGATGACTCATATGTGTATCGATGCGACAGTCAGAGCTTCTGTAGACCTTGGCTTTGAAACGGTACTTATTGAAGACGCTTGTGCCACACGCGATATGTCTTATGATGGAAAAACAGTTCCAGCTGAACAAGTTCATACTGCATTTGTTAGCGCACTTGGTAGTATGTACTGTGAAGTCACTTCGACTGAAAACTTCCTTAAATAAGAAGCTCAACCCAAGAATTTTAAAAGGCTGTCCAGACCGATTCTGGACAGCCTTTTCATTATACGTTATTTGATTGTTCGATATAGCTCAAGAAGCTCTTTTAAACTTTTATTCTCTTTTCAAAACCGGAAACCAAATTTCACTTGTCACAGAAGGTGAAGTTAGATCTTGAGATTTAATCGACAAGATTTCGGGTCCTTCTGCTACTTAATTCGAAGATGGAAACCATTCAGAATAAATCCTTCCCCAAGTTTCCTGTAATGTACTAAGGAAAGGCCCGGTTGAATTTCCCCCAAAAAACCCCTTTAGATCAGCATATCTAAAAGGGGTAAAACGCTATAACTTTATTTCAAATCTGATCAACTAAAACCCAGTCTCACTCCACCGTAACGCTCTTCGCCAAATTCCGAGGCTTATCTACGTCGCATCCACGATGAAGCGATGCATAATACGCAATTAGCTGTAGCGGAACAACTGAAACGATTGGTGTCAGTAACTCATGGACAGGCGGCAAGACAAAACGGTCGCCTTCTTCTTCGGTACCTTCCATGGAAATAATGCATGGATGCGCGCCACGAGCGACAACCTCTTTGACATTGCCTCGGATATTGAGGCTGACGGACTTTTGAGTCGCTATGGCGAAAACTGGCGTGCCTTCTTCAATAAGAGCGATTGTTCCATGCTTCAGTTCTCCGCCGGCAAAGCCTTCTGCCTGGATGTATGAGATTTCTTTTAGTTTGAGTGCACCTTCCAGGCTGACGTAGAAATCTAAGTTCCGGCCTAGGAAAAAGGCGTTGCGTGTTGTTTCAAGGTACTCCTTCGCAATCTGTTCCATCTCATCCTTCGAGTCGATAAGGGTTTGGATGGCGTTGGCGACGATGGAGAGTTCCTGTCTCAAATCAAAATCAACTTCCTTGTTCAATTGTATTGCGACAACGTACGCAGTGATGGCGAGCACGGCAACCTGAGCGGTGTACGCTTTCGTCGATGCAACTGCGATTTCTGGACCTGCGTGAAGAAGCAATGTATGGTCTGCTTCCCGTGACAACGTAGAGCCTGGAACGTTTGTCATTGTGATTGTCGGGTAGCCGAGCGATTTGATTTTCACGAGCACTTGACGGCTGTCTGCTGTTTCCCCTGATTGGGTGATGAATAAAAACAACGGATTCCTCGAAAGCAATGGCATGTTGTAGCCAAATTCGCTTGAAATATGCACTTCCACTGGGATGCCTGCGAGCTTTTCGAAGTATTGCTTGCCGATCAAGCCAGCATGGTAGCTTGTACCAGCCGCAATGATATAAAGTCGATCAGCATCTTTCATTGCTTGGATAATGGCTGCGTCGATAGCAAGTGCCTCTTGATCATTTGTGTAAGCCGTTAAAATCTTGCGCATTGCGCCTGGCTGCTCATCGATTTCTTTGAGCATATAATGCGAGTATGTTCCTTTTTCAATATCGCTCATGTCGAGTTTCGCCGTATATGGCGCCCGCTTGATTTCCGTTCCGTCGAGCGTCATGATGCGGATCGCTTCTTTTGTGACGAGGACGACTTCTTCATCATAGAGCTCGATGAACTGGTCTGTCAGTTGCAGCATAGCCATCGCATCTGACGCAACGACGTTAAAGCCTTCTCCGACGCCGACGAGCAACGGACTGCGATTTTTAGCGACATAGATTGTTCCTTGATCCCCCGTATCCAGCATGGCAATAGCGTAAGAACCGTGCAATAACGATAACGTATGACGAAAAGCCTCTACGGTTGTCATGCCATTTATTACGAACACTTCAAGCAATTGTACAATTACTTCAGTATCGGTTTCCGAATTCATGTTCACGCCTTGCAAGTATTGCTTTTGCAATTGTACATAGTTTTCAATGACACCGTTATGCACAAGCGTAAAGCGTCCGGATTCGCTTTGGTGCGGATGGGAATTCTTCCGATCTGGAATCCCATGTGTCGCCCATCTCGTATGGCCGATCCCTGTTTTGGACTCGATGGATGGATCAACTGCATTTCGTAAATCTGCGATTCGTCCTTTTTCTTTAATGACTTCCACACCGCTCTTTGTCAGAAGTCCAAGTCCCGCTGAATCGTATCCTCGATATTCAAGTTTTTCGAGCCCTTTCAGTAGGATCTCTTTCGTATCCTGCTCTCCAATATAACCGACAATTCCACACATACTAGTTTCCTCCTCATGAAGAAATGACAAAACCCACCTCGGGATTCCCGAAGTGTTTGCCTTTTACTTGTTAGAATAGCCTTTTTACCTTGTTGTCCATCCGATTGCTCGCATGTTTTGTAGGCAAAAGTTACAATCGGGCATTTCGATCGGGAGGCATCCGCCGAATGTTTCGATACTCCTCCACCTCGTCTGCTGGGAATGTGGGGCGTCCGATTTTCTCAGCACTGGCGCTTTCATTGGTTTCCGATTTTCCGTATAATTCCCCTCCTTGACACGGGTCGGTTGACAACCGATTCGTTAATCATACAAAACTCGCTATTTTTTTGTCAATCCGTAGTTTTATGATTACGGTTTTAGCCTTCTATCAAGGCATAAAAAAACAAAGTTAACTCCATACATTTTGAAGTTAACTCAGTTTCCAACGTTAGTCTAATATATTTTCCACAGGTTTTGAATTTCGTTTTTGGATTAGCCAATTTCCGAATATGAATGCAGTAACGATGAACAGAACTAACGGTAACTGAAAGACCGTCCAGGTTGAAGGTCCATAATACTTAGTTTGATGGGCTTTTTCAATCGTTTCAAGATAGGAATCCTGATATTCAAATTGCACAATCCATTGGTCATTAGCCATTGCGATTGTACCTATATCATAGTCATTCGGAATAATTGACTCTGTAATTTTCCCATTCTTACCAACTACAAGCGCTGCCTGTGCATAATTAATTGGATAAATAGTTGTCGGCCCTTTCTGTAAACGTGGGAGTTCAATCGGATAAGGCTCTGTTTTTCCATCTCGTAAAAGCGAGAAGTCTTCTACATCGTCATTAGAAAATACAGCCAAATACTGTAGCTCTCCATTGTATTTTTGGAAGACGGATTGAAGTGCTGCTTCATCCGGTTCTTTTTGTGTCTCTAATACCTCTAATGTGTCTTCCAGAATACTCCCCTTTTGCTCTTCAATCGCTTGTGCTTCTTGTCGGTCATCGTTAAGATCAATAAACATAATTAAAGAGTGAATAAGAAAACCAACCGTCACGATAATCGAAATCCATAATGACCTTCTTAAAAAGGTCATAAAACTCTTTTGTACATCGATATAATGTGCAACCTTTTGAAATGGCTTTTTTTGTTCAATCCTAGCTTGAATGTCAGGCTCCTCATGAACATCAAATTCTTCACGCATTTGATGCAAATGCTCCGCACATTGTTCACAAGTATCTATGTGCCGCTCGATATATCTTGATGTTTCCTCACTGCATAGACGATCTATGTACGAAGGTAATAAATCACGCACAATATAGCATTCAGTTTTCATTTAGAATCCCTCGCTCCCTTAATTTTAATTTTGCACGGTAAAAGGTGACTCTCGCCCAATTTTCATTTTTCAGGTGGATCTCTCCAATTTCTTTAAAGGATAAGCCGCCCAGTATACGAAGTAACACAATTTCTTTATACGGCTCTTCTAACAAATGAATTGTCCGATAGAGTGCAATTTTATCTTCGCCTTCAATTAGTTTGTTTTCTAGTGAAGGTACCTGATTCAGCAGAGGCGGTGATTGCGGTTGTTTGACTTGCTTATCTACGAACTTATAATACGTATGCTTTGCAATCTGGCAGAGCCACACAGACATTTTGCATTCGCCATTGTAACTATCGATTGAACGAACTGCCTGATAAAAAGTCTCTTGCGTGAGTTCCTCCGCAATGTCGACATTCCGACAGAGAACCATTAAATATTTGAAAACTTGTTCGGCATTTTGTTCATATATTTCCGTTAGCTCCCCCAACGTCCTACCTCCTTTCCACCTATATATCTAAAAAAACATCGTTTCGTTACAAGCTTTCTTGTTATTTTTTCTCATTCGGCACATTGTACCATTTCGCCATATAAATGAGTCAATGACATAAAAAACGAACTGTGGGTTACCATCAGTCCGTTTCATTCTCATATTTAAATGTGGTTATATGGCGAAACTATCTTCAATCAATGTTCTACAAGCCCAGGTCCGAAAATATCTATATCTACACTGTTTCAAACAGCCAGAACTTTGTCCAAGTTGTTACCTGTAACTCATCTGTTCCATGGTAGCCGCCAGGAGTGGTTATTCCTTGTCTTTATTAGTCAATACAATTTTATACAATAACGCAGTTTCAAAATCAATAATCCCTTCAGGTAGTTCGCCGTTTACGCTTCCAATCGAGCGCAATGAGTTTTTAGTTGTGCCTACCCACGCTACTAAATAAACAGGTTCGTTTTTCTTCAATGTAATCTTTGTGCCAATTAAGTTACCAATAGAAGAAGCAGTCATGGTAGTTGTATAATTCGTTGACGCTACCCCGGAAGGCATGCCCGATATCAATTTTATGATTTTTTCAGAATCATCTTCCCCATTGAAATCACTTATCCCAAAGGATAGAAGGATGTCTTTATATTTTTTATCAAGGGCACCCCAAGTCTTCATCAATTCCTCCTGAAACTCTCCGTTTTTGAACAACTCCACGGAAAGTTCCAAATCCTCATCTTCGCCAAGTGTTCCATTTAACTTGAAGTAATCAATATGCCCGACTCCCGTTTTACTTACAAGCAGTTTTTCATGTTCATTCAAGGTATATGGTTCAATCGTCATTTTAGATGTGGTGCCCTTCGGTTTTCCGTCATTACAACCAGTTAATAGTAAAGTTAGTATGAATATAATTATGTAAGCAGCTTTTTTCAATTTTAAAATCTCCTTTATTCTCTAGTTGAAGAAAGCAAAATAGAATACTGTAGCAATAAGTAGTATAAGAATTAATATGCCAGTCCCCTTCCATCCTAGTCCCCCTACTAGATCTTGAAGCCCTCCTCCGTGAACACCTCCTGCTGGGTTTCCTTTCAATTCTTCTTGTCTCAATCTTTCCCTTAATTCTTCAGGACTTTCTTTTTCTTTATTCAATTGATATATTCCCCTTTTCGTTTCAGAATGCAATTCAGCATATCGATCCTATGATTTAATCAACTTTTTAATTAGCAGCAATACGACGTGATGAATAACTCCACCTACCATACCAAAAAGGAACATGAAGATCATTGAGAACAGATCATAAAAAATAACGCCCGCAATAAGACCCGCTATGCCGCCGGAACCTGCATATATCAATGCCTTTACCCAGTTCGGACGATCCTTCATTCGAGCTGAAAAGTCGATGAATAAGGAAATAGGAAAAGCTCCAAACCCAAAGAACGGCCATGAATAAAGTGCCACAACGAGGACAGTCGGACCAAAACTCCAAGAGTCTTGAAAAGCGATTATTGAGTAGATTGCCATGAAAACTCCAAACAGGATAGGGGAAATGAAAAGCCCCAATAGATAGATAGAGAAACGGTCAAATATCGTTTTATAGCTCGTTTCCATATTGAAATTCCTCCTCCTTTTTCATACACTCTTCACTTCTTTAGCCGTCCAATTCACCATGAAGATGCCGATAAATATACATACACCACCAAGTATTACATTCCAAGCAATCGTTTCATCCAATACTAACCACCCTGTAAGTACGCCGAAAAATGGAGCTAGAAACAAGAAAGCACTTGTCTTTCCAGGTTCGCCTGTTTGTAAAAGATAAAACCAAACGGCGAATTGTACGATGGAAGCCATGAGTGCCAACCATAATAGAATGGTGATCGATAGTGCGGTAACTTGAAACGAAGGATTCTCCAATAGAAAACTTCCAACGAATAGTATAAGACCACCAAACAACATTTGATATGCCGTTAAAACCCATGTATTAAATGAACGCCCCATTTTTTGATCAGTAAAGTGCCGATAGCCCACGAGATGGCTGACAGAAAACCAAAAAGGGTTCCGATTCGCAAATCCATCTGTGCACCAAGCGTAATGATTACGCCAACAAAACCCAGAATAACACCGATCCATTGCCGCCAATTATACGTCATTTTCATGAATAAAGTTCCAAAGATAACGACCAGAAGCGGGTTCATAAATGTTAATATAGATGACTGCCCCGCTGGTATTGTCCGTAAACTGACAAAGATACATCCCATGACGCCTGCCGTTTGAAAAAAACCGATCAGCGCTATTTTCAACCAATCCGTCATCTGCTTGGGATGAGCCATTCGTAAACATTTTACAATAATCGCCATAATGACCCCGGCTATAAGAAATCGTAATGCAACAAGCATGATCGGTGTAGCGTAAGCCAGGCCAATCTTTCCGATTGCGAATGCTGATCCCATTAACGATGTTGTCAAAACGACCAAAAAACCAAAAAGCCATTTGTTCATAAAGATATTCCCCTTCAAAAATACTACTCGTTATTGAAAATTAGTAAAGTTCATGAAACGAGTATAACATCAAGGAAAGGGATTGAGGATAGTTTGTTAGTTATTAAAAGTGGCTTCATTAAGGTCAATGACTATATGACGTCCCAATTGTGGGAGAACCGTCCCGACATTTCGTCGGATATTGGGATTGTTGCTATTGTTATTATTTGGAATAAAAATCAATAGAACGAGAACTCTTCGCGACTTAATGAGAACTTCCCTTCGTAGAACGAGAACTCTGGGCGACTTAAGGAGAACTTCCCATCGAAGAACGAGAACTCTGGGCGACTTAATGAAAACTCCCCTTCGTAGAACGAGAACTCTGGGCGACTTAATGAGAACTCTTCATTGAAGAACGAGAACTCTTCGCGACTTAATGAGAACTTCCCATTGAAGAATGAGAACTCTCCATTGTAGAACGAGAACTCTAGGCGACTTAATGAGAACTCCCCATCGAAGAACGAGAACTTTGGGGGACTTAATGGGAAAGAATGGACCTTGCCAGCGAAAGAATGGGCCCTTGCTGCGAACAAGTGGAATTTGCATAAAAGAATTACGAGCTTTTCATTAATAGAGTTGTTTTTGAAGAATGTATCAGTGCATTAGACTATAAAAAGTGATACTATTTGATGAGCAAAGGATTTCGCATGCAACAGGAGGATACAAAATGAGCAACGAAGATAATTTTTGGCTTGATTTACCGAAGCCGTTTTTCATATTAGCACCGATGGAAGATGTTACAGATGTCGTGTTTCGCCACGTCATCAGCGAAGCAGCACCACCTGACGTTTATTTCACGGAATTTACGAATACGGAAAGCTATTGCCATCCGAATGGCAGAGAAAGTGTTCGCGGCCGTTTGATGTTCACAGAGGATGAACAGCCGATTGTCGCTCATATTTGGGGCGATAAACCGGAGTATTATAAACAGATGAGCATCGATATGAAAAAACTCGGTTTCCGTGGTATCGATCTCAACATGGGCTGCCCGGTACAAAACGTTGCAGCTAACGGAAAAGGTGCGGGATTGATACGACGCCCTGAAGTTGCAGCTGAACTCATTCAAGCCGCAAAAGCTGGCGGATTGCCAGTCAGCGTAAAAACAAGGTTAGGTTACGTTGAAATCGACGAATGGCATGAATGGTTACGACATGTCTTGGAGCAGGATATTGCCAACCTTTCCATTCACCTTCGCACAAGAAAAGAAATGAGTAAAGTGGATGCACACTGGGAATTGATTCCGGAAATCAAAAAATTGAGAGATGAAATTGCCCCAAACACATTGTTAACCATTAACGGCGATATTCCTGACCGCGCTACAGGACTAAAATTAGTGGAACAATACGGCGTGGACGGTGTCATGATCGGCCGTGGTGTTTTCACGAATCCATTCGCTTTCGAGAAAGAGCCAAGAGAACATAGCGTGAAAGAGTATCTTGAGTTACTACTTTTACAATTGGATCTTCACGATAAATATTCAACAGAAGAAGAACCACGCCCATTCAAGCCACTTCTCCGCTTTTTCAAGATCTATATTCGCGGATTTAGAGGTGCTGCTGAATTAAGAAATGAATTGATGAACACAAAAACGACAGATGAAGTACGCCGGTTAGTGATGGAAGTTATGGAGAAGGAATTGGATTAAGATAGGTAAACAAAAAGAAGCCGATCAAATTGTAACGGATTCGGTACACGGTGAGAAAACATTAAATGACATAGCATTTGGGGACACGATTCGCATATGAATTGGTGTCCCTGTTTTTGTTGTTATATCACTTGTGAGAATTCGCACTATAATTTTGTTAAATGGCTTATTTAGTATAAGTGAATATTTTGAAAAGGATTAGAGATTACGTGTTAAAATAGATTAATCAACTAACGGGACAGGGTAGGAACAAAGATAAGTAAAGTAAGTTTATACTATCGGTGTGGGGAGTGTATTATGTTTAAGTTCTATATTTTTATTGCTTTGATACTGGTTATCAATTCCGTGTTAACGAAGTTCCTAAGAAAGAAATATAACATTATTGACCCAAAAAGGATTAGATATATGAGCAATACACACAAATGGGTAGAAATAATATTGATTATTTTATTCGTCATTTCCCTTGTTTTTTTATGGTTTTTTGAGGATTTGGTATTGGTCTATGTACTAATTGCTATTGGTAGTGTTGCATATATATTCCGTGCTTTTGTTGAATATAAATACGAACAAGAAGAAAAAGAATATATCATTACTCTTGTAGATTTTGGAAGCTTGTGGGTACCCTTTGCTATACTACTGGTTGATTTTATTTGATAATACTTTCAATAACGATCGCAATTGCGGAGTGAGAAATAGGCAAACTATAACAAGAAGACATGGCAAACGCACAGTCAATTATGTATGTGCGTTTTTTATTTGCTTTTTCCACTGTTAGTTGTTGTTTAAATAATATGCTAATTGGGTTACTGTTTCAGTTGCGTTTGGCTTCTATTTTGATTTTAATTCGACCCCACTTCAGCGCAAATCAATCCAAAATAGGTAGGTGCCTCATAGGAAAGGAAACGAATCTTACGGTACTCCTTCGGCATCGCTCCTGCAAGAACCAATGCCTGCCAAATCCCATCCGGTTTAGCTGCCTCGATATAAGCCGGTTCAAAATCCGCCATTTTCTCCAACTCATTTGCCTCGATGAGAGTGACTACATCTTCGTCCAATTCCTTGGCGGCTGGGTCAAATCCATATGGACCTTTTTCATCATGTGCATGCGACCAATCGCAGCTCGCGATAAGGGCAATCCGTTTTTCGCTATTTTGTGTAACCTGGCGGATGACTTTACCGAACTGGATATGCTGCTCAAACGAAAGTTCTCGGGAAGGATTGATGACGACAATCTCTGTTTCAGGCATAAATGCAAGCGGCACAATGACTCCCCAATCAAGCGGCAATACGGAAGCAGGTCCAGCAGCGGATCCAAAATTTACGGAAGCTGTTGGGATCTCAAGTAGTTTCGCGGCTTTCGTTATTTCCATTGCCAAATCACGATCAACCTTACGGGTCACCGTATACGAAGCCCCGTTTTCCTCGACAGACCCGTGCATTTTTTCACTGTTCGTTATTGCAAACATGCCATCGATTCTAGTGCCGTGTGGAGTGAGTACAATAATAGTGTCTGGATTGGCTTCCTTCATCTTCTCGCCGATCTGTTCCATACTGTTCCTTGTTATTTTCATGCGCTCCGGTCTCTTTCCCGCAAGCTCCGGAATAATTTCTCCACCATGAGGTGTAATGCAGGCAAATACGAATGGATTCATACAATCACTACTTTCTGAAAAGGATATGGACATATTTCACTGTACAATCTAATTCCTACTCAAGTGAGGGTAAAATCCCCCTATACTATTATTCGACATTGATAACCCAAACTCCTTATAATAAGTTTTCATTTTTGCTAATTCATCGCCAATACTACAAATCTTAAGTGTTTGACAATAAAACCGTCTGGACGGTACACTAAAGTTATTGTTGTTTTGGAGGGATTACGATGAATGAAAAGAAAAAGAGTTTATTAGCTGCTGCATCTGAAATTGTAGAAGAAGAAGGAGTTGTGAAGCTCACATTAGAGGCGGTCGCTCAAAGGGCTGGGCTGAGCAAAGGCGGGCTATTATATCATTACCCAAGCAAAGAAGCGCTAATTAAAGGAATGGTGGAAAATTGGTCAAACAATTACTTTGAAAGCATTTTATCGTTAGTGAAAGATGATACGACCGAGCAGGGAAAATGGAGCAGAGCTTACGTTACGTCTACCTATTCCGATATTGATAACAACAAGCATCTAAGTTCAATCATGGCTGCGATGTTTTATAATCCGGATTTACTAGATGACTTCCGTCAACAATATGATCATCTGCTCAATCAGTTAACTGATGATGGAATCGATCCAGTTAAAGCAACGATTGCAAGATTATCGATTGACGGTTTATGGTTTTCAGAGATGCTTGGAATGAAGCCCTTATCTAAAGAATTACAAACACAAGTTATTAATAAGCTCATTGACATGATTCAGGAGGATGAATAATGATGTCCTATTTATATTTAGCACTTTCTATAGCACTGGAGCTTGTTGGTACGTCGTTACTAAAAGCTTCAGAGGGATTTTCGAAACTATTTCCTACCATCGGGGTCATTATCGCTTTTATTAGCTGCTTTTTCTTTTTATCGTTATCTTTAAAGACAATTCCTTTAAATACTGCCTATGCCATTTGGTCAGGAATCGGAATTGTTGCTACTGTAATTATTTCAGTTAGTATTTGGAAAGAAAAAATTAACATGGCCAGTATTGCAGGTATCACACTTATACTCGTTGGTGTGGTCATCTTGAATTTATTTGGACCCGGACATAACGAATCCAGCAGTGACGATAAAACAAGTGGATCATCAGTAGTTATTGAAGATGGTATGAATAAGTGAACGCATCCTATCAATGAGGATAGTGGCTCATAACGACGAACAGCTCTTCATGATGAGAGCTGTTTTTACATTAGGTACCTGCTTATTCCGGATTGGGAATAGCTATTACCGAAATGGGTATTACGAATCATTTCAGACTTTTCTTTTTTCCGAGTATCCTTTTTGACCTCTCCCTTCCATAGGGCCATCTCTGGAAGAATGCTAAAGTATGAAATATATAAAGACGATAAGCATATCTTCGAGGGCCTTGCGTATCGTGCATTGATGATTGCTGTCATGGCAACGAAAAAGAAGCCGATCCGCAATTTGCCCGGCTACTTTAAAGGTGTGTTGGACAAGTTGGTCGATGAGACGTATTTCAAGGACATTTTCATGATGTTTGATGTGCCGGTGGAAGGGTTTTATTGTCCTAAATGAATTGTTATGGCAGTTCAGACGATTTTAGAATCATTGAACCTCATTTTTTATAGTGATATAATTTATTTATTCGTGTCTTGCAAGATTTAATTCATGCGAATAAACATACAAGGAACAAATCTTATACAGAAAGAAGGAAGTTGTCTCTTTAAAGACAGCGTAAAAATGAAAGCTATACGTATTTGCCTACAAATCGGGATACTTTTCATATTTTCGTATATCGGTACGTTTATCCAAAACCTTTTTCATCTCATTATTCCAGGCAGCATCATCGGGTTAATCCTGTTATTCATTTGTCTAACCTTGAAGGTGATTCCTGTTGAACTAATTGAAGACGGCGCAGGATTTTTACTCGGCATTTTAACGCTCTTGTTCGTCCCAATGACGGTCGGCATTATGAACTACCCTTCCCTTTTATCATGGCAAGGCTTGCTGCTTTTTGGAATTGTTGTGGTAAGCACTGCGATTACAATCGTCATCTCGGGCATTTTCAGCCAACATTTGGAGAAAAGGACGGAAAAGAAGAAGGAGGCATCCGAATGCAACAAATCCTGTTCGCAACACTCATGATTCTGTTGACAATCATAAGTTATTTTTTTATGACAAAGCTTTATATTCGATTTAATTTCTCATTTTTACTACCGGTGTTGACCTCGACAATTTTGATCATCATCATCCTTGTTGCCTTTCAGATCCCGTACGAACGCTATATGCAAGGTGGTCAGTGGATCAATTCCCTGCTCGGACCGGCAGTTGTCGCACTTGCCTATCCGCTTTACAAGCAACGGGAGTTTTTGCGCAAGCATGCAGTAGTAATCTTAGCAAGTGTCACTTTCGCTGGGACGGTCGGAATGCTGAGCGCCGCACTTCTTGCCAAAGTCACAAGCTTGGGCCATTCATTGAGTCTTTCCATACTTCCAAAATCAGTCACGACACCAGTTGCAATTGCAATTACAGATGGAATCGGCGGCAATGCTTCGATGGCAGTCGTCGCCGTCATGATCGCGGGCATATTCGGTTCAATCCTGGCACCTATCCTTTTCAAAATGGCGAAAGTGCATAGTCCCGTTGGCAGAGGAATCGCTCTTGGCAGCGCCTCGCACGCACTCGGAACAGCAAAAGCGGCCGAATATGGTGAACTTGCATTTTCGATGGGTTCCGTCTCCATGTCACTCAATGCCCTGCTTAGCTCAATCCTTGCACCATTGATTGTATGGATATTGTTTAATTGAAAAAACTGTAGAAATGCAAAAGGGGAGCCAATCATCGTACGACATGATTGACTCCCCTAATATTTCATGCAATTCCCTATCCAGCTAAATCAAACCAAAGTCGGCTCCGCTAAGAGGCGTTCAATTTCTGCCGCAATGTCCAAATCTGATTCCGTCGGCTCGAATCGCTTGATAACCTCTCCATTTGCACCGACAAGAAACTTCGTAAAATTCCAGCGGATGTTCCGACCGATCAAGTAATCGGGATATTCCTCTTTCAAACGCAATTTCAGCATCTTTTCTGTCGCAATCGTCTCATCCAACTCACGGAATGGAACTTCATGTTTCAAATAATTAAATAGCGGTTCGGTCTCTTTCCCGTTCACTTGCACAAGGTCATATATCGGAAAGCTGACGCCGTAGTTCCGTTGGCAAAATTGTGCCGACTCTTCCCCATTTTCCGGGTTTTGCTGCCCGAATTGGTCACAAGGAAAGCCGAGCACGACAAGTCCCCGCTCTTTATAGTTCTCGTACAACTTCTGAAGCTCGTCGAATTGATAGGTGAATCGGCAACGGCTCGCAGTGTTGACGATCAGAATTGCCTTTCCACGGTATGTTTCCATCGATAGAATTTCTCCATTAGGTTTTCTTATCAAATAGTTATAAATGCTCAAATCTCATTCCTCCTGTAGTAACCATATGCCTTTATTATAGGTTGGAATGAAGATTATCCAATTTTCGGCCTGTGTTTTATATTTTTAGTCGAAATGAGGGCAGGCGAATAGGTTGTGATGCAGGCAGACTTCGTTTCGTTACAGACGATTTTCATTGCGATGCGAATCGGTTTGATTGTGTTGCGAATTGAGTTCATTGCTTTGCAAGATAGTTTGCTTTTGTTGCTAATCAACTTCATTGCGAATGAGGAGCTATTCATCGCGGAATATGACTACGGGTTAGCAGAAGGAACAATCCTCAATCCAAAATGGTTATACATATACAGAGCACATGGTGTAGCGGGACTCATTATTCGGTGGATAGAGGAAGATTTCTCCGAGGAACCTGAATACATGTCGAAGCAAATCATCGAATTGATGGTCACGTCGACGAGTGGATTTCATGTGAAATAGTAGTGTGAAGCACCAATAAAACAGGCAAGCCGCATCCACATGCAGCTTGCCTGTCACTTTTTTCAAATATTTACTTATCGATTATTAATGTTTTCCGGATACATATCATGCTGCATGAGGCGGTTGACCGCCATTTGCTCAAACATCGTCCCCGGCTTTCCGTAATTGCAATATGGATCGATGGAAATGCCGCCACGTGGTGTGAATTTCGCCCATACTTCGATATACCTTGGGTCCATCAAGTCGATTAAATCGTTCATAATAAGATTCACGCAATCTTCATGGTACGCGCCATGATTCCGAAAGCTGAACATGTACAATTTCAACGACTTGCTTTCCACCATTCGGACATCCGGAATATACGAAATATAGATGGCAGCGAAATCCGGTTGGCCGGTCATCGGACATAGACTTGTGAATTCCGGTATATTGAACTTTACGAAATAGTTATTTTCCTGATGTTGATTTTCGAATGTTTCCAGTACTTCTGGACAGTAGTCCGCTTTGTATTCGGTATTTTGATTTCCAAGTAGTGTCAGGTCTTTTGTGTCACTTTGCTTCATTACAATGTCTCTCCCTTATCGTGTTGTTTGTACTGCCTGCGAAACGGTAGTTTGCACTTCCGATATATTCGGCTCATAAATGCCTAATTTCATCACAAAGCGCCTGATTCCCCCGGCGACAATTAGCTGCATTAACGTTTTCGCAACCCATTGGCCTGCGATTGCATAAGGAATAAGTTCCCAAGGCACATAACCAAGTCCTAAAGGACCGATCCCGATGATGACAAATATGGATGAGTCCAGAAAACCGGAGACGATTCCTGAAACCATGACACGCTTTACAAAAGGAAATTTAAACCGTGTATAAATTTCCGTGTCAGTCGTTTCGGATATGATGAAACTTAATGTGGAAGCAAAGACGATCCATAATGCATCCCCAAGAAGATGGCTTGTAATCGCAGACAGCGCAAGCGCAATAGCGATCCACATATATGTTTTTGCTCTGCCGTATTTATTTTGAACCATATCACGCATCACGAGTGTCAATCCGATGAAGAGCGTGCCATATGGTATGATGAATAACCCTAATTCCATCGGGGCAAATTTGGCTGTAATGACATTGGCAAGGACGATGGATAATAAATAGATAAGAACTCTATACACGTTCATACCCCTTTTCCATATAGGCGTCCAACCCTTGCTTTCGCAATTTGCAAGATGGACAGTCGCCGCATCCGTCACCAATCACTCCGTTATAACAAGTTGTCGTATGCTCTCGAATGTAGTCAAGTCTGCCCATTCTGTCTGCCATTTCCCATGTATCCGCTTTTGTTTTCCACATAAGCGGCGTATGGATTTCAAAACGTGCATCCATCGCAAGATTGAGCGTCACATTTAATGATTTGATGAAATCATTGCGACAGTCAGGATAGCCGCTGAAATCCGTTTCACTTACACCCGTAATAATGTGGCGCGCTCCAATCCGCTTTGCATAAATCGCCGCAAAGGATAGGAAAACATGGTTTCTGCCTTCAACAAATGTATTCGGCACCTCACCTGTTTCGTCAATTTCCATATCACTTCGGGTCATGGCATTCTCCGTCAGCTGATTCAGCAAACTCAAATCCATGATTGTATGAGCGACTCCCAGATCCTTCGCAATCTTCTTTGCCGAATCCAGTTCCGAGCTATTTCTTTGCCCATACAAAAAAGTGACGGCTTCAACGCTATCAAACGTCTTCTGTGCCCACAGAAGACAAGTCGTCGAATCTTGCCCGCCACTAAATACAACTACCGCTTTTTCCATATGTACTTCCTCCCTAGTTTTTATTATAGAGGGGATGGTTACGAACCCTCTTTATTCTAGTATAGTTCAATTTATCATCCTTGTGAACCGCCTATACGCATTTAAGGAACGTATGCCATTGATGCATACGCTCCTTTTTCATTCGTGGGTGCTTCGCTTCACGCAACATAAACAAGGCTGCGCCCATACGGAAATCGGGTGAGGCTTCTTATGATTTCACTTCAATCGCTGGGAGATGCTGCACTTTCACTGCGAATGTCGTCAGTTCACTTCCTAAAATCGGGCTGTTGCCTTCGGATTCTTTCGAACGGCCCCCGCCATGTGCCTTTTCGGCTTGCCGGCTTTTGAGCCAGTTATTGAAATAGCTATGGTCTTCCCATGTTGTACATACTTTCAATTCATCGTATTCCGGGGAATCTTCCTTCATCCACACTTCCATACGGATGAAACCTTTAAACGTATGCACCGACTTTGCCACGGCAAAACGGCTTGCAACTTCCTCCCCTCTCCCCTTTTCAATACGTATTGTGTTGACAGCTGTCATCATTTGCATGTTAATGCCTCCCTTTCATAATGGTTGTGGACTTTTAAGAACATCTTGTAAGTACTCGAGTACGGCGTATGCCTCTTCTCCTCCGCGCTCCGCGTGACGAATCAATGGGATGCCGTGCGGTCCTGTCGAATGAATCATATCCGGGAAGCTGGCAAGAATGCTTTTTACAATGTCGAGTTTGCCGAGCATCGCCGCTGCAAAAATATCGATCCATGCGCCACGCTCGATTAAGTATTCCGCGATATCCCGGTTGCCTGTATGGGCAGCCGCGCCCAAGCCGCTTTCCCAGTCGTTGCCGCCCCAGTTCATAACCGCGTTGACAAGTCCCGGCTCTTGCTGAAGCAAGACTTTCACCTCTGATAAATTCCCATGCGCCGCAACAACAAATGCACGGACAAGTTCAATGTCCAACTGTTCTTTTTTCATACCTTCCTGTCTCACAACAATCACCCTTCCGCAATTTTTTTGGAGAGAAAAAATACAATCCATCTTTCATGAAAATATCTGCTTCAATCTCAAAGATCGAGCGAAACATATCCTGGCAAAAAACACATTGAGGAATCCCATCAAACCGGACCTGCCCCTCTTTCAGAACGATAAGCCGGTCACTGTATCTCGCAGCCTGATTAATGTCATGAAGCACCATGACAACGGTCATCCCCGATGTTTCATTAAGGGACCTGACGAGCTCCATCACTTCCAGCTGGTGAGAGATATCAAGGTATGTCGTCGGTTCGTCCAGCAGCAGGATTTTCGGATGTTGGGCAATTGCCATTGCAATCCATGCGCGTTGCCGCTCACCTCCTGAAAGTGAATGAAGCATCCTATTCCGATAAGATGATAATTTCGTTACCGAAAGCGCCCACTCGACCATCTCTTCATCCTCATGCGATGGCTTTCCATACGTTTTGCGATGGGGATGCCTGCCGAATTCAACTAGTTCGCCGACCGTCAAATCGAGCTGGTGATCTTGCATTTGCGGAAGCATCGCAAGTGTTTTCGCCACCTCCTTCGTTTTCATCTGTTCGATACTCCGACCGTCTAAAACGACTGTTCCACTATGCGGGGCAATCAGTCGGGAAATGAGACGCAGGAACGTCGATTTTCCTGAACCATTCGGCCCGATCAAACTGACAATCTCACCCGGCTTAATTTCCAGATCGATATTAGCGAGCTGGAAATTAGCAGAATGGCTAAATGACAGGGATTCAGTTGTCAACAAATGAATTCCTCCGTTTCTGAATCAAATATAAGAAAAATGGACCGCCAAGGAAGGACAGCAATATGCCGACCGGAAGTTCAATCGGACTGAAAGCGCTTCTCGCAATCGTATCTGCAACAACGACGAGCAGACCGCCTCCGAGAGCAGATATCGGCAATAAATAACGGTAATCCCCTCCTACAAGTGTCCTTACAATATGCGGGACAACGAGTCCTACAAAGCCGATCAAACCGGATACACTCACAGCAATCCCCGCTAGAAGCGTACTGAGCAGGATAAGGAAGAAACGGGACCTTTCCACTTTATGGCCAAGCAATTTCGCCATTTCATCACCCAGTCTCAAGATGCGAATATGCGGGATGCCAAACACAGCGAGCACAAGCGCCGCGATAGCATAATAAATGATCATTTCAAACTGCACCCAGCCGACACCTGCAACTCCTCCGGCAAGCCACGGAAGGACGGACTGGACACGATCACTGTAAAGAAGCATAAGCGCACTCATAGCGGCTCCGATCACTGCATTAATTGCGACACCGACAAGGATGATCCGTACCGGTGAGGCACCTCCTTTCCAGGACATCGCATAAATGACGAGCGCCGTGACGAGCGCCCCTAAGAACGCCGCTGCCGGAAGCAGTATGATGTAAGCCGGAAATAGGATCATTATGACTGTTGCAGCCAATCCTGCTCCCGACGAGACGCCGATAATGCCGGGATCGGCTAGCGGATTGCGCATGATGCCTTGCAAAATCGCCCCTGCCGACGCAAGGCACATCCCGACGATTAATCCGATGAGCATCCGGGGAACGCGCAACTCCCAAACGATTCTGCGTTCCAACGAATCTACCGAGGAAAAGATTCCATTCCAAATTTCCGTTATCGAAAAGGATACAGCTCCAATCATCAAACTGGCGATTGCCGATACGAACAGCATTGTACCGACCGAAACGAAGATGATGAAGCGTTTCCGGGCGAGCGGATGGCGCTCTTTCTCGGCGTGCTCAGTAACAGTAATCATTTTTCGGCGCCTTCTTCCAAGCTTTCCTTCATCACATTAAACGCCTCAATTACTCTTGTTCCGGGATTCGTGCCGAACAAATCACTAGGCAGCACGACGACACGGCCGTCTTTCACCGCATCAAGATTCTTCCAAGCGGGATTCTTCATCATTTCCTCTTCGAATGCAGCTTTCACCGCTTGCGGATCTCCATGCGTAATGAGCATGACGACTTCCGGATTACGCTCAATAATTTTTTCGACACTTAAGCTTGCATATTGCGGATAGTTATCTTCATTCGGGAAGTCACTTGCGATATTCTCTCCGCCTGCCAGCTCCAGCAGGTCGCCTGAAAGTGAATTAGGCAATGCAGCAAGATATGTCCCTGGCGCTCCATATACGAGCAATGCTTTTGTCCCCTTATTTCCGAGTCCTTCCTTCCCTGTTGCCAAATCCTGATCGATTTTGTCGTTAAGCGATTTTGCATCATCATCTTTCCCAAGAAGCTGACCGACAAGTGAGATTGTTTGTTGTATATCACTCACGCTGTTTGCTGCTGTGTACACCATCTTTATGCCCTGTCTTTCAAGATTCGCTTCGTGCGCCTTCATACTCGCAGATGCAATCATCACGTCTGGATGTACCTCTGCGATTTTTTCAAAGTTCGGTTGATGCGGATTGCCGATCTGTTCAACTGTTTCCAGTTCCTTTGCAACCGGCCCTTGTGATGTCGGCCGTCCGACCACGTTTGCGCCGAGCGCCGTCAAAATATCGATATCCCCGGAACTTAGAGCCGCAAATGATTGAGGTTGTTCCTCAAAAGCTACCGAGCGGCCTGTACTATCTGTCACTTCAATATTTTTATTATCAATTGAATCTTCTACTTGAGAATCCGACGATGACTCTACGCTTTCTTTGTTCACCGTCTCGGCATTCGCTTTTTCTCCAGTCGAATCTTCCCCGCAT
The DNA here is from genome assembly GCF_007991495.1 of Sporosarcina luteola. GTDB lineage: Bacteria > Bacillota > Bacilli > Bacillales_A > Planococcaceae > Sporosarcina > Sporosarcina luteola. Next base: position 9,417 of record NZ_BJYL01000020.1, on the reverse strand, counting down.
GCCGTCAATACTGCAACGACAGCTATTAATGCTATGAAAATAAACAGCTTTTTCAATGTGTTTTCCCTCCTTTTATTTGAGAACCATTCTCACTTAATCGAGTATAGTTGATAATGAGAATCATTGTCAATTAATTTTTCGGAAAATAGACTAAAGTCACGGAAAGAGCTCGATCCTACCTTTTCAAAGGTAAAAAGACGTACACATGAATTTCAATAAAACTATGCATACAAAAAAGACCTTACGAAGATCGCAAGGCCACTTGGTAATGGAGATAGATACTGATCAACCTACTGAAAAAAAGAACAGACAGAGGGGCTCATTCTTTCATTGCCAAGATCTATTCTTTCTCCCGTAAGTTTTAGATAATGATTTCTATTGACTGGCTTGTCATAAAGGCTTGTTTTTTAATTCCAGTATTTCAACAACTGCCTGTTCTGCTGATAGAAGCGCACCTTCGAGATGTCCACCAAATTGTGAATTCGTCTCAGTACCAGCAAAGATAATTTTCTTTTCCCACTCCCCTACAATAGGTGGTTGACCATAGCTTGGAAACTCCCTAAGTGGGGTCATGTCCTCCTCAACAGCTGTATCAGAGTCATTAGCCCAATCCTTATATAAGATTGTTTTTACGTTTTGTGCGGAAGTTCCAAAGAGCCTTACCAGTTGATCAATGACCAGTTCTTCAACTTTATCTTCTCCCAATTTTCGGCGCGTGCTTGCTGGCATTCCAAAGAAGCCAAATAATGCACCAGATCCTATTTCAGGGGAAGCGTCATGGATTTCTTGTAAAGGTCCCACCCAACTCGATACGAATCCAGACAGTCCGGAATCCCGCCAAAAGGGACGATCATAGATTGCAACTGCCTTGGCTTGTCCTGCCATCCACGTAGGTTTGCTTCTTAGATCAGCGATAATACTTGGAGGGAGAGAAGGAGAAAATTCAATATGACGCGCCACTATACGAGGCGGCAACCCAAGAATAACAGCACTTGCCGAAACTTGCTTTTGCTTTCCATCCGCCAAATCTGCTTCAACCGTAATGGCGCCGGCTTCATCTTGTCTAATGGCCGTTACTCGCGTTTCTAGCTCGACCACCCCTGGAGGAATCGTATCTGCTATGGCCACAATAAGAGACTGCACCCCTCCTGCGAGTCGAATCGACGTTGAATAGGGATTGTCTGGCAGTACATGGCGCTCAGGTGGCTCGCTCAGGGAGCGTTCTGAAAGCATTGCCCCTTGGTTGTACTGGACGAACGTATCTAAATTCAGTTCTTTAACAAGATTGGTAATAGCTCTTTCATACTGCGGCCAGAACCATGTTGGCCCAAGGTCAAATTTATCCAGATCAGGTCTGTTGGGGTCAGAAGCACTCAACACTCTTCCACCAACTCTATCCCTAGACTCCAGAACCATACATTTGATCCCCCGTGCAGTAAGAAGAGATGCTGCACGAAGTCCACTTAAACCTGCTCCCACTATAACTACAGGATCGTTCATACCCATTCCTCATTTCAACTATTAATTTACTGAATGTTCCCTGATTAATGATGTGAATCTGTTTATTGAAAATGTATGCTGACAATCTCATTATTTTTGGATTTATTGCTCTCACATGCAAATCACTTATCAAGATTATTGTCATGCCTACAGGCAATGAAGTTTCTTCCATTTCAATATCGCAGGAATGCCACAGCTAAAATCATACCTAGTTTACCTCAATCGAACAAAGCACCAACAGCTTAACACTTCGAAGAAATGCCCGTGTGCTTAAAATGAGCACCCAATTAACATGTACCCTTCTCAAAATAAACGAGCCATTGTGTGAAAGAATGAGCCCTTCTCGAAATAAACGAGCCGTTGCGCAAAAGAATGAGCCCTTCTCGAAATAAACGAGCCGTTCCGCAAAAGAATGAGCCGTTCTCAAAATAAACGAGCCGTTCCGTGAAAGAATGAGCCGTTCTCGAAATAAACGAGCCGTTCCGCAAAAGAATGAGCCGTTCTCGAAATGATTTTCGGATCAGAGATTTGCGGATTAAAAAATGTAAACGAGATTTTGTAAAGATGCTGACAGAAAACGAACTTTCCATAATGAACATAAGCCCTCTTACATATAGTAGAAACAGTCCTATCGGAAAAAATTACGATGGGATGGACATTGAAGGGAAAGAGGCAACGTGATTGATTGAAAGAGCATTGCTAATGATTATCGTTTTGCGGATTTTTTCCGGCAGCGTGGATATCATGGCTGCCATGTTGATGTATAAGTTCAATGACTTGGAAAAGGCTTTTTACATTAACACGTTATTGGCTCTTGTCGGACCTTGTGTATTGATCATCACTACAGCGTTCGCCCTCATTGGCCTCGCTGAAAAAGTTTCCCTCCCCCGAATGGTTTGTCTTTTTGCTGGAATCACACTCATCCTTATTAGTTTAAAATCCAACTAAGAAACGGCCACTTCCTGCGGAGGAGACAAACCTTTCCTCTGCCTATTTTTATTTGTAAAAAAACCTTATGTTTACATTTTACGACATTAAAACTGTATGATAAAATATATTGAACTTGAATTTAATTCCAAAAGGAAGTGTATAACTACGGTGTAAGAATTCCGTTAAAACCACGTATGCTCATTATCTAACACGCATTTGTTTTAAAAATCGAATCGTTTCGAGGTGGTTTGAAGTTGATAACGGAAAATAGAGAGCAAACAATATTTGATCACGTTGGCAGTAAAATAATTACAGATAGAGAGATTGACATCGTCACTCGACTAGAAGAGCCTTTGATCGTTGTATTAGGAAATGTGTTAAGTCATGAAGAGTGTGAGGAACTGATCAGATTGTCTACGGATAAAATGAAACGTTCAAAGATTGGAATGACACGCGAAGAAAACGAGCTTAGGACAAGCAGCAGTATGTTTATTGAGGAAAGTGAAAACGAAATTGTCGCAAGAGTCGAAAAAAGAATCTCAACTATTATGAATATACCGATTGAACACGGGGAAGGTCTTCAAATCCTTCAGTATACTCCTGGTCAGCAATACAAAGCGCATTACGATTTCTTTTCATCATCAAGCAAAATGGTAAACAATAATAGAATCAGTACACTCGTTATGTACTTGAATGACGTAGAACAAGGCGGAGAGACTTTCTTCCCAAAGCTGAACTTGTCAGTAACGCCCAAAAAAGGGATGGCTGTCTATTTCGAGTACTTCTATAATGACCAAGCACTAAACGATTTAACCTTGCATGGCGGAGCCCCAGTAATCACTGGTGAAAAGTGGGTCGCTACACAATGGATGAGAAAACAACGAATCAGGTAAAAATTATCATATGACAAACAGCCATTGGAACGAAATTTTGTTCTAATGGCTGTTTTTGTGTAGGGTTCAGGAACTAGTCAAGCTTAAGATTTTAATCGCTTCTGTTCTAAAAACCTATCAAAGTCATCTTTGTCGGGATTTGCTAAACGTTGTTGATGGAAGATGTCATACTGCTCTTTTGCCAACTGATCTGCTGTCTTCTTGCTGACTTTCCCGGGGTTTGTGAGGATTTCATGCTCATTGAATTCTAAAAATGCATCTAACTTTTCAGTCCAGTCTTTCATGTACATCGGCTTTTGTTTTTTCGCTTGAGATTCGGCATAATCTAAATACATCGTGACAATACGATTTAAATCATCTAACTCAACCTTAGTTAGATAATTTTGTGCAATCGTTACGTCGTCTTTTCTAATCTTGTCGCCTTTCCAAGTAGTCAAGCCCATATTGTCTTTAGTTGCATCAGCACGTAGTTTAATCAGTTCGGATGCTGTATGCCCATGAATGGCGAAGTGCAATTTATTTTGGAACGTTGCAAAAAAATCCTTCGTCATCTGTACATTAGGCGAATAATCAATAGAAGTAGTATAGATATCAGTAATTTTACTGTAAAACCGTTTTTCGGACGCACGGATATCTCGAATTCGGGCAAGAAGTTCATCAAAATAATCTTGTCCAAGGTTTCGGATTTCTTTTAAACGTTCATCGTCCATGATAAAACCCTTAACTAGGTATTCATTTAATCTTTCTGTTGCCCACTGCCGAAATTGTGTTCCGCGATGGGAACGGACACGATAGCCAATTGCAAGAATCATTTCGAGATTATAGTGTTTAACCTTTCTTTGGACCTCTCTTGAACCTTCAACTCGAACTTGTAAGTATTCCTTACAAGTTCGAGTCTCCGATAATTCTCCCTCCTCAAATATGTTTTTCACATGAAGCGTAATGTTCTGAGTAGATGTCTGAAACAGCTCTGCCATTGCCTTTTGCGTCATCCAAACGGTCTCATCTTCCAAACGAACATTAATTTTTGTTTCATCATCTTCAGTTTGATACATTAAGAAATTCGTCTCATTCTCCACCCTCTTCACCCCTAAGACCTTTTTGTTTTGTAATGAACCTATTTGGAATTATTCTACCTCAAACGAACGTACGTTTCAAATAAACAATACCCAGTAACCAAACTGCATGTTCGGCGCGGATTCCCACTTTCCCCATGCATTCATGCTAAACTAAATATAAAAATACAAGGTAGGTTACTATTTTAGGAGGTGAACTGTTGAAAATCATCGTTGCCGGTGGGACCGGTTTTATTGGGAATAAATTAATAGACGTGTTATTGCAAAATGGCCATGAGGTTGTTGTTCTAACGAGGAAAGCGAGGCCCTCGTCAGGAAAATTATCATATGTAGTATGGCTAAAAGAGGATGCGGTTCCGGAATCGGAAATTAAAAGTGCGGATGCGGTCATTAACTTGGCTGGTGTTTCGATAAATGAAGGTCGATGGACGCCGAACCATCAAAAGCAAATTTACAACAGCAGAATGGTTGCGACAGATGAGTTGCTGAGAATTATCTCGGAATTGTCACAAAAACCTTCCGTATTTATCAACGCAAGTGCAATCGGCATTTACCCTGTATCTCTTGATGAAATATATACGGAAGACTCAAAATGCGAGCCGGATGATTTTTTAGGAAAGACTGTGCAGGATTGGGAGAACAAAGCGAAGCAAGCTAGTATTTACGGAGCACGCACAGTCTTCATGAGATTCGGAGTCGTATTAGGCAATGACGGCGGCGCCTTACCTCTCATGGCATTGCCGTATAAATTTTTCGCCGGTGGAACGGTCGGATCGGGTGAACAATGGGTTTCTTGGGTTCATGTGAACGATGTTGTCCGAGCGATTTCGTTCGTGGTTGAAAATGAACGTTTACAAGGACCCGTTAACGTCACTGCCCCCTCCCCTTTAAGAATGAAGGAATTCGGCAAAGTGATTGGCAACGTCCTAAAACGTCCACATTGGATTCCCGCCCCTGCGTTTGCTATGAAATTGGCTTTGGGCCAGAAGAGCAAACTTGTCCTGGAAGGTCAAAAAGTATTGCCGGAAGTGTTATTGGAAAATGGATTTGAGTTTGAATTTCCGGTGTTAGAAATCGCTTTGCAAGATTTGTTGAGATGAACCCAGTACGTAGAAAACCTCCATGCAGAAAACAATCTGCTAGGAGGTTTTTGACTCATATTAATATGCGGTCCAGCCTGAATCTGCCGCAATGACTTGTCCATTAATGAAGCTTGCATCATCTGAACCGAGGAAAATAGCTAATTTCGCAATTTCTTCTGGTTGGCCTACACGAGGGTTAATGCCCATGCCCAGCTGTTGGCGAGAAAAACCGAATTGGCTGACGTTCGTCATCGAAGAACCAATATTCGTTTCAACACCACCCGGTGCAATGCCGTTACAGCGGATATTTTGATCCGCATACATGAATGCTGTATTCTTTGTTAGTCCTACAACTGCGTGCTTGGAAGCTGTGTATGCAGCTCCGGCACGTGCCCCGTATAATCCGCCTGCAGAAATGTTATTCACAATGACCCCATGCCCTTGCTTCTCGAATTCCGCAACTGCCAAACGCATCGACTTCATGACAGACGTCGTATTGATGGCGAAAATCCGATCCCATCGGTCATTTGTGATTTCACCAACCGGCTCCATCCCATCCATGATGCCTGCATTGTTAACAACAATATCTATTTTTCCATATTTTTCTTTTGTTTCTTCGAATAATTGCTGGAGATCTTCTTCTGATGCTACATTCGTTTGAATCGCTACCGCTTCGCCACCCGATTCAACGATTGCTTGAGCGACGTTCTGAGCACCTTCAAAATTCAAATCTGAAACGACAACTTTTGCACCTTCTTGGGCATAACCTTCAGCAATCGCTTTTCCCATGCCTGACGCCGCACCCGTAATGATTGCCACTTTGTCTTGTAACTTCATCTTCATAACCTCCTTAGTTATTGAACATCTGTTCATTAATAAGTATAATCATAAGAACAAGCGTATACAATAATCAAAAAACTATAATCTGTTCAATAAGCATCAGTTTCACAAAAACTGTTCATTAGCCGAGGAGAATTCGATTGAATAAACAAGATATGCGTGTATTGAAAACGAAAAGCAGTTTACAACAGGCATTGTTGACACTACTGAAAACGATTCCTCTGGAAAAAATCAAGATTACGGAAATTTGCAGAGAAGCAAATATAAACAGGGGAACGTTTTACTTACATTACACCACTGTTGAAGACGTTTTTCATGACTTTTTCCAAGAAGTGATCCTTGATTTGCAAACGTCCTATGATGAGCCTTATAAATATACGATTCCCTTTGAGATCGCAAAGATCAATCCAAAATCGATTCAAATTTTTCATCATATCAAAAGGCATCAAAGCTTTTATGAAATTGTGTTCTCAAAAAACACGAATAAATCCTATTACTATATGCTTTTCGACCAAATTCGATTAAACGTGGGCCGCGACTATAAACCGAACCAGATTTCTGACGTATCGAAGGAATATATCGTTGGCTACCAAGCAAACGCCATCATCGGTTTGGTCATCGTTTGGTATGAAAATGGGTTTAATGAAACTCCTGAAGAAATGAGTAGGAAATTACATAAGATTGTACGGGCTTTACATACCATTGATAGTCCATAATACATGACTACATGTTTTACTTATAGCACACAGAGGAATGAAAGGAGTAAACGCAGGGAGGATTGTGGTATGGAGATTTTTACGATTGGACATTTTTCACATACGAAGGATGAGTTCATAGATTTGCTAGGACTTGCTCGCATCGAGTTGCTTGTCGACGTGCGCTCGTTTCCGGGCAGTAAAAAGTTTCCGTGGTTCGGGAAAGAGGCAATGGAAGAATGGTTGCCCAAAGCAGGCATTGCGTATTGCCATATACCTGAACTCGGAGGAAGACGTCCGGATTCCGATCTTGTCTCGCCTGCGCTGAATGATGGATGGCAGAATAACTCCTTTCATCATTATGCGGATTATACGCTGTCGCATTGCTTTGAAGAAGGCATCAGGCAATTGACTGCACTGGCGAATGAGAGGCGAACGGCCTATTGTTGCTCAGAGCGGCACCCTGCTCGGCTGCCATCGGCTGTTGATAAGCAATTGGCTTGCAGTGCGGAATTGGGATGTCAGTCATATCGTACCGGTTAAGGATGGCGGAGAACTAGTCACGCATGAATTGGGGAAATGGGGAGCGATGCCGATTATTGAAGAGGATGGGACGGTGGTTTATCCGCAGTTGGAGTAATAAAAGGTGCTGAAAAGCATTCATGTTAATCCGGCACAGGTATCTATATTACCTACGCACGCACATCTGCAAAAACTTGCTCAGACAATAGAGTAAACCAGATTGTCTACGGGCATCTTAAATACAAAAAAGTCCAGAAAGTCAGGTTTTCTACTTTCTGGACTTTTTCATGTCTCGGTTTCTAGTTTTGATTCCAACCTTTTTGGTCTAACCGGTACATCACCGCTGCCAATTGTGCTCTGGATATTGAATCATTGACTCCAAATCGTCCATCGCCATAGCCTGCCATAATCCCTTCTTGCCTTATTGTTTCAATGGCTATATGAGCCCAGTGGCCATTGTGAACATCTGTGAATGAACTCATATGATTTTCCGCGGACTGACTATAGAAACCGGCATTGTAAAATACTTGTGCCATTTGTGCTCTTGTCATATTTTTATTCGGCGAGAACTGATCACTTCCTGTGCCGTTCATTAGTTTGTGCTGTGCCACTAAGATCACTGAATCGTGTCCCCAAAAACTACTAGGTACATCTTTAAAATGGATTGGCTCAATTGTATGGGTTAAACCTAGGAAATTACTTAGTATTTTGGCTGCATGTGCTCTCGTCAGACTAGCGTTTGGTTTGAACGTTCCATCGGGGTATCCGTCTATCCAACCTTTCTCCATCAAAAACTCTATTTCTTTTTGAGCCCAATGTCCATGTATGTCCTTGAATGTGTTCTCATCGTGCTCGTATAAATTCCATTCTGCCATCACTTGACCAACAACGTTTCGATAGCTTTCGCCGCCCAAATGATTATAGCCGGCATTCGCAATCTCATATATATATTGTTTGGATGCGCGTTCGGAACTCCAACCTTTTTTCAAATTACTGGCGTAGTTTGTTTTCGCAAATCCATATCTTTGATTTTGAAGAAATGTTCCTGCCAAGTAATCGACCGCTTCCTGACGGCTCGAAAACATGCGATACCAGTTATCTACTCTTTGGGCCTCGTCATAGATAACCCTATCTACGCCGAAATCGGATAATACCGTGACTGTCCCGTTATCTTCGTCAGGCTGTCCTTTCAGCTGCCACCCTTGACTAGGATTCGTTCCCCATATTTTTATTCCAAATATATTATTAGCATTGACTGCAATTCTCGTCGTCCCATACCCACTCTCAACCGCCGCCATCCCGATGATTGCACTCGCCGGAATGCCCCATTTGGCACTAGCTTCTTTTGCGTAACCCGAAATTTCATTGATAAAGTTCTCCCTGTCACCCCGAGATGGATTGGATGTCGGCAAGTAGGCATTGCTGTTTCTACCTGCTTCTGTATTTTCATAAGGCAAGTAATTATTCGAACTAGCACTCACCATCGCCCCATTTATCGACAGCACAAAGAGAATGCCAACGAGAAGGATTACGATTCTTTTTGTTAGGAACACGATGCTTCACCCTTACTAGTATTCTCGGATATGATTTCCGGCGTCCCTATTATAATAGAAACTTCTCTACGTTTGGGTTGAAAGCTTGATTTAAAATTTGTTAAGTTCAACCGGGAGCGGATGGACTTTCCAGAATGGATAGTTGAAAACATTTGTTACAAATAGATAAATTGAAAAAGACATCCCACCGCCGTGCAACTTAGCAGTGCATGGACGGAGAAAACGGGACAAGTTTCAAATATATTCTAGATAAAATGTTATAACAGCACCTTTGCATTGTATAATGAATGAAACAAGGACTTCCTTGTCATAAATCCTATATACTT
>NZ_BJYL01000019.1 GCF_007991495.1 Sporosarcina luteola | reverse complement strand
CTCTTCGAAGGAAAGTTCTCATTCCACGGCAAAAAGTTCTCAATCCGATACCAAGAGTTCTCATTCCTCTATCCGGAAAGTCAGCACACACATAAAAAGCCGCATACCCATTTCCGGGCACGCGGCCATTCATTATTCCACCAAATCATTTTTAAATGCATAAATCACAGCCTGCGTCCGATCCTGCACTTCCAACTTTGACAATAAATTGCTCACATGCGTTTTCACAGTCTTTAGCGCAATGAAGAGATCATCAGCGATTTCCTGATTCGTTTTTCCCTTTGCTAATAAAAGAAGGATTTCCAGCTCTCGCTCTGTCAACTCATCATGAAGTCGGTGTGAATTGCCGGTCCTCATTTTTTGCATCATTTTAGACGTCACTTCGGGTTCCAAAACCGTTTGCCCCTTCAATGTTTCGCGAATGGCCTCGGCAATCCTTTTCGCATTCGATGTCTTTAATATGTAGCTGATCGCTCCCGCTTCCAAAGCGGGATATACTTTATCATCATCGAGGAAACTGGTGACGATGACAATTTTCGCTTCGGGCCATTGCTTAATTATTTCTGCAGTCGCCTCCGCACCGTTCATTTCAGGCATGACCATGTCCATTAAAATGATGTCGGGCCGCAATGCAAGTGCTTTTTCAACAGCTTCCTTCCCATTGACCGCCTCATCAACGACTTCCATATCCGGCTGTGTTTGCAAGTAAGCAGACACGCCGATTCGCACCATTTCATGATCATCCACTAATAGAATCCGAATCATCCAACTCATCCCCCTTTTTCGTCGGCAATTTTACTTCCACAATCGTGCCTTGCGAAGGGACCGAAACGATTTTGCATGTACCGCCGATTTCAATCGCCCGTTCCTTTACATTTTGCAATCCATACGATCCGCCTTTGCTGTCGTTATCCTGGAAACCGACTCCGTTGTCTTGCACGCGGAATATAGCCAACCCATCCCGTTCGACAAAAAGGACATCGACTTCAGTCGCCTGTGCATGACGAAGCGTGTTCGACAACGTCTCCTGCGCAATGCGGAATAAATGATCTTCCGCTCCTTTCGACAACGACACCTCTTCCAAGCGGTAGCGAATATCAAACGAAACCTTCTCTTTTAATTCGACTAATAAATCCTCAAGTCCTTCTGCAAGCGATTTATCATTTAAAGCAGCTGGTCGCAAATGAAGCAGCAGAGCACGCATTTCCAACTGCGCCTGTTGTACCATGCGTTCTACTTGTAAAAGCGGTTTCTTAACCGATTTTTCATGCTCTTGCTCATTGATCGCAGACATGAGCATCGAAGCGGCAAATAACTGTTGCGAAACAGAATCATGCAGCTCACGTGCAAGACGCTGCCGTTCCTGGACGATACGTTCCTGTATCAATTTATCCTGCGCTTCCGCACGTTCATCCGTTATCCGCTGCAAGCTTTTACGCTGCGTCGTCAAAATATTGGAGACATCCTCAAGCGTTCGATCAATCTTCGGTGAAAACTTTTTATTAATGATCACGACTTCTTCGTTTTGAATCAACCCAGCCAATTGCTGCTCAATCGCCTTTTCCTTCGAGCGTCCAATGCTGCCCATCCAAGTGGCAATCCAAGATCCAAGCGCAATACACGTGAAAATGATCCAAACACCTAAAGGGACGTTGGCATACTGAATCTCATAAAAGAAAATCCAAACTTCACTTATAGGCACGTCAATGATCAAATAGAAGTAAAGTGCCGTAATAAAGGTGAAAATGAACGTTAGAAAGATGCTGCGTCCGAATAAATTCCTCATTTCCGCACCACCTCAATATCCCCGATCCACGTCGCAAGGGAAATGATGAGCTCCGCGCGATCCCCAATCTCCATGTCATATCCGTCTTTGATATGAAGCGTCTCATTTAGCATACGTTTCGGACTGATATCAAGGACGCGCGCCTCGCCGAACAATGTGTTGTAATGAATGCGAACAGGGATTTCATACGGTAGATCGACCTTAATTCGCCCAAATCCTTGCCGGATGGAAATGAAGGAAGTCCCTTTCGGCAACACCGTATCTGTAACATCGACATGAATATCCCCGAAAAAGCCTTGAATCTGTATGTCTTCCCATTCATATGAGGAAAACGGGGAAGCCTGAGTGGAAAACCATTTGTTTTTCCAAATCCCATTCGGCGTCGCCTGTTGAAACTCCTTTAGCGGGCGCATAATTTGTGCAGCCGGAACGCCTTTCCACAAGTGGAATAACACATAGATGAAAACTGTTAACAGAAGCATCCGCAAACTCCATAACGTCAACAACGCCATAACGATGAAAAAGAGACCTAAAAAAGTCATCCACTTCGACCGTTTTTTAAAGCCATAATAGACCAATCCGGCACCAAGAAGAAGGAAGATGATATTGCCATTAGATAGGAAAATCGCCTCTACAAAAATGAGCAAAAGAAAAGCAACAATCCAAAATGTCATCTTACTCGTATCAAATTGCTTCACGTCAATACCTCCTTCTTGATGTCAGATGTAAGAGGGAAGGCGGGCGCCTTCCCTTTGATGATAGCAGCCGTTTCTATTTGAGAACGGCTCATTAATTCGTGCAAGAGCTCATTCTTTCTGAGAACGGCTCATTAATCCGCGCAAGGGCGCATTCTTTCTGAGAACGGCTCATTAATCCGCGCAAGAGCTCATTCGTTTCGAGAACGGCTCATTAATTTGTGCAAGAGCTCATTCATTTCGAGAACGGCTCATTAATCTGTGCAAGGGTTCATTCTTTCTGAGAACGGCTCGTTAATCGGGCAAGTTCTCGTTTTACTCCAGATAGTTCTCATTCCGGGCTCCGGAGTTCTCGTTTCAGCAAACGAAGTTCTCATTAACGCTGGGAGAGTTCTCGTTCCCTGCAGCTAAGTTCTCATTAACGTCTTCAGAGTTCTCATTCTACTATAGTTTACACAATTTCCGCTTTAGTTGTAGCATTTTTCTGCAACAATTCCAATCTCCGCTCCATTGAAGAGGTCTCGTATTCGCGGTTGATCTTGCCGCCGAGATTTTCGATGTAGGCATTCATCTCTTCGACGCTTGAAACTTGCTTGTCACCATTTTCGGGGGAGATGAATTTATCCATGCGGCGATGGGCGCGTGTGACGTTTTCTTTACCCATCAATTGTAACTGGCGCACTTTCATATCCTTCACTTTATGTTTCATTTCCTCGAATTTCCGCTCCAGCGCCGTCATTTCATTAGCAGATTCCGTGATGCTATGCGCGATTTCAGCAGCTCGTGTTTCGTAAGCCCGAACTTCATCCGAAGCAAAAGCGACAAGATCTTCTTCGCCTGTCGATGTTGCCAGTTCCAATTGATGGCGGCGTTTTTCAAGCATTGCTTCCGCTTCTGCATATTCCTTTTCAAGCGCAACCTTCAATTTTCCTTGACGCTCCAATAACTTTCCGACCGATTCCGTCTGCTTCTCCGCTTCTTTAATGTATTGGTTCAACATTGCAATCGGATTTTTCGATTCTTTCTTGTCGAGCACTGTATGCAAATCAGCTTGCACCGTGTATTTAAGTCTGTTCCATAATGAATTCATAATTGTTTCCTCCTTATTTTGTAATTTCATCCCATTGACGTTCGAAATTGACGAACGGATCATCGGAATATTTAGCTTCAATAATATTATCGTCTGTACGATCATTCCACTTGCGCCATACATAGTACACACCAAGTAAAGCGATGATGCCGATGAATGCCGGAACGTTTGTAACAGCTGTTACCAAACCGATAACGAGCACCGTTCCCCAAAACAATTTCAGGAACGTGGAATCACTCTTCCTGTAATAATGCGCCCCCGCAAAAGTGATTACTGCGGAAATGGCGAGCGCCAAAATCGACCCTAAGTTTGCAAGAACAACGATAGCTGCCACAATGCCAATTATCGCTAGACCAAATTTTTTCATATTGTTGTTCCTCCTTTCGTTGTATCTACATCATACAATGGGTTTCGACTCGTCCAAACGGGCGCAATGCGGATATTCATCTAAGACTTGAGACTGATTCCACCAAAAATCACAGTGGAAATTGACGACGCTTTCATGTAAGCTATGATTATAAGAACTATCAATTAATTCAGAGAATGAGGTGCAGACTTGAGAGAAGTTGTCATCGTTGAAGGAGTTAGAACTGCGGTCGGCAGAAGAAAAGGCGGCTTTGCAGACTACCGTTCGGACGAGCTTGCGGCAGTCGTCCTTGAGGAATTAATCAAACGAACTGGAATCGATAAGAGCGAAGTGGAAGACGTCATTTTAGGCTGTGTCACGCAATCAGGCGAGCAAGGGGGCAATATCGCAAGAACAGCGGCATTGATAGCCGGGTTCCCGGTCCATGTGCCGGGTGTCACAATCGATCGCCAATGCGGCTCAAGCCAGCAAGCGGTCCACTTCGCCTCGCAAGCAATAGCAGCAGGGGACATGGACATCGTCATTGCGGGCGGCGTCGAAAGCATGACGAGAGCCCCGATGTTTTCAAATATCGGAGACACGAAACCGAGCCCAAAGCTGACGGAAAAGCATGAAATCATCAATCAAGGACTGTCCGCGGAGCGCATCGCAAAAAAGTGGGAACTGTCCCGTGAAGAACTTGACCGCTTCGCCTATGAAAGCCATCAGAAAGCGATAACTGCTATTGAAAGCGGTAAGTTCGATGCCGAAATCGTGCCAGTTGTTGCGGATCGCGTCGATGGTACAGTCGAAACCATTGCGAAAGATGAAGGCCCGCGTCCGGACTCAACGCTCGAAGTACTCTCTGGGCTAAAAACAGTATTCGACGAAAAAGGCGTCATTACCGCAGGAAACGCCAGTCAAATGAGCGATGGTGCTTCAGCTGTACTGCTTATGTCAAAAGAGAAGGCGGATGAGCTCGGATTGAAACCGCTCGCGAAGATTGTCGCACGTACAGTCGTGGGATCCGATCCGACACTGATGTTGACAGGGCCGATTGCAGCAACGAAAAAAGTATTGTCAAAGGCAGGGCTTTCTATAGAAGATATGGATGTCTACGAAGTGAATGAAGCATTCGCACCAGTGCCGCTTGCATGGTTGAAAGAAACGGGAGCGGATCCAGAAAAACTCAATCCGAACGGAGGAGCAATCGCGCTTGGCCATCCACTTGGCGCGACGGGTACGAAGTTGCTTGTGTCAATGGTCAATGAACTTCAGCGTACAGGTGGGCGATATGGATTGCTCGCCATTTGCGAAGGGATGGGCATGGCGAACGCGACGATTATTGAACGAATTGAGCAGTAAAATAAGACCGTAAACGAAGTTGCTGGACAAAGGGGATGAGCGAATGGAAATGCAAAATATCGTAGCAATCGTCACTGGCGGCGCTTCCGGATTAGGGGAAGCTACAACGAGACGAATCGTGTCAAATGGTGGGAAGGTTGCCATTTTTGATTTGAATGAAGAACGTGGCCGGGCTTTAGTCGAGGAGCTAGGGGAAGATCATGTTTTATTCCTGAAAACGAATGTGGCAAGCGGGGACGAAGTCGAACGGAATGTGGCGGAAGCCGTTTCCGTATTTGGGAAATTGAATACAGCCGTGAACTGTGCAGGAATTGCAACGCCTGGAAAAGTCGTGTCAAAAGGTGGGCCGATGCCGCTTGATCGTTTTGAAAAAGTGATTCAAGTGAATTTGGTAGGCACATTTAATGTGATTCGGGTAGCGGCTGCAGCCATGATGGAAAATGAGCCGAATGCGGACGGGGAGCGCGGGGTCATTATCAATACCGCTTCTGTCGCCGCGTTCGAAGGGCAAATCGGACAGGCCGCATACAGTGCTTCGAAAGGCGGCGTCGTCGGAATGACATTGCCGATTGCGCGGGAATTTGCGTCATCTGGCATCCGTGTCATGACGATTGCTCCGGGCCTTGTCGAAACGCCTTTATTCGCCGGCCTTCCTGAGCCTGCCCAAAATGCGCTTGTCGACATGACGTTATTCCCGAAACGGCTAGGACGTCCTGACGAGTACGCGAAACTCGTCGAAAGCATCGTTACGAATCCGTTGCTAAATGGCGAAGTGATCCGATTGGACGGTGCCATTAGAATGCAGCCGAAATAAAGGGACCCACAAAAGAAGTTCTCACTCAACGTGAAAGAGTTCTCGTTCTTGCAAAGGGAGTTCTCATTCGTCGTGAAAGAGTTCTCGTTCTTGCAAGGGAAGTTCTCATTCAACGTGAAAGAGTTCTCGTTCTTGCAAGGGAATTTCTCATTCGCCATGAAAGAGTTCTCAATCTTGCAAGGTAAGTTCTCTTTCAACAATTAAGAATAGAAGGAGGTAGGTCGATGGCGCGCTATCGATATGAAACGGATGAACACGTTCTATTCAGGGAAACACTTCGGAAATTCCTATTAAAAGAAGCCGCTCCATTTTACGATGAATGGGAAAGGAACCGGCTGGTGCCCGTCAGTTTTTGGCGTAAGCTTGGAGAAATGGGCTTTCTCTGTCCGCAAGTGGAAGAACAGTACGGTGGGCTTGGTCTCGACTTCAGCTATGGTGTCATCATTGGGGAAGAGATGGAACGAATTGGAGCTGGATTGACGGGTGTGGGCTTACATAATGACATCGTCGTTCCGTATATCGAGTCCTTTGGAATGGAAGAGCAGAAGAGGCGGTGGCTGCCGGGTTGTATAACGGCGGATTGGATAACAGGTGTCGCGATGACTGAGCCGGGAACGGGGTCGGATCTTGCCAATATCCGAACGACCGCTATCAAAGAAGGCGATCATTATGTCGTCAATGGTCAAAAGACGTTCATCACAAATGGCGCGAATGGGAATTTATTCCTCGTTGTTGTGAAGACGGACCCAAATGCGGAGCCGAAACATCGCGGCATCAGTTTACTCATGATTGAAGAGGGGACGCCTGGTTTCACGAAAGGGAGGAAGCTCGACAAAGTCGGCATGCATTCGCAGGATACAGCTGAACTTTACTTCGAAGATTGCCGGGTGCCCGCTGCTAATCTGATTGGCAACAAAGGGAAAGGTTTCGGTTATTTGATGGAGAAGCTTCAGCAGGAACGACTGATTGTTGCGTTGGCGGCACAGACGGCGTCGGAGGACATGCTTGAAATGACGCTCGATTATGTCAAGTCGCGTGAGGCATTTGGGAAACCGATCGGTTCATTCCAAAACACGCAGTTCAAGCTGGCGGAAATCGCGACGAAAGTGGAGCTCGGTAAAACATTTCTTGAATCGCTCATTGAAGATCATTTGGCAGGTAAAGATGTCGTGACGAAAGTGTCCATGGCGAAATACTGGATCACTGAAACGGCACGCGAAATTTCCTCGGAATGCATGCAGCTTCATGGGGGTTATGGATATATGGAAGAGTATAAGATTGCCAGACGGTATCGTGATATTCCGGTTGCGTCGATTTACGCCGGGACGAATGAAATCATGAAAGTGATCATCGCGAAAAATATGGGATTGTAAAAGGGAATAGCCGGACGTTTGGGTGCATATGATTCTGGGGGACCAAAGCGCCTGTCAGGCTGAGGAAGGTTGTACAAGCTTCAAACAATAAAAGCGCAAAAGGGGAGCGATTTTAAATGATGCAAACACCGTTATTATTGTCGTCGTTCATTAAAAGGGCGGAGCAATTCTTTCCGAATAAGCTCATTATTTCACGTACTTCGGAAAGCACGACCCACCGCATTACGTACCGGGAATGGGCGAAGCGGACGAGGAAGTTATCAAACGCATTGACGAAGCTTGGCATGAAACACGGAACGAAAGTGGGGACTTTCGGTTGGAATCATCATAGGCATCTTGAAGCTTATTTTGGTGTACCAAGTACAGGCGCTATCCTGCATATGGTGAATATCCGCTTGTCACCGGAGCATCTCGCGTATGTCATCAACCATGCAGAAGATGAAATCATGCTGGTGGATGATAATCTGTTCCCACATTTTGAAAAGCTTGCTCCGCTGCTGAAGACAGTGAAGTGCTTCGTTATTATGGGGGATAGCATGGAGGTGCCGGAAACGACGCTGGAAAATGTCTATTCCTATGAGGCGTTACTTGCGGAGGCATCCGATGAATACGATTATCCTGAGGACTTGGATGAAAATACGCCAGCCGGCATGTGCTACACATCCGCTACGACAGGCAATCCGAAAGGCGTCGTCTATTCACATCGTGGAATTGTTCTTCATAGTTATGCGCTCGGACTGGCGGATGCAATGGGCTTGCGTGAAACCGACGTTGTCATGCCAGTCGTGCCGATGTTCCACGTCAATGCATGGGGCATGCCATTCGCTTCCGTTTTCTTCGGAGCAACGCAAGTGTTGCCGGGACCTGGCTTCAATCCACAGTTGCTGCTTGATTTGATTGAACAGGAAAAAGTGACGATTACAGCGGGAGTGCCAACGATTTGGCTCGCCGTCTTGAAAGAGCAAGAGCAACATCCGAGGGACCTTTCCTCGGTCCGTGGCATCGTAAGTGGCGGTTCAGCATCTCCAAAAGGTTTGATCCGTGCATTCGAGGAGAAGCTCGGGGTTCCGTTCTATGTCGGATACGGAATGACGGAAACGTCGCCGCTCGTCAGCTTGTCGGTGTATACTTCGGGTATGGAAGAGCTGCCGATGGACGAAAGGATCGACATCCGGGCGCTACAAGGTTTGATTATGCCGGGGCTTGAAGTGAAAGTTGTCAATGAAGACGGTGAAGTGCCGTGGGATGGTAAGACGATGGGCGAGCTTGCCGTGCGAGGGCCGTGGATTGCGAGCGAGTATTATAAGGATGACCGGACGGAAGAGGCATTTAGAGACGGATGGCTCTACACAGGCGATATTGCGGTCATGACGGACATCGGTTATTTAAAGCTGATGGATCGGACGAAAGATTTGATTAAGAGCGGCGGCGAATGGATTTCGTCTGTGGACTTGGAGAATGCTTTGATGACGCATGAAGATGTATTCGAAGCTGCAGTCATTGCTGTTCCGCATGAAAAGTGGCAAGAGCGTCCTCTTGCTTGCGTCGTATTGAAAGATGGGCAAGTGGCGGATGACGCCAAAAAAGCCGAGTTACTTGCTTACCTGGAAAGTCAATTTGCGAAATGGTGGGTGCCGGACGATGTGATTTTCCTGGATGAAATTCCGAAAACATCTGTCGGCAAGTTTTTGAAAGCCGCATTGCGCGAACAATTGAAAGGGCATGAGATGGAAGTATGAGATGGAGCCACCCGCAGTTGAGTTGCTGCAGGTGGTTTTTTTGTCGGGCAAAAATCGCCTAGTTTATGGTTGAACGGTGATAACCTGTTTGCCCTCGAATTTCAGATAAAATTTATTCCCCAAAAGCATTAATTCCTCCAGAACAGGGAATAGCGTATATTGAGTCTGTTTATTGGAGAGTTTACTGAAACGAGTAACCACTTAGGAGGTTTTATAATGCCGATCCGAATTCCAAAATCTCATGCTGAATCTTGTTCCCTTACTGTCTATAGTGATGGCTTTGCGCTAGTCAAGGACACCCGTTCCATTCCTCAACTTGAAAAGGATGACAATGTCCATTTCATTGGTGTATCGAAAAGATTGGACACGGATTCCATTATCATTGAAGGGCTCGATGTATCGGAGCTTGTTTATGAATATGACCTGATGGATGAATTGAGAATTTATGAACGATATATCGGACGTCAATTGATTATTAAAGATCCATATTCAAAGCAGGATAAAAAATACACTCTACTCCGAGCAAATGGACCGGTTGTCATGCAAGATGTCGAAACGAATGAAATCATCATCAACCCGAAAGGTGAACTGCGTTTCCCGGAAATCGAAGGAGGGAATCACGTCGTGCCGACGCTTGTATGGCAAGTCGCAGAGCAAAAAAGCGAGGAAGTATGTGTATCTTATTTGACAGGCGGCATTTCGTGGGAGGCGGATTACGTCATTTCCATGCATGGCGACCGATTTGATCTATCAGGTTGGTTGACGATGAAAAATTATTCAGGGGTCTCTTTCGAGGACGCAAATCTTCGTTTGATCTCTGGCAAACTAAGTAAGGCTGGAAATGAAAACGAAGAGAAAAGTAATGAGTTATCCAAAAACGAAAAGCAGAAGACAGATGCCTTTTCGGATTTCCACACGTATACTTTCCCGAATCCGATAAACTTGGACGATCGGCAACAGAAACAGTTGCGGCTTCTATCGTCGTCCAATTCGCAAGCGCGGATGATCTATGAAATCAATGAACAAACATCGAATCCTGATATTTATATCGAATTTGACAACACTGTGGAAAACGGACTTGGTTTTCCATTGCCAGCAGGAGTTTTTAAGATGTATCGAACGAACCCGAAGGATGAAAGCGCAGAATTCATCGGAGAATATCGGATCAAGCATACCGAAGCGGGTGAAAAAGTCCGTCTAAAATCGGGTGAAGCTTGTGATATTAAAGTGGACAGTAAAAAATCAGGCAAGTATAAAGAAGGCGGCTATGAATACACCGAATACGAGTATTCAATTTGCAATACGAAAGGTGTTCCGGTTCAAGCAATGATTCGCCAACAAGTTCCCGGCCACTTGTGGACAGTGGATGAATCGACGCATGAGTGGGAAAAGAAACGGGATAAAATCATCCTTCCAATTGATGTTCCAGTGGATAAAGAAGAGACGGTCAAGTTCACCATTCGCCACGACCGTTCCGCCAGAAGAACAATCGGTTTTTAATGAAGAAGTTGAAACGCCCATCATTCTATATGGAATGGTGGGATTTTTTATTATTTCTTTATCCACATGTGGATAGAAAAACACCTAGTTTTCAGAAATTACTAACATATCAACTGTTTTACCCACAACATTCGGTGTATAACTAGTGTTTTTCAATGTTATCCACATTTTATTTTATTCATACTTGACCGCACTTTGACGTACAATCGAACAGGAAGGTGGAAACTTACAAATGCAAGTTAGCGTCCTGATTTAGTGCCCAATGGTTGAACTCGGGCGGCAAGGAGTGTTCCATGGAAGACTGGATAATGGAGTTCATTGGAGAATACGGATATTTCGGCGTTTGTTTTCTGTTGCTTATAGAAAATTTATTTCCACCGATTCCATCGGAAATTATTTTGACGTTTAGTGGCTTTATGACGGGTATTACAACGATGACCAAGTCGGGTGTCATCATTGCGGCGACAATCGGTTCAGTTGTTGGCGCGATGGTTCTTTACAGTATCGGGATGTTTATCGATATGAAAAGGTTAGAAAGGTTTGTAGAACGACGGGGTCGATGGTTGCGTTTGACGAAGAAAGATTTGCGCAGGGCGGAAGGCTGGTTTGATAAATATGGGCCGTGGACTGTGTTTTTCTGTCGTCTAGTTCCACTTCTGCGTAGCCTTATTTCCGTTCCGGCAGGGATGTCACATATGAATTTTCCCCTTTTTATTTTTCTGACAGCGATTGGAAGCTTCATTTGGAATACAATTCTTGTTACAATAGGGTTTGCAGTCGGTGAAAATTGGGAGTCGATTGTCGGGTATATGGATGTCTATTCGATGATTGTGTATGTGCTATTAGCAATTGGCGGTTTGGCGGCTTGTATTGGATATATCCGCTTCCGCAGAAAGAGGGCTTAGTGAATTTATGGAGTTATTCGATCTTATTAAAGCGTTAATACTTGGTTTTGTGGAAGGGATGACCGAGTTTGCACCGGTTTCCTCAACGGGTCATCTCATTATCGTAGATGATATGTGGCTAAGGTCCGAAGAGTTCCTTGGCAAATATCCGGCCATCACTTTTAAAATCGTCATCCAATTAGGATCGATTTTAGCAGTTGTCGTCGTGTTTTGGAAGAGGTTGTTCAGCTTGGTCGGACTGTATCAAGTTGATGGAAAAAAGATGAGCAATCGTTTTAATTTGTTGCATGTCATTGTCGGTATGCTTCCCGCTGTTATTTTAGGATTTGCATTTAAGGATTTAATTGACGACTATTTATTCCGTGTTGAAACGGTCATCGTTGCCCTTGTCGCGGGAGCGATCCTCATGCTCGTGGCGGACAAATTCGGGCCAAAACGTCCGAACGTCCAATCATTGGACCAGATTACATATCGTCAGGCGCTCACGGTCGGACTTGTCCAGTGTTTATCGTTATGGCCGGGCTTTTCACGTTCAGGCGCAACGATTTCCGGTGGTGTTTTATTCGGAATGAACCATCGGACAGCGGCGGATTTCACATTCATCATGGCAGTTCCGATTATGGCGGGCGCAAGCCTTGTATCGGTCATGAAAAACTGGGAGTACTTGTCGATGGATTACATTTCGTTTTATATCGTCGGCTTCGTAAGCGCATTTGTATTCTCCCTCATTTCAATCCGTTTTTTCTTGAAATTAATTTCAAAGATCAAACTTGTACCGTTTGCGTTATACAGAATCTTTTTAGCGATCATACTTGCAGCTATCGTATTTTTATAATGAAACAAAACGACCTTTACAACGGGGTCGTTTTTTCATATTTATAGTTGAGTTCATAGAACATCTGATAGAATGAGAGAAAAAAGGGACGGTGATGAGGGTGAGTGAGCGTATTTTAGTAATTGAGGACGAGGAAGCAATCGCACGGGTTCTACAACTGGAGCTTGAGTTTGAAGGGTATTCAGTCGACACTGCCCATACAGGCACGGATGGTCTTATCAAATTCAGAGAGCAGGAATGGGATCTCGTCCTCCTCGATTTAATGTTACCGGGCATGAACGGCTTAGACGTACTGCGGAGGATTCGGGCATCAGAGGACGGGACACCGGTTATTTTATTGACAGCGAAAAGCGATGTGGAAGATAAAGTAACAGGCCTCGATTTAGGTGCGAATGATTATGTAACAAAGCCGTTTGAGATTGATGAACTGCTTGCGCGTATCCGGTCTGCAATGCGAACATCACAAAAGAAGACGACAACCAAAGATGAGTTTTTCCATGAGTTTGGGGGATTATCAATCCATGAGCAGTCACGCGAAGTGAAACGGAATGGGGAATCAATCGATTTGACGCCAAGGGAATATGATTTATTGCTTCATTTGATCTGCCATCCGAATCAAGTACTTTCACGCGAGCAGCTGCTTGACGCAGTTTGGGGATATGACTACTTTGGTGATACAAATGTGGTCGACGTCTATATCCGGTACGTCCGAAAAAAAATCGACCGACCGAATGAACCTTCCCTTATTCAAACCGTACGAGGTGTCGGCTATGCATTGAAGGAAGCTGCTTCATGAAATTAAAGCAAAAGATCCATCTATTTTCCACATTATTAATGTTCATCATCCTCGTATTGGCGAATGTCGTCATTTACTTTCTTTTCGAAAGGATGTCCCACGATACGGAATATCAGCAATTGCTTGGCCGTTCGAAGGAATTGACAACCGCATTAAGCGAACTGAAAACGGAAAAGGACGCTGATACCCTGTTGCGTGCATTCGTTCCTGCCAATGGAGCTATTTCAATTGTCGACAGCGAGGATAAATCGCTTATTAATGTCCAAGCGGTCGACGGCTTAGGTAAGTTCACTGAACAGATGATCACCGATGATTCCTACTCAATTGGGTCATTTAATGGAACTGAATCATTATCCACTGCCGTCCCGATCATTTGGCCGACAGGGGAAGTCGTGACGTTGCAAATGACGCAGCTGCTAACAGACGTTGAGGCAAATATGAGGGTATTGAAATATGTCCTGATCGGCGTAACGATATTCGCAATGGTCCCGATCATTTTATCCAGTATGACGTTAGGGAAAATTGTTACCCAGCCGATTGAAAAGCTTATTACAGCAATGAATATTAGCAGGCAATCGGGGACTTACGAAAAAATGACTGGCAATAAGAATGGAAAAGATGAGCTTGCGCAAATGGAGCGGATGTTCAATGAAATGATGGAACAACTTGAACAGAATTACAGAAAGCAAGAGCAGTTCGTTTCAAACGCTTCTCATGAGTTGAAAACACCGTTGACTGTCATCGAAAGCTATTCCAAGTTATTGACGAGACGCGGATTCGACAATCGCGAAGTTGTTGATGAAGCATTGACTGCCGTTATTACGGAAACCAGTCGAATGAAGGAAATGATTACACAAATGCTTGATTTGGCTAAAAGCAATGAAGCTCAAGCATTTGAATTTACAGAAGTCAATTTGAATCAATTGTTGGAAGGTGTCGTAAAGCCATTGCGTCAAGCATACGGCAGAGAAATCTATATTGAAGCCGAGGGTCAAGCTATTGTTGAAACCGACGGTAAGTTCGTGAAGCAACTGTTATTCATTCTGCTCGACAATGCGAGAAAATATAGTGAGCGGGAAATTATCGCTTCCATCAATGAGCGGGAAAATGATGTGGAGGTAACAGTGAAGGACTACGGCAAAGGGATTCCGCAGAAGGATTTACCGCATATTTTCGATCGGTTCTACCGGGTCGATTCTGATAGAAGCCGGAAGACAGGCGGTACTGGTTTAGGCCTTTCTATTGCTAAGGAGATTGCGGATGGGTTAGGAGCGACATTGACGATTGAAAGTGTGGTCGGTATGGGCACCGTCATCCGAGTTTTCATTCCGAAAAAAAGGGAAGGTTCTCAGTGAATTTTAATGTTGGTGCGTTAAGATGATGGAAAGGAGGATTTTTGCATGAATATATGGAAAAAACCTTGGTTTATCCCAATCGTATTGACAATCATCATTATTGTTGCTGGCCAATTATATACATCAGGCAAACTGACGAAAGCTGAGACATTGACGAAGCAAGAGATACATTCACAACTAGAGAAGATTTACGGAGGAGCTGTCAGCGATATCGTTTTAGATGGTTCAATCTATCAAGCGAAAGTATCGAGGGACGGTTCGGAATACGCAGTGAAAGTTGAAGCTGATACAGGGAAGGTTCTTTCACTCGTTCAGACGAAAGAAACAACCCCATCTGAAATTGTCTTAAATGAAGAGAATACGGTTCAAGAGAAGCAGACTGAAGAGGAAAAATCGGGAAAAGTGACTCCACCTGAATCCGATACGGATACTGGGCAGTCATCGGGCAAAAATACTTCAGAAAACATAAAGCCGAAACAAGAAAAAAAGCCGAACAGTAACTCATCCGCTCCGGCGAATGAGCAAAAGAACGTGCTCATTTCAGAAAAACAGGCAGCAAACATCGGGATGGCACAATTGCCATCAGGGATGGTTGGTGAAGTCGATGATGTTGATTTCGTCAAAACTACGGATGGCGGCTATTATTTAGTCCAAATCGATATTGATACGGATGATGATTTGGATGAAGTTACTTATCAAATCCATGCGATATCCGGCAAAGTGCTGACCGTCACATGGGATGATTGATCCTATTAACGGTTCTCATCATTTTCTAATGTTCTTCTCAATGTACTCTCATCTTCACGGGGTATTATGAAGGTAATAAGGAAAAGGAGGAGAACAGAAGATGAAAAAGTGGATGTTAATTCCGGCATTGGCTGGAGTTGTGGCCATTGGTGGAGTCGCATTGGCGAATGATTCTGTTTCAAGTACGGAGGCTTCCAAAAACCAATTTATAACATTACAGAAAGCGAAAGAGTTAGCGCTGCAGAAAGTGGATGGTGTTGTAACGGATATCGAGCTTGAAAAAGACGATAATCGCTACTATTATGATATCGAACTGCAGGACGACAAATTTGAATATGATGTGGAAGTGGATGCGGTCACTGGTAAAATCATCAAGTTTGAGAAGGATTACGATGATGATAAAAATCATATTCAAACCGGTAAAGTAATGTCGACAGACGAAGCGATTGCCGTAGCAAAAACGAAAGCAGCCGGAGTAGTTAAAGAGATTGAATTAGGCGAAGATGACGGCCGAAAAGTATATGAGATTGAAATGAAAGACGATGAATTTGAATATGATATTGAACTGGATGCTGTAACCGGTGAAGTTCTGGAATTCGAGAAGGATCGCCATCGCCGCGTTAACCAAAATGTGAAGACGAAAACAGACCACTCTTTAACAGTAGTGCAACCTGCGTCTGAAAAACAAGTTGTCGCATCAACTGGAAAACAACAGAAACAAAAGGGAAGATTGTCGAAAGAACAAGTGCTTGCTATTGCAAACAAACACGCAAGCGGCGTAGTGACAGACTTTGAATTAGATGACTATAAATATGAAATCGAGATGCGAGACGGCAACATCGAATATGAGTTGGAAATCCACGCCTATTCAGGTGTCGTTCTTTCATTTGAAAGAGATGACGATTGAGACAATTTAGTAATGTTGAATTAAAGAAGCGGAACCCGGATTTCCACTTCAGACGGGCGCTTTCCGTTCCAATCCTGAAGTAAGTCTGAACCATTTATATTCATTGTATGAATTTCGTCAAAACATAAAAACAGAGCGGACAGCTGCCATACTGTCCGCTTTTCGTCGCCCCGATTCCGCGATTTGGTTTCGCGCTCAAGAAAGTCGATCCTACGCTCAAGCCTCCCCGTTTCGCGC
>NZ_BJYL01000018.1 GCF_007991495.1 Sporosarcina luteola | reverse complement strand
CCAAGAAGAACGTCATTCCGAACTCCCGCATAACTATCACTTCATCAAACTTCATACACCTTCCCAACCATAGCCAATTCCGCATATCCATTATAAACACCTTTAGCAGCAGCTAAAATGTTGGCTGGATCGCCATGCAACGGCAAATGAGTCAGCAATAACTTCTTTGTCCCTGCCATTTGCGCCAACTTGCCTGCTTCGCTTCCCGCCATATGTCCCGGTGATTTGCCGAGATGCTCTTCGTACAAATTCGCCTCGCTTATTAACAAATCTGTTCCGTCCGCAAATCCAACTAGTTCATCCCGCCATTCCGTATCAGCAGTCAACGTAACCGAACGGCCTTCCGCTGTGAATTTCATTGCTAAGCAATAAACCGGATGCGTCGTTTCGCAAAAGGTCACTTCAAAAGGGCCGATCCTCACGACATCGGATTTCTCGATGGGAATTCCGACCGTCTGCTCTTTATAGGACAGCTCAGCGAATTTTACTTCATCACGATTATGGCCATATATTGGCAACGGGGGAGTCGGATTGCCAAGATAATAATTAATAAGCCTGCTATATTGCAAGCTCCCGACATCCGCAATGTGATCCGCGTGATAATGACTAATCACGACGGCATCCAGTTTCTCCAACGGAATATAGTTTTGCAATGAAGCAAGGACACCACTGCCACAGTCGACAAGACAATGAAACCCGTCTTGTTCAATTAAAAAAGAGGAAGTGGCCCCATTCGCTTTCGGATAGCCACCCCAAATACCAATTGGAATTACCTTCATAATTAAACCCCGCCTTCATTTAATAGTTACAATCCACAATAGCCTATCCTTAAAAAGTTCAGCCTATTTTACATCTCCTACCTATTGTATAATAAAGTAGGAATTTAGAAAAAAAGGAGAGATACTTATGACAAATGTTGCTACGGTCTATTCAACGACTACATGCCCTTATTGCACAATGATGAAAAACTACTTAACAGAACAAAATATCGAATTTGAAGAAGTGCTTCTAACGACTGAAGAAGAAAAGAAAAAGCTTGTCGAGGAAACGGGTCAAATGGGCGTCCCTCAAACAAAATTGAACGGCAAATGGATATTAGGATTTAATCCGGAAGCTGTTCAAGAGGCATTGAAAGGGTAATCGGCTTGAAAATATTCTGCAAATCATGCGCAACACCCAACCCACTAGAAATGTCGGAAGACGATTTGAATAAAAAGCTCTTCCCGAAAATTTGCATAGGACATGTTGCACTCTTCCTCACAGGTGTTTTCCTGGTGATTATGAAGATTTTGTATTAAGGAGCCCTCATTGACACGAAAAATGTCGATGAGGGATTTTTTTGCAAGGAGGGCTCTTTGCATTACTAAATGATTAGATACTTAACAGTCTTGGTTCAAGGTATTCAGGCTGCTGTTTGAAAAAAAGAATATAAAGACCTAACTTGTGGAGACTTGTCCTTTATTGTTGTGAATTTACTCATGTTTTCTGGTTTGGGTACACTCAAGAAATAACTTGAATTGGTTCTGTACATCGGTGTGAGAGTCTTTATACCTAATGCTAATTATCCTGCTCAATAGACCGAATGCTAACTAGCTTTTTGACAACTGAAAAACGCAATGGTAATTATATACATACATATGAACAATCTATGAACCTTGTAGATTGGAGTTTTTGGAGGTTTGTTCACCATGAAAAAGCTAGTATTAACTACAATGGCTGCCTTGTTTCTAGTAGTTGCAGGATGCAGCAATGGCGAAAAAGCCTTAAAGGATATTGAAGGATCTGCAGAAGAACTAGATCCACAGGAAAACGAAGAGATTGCAACTGAAGAGACGGACGATGTTCCGACCTTCTCCCCAGCACCTTCTGAAGCAGACGACATTCTGTCATTAGGAGCCGGGGAAAAGATGAAAGAGATTCAAACGGAGGCAAATGGAAAGTTAACAGATGACGACTTTGCCGCAATGGATGATCTCCCTGTGGACAAGTTGACTACCGAAGAACTATTTAACGGAATTGTTGAATGGTATGCAATGGATTATTCAAGTGTCCATGATCCGTTCATTAACTTCGAACCGGATTATGGAGAATACGGAATAGATAAGAAGGAAATGAAGCAACTGAATATTTCAGTTTTGATTGACGCCAGTGGAAGTATGAAGGCGTATGTAGGCGGAGAGCAGATGATGGCTCTTGCGAAAGATGCTGTTAAACGCTTCGGCGCCGGGCTGCCGGAAGACGCGGTTGTTTCGATCCGAGTGTATGGACATGAAGGGACAGGGTCTTCTGCCGATAAAGCGATGTCGTGTGCAAGCAACGAACTTTTCTACAGTCCTGATTTGTATGAAGAGGATAGCTTCAATAATGCATTGTCCCAATTTGACGCTGCTGGATGGACGCCCCTTGCTGCTGCTATAAAAGCCGGCGGGGAAGACTTGAAGATGAAGGCCTCCGATACGACGCAAAATATGATTTTTGTAGTTAGCGATGGAGTGGAAACATGTGGCGGCGATCCAGTGGAGGAAGCGAAGATATTGGCAACGTCCGATCTTGAGGTCGAAGTGAACGTCCTTGGCTTCAACGTGGATAGCGACGGACAGAAGCAATTGAAGAAAGTGGCAGAAGAAGGCAATGGAAAGTATGCCAACGTTAAATCGAAAGTCGACTTTCAAAAGACATTCCAATCAATGCTGGCTGAAGCAAATGCAGTCGTTCGTGAATTAAGTCAAAAGGTTGTTCACGGAAACGATATTAATAACCGAACGATCCAACTGAATGATCAAGTGAACAAACTGTCTTCAACTTTCAGTGATTTTGCCGCAACTGAAAACAGTAATTTACGAATGGCGGTAAACAGACTGCGTAACACGAACAAGATCGATAACGAAACACAGTTCGCCGTGTCAGATTTAATAGATGAACGCCGTGAAACGATGAAAAAGTACGGTGAAACAATTAGGAAAGAAAAGCTAGAGTTAATTAATAACACACGTCTGGAACTATTTGAAGCCCTAAATGAGGAGTGATGGATAGTGCATGTTCTACTGGATCAAACATTGGGGATTCCCATCCCTCCTGAAATTTCTGCCAGCATAAGGGAAATGAAACTAAAAAAGGGCCGAGACATGAAGGAGTTCCTATCAAAAAAAGAGAATAACCGCATCAAATCAAGCTTGCCACTCCTTAAACGAACCCTTGAAACAGAAGTGGAAGAAATGGGTGTATATCTAAAAAAGCATCAAAAAGTACTTTATATTTTTGACGGTAATACGACGGATGCACAATTATTAAAACGTGTGCGAAATTGGTATTTACCTGAAACCGTCCTCCAACTAGTGGATGGCGCTAAGCATCGGGCGTATGCTTACTATTTGCTGAAACTGTTAGAGGAAGGATATGCCTTGTCATCTTCATTGCCTCCCCCAAATGGCTTCATTATTAGTGGAAGAAGCAAGATTGGAAATTCCTCTTATTACAAAATAGGGAGGAAATCAAAGGAGAAGAACTTTTATCTCCAAGATTCCTCTTCAGGAAAAATGCATAAAGCACCGTCTCCGGATATTTTGATAAATAACCTAGTCAAACTCGATCCGGATGCTGAATATGTTGCAGTCGGGAATATAGATCTTCCAACTAACGCGAATGTCAGTTATGAGCCTTTACATAAATGGGCTATGCCGAATTCGGTAAGCTATCTTTCCATCTTTCCACTCCCGGAAAGATCAGATGATAAATAGATTGATAATTGGAGTGGGCGATTGATGATTGATTCGAAAAGAAAAGCCATTGTATTTTTAACAATTTCCTTCATATTAGCGATTGTGACTGCAGGTGTCGTGCTTGTGCAAATTAGCCAGGCGCAAGATAGATTAGGTGAAATGGTCGAAGTGGCTTCGGTCGGAACGAATGTAGAATCTTACACGGAAATCAATCCTGAAGATATTGAATGGGTGAAATTCCCGAGGACCAATGCGTACAGTTCCTTCATTACGGACGCTAAAGATTTGGAGGATGTCATTTCCATCGTGAACTTGGAGTCGGGTGATATTTTGACGAAAAGCCTTGTACGAAAAAAATTAGATATCCCCGCAAATGAAAGGGTCGTATGGTTGAACGCAACCGATATCGTCCTGATCGACCAGCAAGTAGCAGAAGGCGACCTTGTAGATGTAATCGTCTCGAGGGAAATAGAAAAAAATGTCGAAACAAAGAGGTTACTCTCTAACGTAAAAGTTGTTCAAATCGAAAAAGGCATCGAAAACACTGAAAGCATCAAAATTTCCTTGCCGATTTCAGAAGCTGAGCAATTGATTCATTATCAAAACTTTGCGAAGCAGATCCGGGTTCTCCGTGTGAATCAAGTCGGGGATGAAGCGATATCCAATGAAAAATCGAACCCGATTGTAGAGGAAAAGCCTGTTGAAAAGGATGAAGAGAAAAAGAAAACTGTAACAGATGTTGAGGTCGAAAAAAGCAAGGATGAAAAGAAAAAGGTCGAAAAAGATAAAGACGAATGATCATGGGTGAAAGAAGGTTAGAAGCGGATGTTCCAAGTGAATTCACTTTTACTGACAGGCGATGATGAATGGCAAGCGTGGTTTTCGGAGCATGCGAAAATAAATGAATTGAATATGACCATTACGCAGGACACTCGGAAACTGACAGGGCAGCAAAACTACAATTTGTATTTCATTGACGTAGATGAAATCCCACTTGAACAAGTGGGACCGAAAATCTCGGGGAAAAGTGTAGTGGTCGGTTTGACGAGGACGGAAGACTTCGGTAGATCAAGAGAATGGTTAGTGAACGGGGCGAAGGATATTATCGTGTTTCCTGCAGAGGAGGCAAGGGTTGAAAGTCTAATCCAAGATGTCGTCCGTCAGTATAAAATTCAACGAGAAACAGATATGGGGTTCGGCACTGGCGAAGTGCATGTTTTTTACAGTGCGAAAGGTGGAAGCGGATGTACGGTATTGGCTGCGATGATGAGCCAGTCCTTAAGTGTCCATCAGTCGAAAAAAGTGCTTCTCGTAGACTTGAACGCCCAATATGGGGTGACTGATACGCTCTTTTCGATTCAACCTCAGCGCACATATTACGATTTGCTTCCCGTTGTGAATGAAATGGAATTACGGCATTTGCAAAACATTGCAAACGAGCATCCCGAAACGGGCGTCTTTGTCATTTCCAGTCCTTCTGATCCGGAAAAGACCGAAGAAATTACTGATGAATTGATTTCGAAGCTGATTAGGGTTGGCCGAATGCATTTCGATCATGTCATTATTGACCTTCCATCAGCGATGAATTCCATTACGTTCACCGCTTTGAATACAGCAACGAACCTACATTATATATTAACGCCGGATAGCCTTGGATTACGATCCTATAAATATGCTAATGAATTATTCAATCGTTTTTCCATCGGCAACGGCATATCCAAAACATTAATGTTGAATAAAGTTCACCCTAAAAGTGAAATGACATCATCGGATATCGAAAAAATTATCGGAAAGAAAGTTGACGCTACATTTACGGATGATTACTACGGAATGCAGCCCAACATCAATATGGGCACTGGCTTTTTTAGAAGCAGGAAGCATAAGGGAGATTCCAAGGCAGCCCGGGACATGAAGAAATACATAGATTCCTTTGTCACAAAATCGAAGGAGTGATAAACATGTCATGGATTGAAAAGGCAACAGTAAAAAAGCAGGACCAAAACTGGTCTGTATCCCAATCTCAGGTTGATATATGGGTCCGGCATTATAAAGGCCGATTAATAAAAGAAGCTAACTTGGAGAGCATCATCGTTCTTCAGCCGACAGAGCGTAAACAAACGATTGAAAGACTCATTTTGCAAATGATCAATGAAGAAAAAGTAATTATCCCAAGCGATCAGATAGAAGAAATTATTCAGCAATTGATCAATGAATCCGTCGGCTACGGTCCTCTTGAGGAGCTGCTGAAGGATGACGGTATTACGGAAATAATGGTAAATGGCCCGTCGGAGGTGTTCATCGAGAAAAACGGAAAGTTGGAGAAGTCTTCTGTTCGTTTTAACAACGAAGAGCACATTCGACACATTATCGATCGAATCATTGCGCCGCTCGGCAGAAGGATTGACGAAAGCTCTCCGATGGTGGATGCGCGGCTTTTGGACGGCAGCCGTGTTAACGCAATTATTCCCCCAATCAGTTTGGATGGCCCTTCCATATCCATCCGAAAGTTCAAGAAAGATCCTTATACACTCGATGACTTGATGGCGTTTGATAGCTTCTCTGAAGAGATGGGGTCATTTCTGAAAGCGGCCGTCATGGCGAAAGCGAATATCCTTGTTTCGGGCGGGACCGGAAGTGGAAAGACAACCCTTCTGAATGTACTGTCCGACTCCATTCCTCCAGGTGAGAGAATTGTAACAATCGAAGATATGGCCGAACTCCGTTTTTCATATGAAAACCTTGTCCGCCTAGAGGCGCGCCCTCCAAATATGGAAGGGACCGGGGAAGTGAAGATTCGTCATTTAGTACGAAACGCACTTCGGATGCGCCCGGATCGGATTATCGTCGGAGAGGTGAGGGGATCGGAAGCGATTGATATGCTTCAAGCGATGAACACCGGGCATGAAGGATCTTTGACGACAGTGCATGCGAATACTCCGAAAGATGCGTTAGGGAGACTTGAAGCGATGGTGATCATGTCGGGCTTACCACTGACAGTCGATGTTATTAGAGGTTACTTTGTCGGAGCATTGGATTTGATCGTCCAAACTTCAAGGTTCACAGATGGAAGGCGAAGAATCGTCAATATTTCGGAACTGGTTGAGGAAGACGGCAACATTAAAGTGCAGGATATTTTCACATTCAACAGGACAGCTACTTTACCAGATGGAAGAATTGAAGGCACTTTCCGTTCAACAGGTTATACCCCGAATATGTTCGAACGCATTAAAAGCTTCGGTATTCCTTTTGATGAAAATGTCTTTAAGGAAGGTATGTACGTATGAGTTGGACACTGCCTTTATTAACGTTGACCCTGTTTACGTTCTGCATTTCCATCTATTATTTAGCCAAAAGCAAAGGGCAGAAAAATGCTAAAAAAAGGGTGGATGACTGGTTCGATGTAGAGCTTGAAAAGGAGAGGAAAAGTGTCGTCCTCTTTCTAGGCGGCCTTTTCGATCGTTCAGAGCTTTCCCAAGACCTGCATAACAAATTGAAGCAAGCGAACCTCACCCTCATGCCTTCGGAGTATATGGGAATCTATATATTGCTAATTGCATTACTTACTTTTATCAATAAATTTGTACTCGGTCTCTACTTCATGATGGCCATTCTAATTGCTTACTTGATTGTAATGGGTGGCTCGAAAGCTTTTCTCAGTACCCGGAAGAATAAACGGACCGAATCATTTAATAATCAATTACCGGAAATCTGCCGGACGATGTCCAATGGGATTAAAGCAGGACAAACGATTCCGCAGGCGATTGAAATGGTCGCGCATTCCGTTAAGGCGCCTAACGGACCTGAATTTCAACGATTCAACCAACGCTTGAAATTGGGCGACAGTCTCGAAAAAGTGTTCAACGAATTCCGTGAACGTGTACCGAGCAATGATGTATCCATTTTTGTCAGTACGATACTCATCCAGCAAAAGGTCGGTGGCAATCTGTCCCAAGTTTTATCGAACATGGCCGAAACGCTTGAGGAGCGGAGCCGCGTCCATAAGGAGATTTCTACAGTTACGGCGGAAAGCCGATCGATTGCATATATTCTCGTCATTATGCCGTTCCTGATGGCCCTTATGATGAATTTGTTTATAAAAGGATTTCTCAATGTCCTCTTTACCCCGTTTGGACTTATCTTGTTCGTTATTTTTACAGCAATTGTTCTATGCGGTTTCGTCTTGATTAGAAGAATTACGGATATAAGGGTGTAGTGTATGCAAATTATCGGTTTTTTCGCCATGTTGATGTTTACTTTGATACTAATTTTCTTATTCATTAGCTTTGTTTACTTTTACTTATATATCGCCAAAAAAGAAAACTTGCTGAATGCCCAAGGATATCGAAAAGGGAAAAAGAAGAAATCAACGCTGCGTGATCGGATATTAAATCCGTTAGTCAGATGGGGAACAAAAGCAGGGCCGGTCGGTATGAAATATCCGCTATTCCTGAATGCAGCGAAGCATGAGAAATGGCTTAAGGAAGCGGGAAGACCGTTGGGAATGACTTTAGAATCTTTCTTCGGCTTTCGGTTCGTCCTCATTCTGTTTGGCTTAGGTTTTGGAAGCATTTATACATTTTTAGGCATGCCGTTCGCTCTTCCCGTCCTTCTTCTTTCCATATTATTAGGGGTAATGGGTCCGTCAGCGTGGCTTTATTTATCGGCAAAACGGCGTCAAGAAGCAATAAGCATGATGATGCCCGATTTCCTTGATACGGTCAGCGTCACGTTGCAGGCAGGTGTGAGCCTAGACGGTGCACTCATCCATGTGACGAATCAATTCGATGGACCGCTCAGTGAAGAAATCGATCGGTTCAATAAGGAAATCGAATTGGGGGTACAAAGGAAAACGGCTTATTTAAACCTGATCGATCGCAATTCCTCGAAGGAACTGCATACGTTGGTGAATGCCCTCATACAAGGTTCTGCTCTTGGAGTTGCAGTGGCAAGGACATTCAAGTTGCAGGCGGAAGATCTGCGTATGACGCGCGGTTTCAAAGCGAAAGAAAAAGCGGCCAAAGCGAATCCTCAAGTAACACTTGTCACAACGTTCTTTATCGCGCCAGCTGTATTTGGCTTCATTATGGGATTAATCGTGTTGAATATCATCTACAATCCTGAAGCTTTTGGTTTGGATGCGTTTTTTAAATAATAAAATACAAAACTCATGGAGGTAAGGAAAATGATGAAGAAAATCTGGTGGAATGTGAATGAGAAGTATTTGACGTATGTGAAAAATGAAAAAGGGGCACAAGCGTTGGAGTGGGTCGCACTAGGTCTCGTCGTTATCGCAATCATGTCTGCCATTGCAATGGGAGTTGGAAGTTCTGATATCGGTGCGACAATCGTTTCGAAATTAGAAGAGATGATTCAAGGAATCGGTGCTGGTTCCTGATAAGTGGACATGGGGTGATGAAAGTGATAACTCGTTGGGTTTCCTATGTTAACAATGAAAGGGGAACGCAAGCCCTGCAGTTTTTAGGGCTGTTCCCCTTAGTTTTACTCTCTATGCTTATAATTTGGCAGGTCGGTTTGATTTCCTATTCGGTTGTCGTTGCAGAAGCGGCGGCGCGTGATGGCGCAAGGGCCGCATCCGCACATGATGAGGGATGGGCAGAAATTGCAAGAAACTCAGCGTACGGTCTCGATGTGGAAGTAACAGGGGGACCTGGAGAAGAGACAGCTACCGTCCAAGTAAAAGCTAAAGCTCCCATTATCAGTCTGCCTTGGATAGAAAGCATGAAATTTGAATTCACTGCGGACGCCGTCATGCCAATGGAGAAAAAGAGGGAATGACAATGAAAGAACTGAAAGGTTATTTGAAGAATGAACGTGGAGATGGACTGATGCTTGTTATTATCGGTATGCTTTTTGTGTCCATCTTCATTTGTTATCTCTTCTTTGACTTCTCAAATGTATTCATTAGTAAAAGAGTGAGCCAAACAGGTGCCGATGCAGCAGCACTTGCTGGAGCAAGGAGCTCATCGGATTATATGAGTGAAGTGCTGCAGGGAAAAGTGGAAGAAGAGCTGGAAAGTTTGGCGGATGCTTGGGAAGCCATTAGGGAAGCTTTTGAAGCAGCGGGTGAAGATGATGAGGAAGATGGAGATACACGGACGATTGAGGAAGTTTTTGATGAGTACATTAGCTCAATTGAAAGCAGCAAGGGGAAAACGATGCCAGGTGATATTAGAAGCTATATTTGGGACGGGTCAGGGGAAGTGGAAGGGACGCCGGCACTTCTATTTTTGTTCAAAGATCCGCAAATAAGTGATATGGCCTGCAAAGCAGTCCGTGATCATCTATTGACATCGCGGCAAGAGGCTGTTTCTTTCACGGAGTTAAATCAAAACGACCGACTGGTTGACTACCAGTTCCTGGCGGATGAGTTCAAGATCTATGCGAAAACGGAACGGGATGGCAAGTATATAACAATTCCAGATTCGTCGGTCAGTGGAATTAGCGCGTCGGCAGCCGTACAAATCGGCTCGCCAAAAGGTGTGAAGATTAACTGCTCTTAATTGGCAAACAAGTTAGTATTTTAAAAGATTGTGTAGGTGAGGAATAAATGAAGTTTTCAACCGCAAGATGGTTGACGATCATGTTTTTTACAATTGCTGCAATTGTTATTGCATCCTATTTTTATTTAGACGAAACGGATCGGATGATTCCGATTTTGCCTGTCATCATCAGACCGGTTGGGGTAGGAACGCTATTAGCTGCTTGTTTTATACTGATGGCAAGCATAATGGCAACAAGAAAAAAAGAAGAGCGGATCACTAAACAAAACTTTCAGGGTGCGTTTGTCATTCTCATTTGTTTAATCGCCTTCAGGGTAATTACTCATTTTATTTGAAGAAAAAAGGGAATTCGAGTCACGGTAGTTCCGAAAGGGCGTGAAAGTTTTGAGGGGCAAGCTGAAAATAGGGGTCATCTTTACAGTCTTTTTGACTTTCTTTCTATTTGACTATTCAAAGCTAGCCATTGCCAACGTCTCTGATATTGAGTATGACTCTCCTTCGTTTGTAGATACGGAATATGAAGGGGAAGGCAACAATGACTCTGAAGATACAGGGGACTCGCGTAATTGGTTTGAAAAACTGTTAGATGATTTAAAAGAGTGGGGCGGTGACGCCAAAGATTATGCCCTCGATCAGTGGGATAATTTCAAGGATTGGTCTTCCGACAAATGGGATGAATTTAAAGGATGGGCCGGGGATGCATGGGATTCAACAACCGATTGGCTCGGGGATCGCCTGACAGATATAGGGAACTTCTTTGAATGGGTTTGGGATCACGAATGGGTGCAAGTCGTTGTCGGTGCAGTCATTTCAACGGGTGTCATCATTGGTGGACTCCTATTGGTCGGTACGCCAGTCGGCTGGGGAATCCTAGCCATAGTTGGCGCGGGTTCTCTTATCGGTGGAGGGATTTACTGGTTGATGTCAGGAGATGACTTCAACTTCTGGGGTTCCTTAGGATCCTCCTTCTTAGGTGGATTAGCAGGATTAGGTCTGTATGCAGGAGTTACTTCAGGTCTTTTTGCAACGATAGGCGGAGCGCTCAGAGGTCATGCCATACGAGCATTCGCTGCTTCACGCGTCTTTATATTGGATGGGTTAGTAAAAGCGAGATTGTACGGTTCTCTTGGTGCAGCACTTATTAAAAGAAATATAATGACAAGAGTAGGAGCAGTTTGGACATCGATAAAAGGTGCAGGCGCCTTTGTTGCTTCTAAAATTGGAGCCGGATGGGCAGCCATAAAGGCTGTTGGGGCTTCAATTGCATCTAAGCTTGCACCTAATGGATTGATGGCATTCTTACGCTTAATGGGAAAATCAGCTGCAATTGGAGCCGGGTTTAGCGGTGCCACTTATTTAGGTTTAACCCCGCCAGAGGACTGGAGTTTGAAAGGGTTTCTAATTGATGTGGCATTTGGCGGAATTTCGGGTGCTATATTGAGTCCGGTATTCAGCATGGCAAAAATCACTTCAAAGACAGTAGCTTTTTTAGTCGGTTATGCTGGACTAGAGAACCTTGTTTACGAAAGAGTACTAACTGGGGAATGGTCATGGGAAAATGCCTTGATCGGATCATTAGCAGGATTTTTAGTTGTAAAAGGGGTCGCGCCTATATTAAACGCAGTTACTGACAAGCTCAAAAAAATACCGTTCTTCGGTTTGGATGGCGCTGCAAACACAGTTGACGACATTGTTATGGATAATATGACAAAACCCTTTGGGACAGAAATTCGGGAGAAATTAGGCGAAATCGGTGATCAAATAAGCGACTTTATAGACTCGAATTCAAATTCTGATCCGCAGCCGGAACCGCAGCCGCAG
>NZ_BJYL01000017.1 GCF_007991495.1 Sporosarcina luteola | reverse complement strand
AACCACAGCCGCAGCCAGATCCACAGCCGGAACCGAATCCAGAGCCGCAACCGGATCCGAATCCAGAGCCGCAACCGGAACCGAATCCAGAGCCGCAGCCGGATCCGAATCCAGAGCCGCAGCCTGACACGAATTCGGAGCCAGAACCTGAGTCGGAAAATTTTTCAGACACTGACAAGGAATCCTCGGAAGTTACCGATAAAGTAAATGATTCCGATATCCAGGATAGAAAGAGTATAAAGGATCGAATAAAATCGAAAAGTGGTAGAATCATTTACAATGAAACAAATCCATCTTTTTTAGATTTATGAGATTGAGAGAGATGTATAATTATAACGTGGAACTGATTATGTATTGAGTGAAGCAATGCAACCTATTAATGGGTGCATTGCTTTTTGTCTCTTTATGTTAACAAGGGAGGCTGTAATGGAGCGGATTTGTGGCTAAGTGGTGATAAACCTGCTCTGAGTGGTGATAAAGTATGTTTAAGTGGTGATGAACTCATCCTGAGTGGTGATAAACTGTGGCTAAGTGGTGATAAACTCGCCTTACTCACTGGTAACACCCGAAGCTATCACGTTTCTCGTAGAGAAAGCGCGATATAGAAAAGGATGGCGTCTTGAAAGCGGGTTGGGTCAAGTGAAGTGAGCTCCTTCACCTTCCGCAATCGATAGGTAAGTGTGTGGCGATGGATGGAAAGTGCATCGGCGGTTTCACCGATTGCTTGGTTATGGTCGAAAAACACGGTCAATGTTTCAATAAGTTGATTGGACAATCCGGTGAGAATGCGTGGCGCGAATCGTTCTTTCGTTAAGGAGGAACTGCTTTTTAACAGGGCAAGCAATTCAATATCATCATAAAAATGAAGATGCTGATGTGCAGGCCCGTAGTTTATCGCTAACTTTGCGGTTTCGTAGGAATGTGTGATGCCCTCCAATTCATCCGCAAGGAGTCCGACTCCAATTTTAACAGCTGAATCCGCTTGGAATAAATTATGGATCTTATTAATTTTCATTTCCAATACAGAAGGTTTTACATCGGATAAAACGATGAACAGTTCATTAAGTTGAGAATATCCGATCAAAGCTGTATTCCGATCAAATTGCTCCTCCATGACCTCGATTAGACGTTGTGGCGATGTTGGGAGGTTTTTCGTTTGCACTAGCAAGGTCAAATAGGGCTCTTTCATTTCAAATTCCAATAACGAAAGTCTATCGATGACAAAGGACGATAATGACCCACCGCCGATCAATTCTTCAAAAACCAACTCCTTGATTTTCCGTTTCCACTCCACTTCAGATGTAATCATAGATTGGTGGACCATCATTTCAGTTGTCAATTGAACGAGAGTGGCGATATCCTTTAACTCTCCCGGATTCCCGGTGATGCCAATGATTCCGACCAATCTATCTTTGTAATGAATTGGCATGTTTACCCCAGGTTTTGTTCCATGCCATTCCGTACTATTTCCATCCGTGATCCAAAGTGGTTCCCGCGTTTTCGCGACATGTGCGGCCCCTTCGTGAATCCGGTCGACACGCTCCGCTTCCCCAGAGGCCAATATCATCCCATTCGTGTCCATCACATTCAAGTTCCTGTTCAACCGAACCATCGTCTGCTCCACAATTTCCTCGGCTAGCTTCTTTGTAATCAAATAATTCACCCCGTTGTATAATGAACATCCGAAAATCCTGTTTGAATTTATACAACAAGTATAATGTATTTTTTAGTATCTGAACATACAATCAATTGTAAGCGTTTCATTTGTTTTGCATAGCGCATTTAGGAGGTGCTAGTAATGAAGGTGATTTTGGCACCTGATTCGTTCAAGGGAAGTTTAACGGCTATTGAAGCTGCAAATGCGATGGCTGCTGGAATAATTGAGGTAGATGATAATATCCAGACAGTTTTATTACCAGCAGCGGACGGCGGAGAAGGAACGATGAGGAGCTTAGTTGATGCAACAAATGGTACATATATAACTGTCACAGTTGAGGATCCGCTTGGACGTCCGATTGCTGCCTCCTATGGAGTACTAGGTGACGGAAAGACTTGCGTAATTGAAATTGCAGAGGCGTCCGGATTGATTCGATTAAAGGAAGATGAACTGGATCCATTGTTCGCTTCTTCATATGGAACTGGTGAATTGATCGCGCATGCGCTTGATAATGGGTACCGGGAATTCATCATCGGTCTTGGTGGAAGTGCATCGAATGATGGAGGAGCGGGGATTCTTCAAGCGCTGGGCATGCGATTATTGGATGGGCTTGGCGATGAACTGCCGAAAGGGGGAGGCGCATTACATGATCTAGTCTTCTTGGATTGTGCGGATTGGGATGATCGCATAAAGGATAGCAAATTTCTAGTTGCGAGCGACGTCAAGAATCCATTCATTGGAGAGCAAGGGGCTTCGGCTGTTTTTGGACCTCAAAAAGGGGCTGCACCAGCTGACGT
This sequence comes from Sporosarcina luteola, assembly GCF_007991495.1. Classification (GTDB taxonomy): domain Bacteria; phylum Bacillota; class Bacilli; order Bacillales_A; family Planococcaceae; genus Sporosarcina; species Sporosarcina luteola. Next base: position 109,426 of record NZ_BJYL01000017.1, on the reverse strand, counting down.
GGATAGACTTGATCGGAATTTATGGAAGTTTGCTGACGCGATTGAAAAAAAGACAGGAATTGCCCTTCATTCGAAAGAGGGGGCAGGGGCTGCCGGCGGTGCGGGCGGGGCATTTCAGGCGTTTTTCAATTGTGAAATGAAACAGGGCATTGAAGTTGTGCTGGAAGCGATTTCGTTTGAGGCGCATGTGAAGGATGCGGATCTTATCATTACCGGCGAGGGGAAGACAGATATGCAGACGCTTTCGGGGAAGACGCCGTTTGGTATTGCGAAAGTTGCGCATCGGTTGGGAAAGCCGGTCATCCTTATTTCTGGTGCCGTGGATGAGGAAAGCCGGGGACGATTAGTGCCTTTGTTTACGGAAGTCCATGCAATCACGGATGAGAATCTTCCGATTGAAGAAGCAATTTCACATGCTGCCGTTCATCTGCAGGCGAAGACTACAAAGGTAATGGGGAAATATATTAACTAAAGAAAAAGGGGTGTAAGAGATGTTATTTGCAATGATTCTTATAAGTGTTGTGCTCATCGTAGTGTTAACGGCTGTGTTCAAGGTTCATCCGTTTTTATCCTTATTAGCAGGTGCGTTTTTCGTTGGAATTACGTCAGGTATGCCGCTATTGGCTGTTGTTGAAAATGTCAATGATGGTTTCGGTGGGCTAATGAAGAGTATCGGGCTCGTCATTGTAGCCGGGACGATCATTGGCGTCATCTTGGAAAAGTCGGGTGCGGCGTTTAGGATGGCGGAGGTTGTATTGCGCTTGATCGGTGAAAAGCGCCCGCAATTGGCGATGTCCATTATCGGATATATCGTTTCAATTCCAGTGTTTTGTGATTCAGGCTTCATTATTTTATCCAGCTTGAAAAAAGCTTTGGCAAAACGGGCGAAGGTAGCGATTGCTTCCATGTCAGTAGCGTTGGCTACTGGTTTGTATGCGACACACACTTTAGTGCCGCCGACACCAGGACCGATTGCTGCAGCAGGTAATATTGGTGCGGAAAATTATTTGGGGACTATTATTCTCATTGGACTTATTGTTGCAATTCCGGCGGTAGTTGTCGGTTACCTGTGGGCTGTACGGGTAGGTTCCAACATCACTGTTCCTGAAGATGTTGAGGAGACGGGCTTGGAGTATGATGAAATCGTCAAATCATTTGGCCAGATGCCTTCGACTTTTAAAGCTTTTTTACCAATCGTGTTACCGATCGTTTTAATTGGGATAGGTTCTGTATCTAAATTGACGATGGCGGAAGGCGGTTTCAATAACTTCTTGCAATTCTTAGGGGCTCCTTCTGTTGCCTTGTTGGCTGGTGTACTGGCGTCATTCTTATTGTTGCCGAAATGGAATGAAGAGACAATGACGTCTTGGATTGGGGAAGGTTTGAAGGAAGCCGCACCGATTTTACTAATCACGGGTGCGGGCGGTGCGTTCGGTAAAGTGATTTCAAATTCTGGCGTAGCTGATCTGATCGGTAAAATGAACTTTGATTCATTGGCTGGTGGCGCATTATTCCTTCTCGTTCCATTCTTCATTGCAGCAGCATTGAAAACGGCGCAAGGTTCATCGACAGCGGCATTAGTCATTGCTTCCACGTTGGTTGCTCCACTTCTTCCAGCGATGGGAATTGAGGGTGCTATTCCATTGGCGCTTGTTGTCATGGCAGTGGGAGCTGGGGCGATGACAGTAAGTCATGTCAACGATAGCTTCTTCTGGGTGGTAACTCAATTCAGCGGCATGCAAGTGACAGAGGCTTATAAAGCACAAACGATGGCAACATTGTTGCAAGGTGTGACAACGATTGTCGTTACAATGATTTTGTGGATGGTGTTAGTTTAATGAAAGTGCTGATTCCTTTTGGGGATCAGCATTTTTTCATGAAGAAGGGTGGTATCGGTGGTAAAGTGCTGAGCATCGGTGGTAAACACGTTCGCACCGGTGGTAAAGTGCCAGGCACCGGTGGTAAACATCTCCGCACCGGTGGTAACCGGCGATGCGTGTGTAAAAAGTCCGTTCGTAGAGGGAAATAGTGAGTAAACGGTGATAACTGTCATGGTTTACCCGCAATCAGCATAACCTGTCCTTTTACGTGCATATAGTAAACTGTTTATATAGCTGTCCATATGCATAACAATCGTTTATTCGAAAGGAGATGAATGTATGGATGAAGCGGCTTTGGATGTGAGGGAGTTGCGGAATTGTTTTGGGCGGTTTGCGACAGGGGTGACGGTGGTGACTTGTGCGCATGAGCAAGGGAAGCACGGGTTTACGGCGAATTCGTTTACGTCGGTTTCGCTTGATCCACCGCTTGTGCTTGTATCAGTCGATCGAAGGACAAGGGCGTTGCCGTTTTTAAAGGATAATCATTTCACAATTAATATGTTGAAGGAAGAGCAACGAAGCGTGGCAATGCATTTTGCTGGTAAACCGGAAACGAATCCGCCGTTCGAATGGGAAGGGACAAGAGTTAAGAATTCGCTCGCTTATATCGAATGCGAACCGTGGGCTGAGTATGATGGCGGGGATCATGTCCTAATTGTCGGGAAGGTGAAAAAGTTCGATTATCATGATGGTGTTCCATTAGGTTTTTATAGTGGGAATTTCTCGAAAGTGGAGCCTCTCTGAATGAATGACTAGTTTTTCGGCAGAACGCATGTTAGCCGGAGCTAGTCATTTTTTATTGTGTCCAGCTTTTTACTGACGTCAGTTATACTCTGATTTTGTTTAGTCCCCTTCGGCATGTTTACTGTGAGACAGGCATACGTATGGATGTAGTGGGACAAGAAGGAGTGAACTCATTGACGGTTGATCAGGAAAAGAAGACGGTTGTACCTTTAACGGGAAAGGAGTATCTGGAAAGTTTACGGGATGGACGGGAGATTTGGCTTCATGGCGAGAAGGTGAAGGATGTAACGACACATCCGGCTTTTCGGAATGCTGCGAGATCGATCGCCCGGTTGTACGATGCGCTGCACGATGAAAAAACGAAAGCTGTTTTGACGACGGAGACGGATACGGGAAATGGCGGGTTCACGCAAAAATATTTCCGTGTGGACAAGAGCTCGGAGGATCTGTTGGCGTCAAGGGATGCGATTGCGCAATGGGCGCGCCTCACGTATGGGCAAATGGGGAGGTCCCCGGACTATAAAGCTTCGTTTCTTGGAACGTTGGGCGCTGACCCCGATTACTACGGCAAATACGCAGATAACGCAAGACGATGGTACAAGGAAGCGCAGGAGCGGAACTGGTTCTTCAACCATGCCATCATCAATCCGCCCGTCGATCGACATAAGCCGCTTGAGGCAGTTTCCGACATTTTTGTAAGAGCGGTCGGAGAGACGGAGGAAGGTGTCATTGTCAGTGGTGCAAAGATGGTAGCGACAGGCTCCGCTTTGACGAATTATAATTTCGTCGCTCATTATGGCGCTGCCCCAATTCAGAAGGAGGAATTTGCACTTGTTTTCGTTGCTGCGATGGACACGCCGGGGGTAAAGCTAGTTAGCCGAGCTTCCTATGAGATGAATGCCGCCGTAATGGGAAGTCCATTCGACTATCCGTTGAGCAGCCGTTTCGATGAAAATGATTCAGTCCTCATTTTCGATAATGCACTCATCCCTTGGGAAAATATCATTATCTACAAAGATATCGAAAAGGTGAATAATTTCTTTGCGGAGAGCGGTTTCTTGAACAGATTCACTTTCCATGGCGTGACGAGACTCGCAGTGAAGCTTGACTTTATTTCAGGATTATTGCTAAAAGCTGTGAAGATGAATGGAACCGACCAATTCCGTGGTGTCCAAGTGAATGTCGGGGAAGTGATCGCTTGGAAAAATATGTTTTGGGCGCTTAGTGACGCGATGGCATTGAATCCGGACGAAGGGCGCAACGGGTCGAAGCTGCCGAATTTGAATTATGGGCTTGCCTACAGGATGTTCATGTCAGAAGGGTGGCCGCGGGTGAAGGAGATCATCGAGAATGTCGTTGCGGGCAGTTTGATTGCACAGCCATCGAGCTCGAGGGACTTCCAAAACCCTGAACTGAAACCGCTATTGGATAAATTATATCGAGGTTCTTACGGGGTAGGCGCTGAGGAAAAAATCAAGCTCATCAAATTATTATGGGATGCAATTGGAACTGAATATGGTGGCAGGCATGAATTATATGAGCGTAATTATTCCGGAAACCACGAGAACATCCGACTTGAAAATCTTGTCGTTGCCAATATGAGCGGTCAGGCAGATCAGTTTGAGAAGTTCGCAGAGGAATGCATGAACGACTACGATTTGAAAGGCTGGACGAACGATACGTGGATCAATCCCGACGATGTGAGTTATTTCAAGCAATGACAAAAACGATGCATCAGATCGAAATTGATGGACGCCACTTTCAAGTCGCGGATTATTCTGGTGAAAAGGGACCGATCATTGCGCTTCATGGGCTGACCGGTACACATAAGAACATGCATCATTTTGCTGAAGCACTGCAAGGCGAGTATCGCTTCATTTCCATTGATTTAAGGGGCAGGGGCGATAGTTCGGGGATGGATGTTGATGAAGGGGGTCCCTCTATCTTCAGCCATGCGCAAGACGTGAAAGAAGTGATGGCTGCCCTCGACGTTGAAAACCCGATTTTACTGGGCCATTCAATGGGCGCTTTCATTTCCGCAATTATTGCCAGTGAATTAAGTGCAGTGAAAGGTCTTATTTTACTGGACGGAGCTGCGCAAATGTCTGAACGCCAATTTGAAATTGTGAGGCCGTCGCTCGGGCGGCTCCGGAAAACATACGAATCCAAGCAAGCGTATGTGAAAGAGTTGCGGCAGCTTTATGAGCGATTAGGCATCAAATGGACGAAGGCAGTGCAGGAAATTGTAGAGTATGAGATCCAACAAGTGAATGACGGTTGGGTGCATAAATCGTCAGGTGAGAAAATCGAAGAGGATTTTGGGAGTTTCGTTTCATTCAATCCGAAAGACGTGATGGGGAAAATAACTTGCCCGACTTTATTGATTCAGGCAAATGGGGAGATTGGACCTTTCCCACCGTTTTTCACAGAGCCGGATTACGAAAAGACGAAAAAATACACTTCGAATTTGACGACGTATAATTCGGAAAGCAATCATTACACGATGGTTTTTGAAAGGCAAAGCGATATTTTAGCTGCAATCCGACAGTTCTTGAATGGAGTGGATATTCTTGAGTGAAGGATTGGTTTATTTCAAGGAAGTGTACGGAACAGTGCCCGGATGGGTTGGCAAAATGTATGCATACCGCTCGGAGGCGCTTGACCATTACACGAATTTGCGCAGCGCGATTATGCAGGAAGGCTATTTATCCACAAAGGAAAAAGACCTTCTCCTCGTTGGGATCAATGCGGCAAGAAGATACGAACGAAGTATGGTCTACCATACGAAAGGCGCCATTGATGGCGAAGCCACTTTACCTGAACTGGCGGAGTACTTACTCGTCCCTTATTTGTATGGAGGAGTGGAAGCTGTCCGGACTGGCATGGAATCGGTTCGATATGCCTTGTCCTTAAAAGGGTTGCCGGATGAACAAATCCCGGACAACGCCTCCATGGACGAACTTCTACGCTACTTGCTATCCATCACGGAGGAAAATGATGGGGGCTATTTGATGGAGTTATTGAATGCGACGGAAGCAAGGCGAAATCAGTTGCTGTTAGACCATGGTGCTGTCAGTGCGAAGATGAAAGCCATGTTGATGGTTGGCGTTTATAGTACCGAACTTCAAGGAAGCGAGGCCGGTGTATGGATGGAGCTCGCGAGGGAGAATGGCGCATCCGACGAGGAACTGGCTGAAGTGGGTCTCATTTGCCTTCTGACGGCCGGCATCCCGGCTTGGTTCGAAGCGAGCGACTCATTGCAGGATAGAGGTGTTTGAATGGCGGTCATCCATGAATGGGTACAGGACGCATTATCCGATGTGAAAAGTGGGCAGACAATCATGGTTGGAGGATTCGGCCTCATCGGTGCGCCGCTAACGTTAATCGACGGGCTCACCCGAAAAGATGTTGGAGGCTTGACCATTGTCAGCAATAATCTTGGCGAGGCGGGGGAGGGACTTGGCATCCTCCTTCGCCAGCAGAAAATCCGGAAAGCGATCGGATCATATTTTACAAGCAATCGTGAAGTCGGGGAAGCGTTCAAGCAGGGTGAAATCGACCTCCAACTACTGCCCCAAGGGACGCTTGCAGAGGCGATACGGGCTGGCGGGGCAGGGATTGGGGGATTTTATACGAAGACAGGTGTCGGTACGGAGCTTGCGAAAGGGAAAGAGGAACGGCAAATTGACGGTGTCCCTTATCTGCTTGAAAAGGCGTTGCGTGCCGATGTTGCAATCATCCGCGCGCATAAGGCGGATACGCTTGGAAACCTCATCTATTACAAGACCGCCCGGAATTTCAATCCGCTTATGGCGACAGCTGCGAATCTCGTTATCGCTGAAGTGGATGAAATCGTAGCGCCTGGCGAACTTTCGCCTGAAGAGATTGTAACGCCGCAATTATTCGTAGATCGATTGCTTGTCGCGAAGAAAGTCTTGACGAAGGAAGGTGTTGTCAATCGTGCATGAAATGATTGCGAAGAGAGCGGCAGCCGAACTTCAAGGTCCTTGCGTCGTGAATCTTGGCATTGGCATCCCGACACTCGTTGCGAACTATATCGAGGATGACGTTGTTCATTTCCATACAGAGAATGGCTTGCTCGGCGTGACAGAAGTAGGTGAAGTCGATCCGAACTTGGTGAATGCAGGGAAATTGCCTGTAGGGGAAAAGGCTGGCGCTGCGTTTTTCAACAGTGCTGAATCGTTCGGGATGATTCGCGGCGGTCACGTCGATGTTGCGATACTCGGTGTCCTTCAAGTAGACGAAAATGGTCGTATTGCCAATTGGGCCATTCCGGGAAGAAATATTATTGGCGTTGGCGGAGCGATGGATCTGCTCGTAGGTGCGAAAAAAGTCATTGTGACGACGACCCATACAACGAAGGATGGCAAGAGCAAACTGCTGAAGGAATGCACGTTTCCAATCACTTCGACACGCAGCGTGGATATGGTCATTACCGATCTTGCGGTGTTTGATGTCGTGGAGGAGCGGCTAATTTTGAAGGAGCTCATGCCAGAGGTGACGCTCGAAGAAGTACGTAGGCGTACCGAAGCTCATTTCATAGTTGGAGGGCTGTTGGATGAACATCCAGTCACTTGATGTATTCATTGTTGACCTTCCGACAATCAGACCACATCAGTTAGCGATGCATACGATTGTCATGCAAACGATAGTCCTCGTTCGAGTTGCCGGGGGCGATGGGCTTGAAGGTTGGGGAGAGGTTGCGACAATCGGGGGTGCTTCTTATTCAGAAGAGACGCCTGAGGCGATTAAAGTAAACATCGAAAAGTATATAAAACCGCTAGTCATCGGAGAAGATGCAATTCATTTTGATGCCATTTCAACGAAAGTCAATCGGCAAGTCGTCAGGAATACGTTTGCCAAGGCGGCAGTTGAAACGGCAATTATCGATTTGGCAGCGAAGGCAAAAGGCGTTCCCGCATATGAATTATTCGGCGGTCAAATTCATGCTTCCTTGCCCGTCGCCTGGACGCTTGCAAGCGGTGATACAAAAAGAGACATCGAAGAGGCGCGGGAATGCTTGAAGGCGAAACGGCATAATATTTTTAAGCTGAAAATTGGCATAGGTGATCCGAAGCGCAATGTTTCTCATGTGCTTGCCATTAAAGAAGCCGTCGGCGATGCCGCAAGTGTCCGTGTCGATGTCAATCAAGCATGGGATGAAACGACTGCCCTTTATTGCATCGAAGCATTGGAAGACGGCGGAATCGATTTGATTGAACAACCACTTCCCGCTTGGAATAAAGAAGCGATGGCCCGCCTGACATCCAAGTTCAAAGTGCCGATCATGGCGGATGAATCGCTATGTTCGGTAAAGGATTCCTATCAGGTGGCGAAGATTCGAGCGGGGAATGTGTTTTCTGTCAAACCGGCACAAGTAGGCGGACTCACTGCAACGAAGAAAGTTGCAGCCATCGCGGAAGCAGCGGGAATCTCCTTATATGGAGGGACGATGATCGAGTCTTCATTAGGTACTGCAATTTCTGCGCAACTTTATTCAACAATTCCGGAAATGACCTATGGAACGGAACTTTTCGGGCCGCTTTTATTCACAGATACGATTACATTGAATTCCATTGTGTATGAGGATTTTCAAATGATTGTCCCTCGTGGTCCGGGGTTCGGGATGGAAATGGACAAGGAGAAAGTCTTTCATTATACAAGGGAATTGTAGCAAGGAGGTGGTTGCTTGACGAGTGTTGTCATCTTGGAAGCAGTACGGACAGCGATCGGGCGAATTGGTGGAACGCTTGCAGGTGTCCCGGCGGATTTCCTTGGGGCAGCTGCCATTCGGGAGGTTTTGCATCGTTCTGGAGTAACAGGCGATCATGTCGATGAAGTGATCATGGGACAGGCGAAGCAGACCGCAGATGCCTCGAATTCCGCGAGGGTGGCATTGCTCCGGGCCGGGCTCCCTGAATACGTTCCGGGTTATACAGTCCAGCGGCAATGCGGGTCGGGCAGCCAGGCGATCCATTCAGCTGCTCAGCAAATCCGGAGCGGCGAAGGCCAGCTGATCATAGCTGGCGGTATGGAATCGATGTCGACAGCGCCGTATTATATACGGCATGCCCGATTTGGATATGGAGCTGGAAACGGGTTGTTGCTTGATCCGAACACCGAAAGCCAGCCCGGTTCGCAGCCGGTTGAAGCGTATGGACAGTTGACGATGGGCATGACGGCGGAGAATTTGGCGGAAGCTTATCAGATCTCCAGGACCGAGCAGGATGAGTTTGCTTTGCGCAGTCAGTTGAATGCAGCGAAGGCGATTGCGAAAGGGCTGTTTGAAAGGGAGATTGCTCCTTTTGAAGTCATTGAGAAAAAGCGGACAACCGAGTTCCGGGTGGATGAACATCCCAGGGAAACGAGTCTTGAAATGTTGGGTCTATTGCGGCCGGTTTTCAAGACTGATGGAACGGTCACAGCGGGAAATTCCAGCGGTCGGAATGACGGTGCGTCTGCGCTCCTGCTCGCTTCAGAGGCAGATGCGTTACGATTAGGTATCCGTCCGAAAGCGAGGATCGTCGCGCAGGCAACTTCCGGTGTTCCGCCGAATCGAATGGGAATCGGTCCGGTTCATTCGACAAGGAAAGCCTTAGCGCTTGCCGGCTTACAGCTTGCCGACTTGGATGTAGTGGAATTGAATGAAGCCTTTTCCGCCCAGGCACTTGCTGTCATCCAGGAACTCGGTCTAGCAATTGACAAAGTAAACCCGAACGGCGGAGCGATTGCACTTGGGCATCCGATCGGAGCGACAGGGGCAATTCTACTGACGAAGTTAATTCATGAACTGGAACGGACGGGAAAGAGATACGGGTTGGCGACATTATGCATTGCGGGCGGAATGGGCATTTCAACAATTATTGAAAATATAGGGGGATGAGGAAATGAATCAAAAAGTAGTGGATGTTTATAATGCAATGGTCGTTAAATTTAAAGAAGTAATCCGTGAGCATGAACTGGGTCATAATGATTACCATGCACTTGTCGACTGGATGGACGCGCTAGGCAAAGCAGGGGAAATCCCTTTATTCATGGATGTGTTTTTTGAAACGCATGCGCTACAGGAAATGTACAAAAACGTGAAAGGAACAGAGCCGACGATTTTGGGACCTTATTACCTGGAAAACGCGGTTGAAATTAAAAATCCTGGCGTCCTGCCGATGCGTGATGATGAGCAAGGAGACATATTATACTTCACGGGAACTGTCACCGACGTGGACGGCAACCCATTGGCCAATACAAAAGTGGATATGTGGCAAGCGGATGCGAGTGGGGAGTATTCCGGATTTGCAGAAGAACTTCCTGAAGGAATTTTCCGCGCGGTACTATTCACAGATGAAAATGGCAACTTCGAAGTGAAAACGGTCGTCCCGGGCGATTATTCCATCCCGACAAACGGTCCGACAGGTAAATTCCTCGAGTGGATCGACTCTCATCCGATCCGACCAGCGCATTTGCACTTCTTGTTCAAGCCGCAAAATGGCGACAAACTCATTTCCCAAGTCTTCTTCGAAGGAAATCCGTACTTGGACAATGACGTCGCAAACGGTGTGCGAGGAACGCTTATTACAAAGTTGGAAAAGCATGATGGAGCGGACAAAGGATTGGATAAGGAATACTACACTGCCCATTTGGATTTCAAGCTGCGCTTACAGGATCAGCCTGTTTATAATTGATAGATTGAAAAGGCAATGCACATGGCGGGGGCTGTGTGCATTGCCTTTCATATGGCTTGTTAGTATTCCTGTTCAGAAGTAAGTGTGTCAATTCGTCCGTTCAAATACGTCACCAGTACTCTCTGTGCGTCTGCTTCCTTCTCCATTTGTTGGATATAATCCTCTAAAATAACGATAAGTTCGTAGAGCGCCGCATTCACTTTTTCGGACATATCCAATTCATACTGTAAACGTTTCAGCTTTTCCTCGGCGAGGGAAAGCTGAGAATGATCGACATTGCGATGGAGGAGGGTGTCCACTTTACCCTCAATATTCTCGATGGCATGAATTATTTTAGAAAGGTCATTATTGGATAAAGCATTAAATAACTCCTTATTCGTTATACGTAAATCCTGTTCTGTACGTTGAAAATGATTCAATTCAGAGAGAGATTCCTTTCGTTGGACATGCAAGGACTGTATTTGTCGTTCATATAAACTAATACGCTTTTCGTGTTTTTTGCTTTTATATAGAAGTTGCTTGTAGTCAGTGGTCAATTTTTCATTTTCCATATGGAGTTCATCAATGAGAGAAGAGGAGGATTGCCGTTTTTTGCTTTTATATTTATTCAGCTCGGCTTGCAAATAAATGATTGTCTGCTTCAATTGGAATGGATCATTGCTTTTGATATCAGCATGATTCATGCACCGGCCTCCTTTTTCGATCTAATTAGTATTCAATTCTTTCAATATTTCTTCAAAGGATTGTTTATTCTCTTTTATCATTTGTTCAATCTCTTCCACGATTTTCTTTTGCTCCGTGGGTTGGACGTTTCGGCTTGTTAACCTTGTCAGTTGCAGCTCTTTGTTCATAAGAATGTATAGGAGCAATAAGTTTATCGTTTTTGAGTCAAGAAAGACGAAGCTTTTGGAATCGGTCTTTCCCTTATCGACAGTCAGATCTTCTGTTAATTTGGCGATGAATTGATGGAGAATTTGATTTGTATCCATGTTATTCTTCCTCCTTTGACCCAGAAGTTCCGTTAATATTGATGGAATTCAATGCTGCCATGCCGTCAGGATGCTGGTCGCTAAAAAGTGTACCTGTCATGCTGCCTGAATAGGATATCTGCGGATGCCAGCTTAACTGGAAATTGGAAAATGAAATCATTTCACCCGGCGGAATGGTTGTGATGCCAATCGGCTTTAACTGGAATTCGAAACGGTTGGAACGGTCATTCATGCGCTCCCAGCCATTCGTCAGACTAGGGGAAAGGGCGTTGCGGTTGCTTGTGAATTTTCCGTGGAAGGTAAACGGAGCCTCTTCCGAAAGTGTAATAGTGATGAAAGGGTTTGTGATTGGTCGATTCCCGAGATTAATGATATGGAAGGAACCAAGGCAAAGGCTTTCTTTCGTCTGTTCATGTGATAGATCTAAGGCATATGTAAAATAACTGATGCACTCATAATGATAAACTTGCCGTGATACTGCCTCTTTCAACTCATTCAAATAGAATTGGGTCGATTGCTGGAGCTCCATCAATTTCCTCTCGACATCGCTTCCTATTGCATTCATCTATCAAACCTCCTTACAAATGAATAAAGAGAGGGAGGGCCCTCTCTTTAATCGTATGTGCCTACTTGTACACATAGTACAAATTTAAATGCAAGCGTTAGTCTGGATAAACGGCAGGGCACTGTGCCGGCCTTGCTGGAAGTGGACATGATCCAATTGCCAAGTCAGCACGCGGCGAACAGAAATCTGCTAGGAATTCAACTGTAACAGGGTATGTGGATTGGATGCTTTGGCATGTCATGACTGTTACGACTAAACCTGTAAATGTTACGACACCGGCACCTGGTACAAATGTACCCGGAGAACTAATTAAACAATCCAACTCTGTGAATGTCACAGTGACGTCTGTCCCTTCCGGTGCACATAGAATTACTTGTTCGGATCGCGAAACTGCAATCGGACTGCTTCGTAAAATAACACCAGTAGGCAATGTAAGAACGAGTACAACGGTAAAGTTTTTCTGGATGGTTAGTTGTTGTAGGCAAACGACGTTGCCATCAACTGTAAATTGACGGTTTTCACGCCGTAAAATGACAACAGGATTTGCAGTTGCCGGTGTTACTTCACACGTTACCATGGCGCCTGCTAAGCTTGTTGTTGCAGTAACTCCAGGAAATGCAACTGGGGTTGTCGGGAAATAGTCAAACGTATTCTCTTTCATGACCCAGTCGTATACTTTATCAACATTAATACAAATCAATTCCTGCTCTGGGATTTGGAAATTCTCTTGCATAGTAGCTGTCACCTCCATATTTTATTTGGTCTTGCATTCGTATCATATGTACACGCAAAAGTGTTTTGTAGGCAAAGAGAAGGCTTGCCTTATAAATTTTTCAAGAGATCAAATTAAGGTGGGCAAGCTGTCCATATGTAACAGAACATGTGGTTTCCAAATAGGATAGTAGAAGGGAATTAGAGATTAAAGAGGTGATACAATGGAAAAATCTAATTACGAGGTGGAATTGGAGAAGTTAGGACAGAAGATTGAAATGTATCGTATTGGACTTGCAGCATTGAAGGCTGAACGTTCTGTAGCAGATATCCATACGAAAAAAAGATTGTTGCAACTTGAGAAAAGTATGGATCAGTTGAAGGAAAAGATTCAACTCCTGGAAAAATTATTTGGAGAAGTTCTTACCAAACCGTCTCCTAAGAAAACAGAGGGTTTACCCCATGTTGATGCAAAACCGGAACACATTGCCCCAAATGAATCTATACCTCATCATCAAACTCCAACAAAACGAACTCAAAGCCATTCTCCTGTCCCATCCTTTAGACAACTACAGCAAATAGCCCAACAACAGGGCGTTATACAATCAAATGAATCCCCAACCCGTCCGGTCCCTCGGCACGATGCTCGTCTTTCGCATCAAGTAGATCCGGAGTGGAGGGATTCACCAAACGTTCAGAAAGAAAGGGTTTCAAGTGGTGAGAAGCCGCAAGCCCTGTCAGAAATAGCTGCTAAACGTGAAATGGAACCGCCGTATCCCAGAGAAGACGCTCCTCCTCTCGAAACTGTAAATTTCGAGCGGTATAATGTGGAACCGGAAACCCCAGCCTCTTCTTTATGGAAAAAATTTAAAAAGAAATAGTTGAAGCCCTCCGTCAATATGGAGGGTTTTATTACGTTCGGAATTTTATAGACGAACCACCGGGTGTTGATAGCCCGTCCTTTGGAAAATCACATGAATAATATAACGAAGAAGGGAGGTGTTACTATGGTTTGTTTTCAAGGAGGCGGATGTGGAGGACGGGTCGCAGGTTGTTGTGGAAACAACGGTACCTTCCAAAACAGATGCCAAACATTAGGTCCAATTCGTGCAATTGATCAATATTGTCTGCCGGCTGCAACTGCCCAAGGCTCTATCATTCCGTTTGCGTCAGGTGCAGTTCCCGTCGCATTGACTTCGCTAGTCGGAGGGGTAGTCGAAACTCCATTTTATATTGGTTTTGGAACAGCCGTACCAGGTGCTCTTGTAGGTGGTGTTATTGTACTGCCGACTGTCGGCGCACTATTGAATGAAGCCTTTACAGTGCCTCGAACCGGTTCGATCACATCGATTTCTGCTACATTTACAATTACAGTCGCATTGGCAATCGCCACAACGGGAACGGTACGAGCACAAATTTATCGAGCTCCTGCCGGAAGCGATACATTCAGCCCGACAGACGCATTTGTAGATTTGACACCTGAGATTTCAACTTTACTGGCAGTAGGAACAACTTTATCCGGATCAGCTGTCACAGCACCGGTACCAGTAAGTGCAGGTGATCGTTTAATGATGGTCTTCTCATTAGAAGGAACAACATTGGCTGCAGCCATAACCGGTACTGCAAGCGCTGGAATCGCAATCGCTGAAGCATAATAAAAACAGGATGCCCACTTTGCCGAGTGGGCATTTTTTATGGATTACTTTTCTTGAGGAATTCGAGTGAATCGGTGGTAAAGTGCTGAGCAACGGTGGTAAACCTGTGCGAATCGGTGGTAAAGAGCCAAGCAACGGTGGTAAACACTGTTTAAGTGGTGATAAAGTGTTGCTGAGTGGTGATAACCCTTGTTTAAGTGGTGATAACCAATTTCCACCTCCGCCACCCACTTTATATTTTATTCCCCAGAAACCTTCTCAATTCCCCGTATATCCGGATCCAACAATATATAAAACGAGAGCAGCAGCACCCAAATACCAGCACCTACAAATAAATAATTGACTGGGATTCCCCACTCCGCAATAAAGCCGCCCGCTATGGCGAAACCAGGCATGAGGAAGGAGGCAATTGCACTGTTCAATGTAAATACGCGCCCACGGAATTTGTCTTCTACTAAAATGATAAGCAACGCGCTATATAGGATTCCATACACCGTCATCAATACATTCATGATGACAAAAAAGAGGATACCCAAGTAGATAGCGGTTGTGAGTCCCATTGACATGAAAGCAATTCCACTCACAGACACTGTCAAAAACATGACAATGGCAGGTTTTGCAAAAGATGTAGCTTTATCCGCAATAAGTCCGATCAAAATGCTGCTGACCGCTGCAAATGCCCCGAAAAGTCCAAACTGAAAAGCATTCCCGCCATAATGATCTGTTATCAATACGACCGCCAATGCCCCGGCAATCGTTGTCGCATTCATGGCGGAGCCTAATAAAGTCAATTTGAAGATAGCCCGATTCTTCAGCAAAACGGCCCATCCCTCTTTCATTTCACTGAACATGGATGTCTTCTTCTTTTCAGACGTATCGATTTGTTCGCCCTCTTCCTTTGGTGCAGCGATATTAATGACAAAAATTAAAAGGATGCTTGCAACAACATACACCCCCGAATGGAAAAGCATTACCCCGACAAACCCCATGATACTAATCAAAACTCCACTAATTGCCTGCCCGATCAGGCTGGCAGTACTGCTTGTCGAAGAAATATACCCATTCACTTTCACGATTCGATGAACCCCGACAATCCGCGGCAACAGCTTATTTTTAGCCGGTCCGATGAACGTCATGCAAATATCATGAATGATAAGCGCCACGTAAATTGCAAAAGCAACCCCATCAAGCCAAAACAGATAGGCCAATGCCAAAAACACCCCGACAATCACCATTGCCAAATAGCCGATTTGCATGGAGGATTTCGGTTCCCGTCGGTCGACCAATACCCCAATGAACGGCGCGATAAAGACACTGCTCAATGATCCGACAGCTGTAATAAGCGCTGAAGAAAGCGGCGACCCCGTAATTTCGTACATATACCACATGATGGATATGGTGAAAATACTATCCGCAAGCACCGTTAAAAACTGGTTCGTCACAATCAACGACATATTTCTCTTAATCAAATCCCCCAACTCCCCTTGTTTAATATATTGAACATAACACGAAATAAAATGAAGTTCAATATATTAAACAAAATTGTTTTGATTATTAAACGATGTTATGATTAAAGGAATAATAAACGGTAAAGGGTGAAGTCAATTGACCCACGTTGGAGAAAACATTAAACGAATACGCACCGCTAAAAATATGACCATCTCGGATGTAGCGAATGAGCATGTCTCAAGAGGGATGATCAGTTTGATTGAAAATGGAAAAACGCAGCCATCCATCGAAAGACTGCAACATATCGCCCGTCAGTTGAACGTAGATATTTCCGAACTGGTAGAGGAAGTGCCGCGTGAAAAGATGAAGAGTATACTAAAACAGGCGCTCGGGCTATGGCAACAACCGGAGATTCAGCCGACAATAGAAGCGGCCGCTTTGCTCAAACCAATCTTAGAGAAGAATCCCACTGGCTATGAGGCTGCGCGGATGTATGAACTCTATGCAAGAATCCTTTATCACTTGTATGTAGTAGCGATTGACCAATATAAGGACATAGAGGAGAACGATTGGGAGCCATTCATTGGGGAAGCGATTAATTTATATCGCGATCTGCAGATGGATTGGCGGGTCATCGAATGTCAGGGCTTTTTATCCGAAATCCAGTTTGACATGGCCGATTACTATGGCACCGTGGAAATTATTGACCAGGCACTGGAAGAATTGACAGTGATGGATAGTCTCGAAACGAAATCAATGTATATCCAGTTGTTAGGGACAAAAACATTTGCACTGGAATCATTAGGCCGTTATGAAGAAGCGCATAAGCAGTTAGATGAAGCGATCCATTTTGCACGTGAACAGTTGGTGATGGATCAGTATTATAATTTGCTGAATGCAAGAGCCTTTCTATATTACGACAGTCAACAGCCGGAGAAAGCGCAGGAGTATGTTGAAGAATGTTCGTTATTTGTTAAGTTGATCAAGCATGAGGGCCTATCGTTTGATTATGAGCTGAATCAGGTGTTCAGGGAGGAATTTTATAAAAAGGACTATTTAAAAGCGCTTGCGATAGCTGAAAAGTTGATTGGAAAAATAGAAGCTTCCGAGGCATATCCAAAAGAGGTTAAGGCTGAGTTTAATACACTTCCCAAAAGTTTACTGGCAAGGGTATTAACGAGATTGGAACGATATGAGGAGGCACTTTTATTATTTGAAGATAATCCGATTGTCCTTCCTGAACGTATCCAACTAAATCCAATAGACGTTGCATTGCGAGTCTTATCGAACAGCTATGAAGCACTTTGCCACTATCACTTGGGCAATCCCAAAAAGGCAGAGGAACTTGCAAGATCCACAGTGGAACGAATGCACAATATGCCACATTCGTCCATTTACCATTTTGCACGGGAGGTATTGGCTGAAGTTGCGGCGAAGTAGGCGGGAAGGGGGGATCTGTATGAATAATAAGCTACAAGCAGTTTTCATCGACCGCGATGGAACGATAGGGGGAACTGGGCACTTCATTCACCCAAAAGACTTCACGCCCTATCCTTTTAGTAAAGAGGCTCTTGATCTCTTGAAAGAAAAAGGAATCAAGACCTTCGCCTGCACAAATCAGCACCGAATCAGCAGGGATGAGGCGACGATTGAAGATTTCATTAATGAATTCCAGGCGTTTGGTTTTGATGACGCCTTTATATGTCCTCACGGCTCAACAGAAGGATGTGAATGCCAAAAACCGAGCCCAGGAATGCTTCATGAAGCTGCGGAAAAATATGGATTAGATCTAACGAAAACGGCTTTCATCGGTGATGTCGGAGCAACTGATATGTTGGCGGCGCATGCGGTCGGTGCCATGAAAATTCTTGTTCAGACTGGTTGGGGCGAAAGTTCTCTAACACAATATCGACATAAATGGGCTGACATTGAGCCGGATTATATTGCTGGAAATTTGTTGGACGCGGTGAATTGGCTACTTCAACAGGAAAGGCATCCGAATTAGGATGCTTTTTTAATTGTATACTTTTCCTTCGATTAGCAACCCTAATCTGATAGAGGAGGTACTGATACAATGACTAAGAAACTTTATCTTTTTATACCTGTGATCGTTATGTTTTTATCGAACATAGGACTCCACGCGGCCGAGCAAGATTTACCCCCATCTTTTGAGGAAGGCTATGAAGAAGTAGGATACAAATCCGTAGAAGTAGCAGTGAAAGAATTTGAAGCCCATTTTGAGTGCAAAGTGGAGTTACCCGAAATGGTGCCACCGATATCTTTCACTCACCAATTCGGGAGTTTTTTTGAGGATAAACGTCACAGGATGAATGATAATCTTAGTATTAGATTTGTGAATAAAGACCATCGAAAAAACATCTTTAAAATTGATATTCGGCCAGTGCATAATAAAATTACATTCGATGGCAAAGAGTATGCGCTTCAATATGGCGGCAAAGGCATCTACTTTGAATTCCATGATTTTCATTTTTATGTTTTTGATAAAAATGGCTTGCAATACTTGCTTGGAATTCATCAAGAGGTGTCAGATATAGATACGCCTGACATGTTAGCGCGGCTTGCTGATTCTGTGAAAGAAATTCAAGGGGAAAATGCATGCACTATATATAGTGTAGAGAATTCATGAAAAACTTTCTTCCACTGTAAGGATGCTTATCGTGAATCAATGGAGTCGGAGAAATCCGTATTCCCACACCAACCCCTCTTAAGGAATTTTTGCCCGGATTACTAATAATAATCCTTCGAAAAATATAAAAAGCACAAATCCGTGTTATGGAATGTGCTTGCGAATCAAATATTTTAATCGTGGAATGCTGCTTAAATCGACAATTCAAAGGACAAAAACTCAGGCAGTTGTCCTTCACGCTTATCAAGCATGATTTGTTCGGGCTTAATGCCCTGTTCGCGCAATACTTCAATGTTTTGCACGAGGAATTCGTCACTGCCGACAATATAGAAGAGTCCATCTTTATCTGCGGCAAGATTTTTCACTTCTTCGTAGTAGTCTTTGCGGTTATCGACGAACTGTGCTGTGAACTTTTTGTCTGGAGTAGATTCAAAAACATCAGGGAATAAGAAATCCCTCGATGAATCGATGTTCAAAGAATGAATCTGATTGACGTTGTCAGCACGGTCAAAATAATCTAAGACAAGCGGTCTGAACGTTGCCAGGCCAACACCTGAAGATAATAAGTAAACATTTTTATCTTCTCTTTTTAGCGGTACATTCGAATGGATTTTGAATACTGCAACCTCATCGCCGATTTTGTGATTCCTTAGAGTAGATTTAAATTCGGAACACTGTTCTTTGATGCGCGTTGTAATGCCGATTGAATTTGATTGCGGTAAAGTGGAGATGGACATATGGCGAATCAGACTGCGGTTTGGTTTTTCACCGGCATTAAAACCTTCCAAAGCCAAGTGGATGTGTGCGCCTTCTTCCCAAGTAAGACCTTCTGGGCATTCGAGCATATACGTTTTAACCTCAGGCGTTTCTTCAATAATCTTATTTATTTTCGTCCAATAGATTTGCATAATTATCCCCCTAACTTATCGTTACTAGTTACTATACAGTAAGTGATAACAATTCTCAATTAAAAAGGTGGATTAGTTCAAATAATTTTGGCAACGGTCATGTGGAAACCCGATTACTCTTTTTTCTGGACTTGATAATCAACGTAGTCGGCATCATCTTAGCTTTCTCAAATGAATACCACCGATTCGCATGCCTTTCCTCATCTTTTTCCGTCAACGACACTTCCTCGATGACCTTCTCGATATCGAATCCACCTTCGATCAATGTATTGATATATGTACTCACTTTGTACTGCTGCATAATTGCGGGCGCATGCCAAGCCTCATGATCATAAGCACCTTCTTCATGATACGATTTATTGAAATGAAGCTCTTCACCTACCAAGCTTGCACGGCTGTGCAATGGATGCTCCCAACTGAAAATAAAAATGCCGCCTGGTTTCAAATAGTCGTGCACATTTGTGATGGTTTTACGCAAATCGGCCGTCCAGCCCAAAGCATAGATGGAATAGACAATATCAAAATATGCTAGTGGCAGTCCGGGGTTTTCCTCCATCGGCGATTCAAATAAATGAACAGGCGCTTTGCTCTCCTTCAACAACTCCTTCGCCGTTTCAATCTGAGTCTTTGAAAGATCAATTCCCCATAGTTCCGCTGCATCCCGAGCATCCATATACTGCAAAGAATGTCCGCTTCCGCAGCCAATATCCAAAACCTTCATGCCAGCCACATCGCCAAGTAAATTCAAATCCTCTTCTTGAGGCGCAAGCGGTCCATATTCAGGCAGCGGATTCCGCCCGAAAAACCGTGGTGCCACCTCATCCCAACTTTTTTTATTCAATACGAGTGATTCATTTCGCATATTCATCCCTCCAGCAATCTGTATGGGAATATACATTCGACAATGAAGCTATCTTCTCCTGCATTTAAATTAAAGGACTTTGCCAAACGTATAGAGAATTTATAATTGAAAGGGAAGGGATTTCATATGAATCAAACGATTATTGATTTGCAAAATAAAGGGCTTATTGGAAGCCAAGCCGAAATCAAGCAACTGACAAGTGGAACGACCGATGGACAGGTGTATGTAGTAAAAAGTGAAAAGTCTTCTAGTATTTTAAAATACGATCACTCGGCAGATATTGACGTCGTCGAACAATTTTTCAAAACATATAAAGACATTGAGCTGTTGCCTGAAGTTTATTATGTGGATCCGGAGAAGAGATTTTTTCTCTATGAATATTTTGAAGGAACAACTCACGTCAATCGTGGTACTAAAGCGGTTTGGATGAAGCTTCTCGTTGAAGGTCTGTTTACTCAGTACAAAAAATATGATTCGCAAGCGCCATGGGGTCGATTAGGGGGAACGCCTCGGCAAAACTGGATTGAGTTCAACAGAATAAGCTTGGACTATGCTTATGACAATGTCGGGGATTTGTTGCCGCATAAGGATTATGTACGAATGAAACAGATTGTCGAGCGTCTTGCGGAGAATGGACGACAAACCGATAAATATCTTCTCCATGGCGATACAGGCGTACATAACTTTGTGTTTCATCAGGATCAACTTGTCGGTGTCATTGATCCCGATCCAATGGTAGGTCCGGTGATCTATGACTTTACATATGCATTTTGTTCGTCGCCGGATGATTTAGATATGGAGACATTGCTCGGTTCATTTGCCTTATTGAAGAATGTGGAGATGGACACAGCGCGTTTAGTCGATGAAGTTGTTTTTCAGTTATATACGCGCATTGGCATTTGTAAGAAAGTGCATCCGCATGATTTGGCGGAGTATTTGAAGGCGTGGGAGTATTGGAAACAGAAATTGAAGGAGTATGAGGATGCGTTCTAATGAAAAGTTCAATGTGTTTTTACAAATTGCAAAGGAATTAAATGCTATCAATATTATTCCTTTATTAATGGGATCGGTTGGTTTTGAAATTGTCACGAATAGAAATTGGGATGCTGGGGATCTCGATATTCATGTCCCTGGAGATAGCAGGGGATGGGAAGCTCCTGCGGAGACAGCATTGCATAATTGGAGAGGAATTATGTCGATTATGGGGCACCTTGGCTATGAATTAATTGACCTACATGAACATGAATTTGCAAAGGGTAATCTTTCAGTTGAGTTTGGCATTATCGATACGCTCCCGGATTTCGCAGGGATCCAATTAAACGAGCTTGAAGTATATTCCACTGACGGCATAGAGTATTATTTACTTTCGCCCGAACAATACTCGGCAGTTTACCAAGCTTCCTCTAAAGATAGTTATAGGGCAGAAAAAAATAACTTCAAAGACCTTAAGAAGATTAATTATTTGAAGGGGATTTGAAATAAATTAAATTTCGAAAAATCCATTTACTATTGTCGGAATGTCTAGTAGAATGCAAGTAGTTGGGAAATTCGTGCAAAAAGGAAGGTGATATCATGAGTCGGTTTAAAATTCATAAGAGAACAATAAGATTCACGATGTCCAATTATGTACCTTCCTTTGGCGATGAAATATGACTACTTCATCGAAGACTATCGTAAATCGGTAGTCTTTTTTTCATCCGCCGGAGGCTGGTAATGGACTCTTTATCCTGACATTTTGTTCTCGCAATCCTAGGAGGAAGAGTGAAATGACAAAATTAGAAAATCAAGGATTATACGTAATCGACCAAAAAGATGGTCTGGGTTTGGAGTTTAGCAAATTGGCATCCATGATGGAATATACAAGGGAGACAACATTGGCTGAAGTGAGAGATCTAACAGTGGAACAATTGGATTTCCTCTTTAACGACGAAGCCAATTCCATCGGCATGCTGCTCGCCCATATGGTATCAGTTGAAAAAGCCTATCAAATCGATTCATTTGAAAACCGGGATTTCACGGATGAGGATATCCAACTGTTGAACCCAGCACTGGAACTTGGAGATGCTGCAAGGGAACAAATCAAAGGGAATCCAATTGAATATTACCTTGAAGAGTTGGAACAAACGAGGAAAAAGACAATCGATACATTCGAGACATTGCCTGATTCATGGCTATTCGAACAATCCCCATTTTGGTATGGGAAGCCTACAAATAATTACTTCAAATGGTTTCACGTATTTGAGGATGAATTGAATCACCGTGGGCAAATTCGATTAATCAAGAAAATGATGCATGCTTCGGAAAAATAAGTAAGAGACAGTGGTGGGGCTAACAATTATGCATTCTGTTAGCCCTTTTTCCGTGAGGGAAGGGTGGAATTTTTATGAGCTTTGAGAAAGCATTATATGATGCAGCTGTTGATTTGATAAAGAAACGATATCCTGCAGGCTGGGGCGGAGCAGCGGCTATGGGCCTGGAGGATGGTACGATTTTGACAAGTGTTGCTCCGGAAGTTATTAATGCATCTACGGAATTGTGCATGGAAACGGGGTCGATTTTGGAGGCGCATAAGTTGAATAAAAGGGTTACGCACTCCATATGCGTCGTCCGAGATGATGAAGTCTCCGAGTTCAAGGTGCTGTCCCCATGTGGTGTATGTCAGGAGCGTCTATTCTATTGGGGGCCAAATGTAAAGGTGGCAGTCACTTTACCTGGGCGGGAATTAATGTTCAAAAAACTGTCCGATGTTCAACCGTATCATTGGACTGCTGCTTATAAGGAGTATGAGGAGATGTGGAGTAAATAAGTGTTGGATAGGGGGTACGATATGCGGAAAGTAGAAGTAATACCTTTTTCTGAAAGATGGAGCGTTGCTTTTGACGAGGAGGCGGCTATATTAAAGGAGATATTTGGCACGGAAATAATCGAAATCCACCATATCGGCAGCACATCCATACAAGGTTTGTCCGCAAAGCCTATTATCGACATTATGCCTGTCATGAAAGATATTACACAAGTCAATCAGTATGACGGAAAAATGGCTGCAATTGGGTACGAAGCGAAGGGCGAGAATGGAATTGCGAGACGCCGTTATTTTCAAAAAGGTGGAGACGAGCGGACGCATCATATCCATATTTACGAGAATGGCTCTCCGGAAATCGATCGACATCTTGCATTTCGTGACTTCCTGCGAAAACATCCCGAGAAAGCGAAGGCATATGGGGATTTGAAAGAGAAGCTAGCACAGAAATTCCCTTATGATATTGACTCGTACATAAATGGAAAGGCCGAATTAGCGGTTCAAATTGAACGGGAAGCAATGGAATGGGCTAAGAAGTAAAAACGGGGTTGAGGAAAAATGAAAATCTTCATTATGGGTATCGTTGCGAGCGGGAAAACGACTTACGCGAAGGAATTGACGAAGCAAATGGGTTTGCCTTTTGTTGAGTTGGACTCGGTTGTTTATCATAACGTGGATGGTGAGCGGATCAAGCGGACGCCTGAAGAGCAAGTGCAAATCATTCACGAAATGGATGCCAAGGGATGCTGGGTTGCGGAAGGTGTTTACCGTCCTTCCTATCACATCCTTTTGGAGATGGCCGATATTGTCATTTGGCTGGACCCGCCTTTATGGAAACGGAAGTTCCGGAATTTGAGTAGACATGTGAAGCAAATGATCGGCGTGGAGGAATGTGCGTATAAACCGGATTTTCAAATGCTTCGCAATATGTATAAATGGACGAGGCAGTTTGAAGGAGATCGAGACGAGTTGGACGGGATCCTTCAACCTTATTTGGGGAAGTTGTTAGTTATAAGGGACAATCCTGTAAAGAATCAATTGCTGGTTAGCAGTATATTAGGGGGAACTGAATGATGAATATAGAATTGACAAGATTTCGCGTGAAGAAAGGAAAATCTGAGCGGGTTGATGAGTGGCTAACGTTTTTGAAAGATCATATGAAAGACGTTCTCGTAACATTAGAGGGCGAAAAGATGTATGTTGAAACTATTTTCAGAGAAGACCTAAACGGCGATGAGTATTTATATTGGTATTCAGTCCAAGGTGAAGGAGGACAAGAAGTAGAGCAATCCGAGCATTGGATAGATAAGAAACATTTGGAGTTCTGGGATGAATGTATAGATGAAACATTCCGACCGGTGGATTTAAAGACAGAAGTCGTTATGATACCTGAAAAAGTAAGAAGTGTGATGACTGAATGAACCAAAACATATTAGAAAAAAACCTAGAGAAATACGCCGATCCTGAAATGTACGATCATTTATATGACACGTATCAGAAGGACTTGGGCATCATTCTGAAATGGGCTGATCAGAAACATCCCATATTGGAACTGGCTTGCGGAACAGGCAGATTGACGATTCCAATGGCACAGCGCGGATTCCAAATGGTTGGAGTAGACTTGCATGAAGGCATGTTGGCAAGGGCTCGGCGGAAAGCCGAACAAGCGGAAGTTACGATTGAATTCATGCAGCAAGATTGCACGAACTTGAATCTTCCTGTCAGAAGTTCACTAGCGTTCATGACAGGAAATTCCTTTCAACATTTTTTAACGAATGAAGCGCAAGACGCTTTATTCCATTCTGTACGCGAGCACTTAGTAGATGGAGGCATTTTCATTTTTGATACACGGAATCCGGTATTGAAGGAGCTTTCTGCTATTGATGAATACGAGGAGACATATCTCGATAAAAATGGCGATCAGGTGATGGAGAGTCATCGTGATGTGTATGATCATTTGACACAGATATTGAATTGCCAAACGCATCGACGAATTTATCAAGACGATTCGTTAATCGCTGAGGAAGAGGACGGCATTTCCCTCCGTTATTCATTTCCAAAAGAAATGGAACGTTTAGTAGCCGCAAATGGGTTTGAAATTGTGCATGTGTATGGCGATTGGGATGAGAATGAATTGAATGCGAAGAGCGTTTCAATGGTGTATGTATGCAGGGTGCAAACGGCATAAGTTTCTAATAAATCCTGCGGGAAGAAGACATCCCGCAGGAACGTCGATCTATTTCAATAGTGTTTATCCCTCTCCGACTTCTGCCGCTTATTCGGTGTCATCGGCTCCTGTTTCGGCTTCAAATTGCCAAGTTCCGACAACTCCATTGAAATTTCTTCTTTTACTTCTTGTCGATTACCCGGCGTTTTCGGATTTGAATATAGATTGCTGTGCGCGCCTTGTTTCATTACGAAAACCTCCCATATCATTTTGCATTCTTAATATGGCCTGGTTTATTCGTTTTGATGTGTCTAACATTCTTCTGCTATCTTTTTCAATTCAATTGCGCGGTTTGCAATAAATTTCCTCATATATGTTTCCAAAAACAATCGATCGGCTAGTTTTCCAATGCTCCCAAAAGGGGATCTATATTCAAACGTATCTTTCATAATCGTTCCTGTGTCGTTTTCAATAAAATCATGGGTATGTGTAAAAGAATGGAACGCACCTTTCACCATGATATCCTTGAAATGATAAGGTCGATCCATCTCGATAATTTTCGCGGTCAATCTTTGTTTAATTCCCAAATGAACGGCTTCCCACGTAACTATATCACCGTTCTCCATTAGTCCGGTCCTCACTCCTCCGACAGCTCTTTCCTTCGTCTTTGCTGTTGTTTCCGTGTGGACGTCTACATTTCTGGCAAGGTCAAAACAAATATGGATGGGTGCATTAATTACAATCTCGTGTTCGATTATTGGCATGGTTTTTCCTTTCATCCATCCAAATTTCCTGATCAGTTGATGGCAAGTCCAGTAATCTTTTTTGCAATTCCCGTAGCTGGCGAAATGAAATAATACATTCAGTCCCGTTGGTCATCTTCACAATCCGATCTTTTCTATTGATTTCCTTAACGTGTCGGAGATTGATCAGATAACTTTTGTGACAACGGAAAAATGATAGGTCCACATTCTCAAAGTCTACTAGTTTGCCATAGAATTCGTAGTACCCATTTCGTTCGTGTAATGCGAGCTTATGCGGAATTGAGGAGCTTTCAATAAAATAAATATCTTGCATAGCGATGTTTTTAATCCGTTCGCCGATGGCAATTTGAATCATTGCTGGATGATCGATTTCACCTAGCTGTTTGTATTTTGTGAATGCAGCTTGCAATGCTTCCCGTACATCTGAAGCGATTTGATCAGGTGTCTCTTTCACGATGAAATCAAGCGCAGCAAGCTTATAGGTAAATGTTAGCTTCAATTGGTCAGCGTGTGAAGTGATGAAGATGATTGTGGCTAAAGGATCCAATCTGCGGATTTCCATAGCCACCTCCATTCCGGATAATGGGTGATTGAGCTCAATATCTAAGAAATAACAATCCGCTTCTTTGCTCTCCAAGTAAGTGAAAACCTCATCGGGTGTGTTTGTGCATAAAACAACTTCAATGCTCGGCTCATGAAAGCTGGCATAGTTCATAATTTCTTTGTGTAAAAATTGTTGCTGACGTATTTCATCTTCACATATGATGACTCGCATGTTCATTTGCCCCCTCAATCACAATTTCATGGATCATCCATTGATCTTCAGTTCGTGAGTTGAAAATAATTGACGGGTAGCTTGATAAAATACTTCTAACAGCAGGCAAGCCTTTCCCTCTATCATTCCCTTTCGTTGAATACCCATCCTCAAATAATCGATCGAATTCTATATCGCCCGCAAACCGATTTTCAATGACAATCACGGATTTTTTGGAGACGGTGAGGAAAGCCAAGTTAATACAGGGCTGTTCCATAGAAGCAGATGCTTCAATTGCATTATCGATCAATATTCCTAAAATACGAGATAAGTGAATTTTGTTGATGGATATAACTTCAATCGTCTCAGGTACCTCGACATTGAAGGGTATTCCAAGTTCATCGGCTAATAAAATCTTCGTTGCGATGATCCCTTTGATTTCTACTAGCTGTAAACGATCAAGTTGGCTGAAGACCTGGTTTTTAAAAAGAGTGCGCTGCTCTACCTTTACGATTTCTTCCTGAAAGTAGTTGCGAAGTCCTTCCATATCTTCGAGTTCGATATAACCGCGTAAAGACAGGAGGATGTTCGCATAGTCATGTCGAAACGTCTGCATATCACGATTCACTTGTTCTAATGCCTGCATATACATCGCGAATTGTTGCTGTTCTACCATTTTTTCATGTGCGCGGTTTTCCTTGCCGATTGTATGCAACAGGATGCTTACGAGTCCGACCATAATGAAAAAATAAAAAAACAAAAGAAGAAGCGTCGCCACTGAAACTTCCAACTCTTTATTTCCGAAAGGTACGAAAACCATTGCATAAAAAACAACAAAAGTGATGCAGACAATTACGGTCAGGACTATACGGGATTGGATGGAAAACCGAATATCTTTCTTATAATAAAGGAGAAGTCTTTTATATAAGATAACTACAAATACGACTTGAATAATGATCAAACTTCCGTGAATAAAAACGGATAAATTCAAGGCCTCGACAAAAAGCAATGCTGTATATTCGGCTAAAATGCTTATGATATGTATGGTGACCAGGTGAACTAACACAATCTGCTGTCTCGTTAGTAAATAAAAGATACCGCTGCTGAAACAAATGCTACAAATCATTGGTATCCAAAGAGATTGCGGGAATTGAACCGCCAATAAAGAGACAATCGTATTGACGAGTAAACACGAAAGAACTCTTTGTATTGTCACTTTGAGCTGCATGACGTAAAAAATCGATCCATAGATGATAAGGAAATTCAAAAGGCTTAGGAGGAAAAATGTGGTTGTCATCATGTCACCTCGTATTTACGTTAAAGATGCTTTTTGGCACGTTGAAGATAAAAAAACCTCAAACCATTCAATCAGACCTATAATGGGCATGAACTTAGTTATTGAATCGGTGTAAAAGGTGGAGGTTTGTCGAATGAACGCATATGGTCTTTTAGAACTGAGTAACCAATTTTTATTGTGGGCATTTATTCTATTATTAATTGCTATTATACCAGCAGGCATTGCTGTGAAATCAAAACATAGAGTGTCTGGACGAATCTGTATCGGGTTGACCTATCTCTCTTTATCCCTATTATTTTTATACGTTATTCTTAGATGGACGGCGACTGGACATGCGCCAGTCAGTAATATGTATGAATTCATGACGTTTTTCGGCATTATGCTCATCGCAAGTACTCTTCTACTGTACCAAATCTACAGACAAATTGTAGTCGTACTATTTTCAATCCCTGTTTCGCTGATCATTATTGGGTTTGGAGGTGTTTTTACAAGCGAGGCAACTCCGTTGATTCCCGCCCTGCAAAGTCACTGGCTCACCATTCATGTAATTACGGTTGCGTTTTCGAGTGCCATCTTTTCCATCGCGTTCGCAACCGGAGTCATTTATTTGCTTCGGGTCCTGGATGTGGGGGAGAGGACAAAGCATACAATGTCTTTGGAATTTGTCATGTATTGTCTATTCCTAGTTATTGGATTCACGATTAGCTCCATGACATTTTCTGCTTTCACCGAGGAGAAGCATGTCGAGTTTGAAAACAAGGTGCAAAAAATGGAGCAAGTCACATATAAAATGCCGCCTATTATTGTAAATGACGGGGCGCGGCTTGGGGAAGATGAACAATCAATCGGATTCATTAAAATTACAAATTCACTGGACGCCAAGAAGATCAATACGTTAGTATGGTCATTTATCGCAGGGTCCGCCCTTTATGCGCTCATTCGGCTATCTACACGAAAAAGAGTGGTTCAATTACTGAAGCCCTTTACGAATAAAGTGAACCCGATCGTAATGGATGAAATGTCATACCGAATTGTCATTATCGGCTTTCCGTTGTTCTCGTTAGGTGGACTTCTGTTTGCCATGATATGGGCGCATCTTGCATGGGGCAGGTTTTGGGGTTGGGATCCTAAAGAAGTTTGGGCATTGATAACGTGGTTGTTTTATGCAGGAATGCTGCATTTAAGGACATCCAAAGGCTGGGAAGGGAAGCGGACAGCATGGATGTCCATCATTGGCTTCGGTCTCATCGTATTCAATCAAGTATTTGTAAACCTAGTGATCGCAGGATTGCATTCATATGCGTAGGTCTATGTGCGGCAACAGATTTGATAGTAAAAAAACAGACCTTAGGCATCCGGCCTAATAGGTCTGTTTAACGTTGTTCTCAGTCTTCATTACTCGGAAAAGCAAAGGTCGACGCAGATTCGCTGTTTTCTTCAAACCACTTTTCTGAAATAATTTTGGTTTTGGTGAAGAAGCGGACTTGGTCAGGGCCGAACATATGCCCTTCACCGAATCTGGATCGTTTCCAGCCGGCGAAGTTATGGTAACCGACAGGAATAGGGATGGGCACATTTACCCCGACCATGCCAACGTTAATATCCGTTGTGAATTTGCGGGCGGCTGCTCCGTTATTCGTGAAAATCGTCACACCGTTGCCGAACTCATGCGCATTGATCAGGTCGATTGCTTCCTCTAAAGAATCTACCCGAACGACATTACGGGCAGGACCAAATACTTCTTGTTCATAAATTTCCATACCGGGTTTGACGTTGTCCAGCAGTGTAGGGCCCAGATAGAAGCCGTCAGGGTTTCCAGTAATGTCCGGGTTGCGGCCATCACATACGAGCGTAGCTCCCTCATTCAGGCTACGATCGATAAAGCCGATGATCGCATCCTTTGACTGCTTAGTAATTACAGGTCCGAAGTCAACGTCTGCATCTGTGTAAGGCCCGACTTTTAACTTCGCAATTTTTTCAGCCAGTATTTTGACAAGTTTATTCGCTGTTTCTTCGCCAACGGGCATAATTGTCGAAATGGCCATACAGCGTTGGGAAGCGGCCCCAAAAGCCGCGCCTAAAAAAGCATTTGCCGCCTGTTCCAGATCTGCATCCGGCATGACAATCATATTGTTTTTGCCGCCGCCTAAAGCTGTAACGCGCTTGCCGTATTGTGAACCGGTCTTGTAAATATACTCAGCGACCGGCGTAGATCCGACAAACGAAATAGCTTCAATAGTAGGGTTTTCCAACAGTTCGTTGACTGCATCCTTGTCGCCATTAATGACTGTCCAAACGCCATCGGGCAAACCCGCTTCCTTCCACAGTTCCGAAAAGAACAATGCGGAGCAGGGTACACGCTCTGAAGGCTTTAATATGACAGAGTTGCCGACTGCGACCGCCATACTTGTTATGGCAAGCGGCACCATCACCGGAAAATTGAATGGAGAAATCGCTGCAACAACGCCGAGTGGAGCTTTTGCCGAATACGCATTAATATTCCCGCCGACATTGACAGAGTACTCGCCTTTTAATAAGTGAGGAGCATTGATGGCTAAATCCACAGATTCCAGGCCGCGTGTGATTTCGCCCCTCGCATCCTCGACTGTTTTCCCGCTTTCGGTACAAATGACATCGATGAGCTCATCCATACGTGCGGTCAGCAATTGACGGAACTTCATAACAATATCGATCCGTTTGCTGACAGACAGTGCACGCCACGCCGGAAAGGCTGCTTGAGCAGTTGCGATGGCACCTTGCACTTCCTCTTTCGTTGCAATAGGGACATGTGCGATCACTGCGCCTGTACTTGGATTGAAAACATCTGAGAAGCGACCGCTTGTGCCAGCTACGATTTCACCATTAATAAAGTGCCCCAGTTCTTTTATCTCTGTATTCGTCACCATTTATTCATTCCCCCCTTGTGGCAGTAGTTCATGCAATGCATGTGTGAGTTTTTCAACGATCAAGTCTTTTTCTGCCGACGAAATAATGAGTGGGGGAGCTAGCGTTAACACATTGTTGAAACCTGCAACCGTGACACCATTCTTCCCGATGATGACCCCTTGTTCTTTACAAAGAGAAATGACTTTGTTGACAGCAGACACATCAAGCGGCGCTTTGCTGTTTTTGTCACTTACAAGTTCAATGCCGATCAGTAAGCCTTTCCCGCGTATGTTGCCGACATGTGGATGGTCCTTTAAACGTTCTTGCAGTTCCGCATGGAGAATAGCACCCAGTTCTTCTGACCGGACGAATAAATTTTCACGTTCCATGATTTCAATATTTTTCAGCGCAACTGCACAAGCAGCTGGAGAACCGCCGAATGTGTTGACGTGGCGGAAAAAGTCGTACTCCTCGCTCCCAATAAAAGCCTCATAAATTTCACGGCGCACAGCTGTAGCAGATAGTGGCATATAGGCGCTTGTTAAGCCTTTTGCCATTGTGACAATATCCGGCTGAATGCCGTAGTTCTGGAAGCCGAATGCTTTCCCTGTACGCCCGAAGCCACAAATGACTTCATCGACAATGAGCAATGCCCCATGCTTTTCACAGACTTTTTTTACCCCGCGCAAATAATTCTCATGCGGCATAATCACGCCGCCGCCTGTAATAATGGGCTCAAGAATAACACCGGCAATCGTATCGGACATTTCCCACGTTATGACATTTTCAATCGCCTGAACAGACGGAAGAGCAGTTGGCTCCGTAATATGATCTTCATTCGCACGGTAGGCATCCGGCGGTGCAACATGAACGAAACCGGGTGCCAACGGCTCATATTTATATTTGCGCTGTGCTTGCCCTGTTGCCGCTAACGCTCCCATTGTGCTGCCATGGTATGCCCGATAGCGGGAGATGAATTTTGTACGATTGGTGTGCCCTTTCTGTTGATGGTACTGCCGTGCGATCTTGAATGCGGTTTCGTTCGCCTCTGAACCGCTGTTGGAATAAAAGACAACATAATCATCACCCAACAATTCGCTGATCTTTTCACTTAGTTCGATGGCAGGAACGTGCCCAACGGATAGAGGTGTATAGGCGTTTTCAAGTAATTGGTCGTAAGCGGCTTTAGCGAGTTCCTCACGTCCGTAACCGACGTTTACACACCATAATCCGGACATGGCATCCAAGTAACGTTTCCCGTCAATATCAGTTATCCAAGCACCTTCCGATTTTTGGATAATTGACGTAGCTTTCGGGTTGTACGGCTTCATGGCATGCCATACATACTGCTCATCTTTTACTTGCCAGTTTTGACTTGTTGAGTTCGTCATGGAAATCATCACTCCTTCAATAATCCTCTGCTTAATCTACAATTCCTTAGAGAAACAGCGTTATATACACAAGTCCCTTATTATATAAACAGCATCCCGTAAATATGCGCTTGACCAAACTTTTTAGTCTTATATACGCTTATGCCGAATACACTTACTTTATAGTTTTTAAAGTGGCAGGTAGTTCAATAACTATGAAAGAGAGGACTTGCATATGTATGCATCTGATAGGAGTCGATTGCAGGCACTAATTGAACGGTTCAGTCAGTTTGGTGCTACTGCTAATGGGGGCGTAACCCGTCTGTCCCTGTCAAAAGAGGACGTTTCGGCAAGAGACTGCTTTGTTGAAATATGTAAAGAGCTGGGCATGGATATCAAAACAGATGATATGGCCAATATCTATGCGACGCTGCCAGGGAAAAAAGAGTGTCCGCCAATCGTAATCGGATCGCATCTGGATTCCGTTGAAAAAGGCGGCAGGTTTGATGGAGTGTTAGGTGTTTTAACAGGAATCGAAGCGATACGGACATTAAAGGATAACAATATTGAACTTGAGATTCCATTGATGCTTGTGAATTTTACGAATGAAGAAGGTGCGCGCTTTGATCCGGCGATGATGAGTTCCGGTGTCATTGCTTCAAAGTTCAATAGAGAAGAAATGCTGACCTCTTCCGATAAAAATGGCATTACTTTTCAAGAAGCATTACAAGCAAGCGGCTATGAGGGGGAGCAAGAAAATCGTTTAACAGAAGCCCTTGCTTATATTGAGCTCCATATTGAACAAGGACCGGTGTTAGCTGCTAAGGATTGTAATATTGGAGTTGTCGAAGGCGTTTTAGGCATGGTGTGCTACGAAATTACCGTGACAGGTGAATCAAATCACGCCGGTACAACACCGATGTCGATGCGCAAAGACCCAATGATTGTAGCGTCTCGTTTAATTTCATCTTTGCACGAGCAGTTGGGCAAGATTGACGATAAGCTTGTGTTCACTTTTGGACGTATGAATGTGACGCCTAATATCCATACAGTCATTCCGAACAAAGTAGTGTTTACCATTGATTCGCGTCACCAATCTCCAGAGGTTATGCGTCAAGTGGAGAAGGTATTGACAGGGGTAGCCGCAGAGGAAAACGGTTGCCGCATTCGACCGGTTAAGTTATGGGGGCGGGATACTGTATTCTTTGATGAAGCTATTTGCGATGAAGTGGAAAAGTCATGTCATAACTTTGGTTATTCCTTCAATAGGATGTTCAGCGGCGCGGGACACGATGCCCAGTATATTGCGAGCATCATCCCATCCGCAATGATTTTTGTGCCAAGCATTGGTGGAAAAAGTCACTGCGAGGAAGAAGAAACGGAATTTGAAGACTGTGCAAAGGGAGCAGACGTGTTACTCAGAACTGTATTGGCACTGCAAACGAAATTTAGCAGGAGTACTCTAAACCAATACTGAATGTGACACGTCATGGTACTAAATCTTTAAGTCTGAAAATACATTAAACGTACAGTCATTAATCGAAAGGTGAGGATAGTATGAAAAAAATGATTACAGGCGGACTCATCGCGACCTCTTCAGATCTATATGAGGCAGATATCTTAATCGAAAACGGTAAAATTGTACAAATCGGCAAAAACTTATCAGCTGACGGAGCGGAAATTGTAGATGCAACAGGCAAATACGTCCTGCCAGGCGGAATTGATCCGCATACGCATTTGGATATGCCTTTCAACAACACGGTAACAGATGATGATTGGAAGTCGGGTACAATTGCAGCTGCCTTCGGCGGAACGACGACCATTTTAGATTTCTGCTTATCCGCTGGTGAAGAAAAACTAGCGACAGCTGTGGAAAAGTGGCATGAAAAAGCAAAGGGAAATTCAGCCATTGACTACGGATTCCATTTAATGATTAGTGATTTAACGCCTGAAACAGAGGCCGAGTTGCCTGTATTGTTGGAACGTGAAGGGATTACATCGGTCAAAGTATTCATGGCGTACGCGAAAGAATTCCAAGCATCGGATCGTACGCTGTTCAAAGCCTTTAAAATCGCAAAAGACATGGGCGCTGTTGTCATGGTGCACTGTGAAAACGGCTCGGTCATTGATGAATTAGTGGAGGAGGCGAGACAAGCTGGCAAGACGGCACCAATTTACCACGCCTTGACGCGTCCCGCTGAAGTAGAAGGTGAGGCAACGAAACGGGCTATTGAGCTGGCGCATATCGCAGGTGCGAAACTATACGTTGTCCATGTGACGTGTAAAGAAGCATTAGATGAAATTATCGCAGCGCGTGAAAAAGGTTATGACGTGTATGGGGAAACATGCCCACCTTATTTAACGCTTGATCAGTCTGCGTTAGCGCAGCCAGGCTTCGAAGGGGCGAAATATGTCTGGTCACCGCCGCTTCGCCCAAAATATCATCAAGAGCATTTATGGAATGCTTTAAAAGCTAAGCAACTGCAAACAATCGGCTCGGACCAATGTTCATTCAGCTTTAACGGAAAAAAGCAATTAGGGTTGAACGACTTCTCCAAGATTCCGAATGGTGGACCTTTCATTGAAGACCGCTTCAGCATTTTATATTCTGAAGGCGTAGCAAAAGGACGGATTTCCATCCATGACTTCGTCGATATGATTTCGACAAGTGCCGCCAAGATTTTCGGCTTATATCCGCAAAAAGGGACGATTGCGATTGGTTCTGACGCGGATATCGTGATTTTTGATCCTAGCGTAAAACGTGAAATTTCCGCAGAAACCCACCATATGAATGTCGATTACAATCCATATGAGGGATGGGAAGTGACAGGGGAGCCCATCAGTGTACTTGTACGCGGGGAATACATCATTAAAAACAGACAATTCGTAGGCGCATTAGGCAGCGGCCGTTATATCAAGCGTGCACTACAGCCGGCGACTGCAGAACGGATCAATGTCTGATCATCAATCCATTAGGGGGAATGGTTTAATGAGTTCGCAACTCGAACGTAATTTTGTGGAAATGACGGGCAGGATGACGAAAAATGAGGCAATGGAAGAAGCAAATCGCTGTCTGTACTGTTATGATGCACCTTGCATTACGGCTTGTCCGACAAGTATTCAAATTCCGAACTTCATCAAAAAAATTGCTACTAGCAACATGAAAGGTTCGGCCATGACGATTATGGATGCTAATCCGATTGGTGCAAGCTGCGCGCGGGTGTGTCCGACCGAGATATTATGTGAAGGGGCATGCGTGCTGAATTCATCGACCAAGCCTATTAAAATAGGAGAATTGCAACGTTATGCAACAGACTGGGCGATGGAAACAGACGTGGAGTTGTTTGAAAAAGGTGAATCAAATGGAAAAAGGATTGCGATTGTGGGGTCTGGTCCAGCTGGTTTGTCTGCGGCGCGGGAGCTCAGTCGTTTCGGTTATCGTGTCACGATTTTCGAAGCGGAGGCGAAGGCGGGCGGCTTGAACGCTTATGGCATCGTGTCCTTCAGATTGCCGAATGATGTAGTGGATTGGGAAGTGGCTCAAGTTGTAAAGCTCGGCGTGGACATTCAAACAAACACAAGAGTAGGCGTGGATATTTCCGCTGAGGAAATTTTAACGCAATATGACAGTGTTATTTTAGCGGTTGGGATGGGATCCGTGCCTGATCTTGGCATTGAAGGTGAGGAACTGGAAGGCGTCCATGATGCCATTGAGTTTGTAAAGCGCACGAAAATGGGTGTACTGACAGAAGACTTGATCGGGAAACGCGTTGCGGTTATCGGTGCTGGTAACACAGCTATAGATGGAGCGACTTGTGCTGTCAGGCTGGGTGCAGAGCAAGTGGATATTCTCTATAGAAGAACAGAAAAAGAGATGACTGCTTACCAATATGAATATGAATTTGCCAAGCAGGACGGTGTTGGATTCAAGTGGCTGACAGCGCCGAAGCGAATTATTGGTGATGGGGCAGGAAAAGTGGTGGGCCTTGAATGCGTCAAGATGAAACTTGGTGAGGCAGGAGCAGACGGCAGGCAACGACCTGAAGTCGTCAAGGGGTCTGAGTTTGTTTTAGAAGTGGATGCCGTCATTAAAGCAATTGGACAAACGCGTTTTGTCCCGTTCATTGAAGCGTTTGGATTGCAGCATACGAACGGAGTAGTAGACATTGATGAAACGACTATGCAAACGTCGAATGACAAAGTGTTTGCCTGCGGGGATGTCGTGTTCGGCAACGGTCAAGGTGAGGCGATGGTTGTGACAGCCGCACAGCAAGGGAAAGATGCTGCGTACATCATTCATGAGCGTTTAAGAAAACCGAGTGGGATCGCATAGGGGGGATAATGCATGGCAGACTTACGAATTGACTTAGCGGGGATTAAATCACCGAATCCATTTTGGTTAGCATCTGCACCACCGACTAATTCAGGTTATCAAGTGCAACGGGCATTTGAAGCGGGATGGGGCGGCGCGGTATGGAAAACGCTAGGTGAACCGATTTTGAATGTTTCATCGCGCTTTGCGGCTGTTAACTTCAACGGACAAAGAGTAGCAGGCTTCAATAATATCGAGCTGATTACAGATCGTCCGTTAGAGGTAAATCTGAATGAAATTCTTGAAACGAAAAAAAAGTTTCCCGATCACGCCATTATCGCTTCGTTAATGGTAGAGCCGCAGCAGGAAAAGTGGCATGAGATTGTTAAAAAAGTAGAAGCGGTTGGGGTTGATGGACTAGAACTGAATTTCGGTTGTCCGCATGGGATGGCGGAACGGGGAATGGGATCTGCCTCCGGTCAAGTCCCTGAATTGGTTGAAAAGCAAACGTACTGGGTGAAGGAAGTTGCACGCACGCCTGTAATTGTCAAGCTGACGCCGAACATAACGGATATTACGATGACGGCAGAAGCGGCAGTGCGCGGAGGGGCAGATGCCGTCAGTATGATTAATACGATCAACAGCTTAGCTGGGGTCGATCTGGATACATGGAATACGGTGCCGCATGTAGGTGGGAAAGGTGCCCATGGCGGATATTGCGGTCCGGCCGTCAAACCGATTGCACTGAATATGGTCGCGGAATGCGCGCGGAATCCACTCGTCAATGTTCCTATATCTGGTATTGGCGGTATTTCAAACTGGCAGGATGCTGCAGAATTCTTGCTGATGGGTGCAACAGGCGTCCAAGTTTGTACAGCAGCGATGCACCACGGATTCAGCATTGTCGAAGATATGATAGATGGACTGAATAATTATTTGGATGACAAGGGCATTGCCTCGGTGACGGATTTAGTCGGTCAGTCCGTGCCACGTTATTCAAATTGGGGGGACTTGGATCTCAACTACAATATTGTCGCTCAAATCAATAACGATGTCTGCATTAACTGCAATAAGTGCCATATCGCGTGTGAGGATACGTCACATCAATGCATTGACCTGTACTCAGAGAGTGGTCGTCCGATGTTGAAAGTGCGTGAACAGGATTGTGTTGGCTGTAATTTATGCGCGATTGTATGCCCGGTAGACGGTGCAATTTCAATGGTTGAAAGAAAGTCTACGATTCCGCCGATGACTTGGAACGAACGTCAATCACTTATCAGCAATTTTACCCGGTGAAGAGGGCCAGAATTTTGATGTAAAGTGAAAAAGAAGAGAATTGGTTGTGCGTTAACTG
Source organism: Sporosarcina luteola (assembly GCF_007991495.1). Classification (GTDB taxonomy): domain Bacteria; phylum Bacillota; class Bacilli; order Bacillales_A; family Planococcaceae; genus Sporosarcina; species Sporosarcina luteola. The sequence continues at coordinate 71,612 of NZ_BJYL01000017.1, read as the reverse complement.
GAAATCCACTAAAAAGGAGAGACATGTATGGCGAATGGCGGAGATTATTTAAAATCCCCAGATTTACTTCCAGTGACACATCAAAAAAGAAGCGTTGGCCCATTCGGTTTTGCAGTGATTTGGATAGGAATGGCGATTGTATTAGCCGCCTTTGCAATTGGCGGCTCAGCTATTATGAGTTTGTCATTGCCGATGGTGATTTTAGCAACGTTAGCCGGTTCCGTTTTAATCGGCGTATTCATGACGTTGATTGGCGATATTGGCGTTGAGCACGGCTTGTCTTTCCCTGTGTATATGCGTGCCCCGTTCGGCACAATCGGTACGCATATACCTTCGCTCGTCCGCGGCGTGACAGCAGCTTGTTGGTTCGGGCTTAACACCTATTTTGGCGCTCTGGCCATCAACGGGATTTTGAATTTATTATTCGACTTCAATAATTGGTTTTTATGTTTCCTTGTGTTCGCTGCATTACAGTTATTCAATACATCACTCGGCATTAAATCCATTGAGCGCTTTGCGGATTTTGCAGCGCCGGTTATTATTTTAATATCGTGCTGGATGTACATTACACTCGCCGATCAAGCGACGGTTCAAGGGAAAGACGTGTGGACTTGGATAGAATCCCCGACAACAGGGATCGCGGCTTTTACAGCTTTCATGGTTGTGATGATGGCGAACATGGGGTTCTGGGCAACATTGGCGGCTGATATGCCGACACTGTCACGTTTCTTTAAAGCACCAAAAAATGAACGCAACTGGTTCAAGCGTAATAAAACACAGTTAGTCGGCTCTTTGATCGTGATGCCGATTACAAATACATTTATCGTAACGATCGGGGCAGTGGCTTACATGGCAACAGCCTCTGCTGATCCTATAAATGCCTTGCAGAATAGTGCAAGTGGGATTGTGCTGGGGGTTTTATTGCTGATGATCGTGTTGGCGCAATGGTCAACAAACACATCCGCAAACGTTATTCCTGCAGCAACGATTTTCTCGAACGTTGGCGGACCGAAAGTGCCATTCTGGGCTGCTGTCATCATCGCGGGGATAATTGGGGTTTTAGCACAGCCATGGAATCTGTTTGATGTGTTAGTTAACGTGCTATTAATCATTGGCGGCATTTTAACTGCAATTGTGGGTATTTTGTTCGCCGATTATTATTTAATCCGTAAACGCCGTGTGAACGTGAAAGATCTGTACGAGTTAGACGGCCAATACAAGTATATGAGAGGCTTTAACTTAGCTGGGCTATTTGCTTGGGTGATCGGTGGAGCGTTAGCGAATATGTTCCCAACGTATTCTTCGTTGGTTGGCTTTGTTGTCGGGGCGATTGTCTACTATGTACTGGCAAAGTATTGGTGGTATAAGAAGTACCCGCAAGCTGAACTGGATAATCCGAGTGATACGGAGTATTTAGGGATTACGGTTGGTCACGATTGGGACGATATCGTTGTGCAGGAGCTGGAAGAAAAAGGTGTTAAATAGAAAAGCGGGGTGTTTGTATGTCAGACCATTTGTTGAGTTTGGATGAAATGAAACAAGTAGATGCCTATTTTGAAAAAGGCTTTACGGTCGATTCAGTACAGGAAAATCTAAGTGGAATGTTTGTTAATTTTAAACGGCAGGATGAAGTTTGTCTGCAAATCTTGACGGCAGAAGCACGTAAATATTTTGCTGCAAAACTTCTGGAGCAGAAGCTGTAAGTGGTAAAGACTCTATTCTGGTGCGTACTAGAATAGAGTCTTAACTATGTAGCTTGATCGGTCATATACATTCTCTTAGCAACACTCAAGGTATTATCATTGAATTGCAGCCTTTACGAGCGTTAAATCTTCCACTAATAATCCATACAAATTCGGCCGGCGTCTGACGGCTAGCGGGTGGTAGGCGACAGTGGTTTGATAGCCCTTCACGTCATGCCAGCTGCCCCGCAATCCTTTTACATCGACTTCCGCGTTTTCAAAAAAAGATTGCACGGCAACATTGCCCATGCATAGTAGGATTTTGGGTTTCTGCCGCTTGAGCTGTTCATCCAGATGGCGGTGCATGCAGATTTCCCGTGTCCTTTCTTTATCGTATTTTCGGATGGGCCTTCTTTTTAAGATATATGTTACATAGATTAGCTCTTTATCCAACCCGACTTCATGAACGGCCTGCTGCAAAGTCTGCCGCGTGCCACACACATAGGCATTTCCTTCTCGATCTTCACGGGCTCCGGGATTATCGAGAATCACCATGATCGGCGCGTTTGGATTCCCTTCCCCAAACACCATCCGTGTTCCTTGTTTATATAGCCCACATTCCTCGCAATTACGCTCGCTCGCCGGTGTCGGATCCTCCGGCCAAATTATTGGGCAAAATGATGTCATTTTTATCTACCTCCTGGCATTTTAGAATACCCTTTGTTGAGTCAAACATGTCATCTGAATGAATTATTGCGTATGAAAAAAGAGTGCCGAGAAACAGGATCTGTTTCCGGCATTCTAAGTCAACCTCTTCCGATTCAGTTTCTAAACAATTTTCACCAGTCTACGGGGGCTTTTGAGGACTAAAATAGCTTTACACATTCGCCCTGATATCTGCCCCGGTGAAACTGGCACTGACAATACTAATGCCTGCAGATTGAGGGTCAGAGCCTGTGAATCTTGCAGTGAGATAATAGGTAGTCAGTCCTGTAGGCGGAGCAACATCAACAAAGGAAAATGTAGTGGCGTTAAAATTCAAATATCCACTATTAACGACTGCATCGTCGAGGCGATAAATTGGAGTTGTTATAAAAGTTGGGTCGTTTCTATAAATCTCTAATTGCAATTGAACAAAACTTGGCCCTGCATTTGTCCCGACTACTGACTGAAGTGTACCGGTTAACCATACACGATCACCAATATTGTCAATATCTAACTCAACTGTAGCCACGAGTTGTGGTGAGGTAGATAGTTCTATTGAAAGCGTATCAATTATATCCTGATCAAATTCTGTTACAACCCCCGAAGTTCCAGATGGCGGTCCGGGTGGCCCAGGTGGTCCAGGCGGTCCCATTGGTCCCCTACTCTTATTACAGCAATCACAACAAGGATTGTGATCGTTACGGTATGGATAAATATTCTTATTGGACATAATTCAGTCTTCACCTTCTTTCTAAGTGAGTTACTTTATTTTATGGAGATAAATGACAAGGAGGGAGGCTTGTATCTCATAAAGCAATAAGTTCAATTCATAAACCGGAAGATTTATCTGAAAGGTCGATTTATATTTCCCGAAATGAAGGATAACTCACAATCTATATAGAATCTAACATTGCAAAGGGGTGTATACATATGGAAGCTTTATTAGTAATTGATGTGCAAAAGGGAATTGTTGAATCTGGTGATTTTACTGGCGAATTGGACTTGATTACCAATATAATTGAGGACTTTAACAAGGTGGGAAAGCCAGTTATTTTCATCAGACACTTCGATGAGGAAGAGGAAAGCCCGCTTTATCGGGGTTCGGAAGGTTCTGAGCTCCATCCTTCCGTTAAAGGGTTTGCAGAAGTAGTGGTGGAAAAGCAGACGCCGAGTTCATTTTTTAAAACCGAATTGGCGGGTTTGTTAGAGGAGTTAAAAGTGGATCATGTATTCATAACTGGCTTCAATACTGAGTTTTGCTGTATGTTCACGGCGATTTCTGCTTTTGATCGTGGGTATAAGGTGACATTCATTGAGGACGCAACTGGGACTGCAAATACAGACGAAACGTATGAGATGCCGGGCTTGGATATTCGGGATTTTGTCGGAACGGTGCTGCATTGGTCGGATGTGATTGAAGTACTGGATTATGAGGAATATGTGGAAGTGTACAAATAAGGAGTGATGGTTGTGCTGCCGCAAGATTTGGCTGTTGAAAGGATTAGTGAGAGTTTGAAGAGTGATCCTGCCGTCCGGGCAATCTTTTTGAAAGGCTCGATGGGCAGGGGAGAACATGATGCGCATTCGGACGTTGATCTTTATTGCTTGGTTGGGGAGGAAGATAAGAAGGAATTCCTTGCTAGGCGGATGAAGCATTTGCGTGCGTACCGCGACATCATTTTAGTGGATGATATTTTCATTGTCGCTCCGCAAATTATCGCGGTGTTTGATGATTTATTACATATTGATTTATTCACAGTGAAAAAGGAATCCTTTGTTGGCGGTGACCATTTCAAGGTGCTGTATGATCCAGATCATTTAATGGGCGGATTTGTGGAGACGCAAGGTTTGGCGTTGACGGATGAGGAGTACCGGGACGATGTCATGGATGTGGAGTGGTTTTTATTCCAGTACTCGAAGACGGCTGCACGAGGAAATGACATTTGGGCGGTTCGGATGTTGACGAATGTCGTGCACCATTTGGGAAGGGTATTGCTTCATCGATATGCGCCGGAGCGGGCGAAGTTGGGGCTGAAGACGATTGAGCGGTCGTTGCCGGAAGATGTTGTATCGGAGTTGAAGGGGATATTAGAGTTGATTACTCCGGGAGGGCATACGCAGGCAGTTGTTTTGATCAGTCGCATGTTGCATCGCGAATATGGATGGATTCGTTTGCAGTGGAATGAAGAGAGCCGGGAGATGAGATTTTTGCGGAGAATGGTTGATAGATATGTAGGGGAAGAGGGATAAGGTGATTTTACGGGGAAGTAGTTAGAAAAGTTAGTTTTCTTTCGGATGAATATGCTAAACTAGTAAATAGATAAATACTATTTAAGGAGTTGAACCATATTCATCCATAAACAAAGGAAGGCACCTCTACTGTTGGAGGGTCTGGAGGCTGCGATAAGGAGATTGCCGAGCCACCATGAAGCGATTCCTGCGTTGCGCGCAAAGCATGCGGCGGTCCAAGCCGGGTTTGGCGGCGAGCAGGAATTGGACAAAGTGTTTGAGAGCTATGCTTTTTCAATGAAGCATGGCATTTTTCATGATTTATCGTTAATGTCTAGCACTCATTTTCAAATTGACTCACTGTTTATTACCCCGTCGTATGCGGTTTTGTTTGAAGTGAAAAACATTGCGGGCGAATTGACCGTCAGGAAAAATCCGCCGCAGTTAATCCGCACGTTGGAGACCGGACAAGTGAGCGGATTCAAAAGCCCGATTGCACAATTGGAAAATAACTGCTCATTATTTCAAGACTGGTTGCACAGCCGAAACTTGTCCCTACCGGTATATGGCGCCGTCGTGATGGCCTATGCGAGTCAGCGCATCGAAGTATTCGACTCCAAGATCCCTGTATTATTCCCGAGTACGGTTCCCCTATATATCCGTAAATTGCCAACAACCTCCCCATTGTTGGATGATGAAACATTCGTCACCCTTTTATCGCAACTCAACAGCGGCCATCGCCAATTCATCCCAGCACCTATTTGTGAAACTTATTCCATTCGACGCAGCGACATTCGGACGGGTGTGATTTGTCCGGGGTGTAACGTCTTAGGTATGAGTTGGCATAAACGGAAATGGGAATGCTTGAAATGTGGATTCCGATGTAGTAAAGCACACATTCAAGCGATTCGTGACTGGTTTTTACTGTTTGGCGGAAAAATGACGAATAGGGACTGCAGGGAATTTCTTCATCTTGAAAGACAGCAAAATGCAAATCGGCTGCTCCGAGATATGAATTTACATACTGAGGGAGCAAATCGCAATCGAACGTATAAGATGTGGCTATCAGCAAGCAAGCAAAAGCGCACCTAATCGTGCGCTTTTTTGTTGGTAAATGGCTGAGTGGTGATAAAAGCGTTGTGAGTGGTGATAACACCCTTCTGAGTGGTGATAAAGCGGCTCTAAGTGGTGATAACTACGTGCTGAGTGGTGATAAAGCCGATCCAAGTGGTGATAGCCCCACAATCTGATGATAATCTTTTCCAAGCCGGCCAGGCATGATTATAATGAACTTAGGAAAGGGTGTGCATCGGATGGATATGACGATTTTTATTGTGGAAGACGATGAGGCGATATTTGATTCGCTGAAGGAGCGGCTGGGGCAGTGGTCGTTTCAAGTGACGGGGCCGGAAGACTTCCACGACGTGATGGGAGCTTTCGTCGAAGCGAAACCCCAGCTCGTCATACTGGATATTCAGCTCCCAGCGTATGACGGCTTCCATTGGTGCCGGGAGATCCGCGCGGTTTCGAAGGTGCCGATCATCTTTCTGTCGTCGCGCGATCATCCGATGGATATGGTGATGGCGATGAATATGGGGGCGGATGATTATATTCAGAAGCCGTTTCATACGGATGTGCTGCTTGCAAAAATTCAGGCGACGCTCCGGCGTACGTATGCGTATACGGAGGAGGCTGCAGCGGATGTACTTGAATGGAATGGCGCGATGATCGATATGAAGCGTGGCGTAATTCGGCTTGATGGCAATGAAGTGGAGTTGACGAAAAATGAGTTTTTCATCTTGGCGGTTCTTGTCCAGTCGAAGGACGTGATTGTGTCGCGTGATGAGTTGATCCGCAAATTATGGGATGATGAACGGTTCGTGAACGATAACACATTGACGGTCAATGTGACGCGGCTGCGTCAAAAGCTTGCAGACATCGGACTGGGTGACGCGATTCTCACAAAAAAAGGTATGGGTTATATGGCGGTCAGCTTGTGAGGGGGATTTGATGTTCATTCAATATGTAAAAGATATGAAGAGTTGGATGCTGCTTTTCGCCACGGTTCTTATATGTACAGACGTGCTTATTTGGATCGATAAAGGCATTTCGATGGAACTGGGCTCTCTCATGTATCTGAATACGTTGCTCGTTGCGATCTTCGTTTCATTCATCATTTGGCGCTATAAAAGAGAAACGAAATTTACGAAGGCGCTGCTTCGTATTTCAGAAGAACGTGTGGGGGATTGGCAGGAAGGCTTGCCCACTCCACTTTTTAGCCGCGATGAGACGATTAATGAGTTATTGCGTCAATTGGCGAAGGATCAGTTAGAAAAACTTTCGGAATTAAGGGCGAAGAACCTTATGGAAAGCGATTATACCGCTGCGTGGGTGCATGAAGTAAAAGCGCCGCTCACGGCAATGAAAATGACAATTGATGCGAACCGGCAAGATCCGGCCATTCGGAAAATCGAGTCCGATTGGCTGCGGGTTTACCTTCTCATCGACCGCCAACTCTACATTTCGCGATTGCCTGCACTCGAAACGGATTATACTTTGGAAAAAATCAGAACGCCTCAACTGATTACTCCCGAAATCCGTGAGCTGCAATCTTGGTGCATCGAGAAAAATATCGCGGTGGAAATCGAAGGAGAAGAGATGGAAGTGATCACGGACAGCAAGTGGTGCCGTTTCATCATTCGTCAAATGCTGACGAACGCGGTGAAATATAGTCCGCCTGGAGGCACCATCTGCATAATGACCGACCATTCGGCAGGGGGGCATCCGGTTTTAATGATCAAAGATGAAGGTCCGGGAATCCCGGCTCACGATCTTCCCCGTATTTTCGACAAAGGGTTCACCGGGGGCACGGGAAGGCTTCATAATGCGGCGACAGGGCTCGGTTTGTACCTTGCCCATCAAGTCGCGATGAAAATCGGGATTACGCTTTCCGCTAACTCTGTGATGAACGAAGGAACAACAATGAAAATGACGTTTTCTACCGAAAATGAATTTGATGCTACACGAACGTGACAACATTGTCACATTGGCCGACCTGTTTGTCATCTAAATCAAACGACCGAAAGAACTTCACACTTTAAGATAAGGATATAGCAAACAGGGAGGAATCATGATGGATCAACACAAAACAGTACTACATGCTCAAAATATCCGGAAATCGTACGGCACGCGGGGCAATGTGCAGGAAGTTTTAAAAGGGATCGATTTGCGTGTGATGGAAGGGGAGTTCGTCGGGATTATGGGGGCATCCGGTGCCGGAAAAACGACGCTGTTGAACGTTCTTGCGACAATTGACCGCACGACGGAAGGTTCGATCCTTATCGGCGACTCAGATATTTCAAAGATGAAGGATCGAGAATTATCCGCATTCAGGCGCGATAAGTTAGGGTTCATCTTCCAAGACTACAATCTTCTTGATACGTTGACGGTAAAGGAAAATATCCTATTGCCTGTGTCGCTCGGCAAAATGAAGAAGCGGGTAGCGGAGGATCAATTCAAATCGATTGCCGATATTTTAGGAATTAAGGAATTGGCGGATAAATACCCACATGAAATTTCGGGCGGTCAAAAACAGCGGACTTCCGCGGCGCGAGCGCTCATCAACAAGCCATCCATGGTGTTCGCGGATGAACCGACAGGCGCGCTTGATTCGAAATCTGCGTCTTCGTTGCTTGGAACGTTGGAAGATGTCAATAAACAACGTGGCGTCACGATCATGATGGTAACGCATGACCCGGTCGCATCGAGTTACTGCAGCCGAGTCGTGTTCTTGAAAGATGGCAATATCTATTCGGAATTGTACCGCGGCGATAAGACGAGACAGGCCTTCTTCCAGGAAATTCTGAAGGTGCAAGGTGTTCTCGGGGGTGACAGCGTTGACGCTCTTTGATCTCGTCATCCGCAGTATGCGGAAAAACATCAAGCATTACTATCTTTACTTTTTTGCGCTCATTTTCAGTGTCGTGCTGTACTTCGTTTTTGCGACGTTGCAGCATGATCCATCGGTCATTGCACGATCAGGCGGCAGTATGGGTTCGGCATTTAAAGCGGCAGGCATCCTGTTGTTGTTCATCGCAGGGATTTTCGTTGTCTATGCAAATGCGATTTTCTTGAAAAGAAGAAGCCGGGAAATTGGGCTGTATCAATTGATAGGGCTCACTAAAGGAGCAGTTGCACGTCTTTTGATTATCGAAAATACGTTACTAAGCGCCGGAGCCCTCGCGATTGGAATTGGTGTAGGAATTCTAGTTTCACGCTTGTTTTTATTATTGTTAATGAAGCTCGTTGGATTTGACGGGTTTATTGAAATGACGTTTTCGACGGAGGCAGTCGTCCAAACGGTCTTTGTATTCCTAGCAATTATCGTTCTTACGTCGATCCAAATGGTCGTCGCTGTATACCGCAATACATTGCTTGGGTTATTCAATGCGGATAAGACGGGCGAGCATCCGAAAAAGCCAAAAGCGTTTATGTCAGGAATTCTTGCAATTATAGGGATGGCGCTTATCGCATTCGGATATTGGTTGTCCGGCAGAATGTTAAATGAGCTGTTATTCGTCAATATGCTGGTCGTTTTGGCTTCGACAATTCTTGGCACGTATTTACTATTCCGCGTGACAATCAGTTGGTTGTTTTATCAAATCCGTAAGCGAAAGCAAGGTCATCTTGGCCTGTACAACAGTTTGTCGCTAGCGCCGATTATGCACAGAATGAAAGGCAATGCGAATTCATTGACGATTATTACGGTATTGTCCGCAATGACGTTGGCGATGCTGGCGGGCGCATATTCCCTGTATTATTCAACGGAAAAAGAAACGCGTTTAATCTATCCTGTCGACTTTTTATTCATACCGACTGGCGGAAGTACGGGAGAAGCGGAAGCGAAGCAATTTACTGATGAACTGCAGCGTCAAGACATCGCTTATCAGTATTCCCCGATTGAAACGTTGCAGTTAGATGGGGAGTTTGAGGAGAACAGCGTGAATAAATTGTTGAATTCGCGATTTTGGGTCAGTGTTGTGAATGAAAAACAATTGCAGGAAGCGGGCGTTGACATTGAAATCCCCGATGCTCAATCAGCCTATTACTACGGAGCGTCAACTTATTGGTTAATGAAGTCAACTGAAGTTCCGGTTAACTTCAAGCTGTATGCGCCGCATGACGGACTTGATATTTCCATTGTCAAAATCGGAGAAGGGAATGTACTCAATCCACCAAGCGGAGGTTCACAACTGGTAGTGAAAGAAGAACTTTATGAGGAAATAAAGGAATTTTCCTCCGATGAAACGATCGACAGCCAAATTATGATGGCTTATGGTGTTAATCTGAAGGATAAAAAAGATCTTGTCAAAGCATCGGATATCTTTATGGAGATGACAGATAACAATCGCGCTAGGTTTGATTACTATTCGAATTATCTTGCATCCATGCAAAGCAATGGACTGCTCATCTTCATCTCAGGCTTCTTAGGTCTTGTGTTCCTTGTTTCAACGGGCAGCATCTTATACTTCAAGCAAATGACGGAAGCAGAGCAGGAAAGAAGCAGCTACGCAACGTTGCGTCAATTGGGCTTCACAGTACAAGACATTATGGGGGGCATTGTGCGCAAGCAAATGTTTGTCTTCGGTGTACCTCTCCTGATCGGCTTGCTGCACTCCATCTTTGCGATGAAAGCGGCGTCGTTCATCTTCATGTCTGACATTACGTTGCCGGCATCTATAGCGATGGGGATCTATGCTTTGATTTATCTCGTTTTCGCGTTCTTGACGGTCGGCTATTATCGGAAAACGGTGAAGGCAGCACTTTGATGAATAGATCGGTTCAATGAGCGAGTCGCTTTCGGGCGGCTCGCTTTTAGCTGTTTTTGAAGCGAAATTGTAGTCAATCAGTGGCAACCAATAAGTGGTAACCAAAAACGCCCCATTATTGCCTAAAAAAGGTTGAAAAATGATGGAGCGATGGTAAAATGTATCAAGTCGGTAATCTGTTTTTGAGAAGTGGTATATGTCATCACCAGCTTCTGAGCCTCCGAGTCTATTTTGACTTGGTGGTTTTTCTTTTTTGCAAAGTGAGTTTTTTTAGCGTTGGAGGGGTAAACAGATTAGTAAAAGCTTGTTTGATCAAGAAGGGAGTGTTGTTGATGGGCGTTTTAGAGTGGTTGGTCGGTCCAGCGAATGATTTCTTATGGACATACATACTGATTGGGCTTCTATTGGCGATTGGTCTTTATTTTACATTCAGGACGAAATTTGTCCAAATTCGTTTATTTAGAGAGATGTTTCGACTTATTTTCGAAAAGAAGGGGAGCGACCATGGCGTTTCGGCATTCCAGGCGTTTACGATCAGTGCGGCTTCCAGAGTTGGAACAGGGAACGTAACCGGGGTTGCGCTGGCAATTGGGATTGGCGGACCGGGTGCCGTCTTCTGGATGTGGGTCATTGCCGTTATCGGGATGGCGACGGCGTTCGTAGAAAGTACGCTTGCGCAAGTGTATAAAGTGCGCGACGGCAATACATTCCGCGGAGGTCCAGCCTATTATATGGAGAAGGCGCTCGGCCTTCGAAAATTGGGTGTCGTTTTCGCGATTCTCCTGACGTTGAGTTTTGGGTTCATCTTCAACTCGGTTCAATCAAACACAATTAGTCAGTCATTTCATGATGTGTTCAATCTTCCGTATTGGGTAGTCGGACTCATTCTTGTTGCTTTGACAGCAGTTATTATTTTTGGCGGCGTGCACAGAATCGTTAAGGTGACGCAATCGATTGTTCCGATTATGGCTGTATTTTATCTGCTCATTGCGCTTTTCGTTGTGGCTATAAATATTACAGAAATTCCTGCGATGATTGCTTTGATTTTTGAACATGCTTTCGGCATTAAAGAAATGGCTGGCGGCGGTGTCGGCGCTGCGATGATGCAAGGTGTCCGACGTGGTTTATTCTCAAATGAAGCAGGTATGGGGAGCGTGCCGAATGCCGCTGCGACTGCGAATGTCACCCATCCGGCAAAACAAGGGCTCGTTCAAAGTCTTGGTGTGTTTTTTGACACAATTATTATCTGCTCGGCAACCGCATTCATCATTATACTTGCAGGCTTGTATGATAAAGGCGAAGAGAGCGGTATTTTGTTGACGCAGTCTTCGATGGCTGTTCACGTCGGTTCATGGGCACCGTATTTCGTTGCGATTGCGATTATGTTCTTTGCATTCAGTTCGATCGTAGGGAATTATTATTATGGAGAAACGAATATTGAATTCATTAAAGCCCATAAATCATGGATGACGATGTACCGGATCGTAGTTCTAGGCATGGTCATGTTCGGCGCGATGGCAAAAGTGGACATCGTTTGGAGTATGGCGGACTTGTTCATGGGTCTGATGGCAATTATGAATCTCCTTGTCATTCTTTTATTAGGAAAAGTGGCCTTTAAAGTGTTGGATGATTTTACAGCGCAGCGGAGACAAGGAAAGAATCCGGTGTTTAAAGCAAGTACGATTCCTGGCTTGAAGGGCGCTGAATGCTGGGAGGAAGAATGAGGATAAAGAATGGTATCGCTGAACCTGGCGAACCATTCTTTTTTTATTGTGTTTTTAGAAATATGGAACTTTACTTTAGTTATTTATAATTATTTTTGCGTCTGCTATAATACTACTGTTCTACTACTATGGTACTAATGGAGATGTTTCAGTATGAAAAAGCGAAAGAGTATTGCTTGGAAGTTATCTGGATTAATTATCGGTCTGTTTTTACTGCTGTTCATCGCCTATACGGTTATAACGAGCACAATTTTACACGGACAAACCGTAGCAGACGCTGAAAAGAATGCAATAGAAAACACTCAGTTGAGCGCAGCGGAAATAAGCAAGAGATTCAGCAAAACCGATGAAATGCTGCATGCTACGAAGCGTATTTTTGAAACATTGCATTCGCAGGGAAATCTTACAACTGTAGAAATCCTTGATATTATGGAAAGAAATTTAAAAGATAACACGGATGCGATCGGTATGGCTGCTGTATTCGAGAGCGGTATGATTCCACTTGATGATCAGGTTGATAAAAACATAGTTGATTCATCCAAAAGGCTTATCCCTTACTTATACAAGGAAGGCGATAGCATGGATTTGAGAGGGCTAGTGGGATACGACGTCGCAGGCAACGGGGATTGGTATGCGATTCCTAAAAGTGAAAAGCGAGCTGTACTGACAGAACCTCACGAATATGATGCAGGCGACAAAACAGTGCTAATGACGACTATGGCTGTGCCGCTTGAGACTGAATCCGGTCAGCTTCTTGGAGTATTGGCGGCAGATATAACAATCGACTTCCTTAATGAATTGGTGACATCGATTCAGCCTGACGGTGGGTATGCTTCAATCATAACGGAGACAGGCAACTTGACGGCGAATAGCTTGAAAGCAGAAATGATTGGAACGAATATGAGCGATTCAGTTGATTGGGAAAGTATGAAAGAAAAATTGGATCAAGGGCAAACCGCAACATTGTATGTGGATTCCCAAAGCTTGAATGAGAAGTCATTTAATGCTTTCGCGCCAATCATGCTTGATCATATAGATGATGTATGGTCCGTGCAAACGGTATTGCCGCGATCCAAAATCCTTACTACTTTCAATAAGATTCTGTTAGTGACTTTTATTGCGGCAATTGTGATCGTTGTATTGATGGCGGGAGTGACATCGTGGTTCATCTTCAAACAGCTGAAGCCGTTAGCTTACTTACAGCGATCTATTGAAAAAGCAGCAACTGGTGACATAACGCAATACGTTGAGGAGCAATATATCCGCAACGATGAAATTGGGGCTGTGGCGACCGCTTATAACGATATGTTGCGTCAAACGAATCAGGCAATGAGTGCAGTACGCTTTTCTTCAAATGAATTAAGTGATTCCACGGCGCATATCCACCATGCATTTGAGGAGATTGTCGCGTCCAGCGAAGAAGTATCGTTGGCGACAAATGAAATTGCGCAAGGTGCTTCCACTCAATCAGAGGATACGGAAGAAACGAGCAACCGGATGACTGAATTGGCGGAGCAGATCAACACGCTTTCCCGTCTTGCCGATAGCATGGATGCGTTGTCTAAACAAACAGTCGCATCGACGGAAAAAGGAATTACGGAAGTGCAAAGTTTGCGAGAGCATAACGAAACTGCGAATGAAATGAATACGAGAGTTCAACAGCAAATGGATGCGCTCTCGACTAAAATTGCTGCGATCGATCAAGTCATTACTTCGATTCAAAGCATTACCGGGCAGACGAATCTTCTCGCTTTGAATGCGAGCATTGAGGCAGCACGGGCTGGGGAACACGGCAAAGGGTTTGCAGTTGTCGCGGAGGAAGTTCGTAAACTTGCGGAACAGTCAAGAGTGGAAACTGAAGTGATCCAGCAGACTGTTCAAGAAATCATTACGGAATCCAAACAAACTTCCGCAGTTATCGAGTCCAATCGTCAAATGATGGAAGGTCAAAACAAGTCTGTCGCAGGCACCGAATCATCCTTTATGGAAAACGCGGAGCTGACGGGACAGATGAGTGTGTCCATCAAAGAATTGACAGCTGAATTAACCGAAATGCTTGAGCACAAAGATCAAGTGATGACTTCCATTCAAAGCGTATCGGCTGTATCAGAAGAAACAGCAGCATCTGCTGAACAAGTGAGCGCTTCTTCGGTTGCTCAACAAAGCGAATTAGAACGTGTCGCTGATTCAACGACGCGCATGAAGAATATCGCAAATGAACTGCAAGGGATCGTTGAACGGTTTAAGTTGCTTTAAGTCCCACGCTCATGGAAGCGGGTATCGCGCTCAAGGAATCGGGTTCGGCGCTCAAGGGAGTGGGTTCCGCGCTCAAGGAATCGGGTTCGGCGCTCAAAGAATCGGGTTCGGCGCTCAAGGAATCCGGTCCCGCGCTCAAAGAATCGAGTTCCGCGCTCAAGGAAGTGGATTCCGCGCTCAAGCAAGCTGTTCCCGCGCTCAAGCCACTCCTCATAAAAATAAATTCAAGACTAAAAAAGCAAACACTCCGCCAATAAGTGACGGAGCGTTTGCTTTTTTCATCTGGCACCTTAATTCATTTACATTTCCTCGGGAGCCTTCATTCCCAACAACCGCATCGACTCTGTTAAGACGATGGTGACGCACCGAACAAGCGAGGCCCGATAAGGAAGGTTGGCCTCATCCGAAAGCACCGGCACATTCCCATAAAACGAATTGAATGCTTGTGCGAGGTCGACCGCATATTTTGCAATGATGGAAGGATCTAAATCATTCGCTGCCCGCTTGACAGCTAACGGGAATTGCTCGAGCAATTTGATCGTTTCCCACTCGTAGTCATTCACTTCAACGACATCAAAAGTATTTGCTTCACCCGCCTTGCGCAAAATCGAGTGGGCCCTCGCGTTAGCGTATTGCGCATATGGACCGGTTTCCCCCTCCACTTGCAGCATCGTCTCCAAATTGAATTCAATATCATGCTTCCGGTGCTGCTTCAAGTCACTGAATAGAATTGCCCCGACCCCGACAGCTTCAGCCACGTCGGATTGATTGGCAAGAGCCGGATTCTTCTCCTCGATATTTTTCTGTGCTAGCCCGATCGCTTCCTTCAGCACTTTCTCAAGTAGGACAATCTTGCCTTTACGCGTCGACATCTTTTTCCCGCCTTGCAGAATAAGTCCGAACGGCACGTGTGTGATGTCGTTTTCCCATTCATGCCCCATTTTGCCCAGTACTTTTTTGATCTGCGTAAAGTGAAGGCTTTGTTCATTGCCGACTACGTAAATGGACTTTACGAAATCATAATTGTTTTTCCGATCGGTGGCGGCAGCCAAATCACGGGTAGCGTACAACGTCGCTCCATCTGATTTTTTAATTAAACACGGTGGCATATCTTCCTCGAGTTGCACAACCATCGCACCATCAGATTCGACCAATAGTCCTTTGTCTTCGAGCTGCTGCACGACAGGCTCCATTTTGTCGTTATAATACGCTTCACCATTATAAGAATCGAAGGTGACGCCGAGCAGATCATAAATACGCTGAAATTCCTTCAACGACTCGGTTTTAAACCATTCCCACAGGGCGAGTGCGTCGGTATCACCGTCCTCAAGCGCCTTGAATGCCGCGCGACCTTCATCGTTCAAGGACGGAACGGACTCCGCTTCTTCATGAAAACGGATGTACAGTTTCAACAGCGTTTCGATAGGTGCTTGACGGACATCTTCCTCGTTGCCCCACTTCCGGTACGCGGTGAGCAGCTTCCCGAATTGTGTGCCCCAATCACCGATGTAGTTGATTTTCACTGGCTGATACCCATTCTTTTCGAGCAATAAAGCGATGGAATTCCCAATGACCGTGGAACGCAGATGGCCCATGGAAAACGGCTTTGCGATGTTGGGGGACGATAAATCGATTGTCACAACACCACTGTTGCCTTCATTTGATGAACCATACGTAGCGGATTTCTGTAAGACTGTTTGTAAAAGTGCCGTTGCAATGACTTCCCGGTTCAAAAATAGATTGACGTACCCATTTACTGCTTCGGCTTTCTGGATCAATGGATGCTTGACAGAAGCTGCAATCTCCTCCGCGATAGCGACTGGTGATTTTCGCAAGACTTTTGCAAACTGAAAACAAGGCAACGCAAAGTCGCCTAACTTGGCATGCGCAGGGCGCACCAGCATTTGCTCCTCCAATTGAATTGGGCTGACTATCTGTAAAGCTTGCAAAATATCGTTTTTCATTCACACAAACCCCTTTTTACATAAAATAAAAAGCCTTCGATCTCAAATAAATGAGACGAAAGCTTGTTCCGCGGTACCACTCAAATTGCCCCAGGATTTATGGGTAGGGGCCCCTTTCTCCTAACGGCGAGACACCGGCTTTTCCTACTTCGTTCAGAAAAGCATCTTCGAAGTGCGTTTCATGAATCCACTCCGCCAGGCTTCCACCAACCCCGGCTCGCTACAGAAGTGATGACTCATTACTCTCTTCGTCATCGATATTGTAGTTGAATGTATCAAATTGGTGGCCGGGTGTCAATGGGTAATTGTCGTAACTTTAACACGATTCATTCGTCTAACTTCATAAGTGGGAGGTTTTGGAATGAAATATACTATATCGATACTGTTAGGTGCTGCTTTATTGTTAGGAGGATGTGGAACGGATGAGTCTGCTATAAATGGCACGGTCGAAGATAGTGGGTGGAAGACGTTAAAGGAAGTAAGTGGGCGGGAAATCATTGCTGAATTAAAGCAAACCGTCCAAGAGACGCCGAAGCGGGACAAATCGGCGACTTTGGAAACGCCGGGTCCAGAGTATGAGAAGCCTTCTAAGGAATTGGCGGAGGATATGGCAGTCCAAGGAATTGAGGGACCTGCTGCGATCCAAGCGGTGGAAAGCGTCTATGGTGAAGGCGGTATTCATAATGAAGGGGTCATCTTCATCGAAAACCAGACGAAGGGCGCTGCCCAATCGGGCGTATGGATTGGGCTAAAGGATCCGGATGAACGCGTTCAGCAATTGCTTGATTTGCTGCAACCGAAAGTAGATGCGGGTGAAATCCTAGCGGAACCGATCTATATATTCCGAAGTCCTCATACGGAAAAGGAACTTTACGAATTGCAGGAGGAAGTCGTGGAAGCATTGAAAGAGATGGAATCGGAACGGGGATCATTCGGTCTATACGTTGACGTCATTTCGGGCGAGATTGAAATAACCCATGATTATCTCAAACCGGAGCAACAAGAGGAGTTGCAGGAGATATTCGCTGGCCACACGATCAACTTTACGCAAGATGGAAGGATGGTCGCGGAGTCAGGGGAATCAACTGTCATTGCCCCTGAACAAACATACACGGATACTCCTGTGATAGAAGGGGGATTCATATTGGCAGCTGGTGATGGAAGTATTTTTGTAGCTGGCGGGACAGAGAGTGCTGTGTTTTACAAATTCGCAGAAGCCGACAAATTGAAAGTCGGCCAGCGTGTGAAAGTGGAAGCATCCGGGCCGATTTTGGAATCTTATCCTGGTCAGGGAAGTGCGAAATTTGTGGAAGTCATGCCGGACTATAAGCCGGCAAATGCCAAACTTTCCGAGTCGCGGGCCGTCGCGAAGGCATTGGACATTGCGGGTGAAAGATTATCAAATGGTTTCGTGTTGATTGATGAGGTTTCTTTTGACGAGAATGAAAAGAAATGGGTATTCAAGCTTTTGCCGGATGATGGGGAAGATACGCTGGAAGTTGCGGATGAATAAGAGTAGAGCAACCGTCGCTTGTGGGCGGTTGTTTTTTTATGAGGAATCGTAGTGGAGTGGAACTAAACAATTTTTGCTACGTATTGAGGCCAATTGGTGACTAATTTATGCAAATCGGTGGTAACCACGTCCGAATCGGTGGTAAAGGCCCGAGCAACGGTGGTAAAGACCCAAGCATCGGTGGTAACTGGATCTTCCGTGCAAGAATCCATATGCAAATAGATTTGATTCGCGTCGCCTCGGTTTCCACCCAGGCCCCATGGGTATCCTAAAGATGAAGGAGGGGTTTGATTTGTCGAAAAGATTAGTTTCCGCAATACAGGAGCACGCTTTCCCGTTGAATGATCAAGCATTCGATACAATTTTGGACGCAATTGGTGACGCCCGGATTGTTCTTCTTGGTGAAGCGACGCATGGAACATCGGAGTTTTATAAAGTACGCGCAGCATTATCGAAACGGCTTATTCAGGAGAAAGGATTCAGTGTCATAGCGGTAGAAGGCGATTGGCCGTCCGCCCAGGGGGTTAACCGCTACGTAAAAGGTTTTGATGAAGAGAGAAAATCCGCCCATCAAGTACTGTCGCAATCCTTCAACCGCTGGCCGACGTGGATGTGGGCGAATGAAGAAATAGCGGAATTTGTCGAATGGTTGAAAATTGAAAATGAAGGGAAAGAGGCAGCTACTAAAACAGGCTTCTATGGTATTGATATGTACAGCCTGTATGAATCGATCGATGAACTGCTAAGGTTTCTTCGGGAGAATCCCCAGTTTCAGACAGATCTGGAGTTGGCGAAAAAGGCATTTTCCTGTTTTGAGCCGTATAACCGTATGCCGGAGCATTATGCGCTGTCGACTGCACATTTCACGGACGAGTGTATAAGTGAGGTCTCCAGTTTATTGACAACAATCCGTAGCCACGAAGATCTTTACTCGAATGAACAGGAAAAAGATTTGAACGTGACGATGAATGCATTAGTCGCAAAAAACGCCGAGTCCTATTATCGTGCGATGATGCAAGATGACGCCATCTCTTGGAATATACGCGACATGCATATGGTCGAGGCAATCAGTGAATTATTAAATTATCATGGCGAAGATGCAAAAATCATTGTTTGGGAGCATAATACCCACGTCGGCGATGCATCGGAAACATCGATGGCAGATCATAAAATGATCAACGTCGGCCAGCTCATCCGGGAGAAGTATGGAAGAGAGGATACATTTGCTATCGGCTTCGGCACATACGAAGGAACCGTCATTGCTGGAGAAAGCTGGGGAGAACCTTTTCAAAAGATGAATGTGCCACCCGCCAAATTCAACTCATGGGAAGGGCAGATGCATGCGGCAAAAGCGGAGGATCAAGTCATTTTGTTTACGGAAGCAAACCGGCTTTTATTCAACGAATGGATCGGCCACCGCGCGATTGGGGTCGTCTATAATCCTGAGTTCGAGGCGTACGGAAACTATGTACCGTCAAGGGTAGGCAGTAGATATGATGGATTTGTTTTTGTGGACCAAACCTCGACACTAGCACCAATTAAGGTGTAAGAGTCATGCATTGATTGCACGGCTCTTATTTTGACGAAATCTTATAAAATACTTTCTACCTATTTACGATTAAACCACAACATGTTAGGGTAATAGATGTACATAAGACACTATATATAGTATTGAACGATGGAATGGTACCGTTATCGGTTTAAAAGGGAATCCGCAAATCGGAGCTGTCCCCGCAACTGTAAACGCAGACGACCGTCTCAAAATCCACTGCAGCATAGAGCCGCGGGAAGGGGAGATGGAAGGAGGAAGCGTTAGCCAGTAGACCTGCCGTCCATCGTCAAGCGACACTTTCTTCGGGGGTTGAGAGGTGGAGGCGAGCGGGTTTTTTGCTTTCATCATTGATTCCAGAACCCGATTTGTTTCCTAATCAAAATCCATGAGCGATGACTCTACCGAACAGGTGGAATCATCGCTTTTTTCATTGCGAAGCTAACCAAAGGAGATGGATCGAATGACAATCATTACTGAGAGAAAAGACATTATGGACGAGCTGCATGCTGAATTTGGGGCCGATAAACTTCAACCGCTTCTAACAGCGAGCGAGCGTTGGAAGGAGCGGCATCCGGGAGGAACGAAATCCGACTGGTCGAAAGCGATGATCTTAGAGGCGCTGAGCAATATCGACGAAGCATCCGCTTATTGGACATTTGTCGCTGCACGGATTTATTTGCAGGAAGTCTATTCCCGCCAGGAAAGCATGCGAGGCGCCAACGTCTATACGGATTTTGCCGACAATGTAGAACGGCTCGTCAAGAAAGGCCTTTATACACCTGCCCTGACTGAAAAATATACACGTGCAGAATTGGACAAGCTCGGTGAAATCCTAGTGCCTGAACGGGATAAGTTATTTACATATATTGGATTGAAAACACTCGTGGACCGGTACAACGCAGTCGATTTCAATAAACAACCAGTCGAACTCCCACAAGAACGCTGGCTCATCATCGCGATGACACTCATGCAACATGAAACAGAGAACCGTCTGGAAAAAATTGCGGAGTCATATTGGGCGCTGAGCAATCTGTATATGACTGTTGCGACGCCAACATTAGCGAACGCAGGCAAGCCGCATGGTCAGCTGTCGAGCTGCTTCATCGATACGGTCGACGATTCGCTCCAAGGAATTTACGACAGTAATACCGATATTGCCAATCTATCAAAATATGGCGGGGGCATCGGCGTTTATATGGGCAAGGTCCGTTCACGCGGTTCTTCGATAAGAGGCTTCAAAGGAGCTTCAAGCGGCGTTCTGCCTTGGATCAAACAGTTGAACAATACGGCCGTCAGCGTCGATCAGCTTGGGCAACGTCAAGGAGCAATCGCCGTTTATCTTGATGTATGGCATAAGGATATTTTCACATTTTTGGATTTGAAATTAAACAACGGGGACGACCGACTTCGCGCGCATGACATCTTCACAGGCATCTGCCTGCCGGATATTTTCATGGAGCAAGTTGAAGCTCGCGGCGACTGGCATTTATTCGATCCGCATGAAGTACGTACAGTAATGGGCTATTCATTGGAAGATTATTATGATGAAACGAAAGCCTCCGGTTCATTCCGCAAGAAGTATGGGGAATGTGTCAACCACCCTGAATTGACTAGGGAGACCGTGCCAGCGATTGAAATTATGAAACGTGTTATGCGCAGTCAACTCGAAACGGGGACGCCGTTCATGTTCTACAGGGATGAAGTGAACCGGGCAAATCCGAATAAGCATGAGGGAATGGTATATTCAAGTAATCTTTGTACAGAAATAACGCAAAATCAGAGTCCGACCGAGTTCGAATCTGTCACTCTTGAAGGTGATATCGTCGTGACCCGTTCAAAACCAGGCGATTTTGTCGTATGCAACTTGTCGTCCGTAAATCTTGGACGAGCAGTGCCCGCTGACGTATTGGAACGGCTCATCACGATCCAAGTGCGCATGCTCGACAATGTCATAGATATGAATAAAATCCCAGTCGTCCAAGCGCAACGGACGAATGCCCGCTACAGAGGCATCGGACTCGGCACGTTCGGCTGGCATCATCTGCTCGCTTTGAAAAACATCCAGTGGGAGTCGGATGAAGCGGTTGAATTCGCGGATAGACTCTATGAAAAAATTGCTTATCTGACAATCAAGGCATCGATGGAATTGGCGAATGAAAAAGGGGCATATCCTTTATTCGAAGGGTCGGATTGGCAAAGCGGCGCTTATTTCGAGAACCGCAACTATGACTCGAAAGAATGGCGTGAACTGCGTATCGATGTCGCGACAAACGGTATTCGGAATGGCTATTTGATGGCAGTTGCGCCGAACAGTTCAACGTCTGTCATCGCTGGATCCACAGCTTCCATCGATCCGATTTTCAAGCCTTTCTATCATGAGGAAAAGAAAGATTATAAGCTGCCGGTCATTGCACCGGATCTCGATCATAACACATACGATGTGTACCGCCGCTCCGCGTATATCGTCGATCAGCGCTGGTCCATCAAGCAAAATGCGGCAAGGCAGCGTCATATCGACCAAGCGATTTCGTTCAACGTCTACGTGCCGAATAATATCCGTGCATCCGTCCTCCTCAACTTGCATATACAGGCATGGAAATCGGGTATGAAATCGACGTATTACACGAGATCGACAGCATCTGACATTGAGGAGTGCGAATGGTGTCATTCCTGATTGCGTATGCATCATGGAGCGGAAATACAGAGGAAGTGGCGGAAATCGTGGAGGAGACACTGCTCACAGAAGGAACGGACGTGGAAGTTCACCGGATCGGACTTGGACCGGTCCCTGACATGCGACGTTTTGACGCGATGATGATCGGATCATTCACATGGGACAAGGGCGCGACGCCTGAAGAGGTGAAGGATTTCGTTGCGGACATCGGCTATAAGCCGAAAAACGTCTATGTCTTTGGCACAGGAGATACCCAGTTTGGCGGGGATGCGCTGTTTTGTCACGCCGCCGTCAAACTGGCGCGGTTTTACGAATCAACATATAAACCCTTAAAAATTGAACAAAGCCCTCGTGGCATCCAAGAAAAGAAAGTCATCGAATGGACGAAAGGAGTAGTTCAACATTGGCAACACTTACACGCGTTAAAGTATTGAATCCGGCTCAACCAAACAAATCAACAGCGATTTTCGGCGGGCAAGCGAGCGGCATTCTGAATTGGAACGATCTTGCCCATCCTCATTTCTACACATTGCGGCAAAAGATCCGCTCTCTTTTTTGGACAGCGAATGAAGTCGATATGACGCAAGACGTAAAGCAATTCCCGAACTTATCAAAAGCGGAGCAGGAAGCTTTCCTAAAGATCATCGGATTGCTCGCGACATTGGACGGGCCTCAAACCGTCGTCGCCATGAAAATTGCAGATTTCGCAACCGATCCTTCGGTGAAATCAATTATGGCGACCATTGCCGATCAGGAAAGTGAGCATAATCATAGCTATGCATATGTCCTGTCGTCTGTAACGACGCTCGACAAGCAGATGGCTTCATTTGAAATGGGTCGAACTGATGAAGTGCTCATGAAGAGGAACGAGCGGATTGTCGATATCTATAATGAATTTGCAGAGAATCCAACGATTGAGACTGTGTTAAAAGCGATGGTCTACACGACATTATTGGAAGGACTGTTCTTCTATAGCGGCTTCGCATTTTTCTATAACCTCGCGCGCCACCAGAAAATGGTCGGCACGTCGACAATGATTTCCTACATAAATCGTGATGAATTGCAGCACGGTAAAGCGATCAGCGACATATTTCGCGCGGCCCTTGCTGAAAATCCTGAGTATAATACTGAAGATTTCACGGAGTGGATTTATAATCAATTCCGCCACTCTGTCGAACAGGAAATCATTTGGAGCCGCTATGTGCTTGGGGAAATCGAAGGAATCGATTTGGACGAAATGGCAGGCTATGTGAAATATCGTGCGAATAAAATGTTGCGCATGCTTGGACTAAGTGAAATTTACCCTGAATTCACGGACAACCCGATGAAATGGATTCGCGCCTACGTCGACAACTTTGATGACACGAAGACTGACTTCTTTGAGCAGACATCGAGACAATATGTAAAGACGAGTGATTTGAACGGATTTGATGATTTGTAATTTATATCGTTATATGGAAAGGGCTGCGCAGAAATTCTATCGCAGCCCTTTTACTGTTTTGTATTAATTACACGCGTCCAAAGCGTTATGCAGCACGTCCAAAGAGGCACATCACGCGTCCAAAGCGTTATGTAGCACGTCCAAAGAGGCACGTCGCGCGTCCAAAGCAAGCATCAGACAGACTCTCATGATTTATTTTTCCCCAGTCAACCGCTCGCTCGTATTCACTTCCTTGCCGGCAATCCGCTTATTGAACGTCTTCCGCCAACTCGTCGATAATTCATCCAACTGAAGGATTTTCCGCGCGCCCTCCAAATCATCCTTCGCATGATGCATAAGCCGGTTCGCTTCAGTTACCGTTATGGCAAGTTCGGGCCGGTTAATATGCACTAATTGGTTGAAAGGGGAGACAATCCCTTCTTTCAAGACACGGAAGTAAAATCCCGTATAGCCTGTATCCTGCACAAGGACGGGCATGTCTTTGCGGTCATGGATGAGCGATAGCTTGAAGCAAGGCTGCCGCGGCTGACTCACTTGGACGATCGCTTCGCCGAGTTGGAATGAATCCCCAATGCACACATCGTCCTCCGTCAATCCGCGGAGCGTTAAATTCTCGCCAAACGCACCTGCCTCTAGAGTTTTCTCCAATTCTTCTTCCCAATAAGGGTAATGCTCGCTGGCGTAGACGCAGACGGCTTTCTCCACTCCCCCATGGTGGACAAGATCGCCTTGCCCATCGCCGTCAAAGTTCACTTTGGATAAAAACACAGGTTCCGTAATCGGTTGTTTGCAGATTCCGGTCAACACTTCCTTTTTCCCGAATTGCCATTCTTTCGGCTTTCCGACATTCAATGAAATGATTTCAATTTTATTCAAACGATTCACCTACCCAAACAGTTAATCTTGTATACATACTACTATAGTTATTGTCGGGTAAATAGAATAGCAGAAACACTTAGTTATTAGAAAAATGTTCTATAGATAAAGAAGACAACTGCACCTATACCAAAGCCTACTAAAAGCTTCATTGCTTGTTTCATATTAATCCACCATCCTTTTCCGATAGATAGCAATAGTCAAAACTGCAAACACAACAAGCCAAGCAAGAATAATGCTCAAATTTGATAAGATATCACCAAATCCTGCACCTGTTTCCACCGCCGTAGCAATTTCAATTAGCTGGGCGTTCGGCATATAGTTAGCCACTTTTAACAGAGGATATTTATCGGCAAATGCAGTGATGGATGAGCCGAATGTGAATATGCCGATGACAGGCAATACATAGACAGACGCTTCCATTACCGATTTTGCGAAAAGTCCTACCAATGTGCCCAAAACAATATAGAATAGAGCAGATGTAGTTAGAGCAATTAAAGTAATGAAAACGTTTTGCGGATAGTAATCGAAAAGGAACGCACATACCACTATGACGACCATTGTCAAAATGAATGAAAGTAAACTTTTGCCGCTCAATATTTCAGCAGTGTTAGCGGGGGATAGCATAAGGCCGCGTAACGTATTCTTTTCCTTTTCTTCAGCGATTAAGCAGCTTTGAACAAAAGCGCCCACCATTGCAAACGTCATGTTAAAAACCATATAGTACGCATCAAGGGAATCGACACCCATCCGGCCGTATAAGGCAGCTAATATAGGCGGCATGAAAATGACAACTGATACAGCCATATTCCTTGAAAAGTCCTTATAATCCTTAAATAAAATTGCGGTCATCCGTCTCCATGAAAAAGTCATAACAATTCCCTCCCAGTCACTTTTACAAAAATATCACCTAAAGTCGGCTCGTTCGAATGAATGGTAGCTACTTCGTTTCGATTCATATGTTCAAACAATATCTGCGCCCCTTCATCGCCTGCCGGGATCACAATTTTCTCATCGTTTGTCAGCTCGACTGTAATCGTTGAATCAGAATGTTGCTTTCTAAGGTTATTCGGTGTATCCAATAACTGGATTTTTCCTTTATTTAAGAAAGCAATCCTATCACATAGCGTTTCTGCCTCTTGCATATCATGCGTCGTTAGAAAAATTGTTGTTCCTTTCTCATTAAGAGCACGCAACCCTTTGTAAATATGCATCGTGTTCACAGGATCCAATGCCGAAGTAGGTTCATCCAAAAATAGAAGTTCAGGCTCGTGAAGTAAAGCACGAGCAAGCGTCACTCGTTGTTTCATACCTTTTGACAATGCAGAAACCCGTTTCGCTTTCTCATCTAATAGATTAACGGATTCCAATACCTCTTCGATTTTCTTATGAGGCACATCATATAAATCACAATAGAGCTTTAAATTGTCATATATCGATAATCTTACATATAGGCCGCTATTGTCTGTCAGAACGCCAAAGCGATTTCGAGATGTTGGCTTCTTTAACATAGAAACAGGTTCTCCAAAGACCTTCGCAATTCCGCTTGTTGGATTCAATTGCCCCGTCAATATTTTAATAGTAGTTGTTTTCCCTGATCCACTCGGTCCTAGAAAACCGAATATTTCGCCTCTTTTAACTTGGAAGTCAACGCTTTCAAGTGCTGTTTGGTTAGCAAAGATTTTTGCCAAGCCTTTCACCTCAATAATGTTTTCCATCTGTATCCTCCTCCAACTAATTGTCGTCCATTTCGTATTTGCAATCTCAGATTACTAGGAAATGAATGAGGGAGCATCATATCTTCGATGAAAAGAGTCATATTCAAGGTGAGTGGAGCCGTTTTAGGGTTGAATGAACACTGATATTCCACTTTAAATGTAAGGCCACAGCTCTTCATAACAAGTTTCATTATGAAGAGTGGAAGGTAGTGCCTCCAACTAGACAGAAAGCAACTGTTCAAAGTGATTTCTTTAACGCAGTTTAGGAATTAAATTGTCGAATATTTCCGGGGAAATAGGACAAGCTTCTACAAGTTTAGAGTCCCAACATTTCTTTAAGTTCTGCCATTTTAGTTTTTGATAAAGGAATAGTAGACTTCTTCGCATCCTCCAACACAAGGCTATAGCTATTTCTCGTCCAAGTAATCACTTCTCGCACCCTTTGAAGATTAACGATATACGAGCGATGACAGCGAAAGAAGCCAAAGGGGAGTAGTCGTTGTTCTAAATCATTCAACGTGAACACGCTTGGAAATGATTCTCCCTTAATATGCAAAAATGACTGACCTTCATTGCTTTCAATATAATCAATTTCAATAGGATCAAATAGTACAATCTTTTCATTCACTTTCGTAGGAATCTTTTCAAATCGTACGGGTTGGACTACAGCTGTAGCTTGCTCCTCCAATTCGTTATTTTTTTCAAGCTGCTCCTCGTTACCATCCGTTTTTTCTTGGATTTGCACATTATGCAGTCCATTTTCATCTAACCGATAAACTTCATCCGATGAAGTTATAGCACTCTCTAAATTCCCTGTTAATATTAAAATTGACTTTTTCTGTATTTTAAGTTCGTTCAAAACTGAGATGAATATCCGTTTTGTTTCAAGATCCAGGTTTTGATCGGGTTCTTCTAAAATGTAAATGAAAGGGTTATGTATAAGTAAACAAGCGAGCTGTACCCGTTTTTTCTCTGAATGGGAGAGACGGTTGATCTTCACATTTTGTTTGGAGTCCAACTGGATTTTGCGTAATGTCTCTCCCACTGGAATAGTTGTTCCATATAGTCGTTTTGAAAACTGTATTGTCTCCTTGACTGTGAGTCGTTCATATAATCCGCTATCTAAGAAAAGGAATCCGATTTCTTCGGGAGTATTTGAAAATAAGATTTGACCATTTGACAGTCTTGTCTTTTCAAGCAGCAAATTGATCAGCTGTTCCCTTACATTGACACTTGAATACAAGGCAATTACCTTTCCGGTATCGACATTCAAATTGAATGAAGGAAAAACAACTGTATCATTTACCCTTTTTTCCGCATTTATAAATTGAAGTGACATCTAGTAAACCTCATTTCCTTAATTTCTCTCTAATACTCGTATTATAGCAGTTGAGTGATAACTATGAAGTTTCCATTTTAGGTTTTATCTCCGTTTTGTTGAGAGTCGATAAAAAACCATTGTTGAACAATTTGTGACAGTTCAAAAACTGTGATATACATCACATTCTTACTACTCATCCTTATTTATGATGGAATAGACGAAAGGGAAAAAGGGAAATAGGCATTTCCCTAATATCGTTTCGACTAGTAGTTGACTATCATTGTGATTGAGAATTGTTATCAATAAATATCAAATAACATTAGGAGGAATTTAGAATGACTTCATTAACAATCGACACTCAAGTTTCGGATATCGTAACAGCATTACCACAAAGCGCGGATTTGTTCAGAAACTTGCGGATAGATTACTGTTGCGGTGGGAAGATACCATTGAAGGAAGCTGCGGAACAAAGGAATTTAGAACCTGAAGAGGTCTTAAAAAGCGTAAAGTTAATCGAAGAAAAAAGGGATACGCGAAATAGCCTTGAGCCTTCATCATTCGGTGCAAAGACATTGGTTGCTTATATTCAAGAGAAATATCATGCCGGATTGCGTGAAGAGTTGCCTTTGCTCGCGCCATATGTCACTAAAGTGGCACGTGTGCATGGCGAAAACCATCCTCATCTTTTAAGAATCCAAGAAATTTATAAGATTTTGCGAGCTGAATTAATTGAGCATACGGAAGATGAAGATCAAAACGTATTCCCGCTCATTCTTGAATTTCTGGAAAATCCGACACATGAATTGAAGGAGAAAGTAAAACCTCATGTATTCGAACTTGAAGAGGAGCATGACAACGCCGGTCGTCTTCTTCATGAATTAAGGGAAATTACTAATGGTTTTACACCGCCTGAAAGTGCGTGTGGCACGTATCGGCTTGTCTATGCAAGGCTGGAGCAATTAGAAAAAGAGACTTTCGAACACGTCCACTTAGAAAATAATGTTCTATTCGATAGGGTTCGCGAAGCAATCTAATCAAATTAATGAATAAGGACAAAAAAGTTGCCGAAATGGTGACTTTTTTGCTGTATAGGGGGGAAGGGTTAACGGTATAGGGAAAACCCTAATGGTACTATTCCGATTAATCTTTAACATATAGGGTATAAGGAAAACGAAGTAATGTAGATACCCTTACTCTACATCATCTGTAAAGAAGGAGTGAACTTATCCAATGTCTATGAACAAGTTTAGCATGAAGTATTTCAAACCAGTTGAACGTTACTCCGGGAACTGGTCGGTACTTGAAGAAAAGAGCAGGGATTGGGAAAACATGTATCGTCAACGGTGGTCACATGACAAAGTTGTCCGGACGACGCATGGTGTAAACTGCACAGGTTCATGCAGTTGGAAGGTTTTTGTGAAGAACGGGATCATTACGTGGGAGAACCAGCAGATTGACTATCCATCTTGCGGTCCTGATATGCCGGAATTCGAACCGCGTGGATGCCCGCGTGGTGCGTCCTTCTCATGGTATGAATACAGCCCGTTGCGAGTAAAATATCCATACATACGGGGGAAATTATGGCGTATGTGGAATGCGGCGCTTACGGAGCAGAAAGATCCTATTAAAGCTTGGGCGAGCATCGTGGAAGATCCAGCAAAAACAGCGGAATATAAAAAAGCACGAGGTAAAGGCGGCCATGTCCGTATCCACTGGCGTGACGCAAAGATTCTGATTGCTGCGCAATTAATTTACACGATCCAAAAATACGGCCCAGATCGTATCGCAGGCTTTACGCCGATTCCAGCGATGTCGATGGTCAGTTATGCTTCAGGCGCACGTTTCCTTTCGTTATTGGGCGGAGAAATGTTGAGCTTCTATGACTGGTACGCGGATCTTCCGCCATCTTCGCCGCAAATTTGGGGTGAGCAGACGGATGTACCTGAGTCAAGTGACTGGTTCAATGCAGGTTATATCATCATGTGGGGCTCCAACGTTCCATTGACACGTACGCCGGATGCGCACTTCATGACAGAAGTCCGATACAAAGGTACGAAAACAGTATCTGTAGCACCGGATTACGCGGAAAGTGTCGTTCATGCGGATGATTGGATTGCTCCAAACCCAGGATCAGATGCAGCTGTCGCTCAGGCGATGACCCACGTTATCTTGGATGAGTTTTATGAACAGCGGAAAGAGCCGATGTTCCTCGATTATGCAAAGCAATTTACGGATATGCCATTCCTTATCACGCTTGACGAGCATGAAGGGGCTTATAAAGCCGGACGGTTCTTGCGCGCGAGTGATTTAGGCCAAGAGAGCGAGCATGCAGAATGGAAGCCGGTCATCATTGATGAAGCGAAAGAAGAAATCATCGTGCCGAACGGAACAATGGGACAGCGTTGGGAGAAGGAAGCGAAATGGAACCTCATTCTTGAAAATGAAGACGGGTCTAAAGTCGAACCTGCCATGTCTGTACTTGACCATGGTGCCGAGTGGAAAGAAATTCATTTCCCTTACTTCGATAACACAGGCAACGGAGTTTTCACCCGTGCAATCCCAGCAAAGAAAATCACGTTTGCGGATGGTACGGAGCGGCTTGTCGCAACTGTCTATGACGTCATGATGAGTCAATATGGCATCCGACGCTCAAACAGTAAATGGGATGCAAAAGGGTATGACGATGCAGAGTCCCTTTACACGCCGGCATGGCAGCAAAAAGTGACGAGCGTTAAACCGGAATTGGTCATCCAGATTGCACGTGAGTTCGCGCAAAATGCAATCGATACAGGTGGAAGATCGATGATCATTATGGGAGCCGGTATTAATCACTGGTTTAACAGTGACACGATTTACCGCGCTATATTAAATCTTGTTACCCTTACTGCTTCACAAGGAAACAATGGCGGCGGCTGGGCCCACTACGTTGGTCAAGAAAAATGCCGTCCAATCGAAGGATGGAGCACAATTGCATTTGCAAGGGATTGGCAGGCGCCGCCTCGTTTGCAGAACGGGACATCGTTCTTCTACTTTGCGACGGATCAATGGAAATACGAAGAAGGTGGAACGAGTGCTTTAACTTCACCGCTAGGCAATCAATCGCGCTATGAGCACCCTGCGGATTATAACGTTCTTGCCGCAAGACTAGGATGGCTGCCATCGTATCCGCAATTCAATAAAAACAGTTTGCTGCTCACCGAAGAGGCTGTGAAAGCCGGGAAGAAAACGACAGAGGAAATTGTTAATTACACAGTCGATCAATTGAAATCCGGCAAGCTTAACTTCGCAGTTGAAGATCCGGATGCACCGGAAAACTTCCCAAGATCATTGTTCGTTTGGCGTTCAAATCTTGTATCTAGTTCGGCGAAGGGTCAAGAGTATTTCATGAAGCATCTGTTTGGCGCTTCGTCAGGTTTGCTAGCTCGTCCGAATGAGGATATGAAACCCGAAGAAATCGTTTGGCGTGATGATGTGGAAGGGAAGTTGGATCTTTTAGTCGCTCTCGATTTCCGGATGACGGCTACGCCGCTATACGCGGATTTAGTTCTGCCGGCGGCAACATGGTATGAAAAAGTGGACCTTTCTTCCACTGACATGCATCCGTTCGTCCATCCGTTCAATCCGGCGGTCGATCCGCTTTGGGAATCTCGTTCAGACTGGGATATTTTCCGTTCACTTGCAGAAACATTTTCAGAAATGTCCACTACACATTTGCCTGGCACGTACAAAGACTTAGTGACGACGCCGCTTGCACATGACTCCGTGCAAGAAATCGCCCAGCCTTACGGAGAAGTGAAGGACTGGAAGAAAGGTGAAGTCGAACCGATACCGGGCAAGACGATGCCGGGGTTAACGATTGTCGAACGGGATTATACAAAAGTGTATGACAAATACATTACGCTCGGTCCGATGCTTGCGACAGGGAAAGTAGGAGCGCACGGCGTGTCCTTCTCGGTGGCGGAAGAATACGAAATGATGAAGGGCATCAATGGGGTCTATTACGATGATACGATCAAAGACGGTTTGCCGAAGCTTTATACAGCAAAAAATGCGGCTGAAGCAATGTTGACACTTTCGTCAGCGACAAACGGACGCGTCTCCCAAAAAGCCTTCGTGTCGGCTGAAGAGGATACGGGCGTTGAACTGAAAGACATTTCTGCAGACCGCGCCGCGGAGCGTTTTACATTCGCAAGTATCACGGCGCAACCGAGAGAAGTCATCCCGACACCGGTATTTAGTGGTTCGAACAAATTGGGCAGACGCTATTCGCCATTTACGACGAATATTGAAAGGCTTGTACCATTCAGAACATTGACTGGAAGACAGCATTTTTACATCGACCATGAACTGTTCTTAGATTTCGGTGAATCATTGCCAGTCTATAAGCCAACGTTGCCGCCAATGGTACTTGGACCTAGAGATAAGCAAGTCGTCGGCGGTCAAGATGCACTCGTCTTAAGATATTTGACGCCGCACGGCAAGTGGAACATCCACTCGACCTACCAGGATAACCAGCATATGCTGACATTGTTCCGTGGTGGACCGACTGTATGGATTTCCGATCTTGACGCAAAAGAGCATGATATTGATGATAATGCATGGCTTGAAGTGTACAACCGAAACGGTGTCGTTACAGCACGTGCCGTTGTCAGTCATAGAATGCCTAAGGGTACGATGTTCATGTATCACGCGCAAGATAAACATGTTCAAGTGCCTGGGTCTGAGATTACAGAGGAACGTGGAGGAAGCCATAACGCGCCTACTCGAATTCACATGAAACCGACACAGATGGTCGGTGGTTACGCGCAGCTCAGTTACGGATTCAATTATTACGGACCAATCGGAAACCAGAGGGACGAATATGTAGCGGTCCGCAAGATGAAGGAGGTCAACTGGCTTGAAAATTAAAGCGCAAGTTGCAATGGTCATGAATTTGGATAAATGTATTGGTTGCCATACATGTAGTGTTACATGTAAAACGGCTTGGACGAACCGTGAAGGTGCAGAATATATGTGGTTTAACAACGTAGAAACGAAACCGGGCATCGGTTATCCGAAACGTTGGGAGGACCAGGAACTTTATAAAGGCGGCTGGCATCTCCGCAATGGCAAACTCGAATTAAAATCAGGTTCGAAGCTTTCAAAAATTGCATTAGGTAAAATTTTTTATAACCCGGATATGCCGGAGATTAAGGAATTCTACGAACCTTGGACATATGATTATGAAAAATTGACGATGGCGCCGGAAAGTGAACATACGCCTGTCGCGCGTGCCAAATCTGTTATTTCAGGAGACTATATGGATCTTGAGTGGGGACCGAACTGGGAGGACCAGCTAGCAGGAGCCCACATCACAGGACCAAAAGACCCGAACATCGAGAAAATTGAAGAAGAAGTCAAATTTAACTTCGAACAGGCATTCATGATGTATTTACCGCGTCTTTGCGAGCACTGTTTAAATCCAAGCTGTGTAGCTTCATGCCCAGCTGGAGCAATCTACAAGCGTGATGAAGACGGTATCGTGCTTGTCGACCAAGAATCATGCCGTGGCTGGCGTTATTGTACGACAGGTTGCCCTTACAAAAAAGTTTACTTTAACTGGAAGACGAACAAAGCGGAAAAATGTACATTCTGCTTCCCACGTGTTGAAGCTGGATTGCCGACAGTCTGTTCTGAAACGTGCACAGGAAGAATCCGTTATTTAGGCGTACTTCTATATGACGCGGATCGTGTTCTGGAAGCGGCTTCGACTCCAGATCCGCAAGACTTATATAAGGCGCAATGTGATTTATTCCTAGATCCGCATGACCCTGAAGTTATTGAACAGGCCTTGAAGGACGGTATATCAGAGGATTGGATCAATGCAGCGAAAAACTCACCGGTTTATAAATTGGCGATTGAATATAAATTGGCATTCCCATTGCATCCGGAATACCGCACATTGCCGATGGTCTGGTACGTGCCGCCGCTTAGCCCGATCATGAACTACTTTGAAGGAAAAGATTCCATCAAAAATCCTGATATGATCTTCCCGGCAATCGAAGAGATGAGAATTCCGATTCAATATCTAGCAAATATGCTAACGGCAGGTGATACGGAAACCGTGAAACAAGGACTTCAGCGTATGGCGATGATGCGCTCTTATATGAGAGCTGTATCGTCCGGTAAAGAATTTGATGAATCCCGTCTTGAACGTGTCGGCTTAACTGCACAGCAAACAAAACAAATGTACCGTTTACTGGCTATTGCGAAGTATGAAGACCGTTTCGTCATTCCGACTTCCCATAAAGAAGGAACGATGAATGTCTATCGTTCTCAAGGATCTGCCGGCTATAACGAAAAGATGGGCACTTACGGGGAAAGCATTGATCCGAGCCCGAGCAAGTTCAGCTATTCCATGTATGATGCTAACGGCGATTGCAGCGGTTGTGGCGCTGTTGCACAGCCAACAGGAAAGACAGGTAAAGAAATTTATGAAGAAAACTTCTATGGGGGGATCTGGCGTGATTAACCTGGACCGTCTGTACGAAGAAAAAAGCGTCTTCGGTTTTTTCGCTAACCAATTATCGTATCCGGAGAAGCAAACTTTTCATCCATTGGTATTGGAAGAGTCAATCGACTCTTCCGATCCTTCCTACCCACATGTGAAGAAATATTGGGAATTAATGCATGCCTATAGTCTCGAGGAAATCCAGGAGATGTACATTAACATATTTGATTTCCAAAAAGATGCTACGCTTTTCATGACCTTTGTGAAATATGAAGACTCGAAAGAGCGTGGTCAGATGCTTGCCAGATTGAAAGTGCTCTATGAGATGTTTGGTCTAGTCATGCCGGACAATGAACTATCAGATTTTCTTCCGCTCATGTGCGAATTCATCTACGCTGCAGATTGGAAAGGGGATCCACGTGCCCAACAAAGCTTTTCGATGTTATTAGCTGTGTTGGAAGACGGATCTTATCATTTAATGAAGGCACTTGAAAAATATGAAAGTCCATACTTCCACCTCATCAAAGGCATGAGGGAGGTATTCAAGTCTTGTATCCAACAGGAGGTTCCTGCTAATGAGTAATCAATTTCTATGGGTGATTTTCCCTTACGTCTGCATGGCAGTTTTTATCGTCGGCCATATTTTCAGGTATCGACATGACCAGTTCGGATGGACGGCAAAATCCAGTGAATTCATTGAGAAAAAACAATTGATGATTGGAAGTTTGTTGTTCCATATCGGTATTATCCCAGTAATTCTCGGTCATGTAGCGGGACTCGGAATTCCGAAAGAGTGGACGCGGGCGCTTGGCGTCAGTGACCATATGTACCATATGGGCGCTGTTTGGGGAGGCGGATTCTTCGGAGTCGTCACTCTTGCAGGGATGTTGATCCTTACGGCACGCCGTTTTACTCATCGGAATGTGCGGAAGCTTTCTTCTGCTTCTGACATGATCGTAAACAGTTTGTTGCTGTTCATCGTTTTCATCGGGGTGTATGCGTCTCTTGTAACAAATAATTTGAATCCTGGGTTTGATTACCGTGATTCGATTTCTGTGTGGTTCCGTTCATTGCTAATCTTTAGGCCGGAAGCGGGCTATATGGCTGCTGCTCCATTGACGTTCAAATTACACATTCTTAGCGGCTTTCTCATTTTTGCAATGTGGCCGTTCACAAGGCTTGTCCACGTATGGAGCGTCCCATTGAATTATGCGGGCAGGAGCTATATCCTGTATAGAAGGTCACCTGCAAAAGCGGGCAAAAGATAAAGATTTTCTATAGGGAGTAATGAGTATGAAAGAATGGGTGGGATTTAACTTTCAACAGGAGATTGAGCGCTTAAAAGAGTTATTCGGATTCGACTATGTCGGTATCGCGCTCGTCCAAACGCCGGAGCGTGGATTTGAATTGAAGTGGGCATACGTAACGGGGAACCAAAGCGAAAGGCATCGACGCATCATACTGCAATCGGGGAAAGGAGTGGCGGGCCTTGTATTCAAGACAGGCAAACCGATGTATATCGGGGATGCATTGAATGAATTAGGCACCAATAACCTCTTCAACTATCCGATAGTCGTAGCGGAGGGGCTCAAAAGCTTCGGAGCCATCCCTCTCTATAAATATAACCGTGTTAATGGTGTCATGCTCGTCGGTTATCGTAAGAATCAAGGATTGACAGTGGAGCAGTTCGAACAGTTCAAGCAGGAAATCGGCAAGAAATTTGGCCCGTTTTATGATAAGGAGATGGTGAAAGATGAATCAGTTCAGTAATGTGGATCTGTCGAATCTTTTGTTGAACCTATATGGCAATTCTGATGAAGCCATCTTCTTTTTTAACCGAGAAGGAAAGGTTATTACGATGAATAGGGCCGCCGAGGAAATATTGGATACCGATGTCTATGAGCAAATGATGGCAGGCAGTACAGGGGCGATTTGCAAAACATGCAAAGGTTATACAAGCACGGATGAATTGCAGACTTGCCAATCTTGCTATATGTCCAATCCTGATGAAAATATCAGCTCTTTCCAAGTATATTTCGATACAAAAGGAAGAGGGATCATTCCTTACTCGGCAAGCATTCAGACGATCGACGAGCAATTCGGCATCCGGGTATTCATGTTGAGGGATTTAACACAGCAATTCAAGACACAAGAAGAATTAAATCAAAAAATGATGATGCAGCGAGTCATCAAAGCGCAAGAGGATGAACGTAAACGAATATCGCGTGAGCTGCATGACAGTGTCGCGCAGGAAATGCTTAGTTCATTAGTCGATTTGCGTGTGTTGAAATATATGAACGTCGATGAAGAAGTGCTGAAAAAAGTGCAACAGACGGAAGGTTCGCTCATGCGGCTGTTGGATGATATCCGTCATCTTTCCGTTGAATTGCGTCCGGCCACTCTTGATGATCTAGGGTTGGAAGCAGCTTTCCGTACGCATTTTAAATGGATTGAAAAAAATTATGGGCTGATCATCCATTTTCATCCTGAGCTTGAAGCAAAGCGGTACGGAGGAGAAATTGAGACGGTTGTCTATCGGATCTGCCAGGAAGCCGTGTTCAACGCTTTGAAATATGCAGATGTCGATGAACTTGTCGTCCGTCTGCATGTGGCGGATGGATTCCTTCATCTACTTGTCGCCGATGAAGGCAAAGGATTCGATTTGCAAGATTCCGATCCACAAGGCACGGGACTTGGTATTTACAGCATGAAAGAAAGGGCAGAACTCGTTCATGGCCGCCTCCACATTACCTCTGAAATTGGAAAAGGTACAATGATCCAATTGGAAGTTCCGGTATTGGAAGGAGGAAACGGCGAATGAAAATCATCATTGCCGATGATCATGCAGTTGTTCGCAGCGGGTTCATGCATATTTTGAACTATCAAAATGACATGGAAGTAGTAGCGACAGCGGCGGATGGGTTAGAAGCATACGATCAGGTTGCAAAATATCAACCTGACATTCTGCTGATGGATCTGAGCATGCCTCCCGGAGAGAGCGGTTTAATCGCAACCGGGAAGATAAAAGAAGATTTTCCTAACACAAAAATCGTAATTCTCACGATGTACGATGATGAAGAGTATTTATTCCATGTATTAAAAAACGGAGCATCCGGGTATGTATTGAAGAATTCACCGGATGAGGAGCTGCTTTCGGCAATCCGGACGGTCTATGACGGAGGCACCTATATCCATCCTTCCATGGCAACGTCACTCGTCCGCCAATTCGTTAAGAAGGATTCAGGTGAAGTGGAGACTGATCCGTATAAAATCTTATCGAAAAGGGAAATTGAAGTCTTGCCGCTCGTTGCAAAAGGGTATGGCAATAAAGAAATTGCAGAAATGCTCTACATTTCCGTCAAAACGGTCGAAGCACATAAGTCGAAACTTATGGAGAAGTTGAATTTAAAGAGCAGACCGGAGCTAGTTGAATATGCGTTAAGAAAGAAGTTTCTAAACTTCTGATCAGGAGGTGCTATTGTTGACGACTGTGAAGAAATTTCAGTTTGAATTGCCTGCATTGCGGGTGCTTGAAAACGAACATAATTACTTATCGTATTTGATGGATGGATGGCATACGATCGTCCTCGGCTTCGAACGGGATATTTATAATGAAGAAGAAGCCCGTGAAGCATTACAGACATTGCGGAAATTGATCATTGAATTCATCGAACCGCTGAAAAATCATACTGAAAAGGAAGAGGAAATCCTTTTCCCGCTGCTTTCGAAATATATCGGTGATGAGCAAGGTCCAATTCGTGCACTTGAAGATGAACATGAAGAAATCGACTCGTATATAGGTCATTTCCTTCATCACACACTCGGAAACCTTAATGAGCTATCCCTTCAGGAAATGAAGGATATCGTGAAGGATGCCGGTGAAGCGTTTGAAGTAATTACAATTCATTTCGTCAAGGAACAATCGATCGTTTTTCCAATGGTCATCAACACGCTTCGAATTACGGAGCAGGATCAATTATTCGATGACTTATACACATCCATTATTTCATAGTTGAAAATCCTGAAGTGAAGTTCACTACTTTCAGAAATGGACTGATTTAAATGATTAAGAAAATACAATTGCCATTACAGACGGCCAACCTTGTTGTCGGTTTCATGGTATGGGTATTAATCTCCTCCCTGCTGCCTTTCATCACCGAGGATATTGCCATAGCACCAGAAAAATTAGCGATTGTCACGGCAGTTCCTGTTGTATTAGGGTCAATCTTACGGATGCCGCTCGGGTACTATGCAAACGTATTTGGCGCAAGGATTATCTTCATGATCAGTTTCATCCTACTGTTGTTCCCGGTGTTTTACATAAGTGAAACATCTTCATTCACCGGGCTGATCATCGGAGGAACCTTCCTGGGAATCGGTGGGGCAGTCTTTTCAGTCGGTGTAACGTCATTGCCGAAGTACTATCCGAAGGAAAAACACGGACTTGTCAACGGTATTTACGGGATGGGGAATATCGGTACAGCCGTATCGACATTCGCAGCACCCGTCATCGCGACACAAATCGGCTGGTCAGCAACGGTCAAGCTATATCTAATTTTGCTTCTTATCTTTGCCGTATTGAATTTCATATTCGGTGACAAAGCTGAAGTGAAGTCGAAAGCCCCAATGATCGAGCAGATCAAAGGCGTATACAAAAACGAGAAGCTATGGTTCTTCTCTTTATTCTACTTCATCACGTTCGGGTCATTTGTAGCATTCACGGTCTTTCTACCGAACTTCCTTGTCACTTATTTCGATTTGGAGAAAGTGGATGCAGGTATGCGGACAGCCGGTTTCATCGTCGTGGCGACTTTGCTTCGCCCTGTAGGCGGTTGGCTTGCGGATAAATTCCAGCCATTATTCCTGCTGATGGGCAGCTTTGCAGGTCTGACATTAGCTGCAATCATTCTGGCCTTCTCACCTGGAATCGGGCTATATACAGTAGGAAGTATTTTAATTGCCTCAATGGCGGGAATCGGGAACGGTGTTATTTTCAAACTCGTCCCATTCTATTTCAATAAACAAGCAGGTATTGTCAACGGGATCGTTTCCATGATGGGCGGTTTAGGCGGATTCTTCCCTCCATTACTCTTGGCGACAATCCACTCGATG
The DNA here is from genome assembly GCF_007991495.1 of Sporosarcina luteola. Classification (GTDB taxonomy): domain Bacteria; phylum Bacillota; class Bacilli; order Bacillales_A; family Planococcaceae; genus Sporosarcina; species Sporosarcina luteola. The sequence continues at coordinate 32,527 of NZ_BJYL01000017.1, read as the reverse complement.
ACCGGCTCATACTCCATCGGATTCATGGCGTTTTCCCAAGTCGCACTCGTCAGCCTCGTGCTCGTCGTTTGGCTGTACTATATGGATCGCCTCTCCCTTTCAAAGGAAGTGTTCGATTCGACAGGGCAGGGAATTCTCGTTACAAATTCGGACGGAAAAATCGTTTCCGTCAATCCCGCATTCACACGTCTGACAGGCTATAGTGAGGAAGAAGTAGTTGGAAACAATCCGAATGTCCTCAGTTCCGGAAGGCAGACAAAGGATTTTTACGCTAAGATGTGGAATAAAATAGGTGAAGTGGGACATTGGCAAGGTGAAATTTGGAATCGACGAAAAGATGGCAGAGAGTACTTGGAACTTCTAACCATCAACGCTGTTAAAAACAGTGCCGGTGACGTGGAGCGTTACGTAGGTACATTCAGCGATATTACACCTTCACCAAAAGAGGGCGACCGGTCGTAATGACTGGTAGCCCTTACCGTATTTAAAGGTAAGGGAGTGTAGGGGAAATGGAAAACAGATACTCACGACAGACCCTGTTCAAGCCGATTGGCACAGAAGGGCAAAAGCGTTTGCAGGATGCACATGTCGTCATAATTGGCTGCGGCGCACTCGGATCGCCCATTTCCGAAATGCTTGTCAGAGCCGGAATCGGCAAACTGACCATTGCAGATCGGGATTATGTGGAGATGTCCAACCTGCAAAGACAGCAATTGTTTACGGAACAAGACGCGCTTAGTGGCATGCCTAAAGTAGTAGCCGCAAAACGTAGATTACAAGAGATCCGTCAAGACTGCGATATTCGCACGGTTCTCGATCATGTCGATGGTCCGATGCTAGAGGAAATAACTGCGGATGCAGACTTGATCATGGATGCGACGGACAACTTTGAAACGAGGCTTTTGATGAATGATGTCGCGTGGAAAAAAGGCATCCCTTGGATTCATGGTGCTTGCGTCGGAAGTTCAGGGACTGTATTTCCGTTCATTCCGGAGAAATCAGCTTGCTTTCGCTGTTTATTGCCAGTCCTTCCTTCGGTGAATGAAACATGCGATACTGCCGGCATCATCGCACCTGCTGTTCAAACCGTTGCCGCTCGGCAAACTGCTGAAGCACTGAAATGGCTGACGGGCAATGAAGATGCGATGATGACAAAGCTCCTTCATTTCGATTTGTGGAACAACACCCAAGTCGAAGCGGGGATTTCGAGGATACGGAATGAGCATTGTGAAACTTGCGGAGCTGAGCCTACATATCCTTCCCTCAATAGAGCTGAAGGTACGAACTATGCTGTCTTATGCGGCAGGGAGACGGTTCAAGTTATCCCAGATAGCAGCCGGACTTTGACATTAAATGACGGCGAGCAAGTTGCAAAACGATTAGGCACGGATTATAAAATGACACCGTTTTTCGTTGAGTTCCATGCAGAAGGCTATCGTTGTGTTTTATTCCAAAATGGAAGATTGCTCATTCATGGGTTAAGAGATATGAAAGAAGGCAGGAAGCTGTATCATCAATTTTTTGGGTAGGGGGAAGACGATTTGTCTCAACTATCGGAGTTGGAGAAGAAAAGGGCGATTGCGATTTGTGTATTGACGGTAAGCGATACGCGCGATAAGGAAACGGATAAAAGCGGCGGAACGATCATCCGGATGGCAAAGAAAGCCGGCCATCAGATCGTTGACTACCGGATTTGCACCGATGAGCCGACGGAGATATCCCGCAACGTGGAAGAGTGGCTCGGCGATGCAGCAGCTGAGGCAATTATCATAACGGGAGGCTCTGGGATCGGTTTTCGCGATGTGACAATTGAAACGGTGACTCCGTATTTCACGAAAACAATCGATGGCTTCGGTGAATTGTTCAGATTTCTGAGCTATACGGAAGATGTGGGATCAAAGGCTTTATTGAGCCGAGCAACTGCGGGTTCGATTGACGATAAAGTGCTATTCGCACTGCCAGGTTCATCAAAAGCAGTGAAATTGGCGATGGATAAACTAATCCTTCCAGAGCTTCATCATATCGTACATGAATTGACGAAGCATCGGAAGGAGTAGCGGGTTTGGACGGCGAAAAGTGCTGCTTGTTAGAGTTATCGGTCACTTCCGGGCGGTATCGGTCAATGTCACAATTTTATCGTTCACTTTCGGGAAGTTATCGGTCACTTTTCGAAAGTTATCGTCACTTCATGACTTTTTACCTACGGGAAACCGGCGCGCCGACGGAGGAGTTCTCCTTTCAGGGTAGCGAGTTCTCCTTCGCGGACCAAGAGTTCTCGTTTACGGACCAGAAGTTCTCATTCAAAGCTATGGAGTTCTCATTCAAAGCTATGGAGTTCTCATTCATCGCCGAAGAGTTCTCATTCATTGGCTTGGAGTTCTCATTCACCGTCGAAGAGTTCTCATTCATTCCCGAAGAGTTCTCATTCAGAAATCGTACGCTCAAAGTCACCGTTCTTCCCGCCGGTCTTTTTCTGCAACATCGTTGGGCCGATGACCATCTCTTTTCCGGCAGCTTTGCACATATCGTAAATGGTAAGCGCAGCGGCGGAAGCGGCGGTGAGGGCTTCCATTTCGACACCGGTTAAGCCTTTTGTCTTCACTTCGGCTTGGATGAGCACTTCATAATGGCCTTTCGATTCGTCGATTTGCCATTCAAAGTGGACATCTACGCCGGTCAATGCGAGCGGGTGGCACATTGGGATAATCGATGAAGTATTTTTCGCTGCCATGACTGCGGCGACTTGTGCGACGGCGAAGACATCCCCTTTTTTATTCGTCCCCTCTGTAATTTGGGAGTGGATCAGTTCATTCACAAGAATGGATGAAGTGGCGATGGCTGTTCTGGTTGTAATGGCTTTATCGGAGACGTCGACCATTTTGGCGCGTCCTTGTTCGTTGAAATGCGTCAATTCAGACATTGGATTCATTCCCCTCAAACATAGTACTCTTAGTATAGCAGAAGATAGGAGAGGATTCGAAATGGTGGAAATGAGAAAACCGATTCCCGTAGCAGATGCTGTCAGACTCGTAATGGAGCACGCAATGCCTTTAGGAACAGAGATGATCGACTTGGAACAGGTATACGGAAGAGTGTTGGCTGAGCCAATCATCGCGAAACATGATGTACCTCCTTTTGACCGATCGCCTTATGACGGATTCGCCATCCGGTCACTTGATTCCGCAGGAGCAGCTGGCGATAACCGGGTTTCACTCACGGTCATTGGAGAAATCGGTGCCGGCTATGTCGGAGACAAGCCGATTGGTGAAAAGGAAGCATATCGGATTATGACGGGCGCACAAATTCCAGAAAACGCGGATGCGGTTGTCATGTTGGAACAGGCAATAGAGATGGACGGCGGATTCACGTTGAGGAAGCCTTTTGAAGCGGGTGAGAATATCTCCTACAAAGGCGAGGACGCCAAAGAAGGCGAGCTCCTGATCGAAACGGGTTCGCTCGTTCATCCGGGGACAATTGCTTTGCTTGCGACATTCGGTTACGCGCAAGTAAAAGTAGCGAAACGTCCGGTTGCAGGAATCTTATCGACCGGTACGGAATTGCTTGAAGTGGAAGACGAACTGGTGCCGGGGAAAATCCGGAATTCCAATGGACCGATGATCAAAGGGCAGCTCAATCGGATGGGTATTGCCTATCGTTCATACGGGATGGCGGCGGATGATTTGGACGCCTGCACATCAATTGTCGAACAGGCCATTGCGGAATCGGATTTCCTCATAACGACGGGCGGCGTTTCTGTCGGTGATTATGATCATTTGCCGGCGATTTACGAGCGGCTCGGCGCCGAGGTTTTATTCAATAAAGTCGCAATGCGTCCAGGAAGTGTGACGACTGTTGCGGTGCTTGGCAATAAATTATTGTTCGGGCTTTCCGGTAATCCATCTGCTTGCTTCACGGGATTTGAATTGTTTACAAGACCCGCCATACTTGCGATGATGGGTGGAACCGCGCCTTTCATGCCAAGGATGACAGCGAAATTGGGCGAGGATTTTACAAAGCCAAATCCGTTTACGCGCTTCATCCGTGCGACTTGGACATTCACTGAAGCCGGCATTGAAGCCGTGCCTGCAGGTTTTAATAAATCCAATGCAGTCTCTTCCATCGCTAGGGGGAATTGTCTGATCGTACTGCCAAGCGGGACGCGAGGATATGGTATGGGAGACGAGATCGACATCTTGCTTTTAGGCAGTGAGCAAGGCGTCAGCGAGTGGACATTGTGAAGACACTGCATGTCGTTGGCTTTAAAAATAGCGGTAAGACGACACTCGTTGCGAGATGGGTCCGTTTATTGAAGGAAAAAGGTTTGAATGTCGCTGTGCTGAAGCATCATGGACATGGCGGGAAGCCGGAAATGCCTGACGATGGGACGGATACGATGACGTTTTTGGCTGACGGAGCGGATGCCGCGCTTGTTGCGGGTGGCGGTGCGGCTCAGTTGATGTTGAATGAAGAGCCTGGATTTGAAACGTTGAAAAAGATGGCTTCGTTTGGAGAACCTGATGTGTTATTAATAGAAGGATATAAAAAGGAATATGGAGATAAAGTAATTCTGCTTCGCAATCAAGATGACTGGGATGCGCTTCAAAATTTGCAAGGCAGGCAGCTCGTTATCGGGTGCTCTGAAATCGAGACGGATAGCTCCCATATTGATTCGCGAGAGCATACGGAGCGGATTGATGATTGGTTTTTGGAATGGCTCGGAAAGGAAGATTAAGATGAAGCCTTTTGAAATTGTGGATACACCGATAGAAGTTCAGAAATACATGGACTATGTGCTGCATCCATCGGCCGGCGCTGTGGTCGTTTTTACGGGCAACGTACGGGAATGGACGCATGGTGTGAAGACGTTATATTTATCGTATGAAGCGTATGTGCCGATGGCGGAAAAGAAAATGGCGGAAATCGGAGCGGAGATGGAAGCGAAATGGCCGGGCGTGCGTGTTGCAATTGCGCATCGGATCGGCGAACTCCAAATTTCAGACATCGCAGTCGTCATCGCTGTTTCGTCACCGCATCGAAAGGCGGCTTATGAAGCGAATGAATACGCGATTGATCGGATAAAAGAAGTAGTGCCTATCTGGAAAAAGGAAATTTGGGAAGATGGGGAAGAGTGGATTGGCGCGCAGAAGAAATATCCGGAAAAGGGGGTAGAGCAGAAATGATTAAAGTGAATTATTTTGCGAGATTGCGTGAGTTGACCGGAAAAGGGGAAGAGACACTAGACCGCGATTCAATGACAGTTGCTGAATTGCTGGACTGGGCAGAAGAATCCTACCCAGGGTTCGGAGCGGATAATGTTCAAGTGGCAGTGAATGAAGAGTATGCATTAAAGGAAGACGTCATCCATTCAGGTGATGTTTGTGCCTTCATACCTCCGGTTAGTGGTGGCTGATGAAAACGGCAGGCATTGTTCTTGCTGGCGGAATGTCGAGCCGGTTTGGTTCCCCAAAAGCGTTTGCCGAATGGGGAGACAGGTATTTCTATGAACTGTCGATAGCTGCTTTGTCGCCGTTTTGTGAGGAAATCGTCATAGTGACACGACCGGAATTAGTGGAAAGGTTTCCGGATGAATTGTGTGTGACGACGGATATCGCAGAATTCGCGGGACAAGGTCCGATTGCTGGAATTTTGTCGGGGATGAAAAAGGTGAAGGCTGATCGATATATTGTTTTGCCTTGCGATATGCCGTTCATGACGGCGGATGTGATCGGGCGGCTGTTAGAATGCCATAGTTCTGGCGTGACGGCTGTCGTCGTGGATGGGAAATATCATCCTCTCGTATCCGTGTGGGATGACGCTGCTTTGCGAGATTTACGTGAGGCGCTTGAAAATGGAAATCGGCGGGTCATGGACGTCCAGGAAAAACATGGAGTCCGGTGGATTGAGGGCGGATTGCTAACGGAAGATGAAACTCTTCAACCCTTCATGAATGTGAACACGCCGGACATCTTGGAAAGGAGTTGACGAGTATGGAACCGATTATAGATAAATTAGGCCGCCCAATTCGGGATTTGCGAATTTCGGTGACAGATCGATGCAATTTCCGATGCACATACTGCATGCCAAAGGAGATTTTCGGGGATGATTATGTATTCTTGCCGAAAAATGAGCTATTGTCATTCGAAGAAATGGAGCGGTTTGCGCGACTTTTTGCTTCTATTGGTGTGAAAAAACTTCGCCTGACAGGCGGCGAACCGTTAATGCGGCGGGGGCTGCCCGATTTGATCGCGAAGCTGACGAAAATCGAAGGAATCGAGGATATCGGACTGACAACGAATGGCGTACTGCTTGGGCAATACGCACAGCCGCTGTATGATGCGGGCCTTCGCCGTTTGAACATGAGCCTCGACGCGATGGATCCAGAGCTTTTCGGTAAAATGAACGGGCGTGGTATCAAACCCGAATTGATTTTGAAGAACATCGATCGGGCAAAGGAAATCGGCTTCACGATCAAGATGAATATGGTCGTGCAAAAAGGAGTCAATGAAAGTGAGATCCTTCCGATGGCGGCGTATTTCAAAGAACGCGGCATCACATTGCGCTTCATCGAGTTCATGGATGTCGGTAATGACAACGGCTGGAGTTTTGAGAAGGTCGTTACGAAGAAGGAAATTTATGAAATGCTGCGCGCAGAATACGAAATGGAGCCTGCTGAAGAAGAATATTACGGTGAAGTAGCGAAGCGGTACCGTTATTTGGACAACGGGGCAGAAGTCGGTTTCATCACATCGGTTTCGGAATCATTTTGTTCGACATGCACGCGGGCAAGGCTTTCATCGGACGGGAAGTTGTATACTTGCTTGTTTGCTTCGGACGGATTTGATTTACGGGAATTGATCCGGAGTGGATTGACGGACGAAGAGTTGCTCGAAGCGATTACGGGTGTCTGGCAAGGCCGCGGCGACCGTTATTCTGACGAGCGTACGGAACAGACGGTGAAAAATCGGAAGAAGATCAACATGAGTTATATTGGTGGATGATTTTGTGACGCCCCGCGGCCTTTAATTGGCTGTGGGGTGTTTTTTGGTGTAGCAAGGGTAGGTCTTAGGTCACAAAATGACAATATATCTTGGGAAATGATCGATAACTTCCGGGAAATGATCAATAAAAATACCATTAAACAATCTATGTGAATGGAAAAATCAACTGGCAGAATTGTGCTACTATAGAGGAAAGCGGAACAGGAGGGGATAGGTTTGAAACCAACTGTGTTTATTACAAGGAAACTGCCCGATGAACGTGTGGAACCGTTAAGAGAGAAATTCAATATCCGGATGTGGGATTCGGAAGATGAGGCGGTCCCTGTTGATTTATTAAAAAAAGAAGCGGCAGAAGTGGATGCCCTGTGGACGATGCTCACGGATACAATCAATAGCGAGATGATGGACAATGCACCGAATTTAAAAATCATCGCCAATATGGCGGTCGGTTTTAATAATATTGACGTTCAAGCAGCAAAAGAAAAGGGGATTATCGTTACGAATACGCCTGACGTGCTGACGGAAACGACAGCTGATCTTGCCTTCGCACTGCTTCTTTCAACAGCCAGAAAGATGACATCTTCCGAGAAGGAATTGCGTGGCGGCGGCTGGCATTCATGGACGCCTATGGGCTTCACCGGAATGGACGTAAATGGGACAACGCTTGGGATCATCGGTATGGGAAGGATTGGCGAGGCGGTTGCGCGGCGGGCGAAAGGATTTAATATGCGCGTGATTTACCATAATCGAAACCGTAAAGAGAATGCGGAAGTACGGGCAGATTTTGTTGCGAACCTCGACGATTTGCTGCATGAAGCTGACCACGTCCTTATCTTAGCGCCATTAACAGAAGAGACGGAAGGAATGATCGGCGAACGAGAACTTTCGTTAATGAAGAAAACCGCCACGCTTATCAGCGCGTCACGCGGAGGAATTGTCGATGAAGTGGCGCTTTATGAAGCTTTGAAAAACGGGACAATTTGGGGAGCAGGTCTGGATGTATACAAGACGGAGCCTGTCCACGTTCGTCATCCATTGCTCACTTTGCCGAACGTCACAGCAGTTCCGCATATTGGCAGCGCGACTGTGCAAACGCGGCATGCAATGATGAAGTTGAATGCACAAGCGATCATTGATGTACTTGAAGACAGGGAGCCTGCGAATCGAGTTGGTTAAGGTAGTAAAATAGACGCGGGAAGAAGTCTTGGATAAGCCAATTTCTTCTCGCGCCAATTGCCTTTGATTAACTAAGCCTTGTGAATGAAAGACGCAATTGCATCATTCACGAAATAAGCGCCAAGCTTTACTGTCCGTCCGTTTTCATCCAAGGTGGGATTCACTTCGCAAATATCAAAAGACTGTGTCTTCTTATGTCCCGTGACTTTTCGAATGATGGCACGCACCGTAGTTGGCTCCAACCCAAATGGTGAGGGAGCGCTGACGCCGGGAGCGAAGGCGGCATTCAAGACATCTGTACATAATGTGAGCATCACCGCATCATGTTCACCCATAAAATCGTCCAATGCGGACATCAGTTGTTCAAGTTGCCCAGCAATCATTTCATCTTCATGCACGTATGTAACGCCTAGCAGATCCGCTCGGTCGAACAGCTCCTGCGTATTCCCGTAACGCTGGATGCCGGCAACAAAGTACGAAGCATTCGGATCCTGCTCTAAAATCTGCCTGAACATCGTGCCAGAAGAAGGCTGCTCATCATACGGACGTAAATCGAAATGCGCATCGATGTTGATGATGCCGAGCATCGCGTCCTTACCAATGGCTTCGCGAACACCTAAATAATGGCCATACAACGTTTCATGCCCGCCGCCGAGAATAATCGGCTTTGCACCTTTTGAAAGGATCGCCATTACCGCTTTGCCGAGTTGCTGTTGAGCAGGTTCCAATTCTTCGCCGTCACACGCAATATTGCCGACATCTGACAATCGGGCATCCGCGGGGAATCGCCAAGGTAAATTCGCAAGCCCGCTACGTAAAGCATTCGGAGCTTCAGCCGCGCCAAGACGGCCTTTATTCCGCCGGACGCCTTCTTCGCATTCGAACCCGATGATGGCGTACCCTCCCGAAATTTGCTCGATATCCGTAAGTTCAACGACCTGATGATAGCGGAAACTAGCACGGTCCTCCACATCGTCAACCCGGCCAGTCCAAATGGATTCATTGACTTTATTCACAACACTCATCCTTTCTGAAATGAACGACTTCTTGCCACAAGTATAATGCTAGATCGAAATAAATCAAATCCCGAAAAAGGTGATCGCATGAAAATACGACTGCTTATTAAAGATCCACTCGAAGCGCAAGGACTAAAATGGCTGCTCACTTCTCAATGGAATGACGTCCAAGTAGATATTGCGGAGGGAGTCGACACTGCTGACGACGCATATCTCTACATCATCGACATGACCTACATCATGACAGCGGAATTTGAACTGCCGCCGCACGCCGTCTGGCTCGGCATCTCCTCCGAAAGGACATTCCAAACGGTCTACAAAGCGCTCTCCCTAAAAGCGGAAGACATCCTTTTTCGGCCGTTCCAACCCGACCGGCTCGTCAAACAAGTCCAGCAAATCCGCTTCCGCTGGAGGAATGAAAGAACGCAGCAAAAAGGCCCTGTCCAACCGCGTAAAGCAGTTGTCACATACGAAGACTTTCTCATCGGTGAGACGAAGGCGGAACACCCAGTGCTTTTAAGTTTAATCGCGCCATCGCGGTTGGAGGAGCTCGACCATCTCGTCCGCGAACTCGAATCGCATGATTTTCCGCTCGTATATGATATTTTTCCTTTTTCGGATTTTGTGCTTGTCGTCCATCAGCTGAAAGATTTGCATGCCCTACGAGAGGCATATTCGATCTTTTTCGCTCAATGGAAACGCCAATCGGACGCGTTGCTGACGATTTATTTGCATGCAAATGAAAACCGGTCATATCGGGCGCTTTATAAGAAAATGCGCAAGTATCACGAGCGGATTTTCTATGACGGCTATGATATTTTGACGATCGAGCAGGACGACCTTCATTGGCGGGACATGGATCCGTTTTTATCGCCGCTCGAACAGCGGAAATGGGTGGAGATGCTCGAGAAACAGCAAGTGTCGGAGATCCGGGAGTGGATGGAACAAGACTTCTTGACGCTTGAATCGCCATACCCGGATCCTGAAATGGTCCGTGTCCGGCTGACGAGCATTCTCGCGCAAATCCGCCGATATATGACCGCAAAATCATTGAAGTCGCAGTCTATGGAGCAAGCTTACCATTCACTGTTCGAAACGGTCATCCGCGAGCCGGTCATGTACCATATCATCCAATCCGTCATCAGTTTCATCGTGGAATTGCTTCAAACTTCCGTTGGTCAATCGCCTCGAGAAGGCAACTTGGTCGAAAAAGTGCAGGAGCGGATTGCGGCAAATTATTGGGATGCTTCCTGGAGCTTGGCGGCTTGCGCAGATGAGTTGAGAATTCATAAAAGTACGTTGAGCCGCAAGTTTGCGAAGGAGGCCGGGGAGCCTTTCAGCGAAGCTTTGTTGAAAAAGCGGGTCGAGGAAGCGAAACGTTTATTGAATGAAACAGACCTGCCTGTTGCCGAGGTTTCCAAGTCCGCAGGCTTCACGCATTCCACGTATTTCAGCCGGCGGTTCAAAGAAAAGACGGGCATGACGCCGTATCAGTTTAGAATGAGGTAGCGATATGATTTTGAAAGGCTGTATCAAAGAAAAGTCTAATTCCTTGTAGAAAAATGAGGAATTAGACTTTTATCTTTTATTGCCCCACGGGCCGGCAAAGTAGGCGTTTTTCTCCACTGCGTTTAGTAGAATTTCTTCCGGAAAAATGGTGTTTTTTTCAAAGCAAGACAAAGCGGTATGGCAACCAGCAAACCGACAACGCTTTGAATGATATCACCCGGGATGGATGCTAATGGCGCAACCCAGTTGTTATACATAATTCCTTGCCCGATATAGTACACGGCAAGCATGACCGGTGTCGATGCGACAGCTGCCAAGATGTTAAGTTTAACGCTATCTCCTCGGTGCCCGTTCGACCAGGCAATCTTCCCGACGATATAACCTTGCAAGGCGCGGGCGATAATAGTCGTTGGCGCCCAAATGATCCAGCCTCCGAAGATATCGAATAAGCCCATTCCGATAGCTCCAGCCAACGCTCCCTTTTTCGGGCCGAATAAAATGGCGACAATGAAAAGCGTAGCTGTCCCTAAATGGATTAAGCCGCCCTGGCCGATCGGAAGTTTGATGTTGATGAACATAGTTGTTACTAGGACTAGCGTTGACAGAATGGCAGTAAGCACTAAATCAAATGTTTTTACACGTGTCTTCGTTTGGTTTTGTATAAGCACTAAGTCAGTTTCCGATTGTTTTTTGCGTTGTATAATTTGCATATGCGAATCCACTTCCTCGCTAGTTAAGACTTTTTGAATAACTTAATTTTATCAAAGGACTGACCTTCGAAAAAGCATCAGTTGAGAATAAGTTGTAGGGGTCAGTTGCATTTGCGAGGAATTAAGCAATCATTGATTCTTGCCTCATCCATCTTGTGGTACGATGTAGAAAGCGCAAGTACCAACGAGTTAGGTGGGAAGTGGAATGAAGAAAGTTGCAGTCATTCAAGATATGTCATCCTTCGGAAAATGCTCGCTCACAGCGGCGATTCCGGTCTTGTCTGTCATGGGGGTGCAGGCAGTGCCGCTGCCGACTGCTATTTTGACGTCACAGACAGAGTATCCGAGCTATTATTGTGAGGATTTGACGCTGAAGATGCATCATTTTGTCGACGAGTGGAGCAAACTGGGTGCATCTTTTGATGGCATTCATACGGGTTTTGTGACAGGAAAAGAGCAGATTGAAAATATCTTTTTGTTTTTACATACATTTTACAAGGAAGGGACAACGCTGCTTGTCGATCCGGTAATGGGGGATCGGGGAGAGATGTATGACGTTTTTTCGAATGAGCTCATTGGCTATATGAAGGAACTCGTGAAACATGCAGATATTATTACGCCTAACGTGACGGAGTGTTGCCTGCTGACGGGGCAGTCGTATGACAAGTTGCAAACTTATCAAACGAATGAGGATTATTTAGCGGCGATTGAGGAGGCAGGCCGGCAACTGCAGTCAACAACAAACGCGAAAGTCATCATTACCGGTTTGAACCCGCCAGCCATTTCGAAAACTCGATACGTAGGCAATATGTATATCGAGGAATCCCGCTCCTTTCACAGTCTTCAGGAATATAACGGCAAGAGTTATTCCGGGACCGGTGATTTATTTGCATCCGTCATCATGGGCGGCATGATGCGGGCTCAAGACGTTGCAGAGACAATGGAGCTTGCAGAGAAGTTTTTATCTGCAGCAATCGAAGCGACCGTGAAGGAACGGGTTATAAGCCAAGACGGCGTGAATTTCGAAACGTTTTTAGGGATGTTGCTATAATCGGGCGAACTGTTTCTTGACATAGTCAAGGAATGGTTCGTTCTTTTTATTCGTTTGGATATAAAAATAAAACCGTCAAAATTGTGTAAAAGTAAAACTCTCATTTGTCAATAAAGTATAGCAATGCAACTAATTCATAAACAATTATCTGAACCTTCCCTATAGAATGATAGTAACGAAAGGGAGGTTGTTAGAAATGAAAGCGGATACAGTTGAGAAAGTCGTTCAATATACAGGCACAGAATTGAATACGAAGGGGTGGCAGCAGGAGGCAGCACTTCGGATGCTTATGAATAATTTGCATCCTGACGTGGCGGAGCATCCTGAGAAGCTCGTCGTTTATGGGGGAATCGGAAAGGCGGCGCGTAACTGGGAAAGCTTTGATGCCATCGTCCGTTCCTTGAAGGAACTTGAGAATGATGAAACATTATTGGTTCAATCGGGTAAACCGGTTGCGATTTTTAAATCACATACAGATGCGCCACGCGTGTTGATTGCCAATTCGAATATCGTTCCGGCTTACGCCAATTGGGATACGTTCCATGAGCTCGACAAGAAGGGCCTCATGATGTACGGACAAATGACGGCGGGCAGCTGGATCTATATCGGGTCGCAAGGAATTGTGCAAGGGACATACGAGACGTTCGCAGAACTTGCGAAGCAGCATTTCGGAGAGTCGTTGAAAGGGACGATCACGTTGACTGCAGGTCTCGGCGGCATGGGTGGCGCGCAGCCATTAGCAGTGACAATGGCAGGGGGCGTCTGCATCGGCATCGAAGTCGATGAAACACGGATTGATCGCCGTATTGAAACACGTTATACAGACGTCAAAACAGATTCTCTCGATGAAGCAATTCGTCTAGCAGAAGAGGCGAAGGCAGAAGGGAAGGCATTATCGATCGGTCTTCTTGGGAATGCAGCGGATTTATTGCCAGAAATGATTGCGCGTGGATTCAATCCGGACGTGTTGACGGATCAGACGTCTGCGCATGACCCGTTGAATGGCTATATCCCATCCGGTTTGAACCTTGAAGAAGCAGCGGAGCTTCGCACTTCAAATCCTGATGAGTACGTGAAGCGGTCCAAGGCTTCCATGGCGAAGCATGTTTCTGCAATGGTTGAGATGATGGATAAAGGTGCTATCACTTTCGACTACGGGAATAACATCCGCCAAGTAGCGAAGGATGAAGGCGTTGAACGGGCATTTGACTTCCCTGGATTCGTTCCTGCTTACATCCGTCCACAGTTTTGTGAAGGGAAAGGACCTTTCCGCTGGGTGGCGCTTTCAGGAGATCCGGAAGATATCCGGAAGACAGACGAAGTCATTTTACGTGAATTCAGCTATAATACACATCTTTGCAATTGGATCAGAATGGCGCAGGAGAAAATCCAATTCCAAGGGCTTCCTTCACGGATTTGCTGGTTAGGGTATGGCGAGCGTGCACGTTTCGGGAAGATCATCAATGACATGGTTGCAAGTGGCGAATTAAGTGCGCCGATTGTCATTGGGCGCGATCATCTTGACTCAGGTTCTGTCGCTTCCCCGAACCGTGAGACGGAATCGATGAAGGATGGATCGGATGTTGTTTCCGACTGGCCGATCCTCAACGCAATGATCAATGCAGTTGGCGGAGCAACTTGGGTATCTGTCCATCATGGCGGCGGCGTCGGCATGGGATATTCCCAACACGCAGGCATGGTGATTGTGGCGGATGGAACGAAGGAAGCGGAAGCGCGTCTTGAGCGTGTGTTGACTTCGGATCCTGGAATGGGCATCGCACGCCACGTCGACGCGGGCTATGATCTAGCTATTCAAACAGCGAAGGAAAAAGGGGTTAACATCCCAATGATGGAAGGATGAAAATCTTGAAACCAATCTGGATCAAACATGCAGCACAACTGGCGACAATCGCGGGCAAAAACGAGCCGCGGAAACGCAAGGAAATGTCTGAACTAGGCATTATCGAAGACGGCAGTGTGTGGATTGAAAATGGTGTCGTTGCAGCGATTGGAACGACTGTGGAATTGGAGCACCAGTATGGCGACCGGGCTTCTGAGGCAGAAATCATTGATGCAACAGGACGACTCGTGACGCCGGGCCTCGTTGATCCGCATACGCATGTTGCCTATGGCGGCAGCCGCGAGCGTGAATTTGAAATGCGACTTGAAGGCGCGACATATATGGAAATTATGAATGCGGGCGGCGGAATCCATGCGACGACGCGGATGACGCGTGAAGCGACAGAAGAGGAACTCGTGGAGCAGACATTGCGCAGACTTGATTCATTCTTAAAGCACGGTGTGACGACTGTCGAAGGGAAAAGCGGCTATGGACTTGATCTTGAGACGGAGCTGAAGCAACTGCGGGCGATGAAGCGATTGAATGAAATCCATCCGATCGACCTTGTGCCGACATTCATGGGTGCGCATGCCGTCCCGCAAGAATATAAAGGCAATGAAGATGAATATATTGATAGCATTATCAACGACATGCTTCCAGTCGTTGCGGAAGAGAAGCTTGCAGTTTTCAACGATGTGTTCTGCGAAGTGGGTGTGTTTACGCCAGAACAGTCCGAGCGAATTTTAGAAGCTGGGAAAAAGCTTGGCTTGATTCCGAAAATCCATGCAGACGAAATCGAATCGTATGGCGGTGCGGAGCTTGCTGCGAAAGTTGGAGCCATTTCAGCGGAACATCTGTTGAAAGCATCTGACGAAGGGATTAAGCAGATGGCAGAAGCAGGAGTGATCGCTTGTTTATTGCCAGCAACTGCTTTGTATTTGCGCGAGGATGCTGCTAAGGGACGGAAAATGGTCGATGAAGGTGTCGCAGTCGCTATTTCGACGGACTGCAATCCAGGCTCGTCACCGACGACTTCGATGCCGCTTGTCATGAACTTGGCGTGCATTTCGATGCGTTTGACGCCTGCGGAAGCGCTTGTTGCCGCGACGATGAATGCTGCTTGTGCAATCCGGATGGAGGACAAAGTCGGTTCACTTGAAGTTGGCAAGCAAGGGGACATCGTCATGTGGAATATCTCAAACTATCAAGAGCTTCAGTATTTATTTGGCGTGAATCATGTTGATAAGGTTTGGAAAAAGGGAGAACAGGTCGTAGGGTGAGCATTTGCCGTGGATGAACAAATTGGCGTTTCATTCACGGCTTTCTTGCAAGATGACTTGACAGAATATTAGGGGAAGGGTGAAAGGTGTATGGCGCAAGTAGGGGAGAAAGTGAACACTCAGTCGAATCCCGGCATGTGGAAGTTTTTCGTTTTTAGTGCAATCGGTGCATTCATGTTTTTCGTTCCTGTCACAATCGGCGGGAAGAATTCAATCATGCTGGATCATATTGTTACATGGATTCAAACATACGGGGGCGGGGCGCTGCCGTATTATGCATTGCTCGTCATTCTTGCCGGTGCGGTCTATCCGTTCGTTTCAGGGACATGGAAAAAGTCGACGGTCAATATGGTCTTTTCATTTTTTAAAGTGATCGGTTTAGTTGTCGGCATCATGCTTGTGTTTAATGTCGGACCTGCATGGCTTTTTGATCCCGATATGGGACCGTTCTTATTGAATAAGTTAGTTATCCCCGTAGGATTATTAGTTCCAATCGGTGCGATATTCCTAGCGTTATTAGTCGGGTATGGCTTGTTGGAATTTATCGGTGTCCTCGTGCAGCCGATCATGCGTCCGATTTGGAAGACGCCGGGCAGGTCAGCAATCGACGCTGTTGCTTCATTCGTTGGTTCGTATTCGTTAGGGCTATTGATTACAAACCGTGTGTATAAGGAAGGGAAATATACGGCGAAGGAAGCCGCTATCATCGCGACAGGGTTCTCGACGGTTTCTGCGACATTCATGGTCGTCGTTGCAAAGACGCTCGACTTGATGAGCATGTGGAATTTGTATTTCTGGACGACGTTGGTTGTCACGTTTATCGTTACAGCAATCACTGTCCACTTATGGCCATTGCGCTCGATGAAAAACGAATACTATGAAGGCTCGACGCCTCAACCGGAAGTGAAGCCGGAAGGGAAGCGCCTAGCGACAGCTTGGAATGAAGCGATGGAAACTGTATCGAAAGCGCCGACGTTAGCGCAAAATCTTGTGGAGAACATAAAAGACGGGCTTTTGATGGCAATGGCAATTCTGCCTTCCATTTTGTCCATCGGTCTACTGGGGCTTGTGCTGGCTGAGTTCACGCCTGTATTCGACTGGATCGGATACATTTTCTACCCGTTCACATGGGCGATGCAGCTGCCGGAGCCAATGCTCGTCGCAAAAGCGAGTGCCCTCGGTATTGCGGAAATGTTCCTTCCAGCGCTGCTCGTTGTGGAATCTGCACTGGTCGTTAAGTTTGTCATCGCGGTCGTATCGGTTTCATCAATCATTTTCTTCTCGGCAGTCGTGCCATGTATCGTATCGACGGAAATCCCGATTTCCATTCCGCAGCTAATTGCAATTTGGGTGCAACGCGTCATTTTAACAATCATTATCGTGACGCCGATTGCGTATTTATTGCTATAGGTAAAGTTTAAGGCACCCGGAGAGCTCCGGGTGTTTTTTTAACGGTCATTTCTAGGCGATTATCGTTCATTTCAATAAGTTATCGGTCACTTCGCAAGAGTTATCGTCATTTCGGGACTAACGACCCACCTGTAAGTGGAGCAATGCGACATTCGCTAGCCATGTTTGTTATGATGAAAGAAAGCAACTAGAGGGGGTTATACAATGATTGGCAGAAATGATCCTTGTACTTGTGGGAGCGGGAAAAAATATAAGAAATGCTGTGGCAAGCAAGGGCCAGATTTGGTCGGGTTGATTGTGAATGAAGAATTGGATCAAGTCCTCGGTAATTTCTTCGAACATTATCCGAAAGGGGACGCCAGGAAAGAGATGACCCGCATGATGCGCGAGTGGCTTCTCCGTCTGTCGGACAGTTGGGTGAAGGAGGATATCGAAGAGGCGGCGGGTGAATTTTATTTATTCGTCTACAATCCGTCGAGCTGGCGTGAATACATACAAGAACAGCTCGGAAAAGCGAAGCGTGAAGCGGTGCTTTCAGTATTACGAGCCTGGGACGAGCCGTTTATGCTGCTTGCCGAAGTGATTGGTGCGGACGATGGGATGCTGGAAGTTCGTCAGTTATTCACCGAAGACATCTATCATGTCACTCGAAATGAAGGGATGCCGGTTGATCCGGGAACGTTAATGTTCGGTTCGGTGCTGCGCGATCCGCGAAAGAGAGAGGACGCCATTGCGCCGGTTTCGTCGATGATATTTTTGGCGAGATGGAGCAAGCAGACGAAACAGTCGCTTATGGAATTGAGAGAGAAGAACGAAAGGCTGGTACCTGAACAATTCATCCGCAAGCATGCACTAGATATTTACGAGTTATTCATCAAGCGCAGCCAGGCATCGCTTAATGAATTGGTTGAAGAGGTGCTGGCCCCTTCGCAGTTGGAATCACTGAAAGCATTGGAAGCAGCATTGCGTGGATTGGAACAAGATGCCGGTGTAAGGGAAATCCTGCACAAATTGGCGGTCGCCTATTTCATGAATCATCATTCGGAAGTCGATTCTGAAAATGATTTTGTGGCGGCAGCTGTTTGGACAGGAGTTCAGCTTGGTGTCATTAGAGGATTGATCAGCACGCAGACGGAAATTGTTGCGCAATACGATTCCACAGTCGAAGCAATGGAGCCGATCGCGAAGGATTTGTCTTCTTTGTATGAAGAGATGATGGGGAGTTTCGATGAACCAATGGCGAACCGTGCCTACGACATTGGTACTGACCCGCGCCAGACGGAAAAGGGGCTTTGGGAAACAGCGATGACGACGGCGGGTGTTGTCCAACCTGAGCGCAAACCCGACGTGGATGAAGGACGGGCTCAAATGCTTGCGTATGAGGCATATGCTGCTGAAGACGAAGAAGAAAGACGCGAGCTTGCCGCGAAGGCATTGTCGATTTCACCAGGACTTCCAGATGCGCTATTGCTTGCGGCAGAAGGTGAAGAAGACGTAGAAAAAGCGTCTGACTTATACGAAAAGGCGATCCGCAATGCCAGCAAGATATTCGAGCCGGGAGAAAATCCGTGGATGAATTTACCGAACCGGCCTTTCATGCGAGCCGCTTTTACGTACGGCGTCCATTTATTCATGAATAAAGAATTTGGTGAAGCTGCCGATGTGTTCAAAGATCTTGTCAGAATGAATGCGACAGATAATCAAGGCGCTCGTTTCGAAGCGGTCGCTTCTTTGATCCATGCGAAGCGGTTCAATGAGGCGGCAGAAATCATGGTCCGCTATGAAAAAGGATCGCAAGGTGACGCGACGTATTTATATCTTGATTGGAAGCTTGAACATGATGCTTCTGAAGGGAAATCGGAAGATGCCGGGGAGATGCTTGAAAAGGCGGCAAAAGCGAATGGACATGTCATGCATTTGAGGACGTTCAAAGTGAAAACATCGGATTATCCGAAGCAGATGTTCATTAAACCGGGTAGCGAGGAAGAAGCAAGGTATATTTGGCTATTGTTGAATGGCCCGAATTGAAGAGGGAAAGAAGAGCCGATGGAAGCCGATGTTTCCGTCGGCTTTTCGTATTGGTAGGGATGCATTCTACTGGAAATGAGAACTAAAAGGCGGAGAACGAGAACTGATCGAGAGGGAATGAGAACTCATCAGCAAAGAACGAGAACTATTCAAGTGGAAAAGAGAACTTCTTCGATATCCCGCGCCAAATAAAAACCGGAACGCCCAAGGCATCCCGGAATCCAAAATTACTTTCCGCCCAGCATATTGAACAATCCACCTGCGATGCTGCCTTCGTCTCTTGATCCGCCGCCTGGAGTTTGTGGTGCTGCAGCAAATACGCGACTTGCGAGCCTTGAGAACGGCAACGATTGCACCCATACTTTTCCCGGTCCGCGCAAAGTCGCGAAAAACAATCCTTCGCCGCCGAACAACGCCGTCTTAACGCCCTTTACCATTTCAATATTGTAATCGACGTCCTGTGTCATCGCGACAAGGCATCCTGTATCGACACGCAATGTCTCCCCCGGGGATAGGGTCTTTTCGATGATCGTTCCGCCAGCATGCACGAAACACATGCCGTCTCCTTCAAGCTTTTGCATGATGAATCCTTCGCCGCCGAAAAAGCCGACGCCTAGTTTACGTT
The DNA here is from genome assembly GCF_007991495.1 of Sporosarcina luteola. Classification (GTDB taxonomy): domain Bacteria; phylum Bacillota; class Bacilli; order Bacillales_A; family Planococcaceae; genus Sporosarcina; species Sporosarcina luteola. The sequence goes on along the minus strand of NZ_BJYL01000017.1, from coordinate 12,884 downwards.
GGAATTCAATGCCGACAGAAACGCCTTTTGCGGCTGCTAGAAATGCATCCTTCTGGCAAACGATCTTACCGTTGAATTGGCTTAAATCCATCGGAATGATTTTTCCTGGATACGGTGCTGCGAAGGAAGCGTGCTTTTTACCGGATCCTTCATTCGTGAATGTCGTCATGAATAAACTTTCTCCGGTTAACAAGCGTTTCCCTGCTCCCATCAGTTTACCCATGATGCCTCCGCCTGAATTTCCGGAACCGTCTCCGAAAATCGTCTCCATTTCGATTCCGTCTTCCATCATCATCAGTGAACCTGCCTCAGCGACAACTGTTTCACCTGGATCAAGTTCAACCTCGACAAATTGCATATCGTCCCCGTACAGTTTGTAATCGATTTCGTGATTGTTCATAAAAAGCCTCCCTTTTCATAGTTCATAAACATTACTACGAAGGGAGGCTTCTGAAAGTTTCACTTATCTGTTTTAATCATGTCGATATAATCCCATATTAGTAAAGCAGCTTCATTGATACGGGAGGCTTGCTTCGTGTCTTTTCCGACGTCACGCAATGACCATGTTACAACTTCCATAATAGATAGCTGTGGGTTTCCGGTTTGTAATTCGTTCAAAAGGAAATCGATATATTGGTGACCAATCCCATTCTCCAGCTTTCCTTTGATCAATTGCAATTGTTGATGAATCTTTTTTTCATAATCTTCAATTGTACTATTTGTAGTTGCCATCGATTTTAACATAAGTTTTCCGAGCAAAATGTCCCCGTTCTCAATTAAATCAAACATGATTGCATCAACTCGCCTAATCGCGAAATGAACAAGTTTCTCGATATTGAGGATCTCGGGAGAACCGACTGTCCAAAAATGCGAAAGTTGTTGAATCATTCCTAATATCATCACGGAACAATCGACAGCATGGGGTTCAGCTTTTTTGCCGTATACATCGATAAGACGCCCGGACATCCAATTCAATTCCTCGACATGACGTAATTTGACGAAATTCCGAAGTTCCTCATCGTTGGAGTGAAAAATCGCTTCATAAACCGGGATTAAATTAAGTTCCCGATTTACATGCATCCGGATAAGAATTTGTTTAGCCAACAAATCTTTGTCGCTATGATCACGCCCGACTAATAAATCCCGCCTGCGAATAATGGACTCTTCTGCCGCATGATCCAATATCGCAATCAGGCATTCATTTTTAGACGTGAAATAATTATAGAACGTCCCTTTGGAAATTTTAGCTTCCTCCAAGATGTCCTGCACAGAAGTAGAAGCGAAACCTTTTTCTATAATCAATCTTTGAGCTGCCAGCATTACTTGCCGTTTACGCTCGTTCATTAATATCACCTTACTAATTATTGTTTTTTTGGACTGGTGGTACAAAACAACTTTACCAGATAAAAGGTTGTATTGACAGGGTTAAAGACTTTTTTTGAATGAAAACGGTTTCCTTATTTGATTATTTTGGACTGAGGGTATAAACTAGAGAACATGTTGTAAAAACTGATAGATTGAATGGAGGAAGTTTAAGTTGGAAATGGACATAAAAAAGATGCATGAGAAGCCTCCATATGGAATGATTGCGATTTTATTCTTCGGAGCTTTCGTTGCACTTTTGAATAATACATTATTAAATATTGCTTTGCCTTCGATTATGACGGAATTCTCGGTAAAGCCTTCACAGGTTCAATGGTTAACGACAGGTTATATGCTAGTGAATGGGATCATGATTCCGGCAAGTGCGTTCTTTATCCAGAAGTTCACGAATCGAAAATTGTTCTTAACAGCTATGACATTATTTACAATAGGGACAGCGCTTGCGGTTTTCGCACCAACCTTTGGAGTGCTCGTCGCATCCAGGATGATTCAAGCTTCCGGTTCCGCGATGATGATGCCGCTTTTAATGAACGTTATGCTTGTTGCCTTCCCTATCGAAAAACGGGGCTCCGCAATGGGGATGTTCGGTCTTGTCATGTTCACAGCTCCTGCAATTGGGCCGACATTGTCCGGATGGATTGTTGAGCATTATTCATGGCGGACGCTTTTCGAAATCGTTCTTCCATTTGCGATTTTGACAATCGTGTTCGCGCTCTTTAAACTGCGTAATATTACGCCGAATCGGAATATGAGTTTGGATGTTCTTTCTTTAATCCTATCAAGTATCGGATTCGGAGGCCTGCTATATGGCTTCAGTTCTGCTGGTGATAAGGGATGGGATTCACCGATTGTTTATGGCACGATTGTGGTTGGCGCCATTTCTCTTGCTGCATTTATCATCCGACAACTTCTAATGAAAGACCCAATGTTGGATTTTAAAATTTATAAGTATCCGATGTTCGCCCTTGCTTCGATCATTTCGATTGTCACGTCAGTGGCCATGTTCTCCGGTATGATTTTAACGCCGCTTTACGTGCAGAACGTTCGGGGGATTTCACCGTTCGACGCAGGATTGCTTATGCTGCCGGGAGCGATTGTCATGGGTGTTATGTCACCGATCACAGGACGGCTATTTGATAAATACGGGCCGCGTGTGCTTTCGATTACTGGGCTAGTCATCACTGTTGGGGCTACCTACTTTTTAAGCAGACTTGAATTAACGACGGGTTATTACTACTTAATGTTAATTTATACTGTACGTATGTTTGGTATGTCGATGGTAATGATGCCAATTATGACAAACGGGTTGAATCAAATACCGATGAAATCCAATCCGCATGGTACAGCGATGAACAATACATTACAGCAAGTTTCCGGCGCGATCGGCTCGGCTATTTTGTTGACGATCATGACGAAGAAAATGGAACGCTCAGGCGCGGAACTTGCTCAACAAGCAGCAGCCTCCGGAAACCTGCCTACTAGCGGCGAGGCAGCTGCAAGTGTGCAAAATGAAATCATGTTGAAGTCCATGCTGGACGGAATCAACTATTCATTTCTTATCGCAGCGTTCATATCCGTTGTTGCATTGATTCTTGCGCTATTTGTTAAAAGAGTCAAACCGCCACAATACGAAGATGTGAAGAAGCAACAATCAGAAAACCCGAATATTACTTCTGAAACAGCTCCGGAATAAACAAAATCCCGAGAAGGCTAATGCCTTTTCGGGTTTTTTTGTTTTTATTCTGAAAAAAGGAAGGGTTCTAATTGGAACATGTCGAAATAGATAGATTGAGAGCGGTTTCAAAAGAGTTTGACAGAAAGGGGAATGTTGCAATGCAATTGAACAACTTTATCGGAGGATCTTGGCAGGATAGCGGGGGAGCGAAATATACCGCTGTTACAAATCCGGCAACTGGGGAAGAGCTGGCGCAAGTACGTTTATCAACAAGTGAAGACGTTGATCTGGCCGTGAAGGCGGCGAAAGAGGCTCAGAAAAAATGGGCGCTCGTACCTGCACCGAAACGGGCGGATTATTTATATGCAATTGGAAATCTCATGAAGGAAAGAAAAGAGCATTTGGCGCAAGTGTTGACGCGTGAAATGGGGAAAGTCATCGAGGAGGGCCGCGGAGAAGTCCAGGAAGGCATCGATATGGCATTCTATATGGCTGGCGAAGGCCGCAGATTATTCGGCGAGACTGTCCCTTCCGAGCTGCAGGATAAATTCGCGATGAGCGTCCGAGCACCGATTGGGGTCGTAGGACTGATCACTCCATGGAACTTCCCTGTTGCGATTGCGACATGGAAATCGTTCCCGGCAATCGTTGCAGGAAATACATTCGTTTGGAAACCGGCGACTGAAACACCGATGATGGCGTATGAAATGGCAAAGATCTTTGAAGAGGTCGGAATTCCGGCGGGCGTTGCGAATGTCGTGTTCGGTTCAGGTTCGGAAGTAGGAACTGCGATGATCGAACATCCGGACGTCCGCGTCATTTCATTCACAGGATCTACGGATACTGGCCGTCATGTTGCGGAAACAGGCGGACGTCATTTGAAGAAAGTATCGCTTGAAATGGGTGGGAAAAATGCGGTCATCGTTATGGATGATGCGGATATCGACCTTGCTGTAGAGGGGATTCTTTGGAGCGCATTCGGGACTGCAGGACAGCGTTGTACTGCATGCAGCCGGGTCATCGTGCATAAGGATGTAAAGGAAGATCTTGAACAGAAACTGTTGGCGTCGATGAAGCATTTGACGATTGGCGATGGAATGGACGAGTCTGTGAAAATTGGACCAGTCATTAACGGAAAGGCATTGGAGAAGATCCAAAGCTATGTTGAAATCGGAAAAGAGGAAGGCGCGAAATTGTTGGCGGGCGGGAGTGTCCTGACGGAAGGCGACTTGGCGAAGGGCCATTACTTTGAACCGACATTGTTCACAGATGTGAAATGGGATAGTCGTTTGGCACAAGAAGAAATCTTTGGGCCGGTCGTTTCATTGATTGAGGTCGGCAGCCTGGATGAAGCGATTGAAGTGAATAATAGTGTCATTTATGGATTGTCGAGCTCTATTTTTTCTAAGGATGTGAATAAAGTGTTCCGTGCGCAACGGGATCTTGATACTGGGATTGTCTATGTCAATGCCGGAACGACGGGCGCAGAAATTCATCTTCCCTTCGGAGGAACGAAGGGTACGGGCAATGGGCATCGGGATTCAGGAGTGGCGGCGCTTGATGTGTTTACGGAGTGGAAGAGCATTTACGTAGATTTCAGTGGGAAATTGCAACGGGCGCAAATCGACACGGAATAAAGTGAAACTTCAATCAGTGAGGGGTTCCACTGATTGTTAGTTGAACTAATCGGGCATTTACTGGCTGTTAATCTCTCATTAAGGATCTTACAGCCAGTTAATGCGGGATAATTTTGGGAAAAAGGGGATGTTCACATGAAGGTAGTTGTACTAGGTGCAGGCTTGATGGGGAAAGAGGCAGTTCGCGATCTGGTGAAAAGTGATGAAGTGACGAAGGTATATTTGGCGGATCTGAACTTAAGGGCGGCGGAAGATTTTGCGGAGCAGCTCATGAATGATAAATTGAATCTTTTGCAGCTGGATGCAACAAATGATCTTCAATTGCAGGAAGTGATGGCGCTTGGGGATGTTGTCATCAATGCATTGTTTTATACATTCAATGAAAAAGTCGCGCGGATTGCGGTTGAGATTGGGGTCCATTCCATCGACCTTGGGGGACATATCGGCGGTGCGACGGATGCCGTGTTGGAGTTGGCTGACAAAGCTGCAGCAAAAGGGGTAACAATCATTCCGGATCTTGGGGTAGCGCCAGGGATGATCAATATCCTAACGGGCTATGGTGCTGGGAAGCTTGATAAAGTGGATAGCATCAAGCTTTACGTAGGTGGCATTCCTGTTAAACCGGAACCTCCGCTTAATTACAATGTCGTTTTCTCATTGGAAGGGGTGTTCGATCATTACACAGATCCATCCCATGTCATCCGGAACGGGAAACTGCTAGAAATTCCTTCGTTATCCGAGGTAGAGTCAATCCGATTTGACGGATACGATGAATTGGAAGCTTTCCATACTTCAGGAGGCACTTCTACGTTGACGAAGACATTTCCGGGTGTACAAACGTTGGAATATAAGACGATCCGCTATAAAGGCCACGCGGAAAAGTTCCAATTGCTTGTCGACTTAGGATTGTTATCGCGGGATAATGTCGTTTCAATTGGAGGCCAGCCGGTGAAAGTACGGGACGTCATGCGCGAACAATTGTCACCACAATTACGTTTGGGCAATAAATCGGATGCCGTCCTACTACGTGTAATCGTCAGCGGGGAAGCGCATGGAATGCCTGCAACATATGAATACAATCTTGTGACGGAAAAGGATTTGTCTGTGAATGAAACTGCGATGGCTCGGGCAACAGCAAATACGATTTCCATCGTTGCGCAAATGATCGGCAACGGAACAATCACGAAACGCGGCGTTCATCCACCGGAGAATATAGTGCCAGGGGAGCAATATATTGAAGAGATGAAGAAACGCGGAGTTGTCATTGAAGAAACGGTTAAAACACAGGAAGCGCACGTTTAATAGATCGTAAAGGGAAAGGGGTTGGGGGAAGTGGACTTCGGTTTTACGGATGAACAAAAAATGCTGCGCAAGACGGCGCGCCAATTTGTGGATGATGAAATCATGCCGCATATCCAGCGTTGGGATGCGGAAGGTGGATTTGATCCTGCCATTTGGAAGAAACTCGCGGATCTTGGGTTCATGGGGGTTTGTGTATCTGAACAATATGGCGGCAGTGGAATGGACTATAATTCATTAGCCATTCTTTGTGAAGAATTGGAACGCGGCGATACAGCATTTCGTACAGCGGTTTCCGTTCATATCGGTTTGAATTCCATGACGCTTATGCAATGGGGGACGGAAGAGCAAAAGCAGAAATACTTAGTACCACAAGCGAAGGGCGAGAAAATCGGGGCTTTCGGATTGACAGAGCCAGGCGCGGGTTCTGACGTAGCGGCGATGGCGACAACTGCGGTACGCGATGGCGATGAATATATTATCAACGGGCAGAAGACTTGGATTTCCCTTTGCGATGTTGCAGACCATTTCCTCGTTTTCGCTTACACGGATAAGGCGAAGAAGCATCATGGTATTAGCGCCTTTATCGTTGAACGCACGACGCCGGGCTTTTCGTCAAAAGCAATTAAAGGGAAATACGGCATCCGAGCAGGCAATACAGGGGAACTATTCTTCGAAGATATGCGAATTCCAGCTTCGAACTTGGTGGGAGAAGAAGGCGAAGGATTCAAAATTGCGATGTCCGCGCTCGACAATGGACGTTTCACGGTGGCTGCAGGTGCGGTCGGTTTAATCATGGGCTGCCTTGAGGAAAGCGTGAAATATTGCCATGAACGCGAAACATTCGGCAAACCGATCGGCAAGCACCAACTCGTTCAGCAAATGATCGCCAATATGGAAGCGGGCTACCAAATGAGCCGTCTCCTCGTCTACCGTGCAGGTGAATTGAAGAATAAAGGATTGCGCAACACGCGCGAAACGTCCCTTGCGAAGTGGCAAGCATGCGATTTCGCGAATAAAGCAGCAGACGACGCTTTCCAAATTCACGGAGCATACGGTTATTCGGATGAATACCCGGTCGCACGCTTCCTGCGCAACTCGAAAGCGCCGGTTATCTATGAAGGAACGCGCGAAATCCATACAATCATGCAGGCGGAGTATGTTTTGGGTTATCGGGAAGATAAGAAGTTGAGTCATATGCTGCCGGAATGGCCGTTTGATTGAACGGTTAGTAAGACTGATTAATATGCTCCTTTGTGGAATACGTTTATCCCAAGCTATGCTTGAGAGAAGTGCATGAAGAAACCGGACAATACTCGAATGAAAAGTGTTGTCCGGTTTGCTGTTTTTACTGCTGTGATTTTGCTTCCAATGCTTGCGTGTGACTTTCTTTTACTATGCTTAAAAGTGCTGTGTCAGTCAGTAAGTCAAGCCCTGTTTTTGCAAGAGCTTCTGCTCCGATCAGGAGCGCTTCCATACCGCGATCAGATTTGGCTGCTTCGCGGAACGGTACAGTATGTCCGATCAAATCATCATCGCCGATTTTAATATAAGGATGGGCAGTAGGCACTTCATAACTGATATTTCCTGCGTCTGTCGATCCAAGGCCTTTTCTTTTTTCGGTATGGACGATTTCCCCAAGAGATTCAAGGTTGTTTTTCACTGCATGGTCAAGTGCGTCTGTAATGACGAAATCTTTCACTTCATTTTGAAAGCGTTCGATTTTGACGGTAGCGCCAGTAGAAAGTGCGGCACCTTCTGCGATATTCCGTATTTTTGCGGCGATTTCTTCTGTCCGTTTCCAAGTGGACGCGCGAATGAAAAATCGTGCTGAAGCATATTCGGGAATTATGTTCGGCGCTTCGCCACCATGTGTAATGATGCCGTGCACACGGACATCTTGCGGGAATTGTTGACGTAGTGCATTAATCCCGCTGAATAGTAATATGACTGCATCAAGTGCGTTAATGCCGTGCTCGGGTGCACCTGAAGCATGTGCTGGCTTGCCGTAAAAATGGAAATCCAATGGATCGACAGCTAACGAGTTTGACGTTACGCCTGTTTTTCCGGAAGGATGAGCCATCAATGCAACGTCCACGTCTTTTAAATAACCGTGACGGACGAAACTTCCTTTAGCACTGCCGTTTGGACCGCCTTCTTCGGCAGGAGTTCCTAAGACGACTACTTTTCCACCAGTAGATTCAAGCTCTTTGGAGAGTGCGATCGCAGCAGCGACACTTGTCGTTCCAATGATATTATGGCCACAAGCATGGCCGATTCCTGGCAGGGCATCGTATTCTGCCAAATAAGCAATTGTTGGACCCGGTTTCGAACTTGAGAACTGTGCGTAAAACGCGGTTTCATGGCCGGCAACATTTGTTTCCACTTCGAACCCTTCGGAGCGAAGCAATGTCGTTAATTGCTCACAGGCAAAATATTCTTCATTTCCAATTTCAGGTTTGGCATGGATCGATAGGCTCGTTTCAACAAAGCGTGCACGGTTTTCAGTTAAATAGGTGTGGATTTGATTGGTTATCGTCGTCATTTTACTCTTCTCCTTTCAATTGTTCGAATGTATCAATTAGCTGATCTTGCGGTATGTTCAATAAAATCGAACCGCCTTTCGTTTCTTGCTCAATAGCTTTCTTCACCTGTTCTGACTGGTAAAGCTCGATGATTTTTAAATATGTCTCGTTCTGTGCATCCTCCGCACGTGCTGCAAAGACATTTACATAAGGCAAGGCACTTTCACTGTCGCCATCTTCCAAAAAGATTGGATCCTCAAGAGGGTTGAAACCGGCTTGTCCGGCAATCCCGTTATTGATAAGAGATGCTGCGACATCTTGCAGTACACGTGGCGTTTGCTGCGCAACCATAGGAATGATTTCTAAGTTTTTAGGGTTCTCTTCGATGGAAGTCGTATCTACGAATAACCCAGTGCCTTCTTTTAATTTGATGAGGCCTGCAGTTTCCAATAATCGTAATGCACGTCCCAAATTCGAAGGGTCATCAGGAACCGCAATTTTGTCGCCTTCTTTAAGGCCTGAAATATCGTCAAGCTTATCGGAATAAATGCCGAGCGGGGCGATAACAGTTGAACCAATCGGTACGATATCAACATTGTTTTCTTTAGCAAATTGACTTAAAAATGCGATGTGTTGAAATGAATTCAAGTCGATATCGCCATTGGCAAGCGCATTGTTCGGTAACGTGTAGTCTGCAAACTCTTTTAACTCAATTGTAATGCCTTCCTCTCTCGCCAACTCTTTCAGTACGTCCCATTGCTCACCATCCGCTCCGGTAACGCCGATTATTACAACATCATCGTTGGCAGATCCATTTTTACCGCAGGCAGCAAGAATGGATAGCAGTAAAAGAATTCCAAGTGATTTAATAATGTTTTTCATAGTGAACCCTCCAATTGTTTTTTATTTAAAAATGTTTCAATCTGAATTTGTTAACGACGCATCACTTTCTTAGATAAGAAGTTTCCGATCCATTGCGCCAACTGCACTAGAATGATTAGAATAATGACCGTAACGAACATGACGGAACTGTCGAAACGTTGGTAGCCATGTGTCATTGCGACGTGACCTAATCCGCCTCCGCCAACCGTCCCTGCAACAGCTGAAAAGTCGATTAAACCAACCGAGACGAAAGTCAATCCAAGGATGAGCGGTCCAAGCGCTTCGGGGATCAATACAGTGAAAATAATTTGGCGCGGACTTGCTCCCATCGCTTCCGCAGCTTCGATGACACCTGGGTCAATACTGATCAAGTTGTTTTCGACGACTCTTGCAACAACAAACGATGCAGCAATCGTCATCGGGAAAATGGCAGCTGCCGTCCCGATCGTCGTTCCAATCACTTCACGTGTAACAGGTGAAAGCACGAAAAGCAAAATAATGAAAGGGATTGGTCGAATAATATTTATAAAGAAATTCAGCAAAGCTGATATGAACCGATTTTCAAGTATATTTCCTTCTCTTGTGGTAAAGAGTAAGATGCCTAATGCCATGCCGATAATCGAACTGAAGACCAAAGTCCCTAAAACCATCGTAATCGTTTCACCGGTCGCCTCCACAATACGAATCCAAAACGTTTCCCAATTAACTTTCATTTGTATTCACCTCCTCAATGTCCACGATATCTTTCAATTCCTGGATACAAGCTGTCACTGCATCATTTTTTCCTTCGAATGAAACGACAAGGTTGCCAAAGAACTGCTGCTGCAATTCCCGGATAGAACCGTAAATAATATTGAAATCAATCTGATGTTTTCGAGTAACGGTTGATAAGATCGGGTCGCTTGCCCGCTCTCCTTTGAAAATGATGCGGTACAAAGCGGTTCCACCTTTTGCCCGCCATTCATCAAGCAATTGAGGGGAGGGCAAGCTTTGATCGGTGGCGGCGATGAATTCTTTTGTCGTTCCGTGCTGAGGATTCGTAAACGTTTCGAACACTTCGCCCTGTTCAATCACTTCTCCCGTCTCCATCACGGCGACACGGTTGCAAACAGATTGGATAACTTGCATTTCATGTGTAATTAGCAGGATTGTGATTCCCAATTCTCGATTTACCTTTTGCAATAAATTCAAAATATCGCGCGTTGTGTTCGGGTCAAGTGCGGAAGTTGCTTCGTCACAGAGTAGAATTTCTGGGTCTGTCGCCAGTGCGCGGGCAATGCCGACACGCTGTTTTTGCCCTCCGGATAATTGCTCAGGATAGCTTTTCGCTTTATCCGCTAGACCTACGAATTGCAGCAGTTGTTTCACTTTTGCATTTCGTTCTGCTTTAGGCACCTTCGATAGCTTCAAAGGGTATTCGACATTTTGTTCCACAGTACGGGAAGAAAAGAGATTGAAGTTTTGAAAAACCATCCCGATCTTTCTGCGGACTTCCCGGAGCTGTTTCGGCTTTAGTTCATGCAAGGGAGTTTTTTTGATAAGAATTTTCCCCTCAGTCGGTCGTTCCAGTCCGTTGACAAGTCGGATCAATGTGCTCTTTCCGGCCCCGCTGAATCCGATGATGCCGAAAATATCACCTTCCTCAACGTCAAATGTTACCTTGCTTACTGCTTCAACTTTCCTATTGCCGACAACAAATGTTTTCGATACATTTTCGAATGTGATCATAAAATCCCCTCCAAAATAAAAACGCCTTCTTTTTCCGTATCTGTAAGAAGATACGAAAAAAGAAGGCGTTTCTACAAAAATTGTAGAATATGAAATAAGCTTCTCTCTTCTTATCTTTCAAACAGGAATCTGTTTGCAGGAATTGGCACGTAGTTTTCAAAAAACCGTTGCCGAGATGTCATAGGGCCTGTCCCTCAATCTCTCTTGATAAGAAATTTTGTATGAAATTTGAATTGCTTACAACTTTACCATGATTAAAAATAATGTCAACTGCGTTTATTAGTTTTTCGAAAGATTAAATATATAAAAGAGTCTGTCAGTTATAGCTGTAGAGTGATAAAATAATATCCTGACAGCATTAAAAATACGTGTAAAAGTAAAGAAGTAGGATATTTCTTGTAACCTTTTCCATTCCGATGAAGTCTACGTTTACAAGGACGGTGATTCATTTGAAAAGGAAATTAACCGCTTCACTTATTGGAATGAGCCTATTGCTGCCTATGACGGGATGTGGAACAAGTACCAATCAAAGTAGTCTTCAAATTTCTGAAGGAGTTGAATTCGGAGAAATGGATTATGAAACAATCGTTGAACCGAACAATGAATTGGGTTTCAATTTACTAAAGGAAATCAAAACGGATGATGACGGCAATCTGTTCATTTCTCCGACGAGTCTAATGATGGCATCGGCAATGATTTATAACGGAGCAGACGGGGTTACGAAGAAAGAAATCGCAAAAGCTTTACAAATGGAAGGCATTAACCAGATGGACCTGAATAAAGCAAATGCCTCCTTCATGACCATGCTGAATAAAGACAGCGACGCCATTCAACTTCAAGTCGCAAACTCCATTTGGCTAAACGATCAATATAAGTTTCAAGACGGATTTGCTAATCAATCAAAGGATTATTTCAACGCGAAAATCGAGGAAATTGACATTACGAACAATGATTCATCAAAACAAATCAATGACTGGGTGAAAAAGACGACAAATGGCAAAATCGACAAAATGGTCGATGGGCCATTAGACGATAATCTAGTTGCGATGCTGTTGAACGCCATTTATTTCAAAGGGGATTGGACATATCCGTTTGATAAAAAAGAGACTGATGATAAAGCGTTCTATCTCAATGACGGAACTGATAAAGAAGTACCTTTCATGAAGTTGCAGGAGAATTTATTGTACATGGCGAACAGTGAATTCCAGGCCATTCAACTGCCGTATGCGGATGGCGAAATGAGCATGACAGTCATCTTGCCGAATGAAGGCGTTGGTTTAGATGAATTTCAAAGTACTTTAACTAATGGAAAATGGGAAGAAATTCAATCGGGGATGAATAGCACGCGTGGAACGATTCTTCTTCCGAAGTTCAAAATGTCGTATGAAACAGAACTAAATGATGCACTGGAAGCCCTCGGCATGGTAAGCGCATTCTCTGATAATGCAGATTTTAGCAAGATGGTTGAAGGTGATGCTTCGCTATTCATTAGCAAAGTTAAACAAAAAACATATATCGATGTGAATGAAGAAGGAACCGAAGCAGCTGCTGTGACGGGTATTCAAATGGACACTACTTCTGCGCCTTTAGACGACCCATTCGTCATGGAGGTGAACCGTCCGTTTTTCTTTGCAATCACGGACGATGAAACGGGAACAATCCTCTTTTTAGGCTCCGTAACAAATCCGAAGACAAATTGATCGTTGAAGGCTAGCTTTACCTCCTGGTCTGTTTCTTGCAGATCAGGATTTTTAA
>NZ_BJYL01000016.1 GCF_007991495.1 Sporosarcina luteola | reverse complement strand
TCACTCCCTCCTACTCGATTAAAAGTTGAATTGTTTTTAATCAGAATAAATCGAAAACTAATTGCTTATTGGCTATATTTAAGTATAATTAATAATAGACTCCTTTTTTCATAGCGTCGTCACCTCATGAGAACTCCATTATCCTTCATACTGTAAGCGCTTACTAAAGGAGAAATGAAATATGAGGGGGAACAACATTGAAAAGAAATCACGTAAGAGGATTATTACTAATGTTGCTAGGTGCTTTGCTTGTTTTATCAGCATGTGGTGGCGGTGGAAAGAAGAACATTGCAATCGGGCCGCCTGCTAGTGAAACGAACAATCTTTCCAAAATCATTTTAGATGCATACGGCATCGGAGACGGCGACTATACAGCATTCCAAGAAGGTTTCGGTGATGCAGCTGACGGCGTCCAAGACGGCAACATCGATATTTCAATCGGTATTTTAGGACTTCCTGCGGCAAGCATTGAAAGCTTGCAAGCATCTGCCGGAGATGTGAAGATGTTAAGCCTGTCTGATGAAGCAATTAAGAAAATTGAAGAAGAATCAGGCTACCAACGCTTCACAATTCCTAAAGAGTCTTATGAATTCCTGACGGAAGATGTAGAGACAGTCACTGCCTACGCTATTTTAATGGGGAATACGGACACGATTGACGAAGAACTTGGTTATGAGTTAGCGAAAAGCATGATCGAAAATGCAAGCGAAAATACACATGCACAAGCAAAACAAATGATTTTAGAAAACGCCTTGAATGGCGCTGCAGGACTATTAATCCATCCTGGTGCAAAAAAGTATTACGAGGAACAAGGTTTGACGGTCGACAATGAAGTAGCGGAGCTATCGGCTACAAAAGGTGACCGTAAATCAGAATTTACACTTGGAACAGGCAGCCAAGGAGGGACATATTATCCACTCGGCGGAGAGATGGCAAATCTTTGGAATAAATATGTTGATAGCATCAATGTGACAAATATGGAGACAGGTGCTTCTGTCGAAAACTTATCTTTAATTAGCCAAGGCCAAATGGATTTGGGGATGTCAGTCCATGTTCCGGCACTGAATGCTCGTAACGGAAAAGCAGACTTTGAAGGCAACCCGGTAGAAAATGCAGCATTCATCGGCCATATCTATCCGGAAGTCATCCAAATTGTAACGAGAGAAAAAATGAAAATTAATAGCTTTGATGATGTGAAATAAAGATAAATAAGCAGGGGGAATTGGTTCAATCAAACTAAAAATAGACTAGTTAGGAAAGGCGGCAAAATATGAAAGATCATAAGGTGGTAGATGCACAAGAGATACTCGAAAAATTCGACAAGGAAAATCAATTCCGTGTAGATATTGGCCGATGGGCATATGTTGTCACCTTTCTTGCGGTTTCACTCACGATCTTCCATCTATATACAGGAGCGACGAGTGTTCTGCCATCGCAGCAGCAGGGCGCCATCCATCTTGGAACAGCTTTAGGAATCATTTTCCTTCTTTACCCTGCCAAAAAAGCATGGAGGAAAACACAGAAAAAAGTGCCTTGGTATGATGTGTTGCTTGCGTTTACGGCCATGTATGTGGCATATCACAAAATATTCTTTTACGATTCCATTCTCCAAAGCAGGGTATCGGGCTATAGCTCTTTGAATATCATCATTTCAATAGTAGGCGTATTGCTCGTATTGGAGGCGACTCGAAGGACAGTGGGTCTGCCAATCGTCATCGTTGCGAGCATCGCAATGCTGTATGCAATGTACGGGAACCTTATACCGACGCGCATCTTATCCCATCAAGGATTTTCGCTTGACCGGACGATGACGAATCTGTGGTATCGCGAAAGTGGCGTATTCGGAACCCCAGTCCAAATATCCGCGAAATTCATATTCCTGTTTCTGTTTTTTGGGGTTCTTCTTGTTAATACGCCAATCGGCAAATTCTTCAACAATCTGGCTTTTTCATTAACCGGGCGTTACACAGGCGGAACCGCTAAGACAGCTGTTGTAGCAAGTGCACTCCAAGGAACAGTTTCTGGAAGCTCCGTCGGAAACACTGTGGCGACTGGAAGCTTCACGATTCCGATGATGAAAAAGGCAGGGTTCAAACCAGAATTTGCTGCAGCGACGGAAGCATCCGCTTCGACAGGGGGCCAAATCATGCCCCCTATGATGGGAGCTGCTGCTTTCATCATGATGGAGTACTTGGGCGTCAGTTATTCAACGATTATGCTGGCCGCGCTTATTCCGGCAATCCTGTACTTTACTGGGATTTTTATCGGAACGCATTTCGAAGCGAAACGGCTGAAAATTCATGGACTGCCAAAGTCCGAGCTGCCGGTATTCAAGAAGATCTTTGTACGTGACGGGTACATGATTATTCCTCTCTTAGTCATCATCGTTACGATCATGTCCGGCTTCACACCGCAGCGTGCTGCGTTATTCGGAATCCTTTCTGCGGTAGTTATATGGATTTTCAATGCGTATTTCAGAAAGGAATCAGAGTTCAATTTAAAAAGAGTCTTTTATGTGCTGGAGCAAGGAGGAAGGGTAGCCCTGCCTGTTATTTCTGCTGTCGCAACAGCTGGTATCATCGCAGGTGTTGTAAGTATGACCGGCCTGGGTGCGAAATTTGCTTCCGGTATCATCGCTCTATCGAATGGCTACTTGTTTTTGGCGCTTTTCTTCACGATGATTGCTTGTATCATACTCGGAATGGGCTTGCCGACAACCGCAAACTACGTTGTCACCGCAACGATTGCGGCTCCCGCGCTTATCAATGAATTCGGCATCGCGCCAATTGCTGCGCATATGTTTGTCTTCTATTTCGGAATCGTAGCCGACATAACGCCACCGGTCTGCTTAGCGGCCTATGCAGGAGCGGGGATTGCCAAGGCGAATCCGTTTAAGACAGGAGTAACCGCTGTAAAGCTGGCGATTGCCGCTTTCATCATTCCGTATATTTTCATCTATAATCCGATTCTTGTCTTCGTTGATGTTACCCTGGTCAAGCTCATACTTGCCATCGCAACCGCGTTAATCGGCATGGTCGGGGTTAGCAGCGCCGTCATTGGATTCTTTGTACGAAATGCACGCATGTGGGAACGATTCGTCTTATTCGGCGCAGGTTTGCTGCTCATCATTCCCGAATTGACGACAAGTGCGATTGGCCTCCTGTTGATTGCGATTATCTGGTTCATCCAAAGAAGAAGGCCGGAAGAAAAGCAGTCTGTCAAAGAAGTCGTTGCTTAAGAATGATCAAAAGCTGTCACCCGTTGCTGGTGACAGCTTTTGTGTTGCAAACTATGTCCGCGCCCTCAAGAACCCTGCCGCGCTCATAAAACCTGAGTCCGCGCTCAAGAACCCAGCTCCCGCGCTCATAAAGTCTGGTTCCGCGCTCAAGAACCTCGCCCCCGCGCTCATAAAGTCTGGTTCCGCGCTCAAGAACCCCGCCCCCGCGCTCATGAAACCTGAGTCCGCGCTCAAGAACCTCGCCCCCGCGCTCATAAAGTCCGGTTCCGCGCTCATAAAACCTGATTCCGCGCTCAAGAACCTTGCCCCCGCGCTCATAAAACCTGAGTCCGCGCTCAAGAACCCTGCCCCCGCGCTCATGAAACCTGAGTCCGCGCTCAAGAACCCAGCTCCCGCGCTCATAAAGCCTGAGTCCGCGCTCAAGAACCCCGTCTCCGCGCTCATAACCACACTTCCAGTTCTTATAATTCCATTACATAAAAAAATTCGCTTCCCCGATCCTATCGTATAACCCGCTCTTTTTGAACAAGGCCAGTTTCTCTTTCGGTAGTTTTTTAACGATGATCCGGACATTCTTTTCCGTCGCACTGTCGAGCAATGCGGACAACGCAGCTTCACCAGTTGCGTCGATCATCGATAGATGCTCCAAATCCAAAATGATTTTTGCTGTTCCCTTTGAAAGCATATCGGGCATCTTATCTTCAAACACCTTTGCAGAACCGAAAAATAATGGTCCTTCAATTATAAACTTCGTAACATCATCACCGAATCTATGAGTCTCGACATCTGAAAGTTTATCCGACACAATATGAAGTTTACCACTCATCTTCCGTAAGAAGGAAAGTGCCGCCAACAGGATCCCTACTTGGACAGCTACTGTTAAATTGATGAATATTGTCAGCAGAAACGTTGTCAACAGCACGATCGAATCGGCAGATCTGACCGACAAAATATGAACAAATGCTTTTCTTGCGCTCATATTCCAAGCGACGAACATTAGAATTGGCGCCATCGCTGCGAGTGGAATATACGAAGCAAATGGAGCGAAAACCAAAATGAATAATAAGACGAAAATACTTTGCACCATGCCTGAAACGGGGCTGACAGCGCCTGAACGGATATTCGTAGCAGTCCGCGCAATTGCACCTGTCGCGGGAATGCCCCCGAATAACGGTGAAATAATATTCGCGATTCCTTGACCGAAAAGCTCTCGTTTCGAATCATGCTTCGGCCCTTCTTTCATCCCATCCGCAACGACCGCAGATAACAGGGATTCAATCGCCCCGAGCGCAGCAATGATCAATGCGGGCTGCCAAAGGGTTACAAGTTTGGATAATGTAATTTTGGGGAACTGGAATCCGGGCAATGACTGTGGAATGCCTCCGAATGCCGTTCCGATTGTTTCTACCTTTCCAGGATACAACAAGACAGATAGTATAGTTGGTATTAAAAGAGCGAAAAGCAACAATGGAAGTCGAGGTGCTATTTTCGGCAAAATGAAAATCAAGGCTAATCCAAATACCGCGGTAATCACGCTGAATACATTTACCGTATGAAGATGCTTGGCGACATCGATCATGTTTTCATGAAAGAATTCCTTGCTGTCCAATCCTGTTAGGCCGAAAAAGTTTCCGAATTGGCCTGTGAAAATGATAATTGCAATTCCTGATGTGAACCCGATTGTTACGGATCGAGGGACGAAGTGAATGAGATTGCTAATACCAGCAAAACTCATGATCATTAGGAAAATACCTGCTAGAAATCCAGCAATCAATAGATCCTCATAGCCATATTGGAGGACGATCGCCAGAAGGATGGGGATGAATGCACCTGTAGGACCCGCAATTTGAAAACGAGATCCACCAAATAACGCAACAAGGAATCCAGCGATGATCGTCGTATACAAACCATACTCAGGTTTAACGCCTGAAGCAATCGCAAAAGCCATCCCGAGTGGAATGGCTACGATACCGACAGTGATCCCTGAAAGCAAATCTTTCCGAAATCCAGCTGCATTATAATCAACAAAACGCTGATCTTTGAACAAGGTAGTTCCCTTCTTCCACCGTATTTTTAGTAAATTCTATCTATCTATATTATATGTGACAAATCTAGAGGTGACAAGGGGACGAAGGAAAAACTGCCAACTCTGTCATTCAAACATGTTGGCAGTTTGTAATTCGTTTTCTTTTAAAATGATCCCTTCGTACCCCAATTTCCGTGCCAGTTGAGTTAGATGTGGTTGCTCTACGCGTGCAGCACGCAGTGCATCCTCTTGAGCGAACGCTTCCCGGGTCGGTCCATCAAAAACCATACCACCTTCGCTGAAGATAATTGTCCGTCCAAACGTATCCGCTACAAAATCCATGTCGTGTAAAATGCAAATAACGAGTTTGCCTTGTTCATAGAGCGAATGGATGATTTCCTTCACTTTTGACTTGCCGCTGTAGTCCTGACCCATCGTCGGTTCGTCAAAAATGACGATATCGGTGTCCATGGCGAGAATAGAAGCCATCGCTACCATCTTACGCTCGGCAAGACTTAGATCATATGGATTCTCTTCCTCTTTTCCTGCGAGTCCGACAAGTTCGAGCATCGCCTTGGCGTTTTCAGTTGCTACTTCTGGCGATTGGCCGATATTTAATGGGCCGAACATCACTTCGTCGATCACTTTATTCTTGAAGATCTGGTCGTTCGGATTCTGAAAGATGAGCCCGATGCGACTTGCCAGCTTAGCGGCTGTTGAATCAGTTGAACGGACACCATCGATGACGATTTCCCCGCGTTGTGGAGTCAATAAAGCCTTCAATAGCTTTACAAACGTCGTTTTTCCCGCTCCGTTTTGACCAATAATCGCAATAGGCTCTCCTTGCAATGAAACATTCAGCCCTCGGATGACATCATTTCCATTTTCATAGCCGAAGTGCAGGTTGCGGACAACGATTTCCGATGTTGTGTTGGTGTTTTTCCCGCTGGTTTCAACAACATGAAACGCTATGTCAAGCTCAGCAGGCATCTCTTTTTGGGTAATCGGATATAGTCCGGTTTCTTCATTCCGTACTTGAAGGGTCCGAGAAACTTTAACAACCATCGGAGGTTCCACGCCATACAACTCCAAATCATCCCTGGAAAATACTTCAGCTGGCTTCCCGTCCTGGATCAATTTGCCGTCATGCATCAATAAAATCCGGTCCGCATATGCCGCCAACTTCTCCATCTTCTGTTCCACCATAATAATCGTCATACCGCCTTCGGCCATCTTTCCGACAACACGGAACACTTCCTCTGCACCTTCAGGATCAAGTTGGGAAGTCGGTTCATCAAGTATGAGAATATCAGGCTTCATGGCGATGACACTGGCAATCGCTACACGCTGCATTTGTCCGCCCGACAAAGAAAACGGATTTTTATTCCCCAAGCCCTCAATATCTAGCAATTGCATACTTGCACGGATCCGTTCATGCATTTCTTCACGTGGGATGCCCAAGTTTTCCAAACCGAACGCGATTTCATCATAGACTGTAAATTTTGCGCCAGTCATTTGCGAGAAGGGATTCTCGAAGACGAGCCCCACTTTTGCAGCAATATCACTGATTTCATATGATAAAACGTCCATCACCCCAATATGGACATCACCCCCATACGCGCCCTTGAAAAAGTGGGGGACAAGTCCACTGAGCGCATAGCATAATGTTGTTTTACCAGCAGTATTCCTCCCGACAATCCCAATGAATTCACCTTTGCCGACTGTGAATGAAAGATCATTGAGGGCAAAAATGGACTTGTCCTGGGCGGGGTATCTATACTTCAAGTTCGTAACAGTTAAAACACTCATGACACAAACCTCCAAACGACAACAGCTACAAAGATGACCGTCAATAGAATCTTCAAATGCAGCCCATATCGATACGTTTCATGCTTATGTAAATATGTCCTTGGGCCTTTTGCATTGAATCCGCGTATTTCAAGGGCGATGGATCGCTCGCGGGTTTCATTCAATGAATTCAGGATAACAGGGCCCAAAAGGGGAATGAATGATTTGAAACGCAGCCATAAACCACCTTCTGTTTCCATACCACGGGCCCGTTGAGCATCCGTGATTTTTCCGGTTAAGGCAATCATTTGCGGAATGATTTGCAGCACGGAAAGAAGAACATACCCGAATCTTGGCGACAATCCTTTCCGAAGCAATGCATTCACTAAATCATCCGGCTTCGTCGTTAAAATGAGGACACCGAAGGCGGAGACCATGTTGACGACACGAAGAGTAATCAGAAATGCAATCGAAAAACCTTCTTTATAAATAGGAATCGGGCCAACTTCAAAAAGGAGCGTCTCTCTGTCAGGATGAAAAAAACCTTGGACGATAATAATGGATAAAATCAAAAGAAAGCTGACACCGATTACCGGCAAAATGTATTTAAACACTTTACCGGCAACTAAAATGGTGAATGTGCACAAGAGGATCAAGAGAACGGCCAGGTGGTTTGAAACGATATATGTCAGTGTGATCGAGAAAAAAGTGAATAAAAGCTTTGTCAATGGATCGACCAGATGGACTGGCGAATCCTTTTTTACATACAGTGTCATATTGTTCATTTCAAAACCTCCTTCGGGCAAAGTCAGATTCGTTCAATCTCACCTGTATTGTCATACATATTTTTCACGTTTTTTGGCAGTCCTTTAAAGATCAGGAAACTGAGCAGTACAGTGACAACCTTGTCGGGAACATCGACGACGATGCTATCCGCAAACGAAGCGAGCCAAAGCGGCATATCTTGTGCAAGCATCGTTGCAAATAAAGCATCTCCCCAAATATTGCCTGTCGTCCCTTCCCAAAAGATAATGTTAAGAGGTGTCGATACAGTTGCCGCAATGAACCCGACAGCAAGTCCAAGGACGATTGCTTTGCCGATATTCGAAATCCAACCTTTATACGCCATTATTCCCGTCACTAAGCCGATGACGGCAGAAGTGATTGCGTACACAAAAGAAACGGGATCCGTCGTAAATCCATAAACGACATTATTGACGATACCTGCTATTGCACCGACAATAGGGCCCGCTAGCATACTCGCAAGGACAGTCCCTATGGAATCGACCCATAAAGGCAGTTTCAATAGGCTTGCGAATAATTTCCCGAGATAGTTGATGCCGATGGCTGCTGGGATTAAAACTAGTGCGGCAGTTGAAAGTTTCAATGACCACATGCTTTTCATTTTATTTTCCTCCTTTTTAATCATGATAGTTGTCAAGACACATGAATATACTAATATATAATAACGAAATAAGAAAGACTTTATTAAAAGAAAAATAAAAACGACCAAGAACGTCAGTCGCTGATGTCTTGGTCGTAGTTGTTATTTTGCTGTTTGAAGTTGGTTAAAACGAGTGAAACCGATAAATTTATCTTTCCAGTAGACGGAGTCAATTGCTGAAATTTCCACTTTCTTCGTTCCAGCGTGAATGAATTTCCCTTCACCCAAATAGATACCTGCGTGGGAAATCCCTTCACGGTAAGTGTTTTGGAAGAAGACAAGGTCTCCTGGATGTGGCTCGTCCACTGCTACCGAGTTTTCGAACATGCCAATGGTGTCGAGCCTTGGCAAATCCAATCCAGCGTTTGTAAATACATAGTAGATGAATCCGCTGCAATCGAAACCTTCCGGCGTAACACCTGCCCATACATACGGCGTGTCAAGTAGGGGAAGGGCGACTTCAGTCGTAGCAAGCTGAATATCTTGTGCTGATTTTGATAATGCAGGCAGTTTAGGCTTGTCCGCATTTGCAACAGGAGATTTGAATGAGCTTGTGGATGATGTCTGTTTCATAACAGCGACACTGTTTTGGATGTCTTTCTTACTATCTTGCTTTTTAACAGTGCTTGCCGGTTTCTTGACGAGCAATTTTTGAGAGACTTTAATGGAATCCGATTTTAGTCCGTTCATTTCTTTCAATTCGTCTACAGTCAGTTTATGTAGGGAAGCGATCTTCCAAAGTGAATCACCAGATTTGACGACGTATTGATCCGATGCGGCTTCCGCGTTGCCAGCTGCGATACATGTCGCAAGAGCAACTGTCGCCATCACTGAAAAAACTTTCTTTTTCACGCAGTTTTCCCCCTATTAGACAAATTTCTATGATTCTATTGTACTTGCTATCTATTAACAAAACAAGAGGGTATAAATGCTCTGCACGAATAAAAAAACGACTCCATAATCGGAGCCGGTCAATGATCAAAATTGATATTGCTTCAATACGTTTTCAAGCTTTAATGCAAGGCCGATATTGCCTTTCACCTTCACTTTCCCCATCATGAAAGCCGCAGTCGTATTCAAATTACCGCCAAGCAGTTTACGGAACTCAGCGACATTCATCTTCAACGCGCAATCGACCTCGCCTG
Source organism: Sporosarcina luteola (assembly GCF_007991495.1). Lineage (GTDB taxonomy): Bacteria > Bacillota > Bacilli > Bacillales_A > Planococcaceae > Sporosarcina > Sporosarcina luteola. The sequence continues at coordinate 162,006 of NZ_BJYL01000016.1, read as the reverse complement.
GATCTCCTTGAATCGTATCAGCTTGACCATTTGAAAACTTCAATCCGAATATTCCACCTTCATCTCCAGTCAATTCCAATGAATAAGTTGCATTCAATCCTTCAATAGGGCCACGGTTTTCATCCAATTGTTTGTCAATTTCTGTCCAAATTTCATTCATGCTCATCTCTTCCAAATTCATCCCCAACACCGTCTTTCCAATATAATGAGTGATTATTCATTCATTATAACATATTACATTACGTGGGAATAACTTTTGAGGAGTGAAAATAGATATAAGAAATTCAGTAAACCCTAAAAAAATGATTAATTTAGCCGATAAAAAGCATAGAAATGTATTCCTTTAAGAGGAGGGGTAATGGATATGATGGAACGCTCCTATGATGAAATCCAAAAGGTTCTGGAGGAAATGCAAAAGAAACAGCAACTGATTTTTTCGCAAGCGAAAGAGTTGGATTTCTCAAGAACTTCAATCGCAAGTGTCCTGGAAGAATTATGTTCACGGATTGTAACGATCATAGGTTGCGAAAGGGTCAGTATATGGCTATTTAATAAAGACCGGACAATCCTGACAGCCCAAAACAGTTACACTCAAGACTTACATCAAACAATTGCTACCGGGATTTTGAGGAAAGAAGAGGTTCCTTCCTATTTTGAAGCTGTTCAAAAAGGAAGGGTAGTAGACATTTTCGACATTGAAAACGATTCTGCAACGAAAGAATTGTTCCGGCACCCTCTTTACCGCAACACAAAAGTGAAATCCATGCTAGATGCATCCATCATTTTAAGTGGTGGTATTGGTGGAATTGTTTGTTGCGAAACGATCGCAAAGCGTGAATGGACGCGTCTTGATAAGGTCCTCGTCGCTTCGATTGCGGACATGTTATCGTTCATTTTCGACCGATTAGATCGGATTGAAGTGGAGGAGCATGTGCATCGGTTGGCATATTCAGATAGGTTGACAGGATTGGATAACGAAAACGCCTTCGAAAAGAACGTAACGGAGCAGTTGAATGGGTTTACGAATGTTCAGAAGGGTGCTTTCATCTATATCATGCTCGATCAATTTACAGAAATCCAAGGCGTACTAGGTCCTGAAGGGACGGACAAACTTTTATACTTAACAGCAAGCCGATTGAAAAAGATGTTCCCGTCTCCTGCTATTGCAGCAAGGCTTGCATTTGATCATTTTGTTATTTTTACCCCATTTACAGGTGAGTTGGCAGGTAAAAGATCTGTTATGGAGCGAGTGGCGAGTGAGTTAAGACAGCCTATGTACATAAGCGGCCAGGAAGTGTATATGACATTCAGTTATGGCGTGTCGGTTTATCCAGATCATGCACTGAACGTGAAAAATGGCTTGCAGACTGCCTATATGGCTTTGCAATCCGGCAGGAAAACCTCCAATCGTAAGAGCAGTGGCGTTTATAATCCTGATATGCATACATATTTAAAAGAAACAGTGCTTTCGGAAATGAATTTGCGTAAAGGCCTTGATATGAATGAATTCAAGCTCTTCTATCAGCCGCAAGTCAATTGCCGGACGGGTGAAGTGATCGGTTTTGAAGCATTGATCCGTTGGCAGCATCCGGAACGAGGACTTATTTTCCCAGGAGAATTCATAAATCTCGCCGAATCGACAGGGCTCATTATGCCGATAGGAGAATGGGTTATTCAGGAAGCCGTTCAGCAATTGAAGAAGTGGGCGGAGAGAGGTATGGGCAAGATGACCGTATCTGTCAATCTGTCGCCACGCCATTTTCTGCACCATAATTTTCCTTTCTATTTGGATAAGTGTATAAGAGAAGCAGGTGTCAAGCCTGAGAAATTGATTCTTGAAATTACCGAAAATGTAGCCTTGGAAGATCAGACTGCCGTTACGAGTCGAATTTCACTATTAAAAGAAATGGGCTTTTCCATTTCAATCGACGACTTCGGAAAAGGGTATTCGGCATTTATTTATTTACAGCACTTCCCAATCCAGCAAATTAAAATCGATCGCCAATTTATCAGCGAGTTGGAAACCGATTCGAAAAGCACGGGAATTGTTCAGACAATCATCCACCTCGCGGAATTATTAGGACTTCAGACAATCGGCGAAGGTGTCGAAACGAAAGAACAATGGGATATACTGAAAAGTCTTGGGTGTTCAGAACTGCAAGGGTATTACTTCAGCCGGCCGGTTCCGGTACAGGAAATCGATGGGCTGTTTGACAAGTATGGACGAGCCGGAAAGCTGATTTTGCCTTCAATTGTTGACTATGCACATAATTAAAAAAGCCTTGAGCATCAGATTGATTAGATGCTCAAGGCTTTTATTGTGTTTTACGTCTAGCTTCGGACGGCAGCCTCTCGGGTCGCTTCGGTCTTGAAAGAAAAGGCAAAAACCGCCTTTTTTTCAAGCCCTCCACCGCCTGTCGAGGCTAAACGCCGTCCTCCGCTTTAGTTACGATCTCCCAATGGGCCAATCAAATGGCAATGATCCAGGAGGGGAGTGTTTGATAATGTCGATCATCGGTATTGTATAGGCGAATAGAATAAGAGCAATCGTGATGCCAATCCATAAATACCAGTTTTCAAGAATTTTAGGCGTTGGTTCTGCATCGACTTCCTCTTCTGCAATCGGGAATTCCTGAACTCCCTTCGGTGCGAAAAATGCAAGCTGGATGAAGATATAAATCATCAAAAGGATACCGATGAAAAGAATTGTACCTCCGACCGCCTGTGCCAGTTGATAGCTGATCCATGTTTGAACCTGCTCGCCCCCAGCATAATTGGAGAAGTCAGAGCGTCGTGGACCGCCAAGCAAACCTTGAATGTGCATGGAAGTCGACATGATTGTCATACCGACCGTCCAAATGATTGTTTGGATGATGCCGAGTTTATTCAACCGCGGTGTTAATCTGCGTCCTGTCAAATGAGGGACGAGCCAATAAGCGATTCCGAAATACGTCAGGATAACCGTCGTTGCAATTGTTAAATGGAAGTGCCCTGTTACCCAAATTGTATTATGGATAAGTGAGTTCATTTGGTGGGAAGCGTTGACGATACCGCCCGCGCCACCAGGGATGAAAGCGACCATTCCGACGAATGGTGCGAAGAAGCGCACATCGCCCCACGGCAAATTCTTGAACCATCCAAATAACCCTTTATGGCCTAATCTGCGGCCAGTCGTTTCAAATGTCGCGAAAATCGAGAACGCCGTCATCAATGAAGGGATGACTACCATGAACGTCAAAACGACTTGGATGAATTTCCATGTAGGATCGATTCCCGGTTCTGTCAACTGGTGATGGAAACCGACCGGGATTGAAAATAGTAATAGTAAAATGAACGCCATTCTTGCGAGAGAATCACTGAACAGTTTCCCGCCGATGATTTTCGGGATAATTGCATACCATGCCATATAAGCAGGAAGCAACCAGAAATAAACGAGCGGATGTCCGAAATACCAGAACAACGTACGGCTAAGCAAGACGTTGATCGTTGCTGCATATCCTAAAGACCAAGGGATGAAAAGAACTAAAACAGATATTGCAACACCTAAACTCGCGATGAACCACATTGCCATATTGATGACGACCATGAAAGCGAGCAAAGGGGATTTTTGGCCAGGATTCGCCTTTTTCCACACGTATAGTTGACGAAAATTGGTGAAAACGGCAATCCAGCTGCCGACGATCACTAAAGCAAGCCCGATATAAAATGCAGGATGAGCCCGAAGTGGTGCATAAAATGTATATAATACGTTCGCTTCGCCAATCAATATTGTAACAGCTGCCATAATTGTACCGACGAGCATTGTCCAGAAGGCAATCCATGCCCATTTTCGTTGCTTATCGGATAGACCGACCGTTTTTCCCATTAATGCGAATTGGAAACCAACAATGAAAAACGTTGTAAGCACCAATCCTAAAATAACGCCATGCACAGTTAAAATTGTATAGTAGTTTATTCCAAACGGTAATTGGAATTCGCCGGAACGTGAAAGGGTTTGGAGTAATCCCATCAGTCCGCCGACTAGGAGTGAAGCAAATGTCACATACATGAAGGACATATAAAGACGTGCATCTTTCTTAGGGAAATTATAGTTTTTCAACATCATTCATACACCTCCACAGTTGCGAACATCTGATGGTGACCGACCCCGCAATATTCGTTACAGACGACCGTAAATTCACCGGTATTCTTCATAACAGTTTCAAGTCGGCTCACATGACCCGGCTCCACCATCATATTGACATTCGTGCCTGCAACTTGGAAACCATGCACGACGTCCTTAGTAGTGATTTGGAAAAGGACTGTCGAGCCTTTTGGCACACGAATCTTTTTAACGGCTTTTCCATCAGCATCTGTACCAAAATCATAATTGAATGCGGATGCGACAATGTTGACCGTATATTTTCCGTCTGCCACTTCACGAAGACCGAGGTTTTCTGGTTTGAATGCTTCGTGTGCTTCGACGTTTTGTGGATCGATTGTTTCAATATGGCTCTGCGGGTGTGTTCCTTTCCAGAATGCTGCAAATCCGATAATAAGTAAGAAAAGTACGAGTGAAGCCATTCCGAAAACGAGCCAAATCTTTTCAAATTTATGCAAATGCATCGATTTTCCTCCTAACTAATTTCATTATCTTGATAAAAACAATGCGTAAGAACCGAACCATAATACTAGGATAAAGATTCCTACGAGCATGACTGAGATGAAAGTTCCTTTTAAATTGATATCCGAATCATTGGATTTTGTCGCTTGCTTTGGTTTTTCTTTAGCCATACATTTTCACCCCCTGTGAAGCTTAAGTAGTTTGCTGATACTTTTATCATAGTCGCAGAGGAAATTTAGAGAATTAGGGAAAACCCTATGAATCCTAATTGACGGAAAGAGTTCACACTTCGTTCATACTGTCTTCAAAATATCGACATAGTTATTTGGTAGACAGGCGCGTTGAAGGTTTTGGAATGAAGGGGAAGGGAATATGGAACTGTGGTTAAATTTTTCGATAAGTTGACCATACTGTTTCTGGAAATTACAATGAATAGAGTAAGAACAAATCTAAAATGAAAGTCGGTTGAGAATGATGGAAAATTGTAAGTTAATACAAGTTGCAAGCCCTGAAAAAGGTGCTGAACATTTTTATCAAATGATAAAAGAAGAGCTTGATCATAATCGACTTCATGTGCTCGGATTAGCAACAGGAAGTACGATGATCCCCGTTTACAAGAAGTTGACGGAATCGGAGCTGGATTTCTCTGACGTAACTACATTCAATCTTGATGAATATGTTGGCTTATCTGCTTCAAGCCCGAACAGCTATGCATACTTCATGAAAGATCATTTATTCAATAAGAAGAACTTCAAGGATACGAATATACCGAACGGCATGGCCGAAGATTTAGATGCAGAATGCAAACGTTACGAACATGCTTTGCAGGAAGCGAAGTTGGACATTCAACTATTAGGCGTCGGTGAGAACGGCCATATCGCGTTCAATGAACCTGGAACTCCTGCTGATTCGGTAACACATGTGGCACAATTGACGGATTCGACACTCGGAGTGAACAGCCAATACTTTGAAAACGATGAGAAAATCCCGAATACCGCTTTAACAATGGGAATCGCCTCCATCATGAGTGCGAAGAAGCTGATCCTATTAGCGTTCGGTGAGAAAAAACGTCCGGCAATTACGAAAGTCCTTGAAGGTAAAGTAGACCCTGACTGGACAATTACGTACTTACTTAAACACAACGATGTTACGATTATTACAGACTTGGAATTATAAGAACTAACGAAAAAGCCGCTCCCCGTTGAAGTAAGGGGTGGCGGCTTTTTGTGTTTCGTATGAAAATGACATTTATATTGCAAAACGAGAATATACACGTATTTTGTAATGTTATTGTTACATAACTGTAATATAGGACGAGCATAGTACATGGTAAAGTAATCTCAGATGATATTTTCAGATAAATAGAACCTTCAATTGGTGGAGTTCATTCATCCTACTGCTAATTGAAGCGAGATAAAACATTCGGGGGATCATATGAGAAACTTTACACATACACAAAGGTCTTTTGCGTTTTTTGCGATTGCCTTCCTATTATTTTTCGCGCCTTTCATGAGTCAAGCTGAAGCATCCTCATCAGATTCAGCATCTATCGTAGAAACTGCTACAAGTCTAAAAGGCATCAAATATGCATATGGCGGCACAACAACTGCAGGTTTTGATTGCTCCGGATTTGTTCGATATGTTTTTAATCAACATGACATTAACCTTTCCCGCACTTCATCCGGCATGTACGCATCAGGTACAAAAGTCGACAAAGAAGACTTGAAGGCTGGTGATCTCGTATTTTTCAATACTAGCGGCAAAGGGGTTTCGCATGTAGGCATTTATGTCGGTGACGGGAGTTTCGCTCACGCATCCACATCAAAAGGAGTACGTGTCGACAAGCTGAACGATCCGTATTACTGGGGCAAACGCTATGTCGGAGCGAAACGAGTTACAGGCGGTAATGACGTTGCATTTAATAAATAGTTTTATAGTAAAACGGATTCCCTTTGAGGAATCCGTTTTTTGTTTTCGATAAGGATATTATCCGTGTGGTTCCAAAGTCTCGAAATAAGCAAAACTTGCCTGAACTCGAGCAAAACCGCCATTCGTCTTCATAGAAAAAGCCGCGACTCAAAAGGTCACGGCTTTCCTATCGATATTATTGTGGAACACGGATTGTCCAACGGGAGAAATCGGGTTCCTCTTTTTGAACCATCTCTTTAGGATAGATGAACGTCCAAGGTTTTGATGTATTAGCTTTGACCGAAAGCGGTGCAAGATCGAATGATCCGCGTGCAACGGTATCGCCAGATGCATCAATGAGTTCCAATGGAAGCTTCTCAATGTTAATTTGCTTTGAATGGCCGTTGCGAATGAAGATAGACGCTGCGATGCTTCCGTCTTCTTGCTTTTTCACTTGGAAACCAGCAAAGTTCACTTCACGCGGCTTCAATTTAGGCATGTTTTCAACGACTTTTTCAAGAGCCTCTTTTTGCTCGGCAGATAATCCATCTTCCCAAGCTTGCTCAAGCTCAAGCTTATGCGGCACCATTGATTGGACATTGAACGCAAGCTTCCAATTTTCAGCTGGCGGTTCTTCGGCGAAGATGTTTTCCTTTGTGAAAACGAAAACCCATGGACGTGCACTCTTGCCTGGGATATCGCCTAATTCTTTCAAATCGAATTCCTGGGATGCTAGTGTCTTTCCTTCTTCGTCAAGCAACATAAGCTCAACGGAACCTACCGAAATTGACTGTTCCAATGAAGAACGGAAAAACGACTTTACAAGCCAGCTGCCATTTGCCGGCTCGACATCGATATCGATACCGGAAAGGGAAATTTGATTCGGCTTCAAAGGTTCGAGTTCATTCGCAAGGAAACGGAAAACGTATTCCTGCTCCTGCGAAAGCGTCCATTGTGGGTGAAGTGAAAGTGTTGTTTCAACTTCGTCCGTGCCGCTTGATTGTGCACTGCCTTCTAGAATTTCTTCGGAATCAATCGTGCTGTCTGCTCCGGTTTTTTCAGTCTTTTTAAACATGGAAAAAAGTTTCATGATTCTTGGGCCTCCTGTTGTTGTGAGATAAGCTTCATAAAGCCGATAACTTCAGATGCGATATTCCGGCGCAGCTTCTGATAATGCGTGCCGAATAATTGCAAGCCTTCGCGTTGATAAATACGCATCGGATCTTCTTGTCCATAAGACCGCAATCCGATCCCTTCTTTCAGACGCGCCATAACATCCAGATGCTTCACCCATGTCGTGTCGATGTGGCTTAACATGACTTGCGGAATGATCTGGTTTACCTGTTCATTATCGGCGAAAGTGTCGAGATACGCAAACAGGGAGGCAATCGGTTCTTCATAGACCTTTAAAATATCTGATGTCTTTTCCAAATTGCGAGGCAGTTGGAATGGCTCCAAAAGAAGTCCGTTCATCGTGCGCTCGATTCGATCGAAATCGTAATTATCCGGTGTTTCGCTTTCAGGGCAGCTATCATAGACAACGAATTCAACTGCTTCAGACACCATCGTTTTCAATTGATCGAAAAGATTTTCACGTTCGAGTACTTTATCACGCAATGAATAAAGGACGCCGCGTTGGTCATTGATGACATCATCCAATTTCAAATTATATTCCCGCATTGAGAAGTGGGCGCCTTCAACGATCCGCTGTGTCCGTTCAGTGAGTTCATTCACTTCAGGATTTTTGATAAGCCCATTTCCGTCCGCAGTCACTTTCTTTTCGAACTTTTCAAGATCGTCTTTAGCGAAACGCTTGAACATATCATCTTCAAGTGAAAGGAAGAATTGACTTTCTCCATGGTCGCCTTGACGACCAGAACGTCCGCGCAGCTGATTGTCGATTCGACGACTTTCGTGCTTTTCCGTTCCTAGAACGAATAGACCGCCTTTTTCCTCGACTCCTTCACCGAGCATAATATCCGTTCCCCGACCTGCCATATTCGTGGCGACTGTAATATGACCTAATTGACCCGCTTGGGAAATGAGATCTACTTCCTGCTCGACGCTTTTTGCATTCAATAGATGGTAATCAAGTTTTTCGCGATCCAAGTATTCAGCCACTTTTTCCGATTGCAGGATGGAAGTAGTACCGACTAGCACCGGCTGTCCTTTTTCATGGCGTTGTGCCACTTCTTTTGCGACTGCTTCGTACTTCTGTTCAATCGTTACGAACACTTTATCCGGTGAATCAATACGTGCACGCGGTCGGTTTGTTGGAATTTGAATAACTTCCATGTTATACACTTCACGGAATTCTTTTTCCTGTGTTTTCGCAGTACCTGTCATGCCGCTTAACTTTGGATACATACGGAAGTAGTTTTGGATTGTAATTTGCGCTTGGGCTTTATTCTCATCGGTGATCGGCAAGCCTTCCTTCGCCTCGATCGCCTGATGGAGACCATCGGAAAGCGTTCGGCCTTCCATAATCCGGCCAGTAAACATATCGACAAGCTCAATCTTATCGTCTTTGACGATATAATCGACGTCACGCTTGAAGATGACGTAGGCTCGTACTGCCTGGATCATATAATGGTAGAGTGTCTGATGTTCAAGTTCGTATAGATTGTCGATGCCGAAAGCTTTTTCGACTTGTTCGATGCCCGCATCAGTAAGGGACGTCGCTTTCGTTTCATCATCAAAATCAAAATGAACGCCTTTTTTGAAGCGCTTTGCAAGTCTTGCAGCGATGGAATGAAGGTCCGGATCGGCCTGCATTTTACCTGCAACAATCAATGGCGTTTTCGCCTCATCGATCAAAACGCTGTCCACTTCATCGATGATTGCGAAATGATAAGGCCGCTGCACTTTTTGGGAAGTGTGCTGAACCATATTGTCGCGCAAGTAATCGAAACCGAATTCAGTACCGACACCATACGTGATGTCTGCCATATAGGCATTTTGTTTTGCAGGACCTTGCATCATTGGAACATTCAAGCCGACAGTCAATCCGAGGAAACGGTGGATTTGCCCGATTTGATCATAGTCACGCTTTGCAAGATAGTCGTTCACCGTAATGACGTGGACGCCTTTTCCTTCTAATGCCCGTAAATAAGAGGGGAGGGAAGCGACTAGCGTCTTACCTTCACCTGTAGGCATTTCTGCGATATTACCTTCGGCGAGCACCATTCCGCCGATGAGCTGAACGTCAAAATGACGCATGCCCAATACCCTTTTCGATGCTTCACGAACGACTGCGAATGCATCTGAAAGGATAGCTTGTACAGTTTCACCTTCCTGGATCTGCACTTTGAATACTTCGGTCATATGTGCAAGTTCCTCATCGGACATCGGTTCGTATTTTGATTCTAAACTATTTATGTGTTGAACAACTTTCCTATATTTACGAAGTTGTCTTTCGCTCGTTTGATTTGAACGTTTAAAAATTGATAACATATGCTGGACGCTCCTTTATATAATCCTTATGTGAAGGATACGGTTCTATTTTATCAAACTATCCACAAAAAGACTACCTTGTTAAGATAAATGTGCTTCATGTCAAAAGGATAGTCTTACGGAAACAGGGTATAGTAGTTTCAAGTGCAATCTTTTGCTAACTTGGATGCTTTCCATGGGCATTCGTGCTATAATACTTGTGGCTATCTAAATTATTGTTTTTTACGGGGAGGAAGGACATGTTATTCCTTGCAATGGCTGCTGCATTTGTAGCTTCCATCATACTAACTCCGCTCGTCATAAAGTTTGCATTCCGCATTGGTGCAGTCGATCATCCGAATTATCGGAAGGTGCATGCATCCGTCATGCCACGTATCGGCGGGGTAGCAATTTTTGGTGCGTTTGCTATCGGCTATTTATTATTACGCCCTTCTGATGAGCATGCAATCGGGATCCTCGCAGGAGCAATTATTATTATTGTTACCGGCTTCTTGGATGATATGCTAGAAATTACCGCTAAAGCGAAAGCGTTCGGCCAATTAATTGCGGCTGTCGTAGTTGTCATTTGGGGCGGTTTACAAATCGATTTCATTAACTTACCATTTTTCGGTCCTTTTGATTTTGGATACTTAAGTATTCCGATTACGATTTTATGGATTGTTGGGATTACAAACGCTATTAATCTCATTGACGGCTTGGATGGATTGGCGGCAGGCGTGTCAACAATCGCACTTATTTCGATCGCAGTCATGGCGATGATCATGGGAGAAATGTTTGTCGTAGCGACTGCTGCCATTTTGGCTGCAAGCGCACTTGGATTTCTCTTCTATAATTTCCACCCAGCGAAAATATTCATGGGGGATACGGGCGCCTTATTCCTTGGCTTTATGATTTCAGTGTTGGCGTTATTAGGATATAAAAATGTCACGATGATTTCTTTAGTCATCCCGATCATCATACTTGGCGTACCGATTTCGGATACATTCTTCGCAATCATTCGTCGTGTGCGGATGAAACAGCCGATTTCAGCCCCGGATAAATCGCATTTGCATCATTGTCTGTTGCGTGCAGGGTTCTCTCACAGACAGACGGTTTTGATCATCTACGGACTGGCTATTTTATTCGGTGTCGCAGCAGTACTATTCTCGCAAGCGACGGTATGGGGTGCGATCGTCCTCATCCTTGTCATGCTTCTAGCGATTGAGTTGTTCGTCGAAATCATCGGCCTGGCTGGTACAAATTATCGACCTTTGTTGAATCTTGTACGTATGATTGGAAAATAAATGATATGAAAAGGTGATACGCGAAATATGCGTATCACCTTTTTTGATGTATAAAAAAATGTTGATTTACGCTCCAGGCGGACGCTTTCCGCGGGCAAGTATCAATGTAATTTAAACAAAAAACCATCCCGCTGATAAGAAATCAGTCGGGATGGTAGATAATCATCTATTTAATTCAAACCATCGCTGCCTTCAGCAGTTTCGTCTGTTGTACCAATAATATTTGAATTACTATCCGTTAATGCCGAGGAATCAGGAATCAGCCCTAGATGCGCCTTCAATAGCTGTCTCACATTCTCCAAATCATTTTCTTTCAATTTGTAGTAATAGATGCCGGTTGACCAATCATCATAGCCTTGCAAACTGATTGCATCGATTTGCGGCATACCGCCTTTTGCATACTCCCAGAAGGAAGTCATTTCTTTAAATGTCATGTCGGTTTTCATATTGTCGCCGACTGCTTCGATGACATCGCCGTATTTTGCAATCGATTTGACGGACACCATTTCTTTAATGATTGCCTGTAAAATCATTTGTTGACGTTTGCCACGCTCTAAATCACTATCGAGCTTACGTGTACGCGCTAATGCGAGGGAATGTCTTCCGTCAAGCACTTGCAAGCCTTTTTTCAATTGAATGGTATTTTTGTCGTTTTCATCTTTTTCAAGTCTGTTATAAGGGACATCCACCTCAATGCCGCCTAAAGCATCAACGACTTCGATGAATGCATTAAAGTTCATTTTTACGTAGTAATCGATCGGGATATCAAGCATTTCTTCGACCGATTCGATTGCCGCATGTGTTCCTCCGAATGCATGCGCATGGGTGATTTTGTCTTTATACCCGACTTTGGGAATGTATACGTATGAATCACGCGGAATACTTAAGAGTTTAACTGATTTCTCTTCAGGATTAAACGTTGCAACGAGAAGGGCGTCAGAACGACTATGACTGTCGCCTTGCATTCTTGCCTCACTGTCATCCACGCCAATCAATAGGATGGAAACATTATCTTTCGACGGTTCCACTTTTGCTTCTGCGCGAACTTCCGACTTAGGCGTCGATGGAACGGCCTCATAAGCTCTGTCGACAGCCTGTTCTGCTTTTTGTTTCAATGAAAGTCCGTATGCGGCAATTGAAAGCAACACAGTTAGCGATAATAATAGGCCGATCTTTACGCCTAGCCGTGTTTTAGACGTTTTCTTTCGCATCTTTTTATAATCTCTTCTTTTCATATCATGTAAAAGCCTCCACTATCGGCTAAGGAATCTTCCTAAGCAAATTTAGTCTTCTATCATAAAAGCTCAAAAATTGACTTGAAATGCAAACACAATACGCAATTAATCGTCAACTTTCACCATTATACTATTAAATCCCATCGCCGTATACTATTATTACACATCAAATTCTAGGAATGATGTCGAGACAGCAGTAATTATGGCTTGGCCATTCGTCAATTCTTTCATCCAGTCGGTGAAATCTTCTGTTTTATCGACAGGAACATTTAGCAGTAAGCTGACGTCTTCTTCATAGATGATCTCTTCCAACGGGTAAGGTGATTGTCTAGCTTCATTTTCCACTTTGCCGAGCCATGTGTAATCGATAGAGACTTTCATAAGCTGATGCAACTTTCGCTCGACGACACCCGTTGCAGCGATGCCTTCGGTTGTTGCACGGCCGTAGGCGCGGATCAGACCGCCGCCGCCTAATTTGATACCGCCAAAATACCGGGTGACGACGACTGCAGTGTCTTTCAAGCCTTGTTTCTTTAGCACTTCCAACATAGGGAAACCGGCTGTACCCGAAGGCTCCCCGTCATCATTCGCCTTTTGGATCTGATCGTGTTCGCCGATAATGTAAGCTGAACAGTTATGCGTCGCCGTATGATGCATCTTTTTTATATCTTGTATGAAACTGATCGCTTCCTCTTCGGTTTCGACACGTTTCACATAGCTGAGGAATCTGGATTTCTGAATGACGATTTCACTTTCGCCATACAATTTGACCGTTATGTAATCCGCTCGCATTTGCAGCACCCCTATCACTTGTAATACAATCTTAATACGCAATTAGTTTTATGATGATATAATAATAAAGTGTATAAGGAATTAAGGAATACTGCAACTTTGCCTCTGTTGTGCTTTTTTGATTTCCGGATGGGAGGGGTTGAAATGGCTGAAAACACTATAGATATCCAAAAGTTGGAAAACATTTTCGATAATATGGTTAATGTGATGGATCAATCTAAAAACGACATATTTACTATCAGCGAGCAAAGCCGACAAGCCTTCCAGGAGATGCAAACCGAAGTGGCCGTTATTAAAGAAGAGATTTCCCGGGTAATAACAGAAGGGGACTACTTGGAGGATATGACACGCCATTCCCGGAGACGGCTTGCGGATGTTTCAAAAAACTTTATGAATTACTCTGAGGAAGAAGTACGACAGGCGTATGAGGCGGCGAATGATCTACTTGTAAGATTGTCAATCAATCGGATGGAAGAAAAGCAATTACGTGTTCGGCGGGATGAGCTGGATAGACGGATTGCAGCTCTTTTGGAAACGATTGATAAAGCGGACCACCTTGTCAATCAAGTAACGACAGTCATTACATATTTGACATCCGATTTGAAAAAGGTTGGCGAAGCGCTGGAAACAGCAAGGCAGAAACAGGAGTTTGCGATTCAAATCATCCAGGCCCAAGAGGAAGAGCGTAAACGACTGTCTAGAGATATCCACGACGGACCAGCACAGATGCTTGCGAATGTCTTGCTTCGTTCGGGGCTTATTGAAAAGACATTCACTGAAAAAGGTCCGAATGAAGCTTTATCCGAACTTCACCAGTTAAAGGAAATGGTTCGAAATGCCCTTCTGGAAGTCCGACGCATCATTTACGATCTGCGTCCGATGGCATTGGATGACCTTGGCTTGATTCCGACACTGCGGAAATATTCATCTACTGTAATGGAATATGAGAAAGGTTCTTCCATTCATTTCATGAATAATGGTACAGAAAAACGATTGGAATCAAATATTGAAGTGGCACTTTTCCGACTTGTCCAAGAATGCATTTCCAATGCACTTAAACATGGTAATTCAAGAGATGTTTGGGTGAAAGTCGAATGGCTTCGTGATACAATGAATATTGTGGTAAAAGATAATGGAAAAGGCTTTGATTTAACACAAACTAAAGACAAATCATTTGGCATTATAGGGATGCGGGAGCGTGTCGAATTGCTGAAAGGCGAGATGAAAATCATGTCGACGATTGGCAACGGCACAACAGTGCTATTCCGGATTCCGTTACAGGAAAATATAATTGTTGAATAGGGTATTGGGAGGGAATGAAAATGACGAAAATATTAATTGTGGATGACCATCAGCTATTCCGTGAAGGTGTAAAGCGGATTCTCGATTTCGAAGACTCATTCGAAGTGGTAGGAGAAGGAGATGACGGCAGCGAAGTGAGCGAGTTATACAGTCGCTTCGAACCGGACGTCGTCTTGATGGACATCAATATGCCAGGTATGAATGGAGTGGAAGCAACCGAGAAACTTAAAAATGAGTTTCCGGACGCGAAAGTGATCATGCTTTCCATCCATGATGATGAATCATATGTATCACATGCATTAAAATCAGGTGCGCTCGGATATATGTTGAAAGAAATGGACGCAGACGCAATTGTACAAGCAATCAAGGTCGTTGCTGCAGGTGGATCCTATCTTCATCCGAAAGTGACGCATAATCTAGTAGCAGAATTCCGCCGTCTCAGCGAACGTGAACATAAAGGCTCTTTCCAACAAAATGATATTCGCCGACCGCTTCATTTATTGACGAAGCGTGAATGTGAAGTATTACAGCTCTTAACGGACGGACAAAGCAACCGGACAATCGGGGAAACGCTTTTCATTTCCGAAAAAACGGTAAAAAACCACGTCTCAAGCATTTTGCAAAAAATGGGCGTAAACGACCGTACACAAGCGGTAGTTACAGCAATCAAAAACGGCTGGGTAGAAGTTAAGTAAATTTTGAAAAGGGGCCTTCTAAAGGTCCCTTTTAATATATACAATGAATCTAAATGTTTCAGACTTACACTAAGGATTGGAACGGAAGGCGGCGACTCCAGCGAAAGCCGTCACGAAGAAAGGCTTTTGCGAGTAGGTATTGTTAGGCGGATGCCTTAATTTCTGCAAAGAGCGCAGAAATACGGCAAATCGAACTCTTCGTGGTTCGATTGGCTGAAGCCGTGCCCGCGGAAAGCGTCCGCCTGGAGTGGAAATCCGGGTTCTAATACTCTAATTCAACATACATAGGAGGAAATTATGAAAAAAATTCTTGTATTCTCAACTTTGAGTCTCATTCTTATTCTAGGCGCCTGTTCGAAAAAAGAAGATGCTAATACGAATCAAGGATCGGTGGAAGACGGTGAATCTACAAATCAATTTGGCTCAATCGACCACGGCGTCGATGATACGAAAGACGACACAAAAGTAGGATTCAACATGACGGGTGATTCTATAGAAGAGGCGGCAAACGTCCCTGCCGACGAGAAGGATTCCATGATGAAGTCTTTCGACACGTATATTCACGCTTTCAATAGCCAGGATGTCGAAGAATATATGAGTGTGCTTTCCAAGGAACCAAAGAGCTTTTCGATCGACGAGGAACGCGAGTATATCGAAAGTGTTTTCAAGGAGTACGAACTGAACCGTGAAGCAACAGATGTGACGATCGTTAAATACGATGAAAATAAAAATGAAGCACAAGTCTTTGCAAACCTGCAAACATCAATGAAACAGAAATCAACCGGTTTGGAAACAAAGCGCGACGGCAGACAAGTCACCGTCTTTACAAAAGAAGACGGAAGCTGGAAAGTAAACTCGGTCTACTATATGGAAGAACAAAAATAATAATGAACTCAAGCTGTCCAGTATATATTGTGCTGGGCAGTTTTTTTAATCCAGCTCCGGGCGCTAGAGGCGACAGGCACCCTGCGCTTTTTTCTATTTGATGAAATTTCCAGTAGGAATGCAATTGCTTTTTTTGAAGGTGAGTCGTATAATAAGAACAAATGTTCCTATTGGAAGGAGGAAGCACTGATGCCTTTAATCCCTGCAAAGGCATTGCCTCATTTTGAAAATATGATCTACTTGCCAATGCTCCTTATCGTGTTGCAGCGTGATCGGGAACTGCTCGAAAAAGGGCCGTTCAAGTTGAAAGGCCCCTACTTAAAAATGATCGACACGACGGTGCAACAAGTCCAAACCGAGCTACAAGAAACAAAATTTTACTTAAGACGCAACAACATGAAAGTACTTCAGAAAGAGAGGGATAGTATGTTCACAGAATACATTTTTATTAGCGGCGGTTATGAAGACCACCGTCGATATTTGAATGTCCGCCTAAGAAACCGAACGGAAGAATTACTGGACCTCTATTTTACAAGTTCGGGAAACCGTACGGCCCATCGTTAACCGGCTGAGAGAAAAAGGAACGATTTAAAAGTTGCCGCTTCTTTAGGAAATCCTTTTCAATCAACCTTGCCAATGAATATTGGCGATAGATGGTAGGCACTGAAACTTCTGTTTTGAAGCTTTGGCCATTATCTAGGAAAATCGTAGTGCCTAGCCCATCTTTCTTGAAAAAGTCGATTGAATGGTAGGCGATCCATACATTTTGATTTGACAGTGGTGATAAGGTCGGAATGAAGATGTATGGGATGCCATAAGAATTTGCTAATAAAATCGGCGACTTCCGTCTGTTATCCCCGAACAGTAATTTGGAAGTGTTTAAAGTGGTTTCGAAGTCGGAACCATAGTGTTTACAGGCGCGGGTAATGATATGTAACGGTTTTCTTGAAACCACTAAAGTTCCTTCCCGCTCAATGACTTTTGTAAAGGTTTTATTGCCAACATTCTGAGGTGCCAACACAAGGGTCTTGTCTGTAATAATGTAGTTTGTAACTGGACTATTAATATCGGAATCCTCCCTTTGTTAATGTAATCTATCCCCTCTTATTTACTAGTATAGGATAAATAAAAATAAAAGCAAAGCATTAGATGGATAATTTGAACTATTTGTATAGTAGTGAGGAATTTACTGTGTAACTGGATATTAAAACCAAAATAAAAGACAGTTGGAATGGTTATTCCAACTGCCTTTATAAAAATTCAACGAGTTTGATAGTTCAGTGCTGCGGCGCCTAGTGTTTTGGCGGCGAGTAGCATGGCGTGTTCTTCGAAATCGAATTTTGGGTGATGATGTGGATACGGTTCCGCTGGCTTGGCTCCGGTGAAGAAGAAGGTGCCAGGGACTTTTTCCAAGTAGTATGCAAAGTCTTCGCCACCCATTTGTGGTTTGCTTTCCACAACGGCGTCAACCCCGGGGATATGCTCAGCGACTTCCTTTAGAAATTCCGTTTCTTCCTTGTGGTTCACGACCGCCGGATAGCCGCGGAAGTAGTTGAACTGGATTTCACAGTCATTGGCAAGGGCGGTGCCGTCAACAACGCGCTTCATTTCATTTTCCATTAAATCGCGGATTTCCGGACTGAATGTACGCACGGTGCCACTGAGCTTTGCAGAGTCCGCAATGACGTTGAATGCATTATCGGCGATGAAAGACCCGACTGAAAGTACAGAAGATTCAATAGGGTCGACTCGACGCGACACAAGCTGTTGAAGATTCATGACAAGTTGTGCGCCGATGACGACGGCGTCCTTTGTTTGATGTGGGGCTGCTCCATGACCTCCTGCGCCTTGGACCGTAATTTCAAAGCGATCTGCAGCCGCCATGACTGGTCCTGTTAAATATTCGATTGTTTTATGGGGGATGAGCGACCAGAGATGGGTGCCGAAAATCACATCTACACCGTCAAGGCAACCGTCCTCAATCATTGAAATAGCCCCGCCTGGAGCAAATTCTTCTGCATGTTGATGGATGAAAACATATTCGCCAGCAAGCTCTTCGCGCATTTCATGAATCGCTTTCGCCAATTGCAACAATGCAGCGGTATGTCCGTCATGTCCGCAAGCGTGCATGACGCCAGGTACCGTCGATTTATAAGGGACGTCTTTTTCGTCTTGGATCGGCAGTGCATCGAAATCGGCACGCAACGCGACCGTTTTCCCAGGCCGAGCTCCCTTCACGCGGGCTACAACACCGTTGCCCCCAACACCTGTCTGTACGCTAACACCAAGATCAGCGTAAAAATCATGGATGAATTTTGCGGTTTTCACTTCATGAAATGATAATTCCGGGTGCATATGCAAATGTCTGCGGATGACGATCATGTCTTCATAAGCAAGATCCAACTTTTCGAACAGTCGCTCATTCATTTCGATAACCCCTCTCAAAACGTTTATTTTCTATTCATTCTTAATTATAACAATACGTTTCGGGGGTCGCAATAAAGGTAGGATTAAAGTTCAGTCTCCTCAATCTTTGCAACATACGTTGTCACGTAGGAAGCGCTGGCAAAAATATGTGTTGTATTATCGGCGAACTCCTTCGTGTCGCTTGATTGATGGGATTCCTTAAATGCCGGTGAGTTTTTCCAACGATCGAAATCGGACGCCGCTTCCCATTCAGTCAGGACGACATACGTGTCAGAATCGAGTGGGCGAAGCAATCGAAAAGCAATGAACCCCGATTGGGCGCCCATTTTACTGTTCCCGGATGAAAAGCGGTGTTCAAAAACCGGACGGCCCTCATCGGTGACAGGGATATTGTTGCAGACAAAATAGCCTTCCTCTTTCAATTCACCTGTTGAACTGATAACCTCATATCGCCGTGGCGTCTGGAAAACAGACTTCGCCTCCGTTTCATGCACCAGAAGTGACTGGCCGCCTCCATGCATGAGGATCATCCTTTTATCCGAATAGCGTTCTTTCAGTTTTTCCATGAAATCTCTTGTTCCGGTCGTCATATACATATACATTCCCGAAACCTCCTTTGAAATAGATATTAATCATATTTTCCCTCATTAGGTCGATTAAAACAAACATTGTCGAAATGATGGCAAACAAATTGGTGAAAGCGGTACAATTTGATGACATATCAAGGCAATTACTATACATTCCAATAGGAAACGTCTATATTTGAAAGCGAATATAGAAGCTCGATCTTAATGAAAAAGAAAGTGGGGATCCATACATGACAACATTTAACGATACACTGCTGCGTGCTGCCAGAGGCGAAAAGATTGACCATACGCCGGTTTGGTTCATGCGACAAGCGGGACGTTCGCAACCTGAATACCGTAAAATTAAAGAAAAATACTCGCTCGAAGAAATTACCCATCAGCCGGAGCTTTGCGCTTACGTGACAAAGCTTCCCGTCGATAACTACAATGTCGATGCGGCTATTTTGTATAAAGACATCGTGACACCATTGCCAGGCATTGGCGTCGATGTGAAAATCAAAGCGGGTGTGGGGCCGGTCATTTCCAATCCGATCCGTACCGTGCAAGACGTCCATAATCTTGGAGAACTCTCTCCTGACGATCATATCCCTTACGTTCTTGATACAATTAAAATATTGAAAGAGCAATTGACTGTGCCGTTGATCGGTTTCGCAGGCGCACCATTCACATTGGCAAGCTATATGATCGAAGGCGGTCCATCAAAAAGTTATAATTTGACAAAGTCCTTCATGGTTTCAGAACCTGAGGCGTGGTTTGCGCTCATGGATAAGCTCGGTGATACAATTATTACGTCGATCACTGCGCAAGTGAAGGCGGGCGCAGCGGCAATCCAAGTATTTGATTCATGGGTCGGCGCTTTGAATGTTTCGGATTACAGGATTTTCATCAAACCAGTCATGACCCGTATTTTCAATGAGCTTCGCGAATTGAACGTGCCCTTGATCACGTTTGGAGTGGGGGCAAGCCATTTGGCAAACGAATGGCATGACCTTCCAGTGGACGTCGTCGGACTTGATTGGCGTTTATCGATCAAAGAAGCAGGGGAAAGAGGCTTGACGAAAACATTGCAAGGAAATTTAGATCCTTCATTGCTCCTCGCTGATTGGAATATCATCGAAGAGCGGGCGAAAGTGATCGTCGAGCAAGGCGTTGAACACGGCAGCCATATTTTCAACTTGGGCCATGGCGTCTTCCCTGAAGTACAGCCGGCAACATTGAAGAAATTGACCGAATTTGTACATGAGTACAGTTCACAACTACGTAACTAACCATATTAAAATGAGGTGCAACTGATGACAAAGAAGAAAATGGGACTTTTAGTCATGGCGTACGGAACTCCATACAAAGAAGAGGACATTGAACCGTATTACACGCATATCCGGCATGGTCGTCCACCAGCACCGGAACAACTGGAAAACCTCCAGGAGCGATACAAAGCGATTGGCGGCATTTCTCCGCTTGCAAAAATTACGGAAAACCAAGCGAATGCTCTTTGCGATCATTTGAATGAAACACAGGAAGACATCGAATTCCACGTATATGTCGGCCTGAAGCATATCACGCCATTCGTTGAAGAAGCTGTCGAAAAAATGGAAGCGGACGGCATTAAAGAAGCTGTTTCCATCGTATTGGCACCGCATTATTCTTCATTCTCCGTGAAGTCATACAATGATCGGGCGAAGGAAGAAGCTGAAAAGCACGGCATTACGCTAACGTCTGTTGAAAGCTGGTACAAACAGCCGAAGTTCATCCAATATTGGTCGGAGAAAATCCGTGGTTCATTTGACAGCATGAGTGAAGCGGAGCGGGAGAAGGCGTGCCTTGTCGTATCTGCCCACTCCTTGCCTGAAAAGATCAAGCAATTCGGAGATCCGTATCCCGATCAATTGGAAGAAACGGCAAAATTGATCGCGGAAGCGGCAGAAGTGAAAAACTATGCAGTCGGTTGGCAAAGTGAAGGGCAGACGGGCGAACCTTGGTTAGGGCCAGACGTTCAGGATTTGACACGTGATTTGCATGAAACAAAAGGATACGAGGCGTTCGTCTATACGCCGGTCGGCTTCGTTTCCGATCATTTGGAAGTTCTTTACGATAACGACTATGAGTGTAAAGTCGTCTGTGATGAAATCGGTGCTTCCTATTACCGTCCGGCAATGCCGAATACAGATCCACTTTTCATCAGCGCTATGACCGACGCAGTTCTAGAACAGTTGAAAGCCTGAGGCAGGTGGGAAGTGAAGATGGACATGAATGATCAAAAGAAGAAAGTCGTCATTGTCGGTGGAGGAATCACTGGACTATCCGCGGCGTTTTATATGCAAAAGACGGCACGTGAACAAAACTTGCCCGTTGAAGTGATACTCATCGAGGCGACGAACCGATTAGGCGGTAAAATCCAGACGGTCCGTCGCGACGGGTTCGTCATTGAACGGGGTCCTGATAGCTTTCTGATCCGGAAGAAGAGCATGGAAATATTCGCGAAGGATCTTGGCATTGACGGAGAGCTTGTCCGCAATGCGACAGGTCAGGCACATATCCTTGTCAACGGTCGACTTCAACCGATTCCGGCAGGCTCTGTTATGGGCATCCCGACAAAGATGGGTCCCTTCTTGAAATCGGATCTGTTTTCATTGGCAGGAAAGTTGCGGGCAGCGGGAGACATCGTCTTACCGCGCTCAGGAATAGACGAAGATCAGTCACTCGGCCATTTTTTCCGGCGTCGATTTGGTGGAGAAATCGTCGAAAACCTAATAGAACCGCTTCTTTCTGGCGTCTACGCAGGAGATATCGATCATATGAGCTTGCAATCGACTTACCCACAATTTTATCAAGTGGAAAAGAAGCATCGCAGCCTCATTCTTGGAATGAAAAAAACGACCCCGAAGCAAGTGCCGCAAAAAGACGGGCATGGTGCTTCGAAACAAGGCGCCTTTCATTCATTCCGGAACGGACTTGAATCGATAGTGGAAGCTGCGGAACAACAGTTGGAGCCGGATACTGTGAAAAAAGGAATCCGGATCGATACCATTACAAAGCGTGGAAACCAAACCGTTCTTGAGTTGAATAATGGAGAAACGGTCATCGCTGACGCAGTTATCGTCGCTACGGGGCATATGGCGGCAAGCCAATTATTCGCCTCGCATGGGTTGCTTGAAGGGCTGAAGGAAATCCAGACAACATCCGTTGCGACTGTCGCTCTCGCATTTCCGCGTGACGCCGTTATTCAGGACAAGGAAGGGACAGGCTTCCTCGTTTCGAGAAGCAGCGACTACTCGATAACGGCATGTACGTGGGTTCATCGGAAATGGCCGACGACAACGCCGGAAGGAAAAATTCTGCTCCGCGCGTTCGTTGGACGAATCGGTGAAGAAGCGATCGTCGATTTGCCGGATGATGAAATCGAAAGGATCGTCCTCCAAGACCTCGGGAAAATCCTGACGATCAATGACAAGCCGGACTTCACGGTTATCACGAGATTCAAGAACGATCGGCCTCAATACAGGGTCGGCCATCGTCAACGTGTCGACGCAGCCCGCGCTGAATTGCAGAAGGAGTTCCCGAACGTCAAATTGGCAGGCGCCTCTTATGACGGTGTCGGATTGCCCGACTGCATTAATCAGGGGAAAGCGGCCGTGGAAGAAGTGCTTGGAGAACTGTTTACGAATTAAATGAAAGTCCGCCTAGCGCGGACTTTTTGAATTGGAAGTGATTTTTGAATGAAACGACTGCTAACTGTATGTATAACAGCAATCCTATTGGCGGCTTGCTCAGTTGGGACCAAGTGGGATAACCCAATGCCCGAAGATGGATTTTTAGTCATCGCACACCGGGGCGCTTCAGCGTATGAGCCGGAAAACACGCTGCCTTCGTTCGAGCTTGCGGAAGAGCTTGATGCGGATTATATCGAACTCGACGTTCATTTGACAAAGGACGGGGAGCTGGTTGTCATGCATGATGATGAAGTCGACCGGACGACAGAATCGATCGGTAAAATTAAGGATCATACATTAGCTGAACTGAAAGAGCTGACCGCCGATGAGGACAAAGACGAAAAGGTAGCTGTCAGCGGCCGCAACGAAGAAGCCTATGAAATCCCGACATTGGTTGAAGTGATTGAGGAGATGAAAGGCGATATCCGCTTTGTCATCGAACTGAAAGATACGGAGCAATATTTCGGAATTGAAGAGAAGTTGGTCGACGTCATGAGTGAATACGGATTGATCGGCACGGACAGCAAAGGTTATCCGAAAGCGGTCGTCCATTCATTCGATGAAGAGGCGCTGAAAAAAGTGCATAAGATTGACCCGTCAATTCCTTTGCTTCAACTGATTTCTTTCGATGATGGGGAAGAAGCGGAACTTTCGAAGAAGAAATTGAAGGATCTTTTATCCTATGCGTCCGGAATCGGCGTGAGTTATGAAGCGTTGACACCGCCCTTTGTAAATACAATGCATGGTGAGGGGCTTGCTGTATATGCGTATACGGTGAATGACGCGGAGGCCGCGTTGCGATTGAAGGCGATGGGTGTCAATGGGATTCATACAAATGAACCGGATTTATTGGATGAATGAGAAACAGCTGAGACATTTTTTCTCAGCTGTTTTTTATCGATTTAAATAATATTACACTCATCGCATTTATTGCTGTAGCATTCATGCTGTTCCTCGATTTCTTTTCCACAAGTAATACAGACTTTAGCAGGTAGGTTCTGGAAAAACTCGATAACATTCTCCATCATTGACGTCCCCTCCAATCTGACTGTAATAATACTATTGACAAAATGGGTATTTGTAATATAACAGGGCCTGTAAAAAAATTAGACAATATTGCATTCGTCGCATTGATTACTATAACATTCGTGCTGTTCCTCGATATCTTTTCCACAAGTGGTACAGGATTTAGCAGGCAGGTTCTTGAAAAACTCGATGACATTCTCGATCATGGATAGCTCCTCCTATTCTTTGTACTAATACTAACTGGAAACTAGGTAATTGTAATATAACAGTGTGGGTAAAAAAATGACGGTATTCATTACCGTATCTTTGTCTTCTATTACCTTATCAAACTATTTTAAACTCCTCTTGTTCTATAACTCAATTTGATAGTGATAGTGTATTATAACAGTCGATCAAATGTCAAGACTTATTCGTTGTTTTCAGATAAAATATAAGTGAAGTCAATTACATAGGGAGCGATTAATGTGTATTTCGTTGATAATAAAGGCATCACCGACCCAAGGATCAACCTCGCGATAGAGGAGTATGTATTAAAAAATATGGATGTCGATAAAGATCCATTTTTACTGTTCTATATTAATGAACCGTCGATCATCATCGGGAAAAACCAGAACACCGTTGAAGAAATCAATACGGAGTTTGTCGATGCGAACGGCATTCATGTTGTCCGCCGGCTTTCCGGTGGGGGTGCAGTCTATCACGATCTGGGCAATCTCAATTATAGTTTCATTACGAAAGACGACGGTGATTCATTCCGAAACTTCAAGAAGTTCACGGAGCCGGTCATTAAGGCGCTCGGGGAAATGGGCGTGAAAGCGGAATTGCTTGGACGGAATGATATTCTAGTCGAAGGGCGCAAAGTTTCCGGAAATGCGCAATTCGCTACGCAAGGACGTCTGTTCAGCCACGGCACACTTATGTTTGATACGGAAATTGAGCGTGTCGTTTCCGCATTGAAAGTGAAAAAGGACAAGATCGAATCGAAAGGCATCAAGTCGATCAGAAGCCGTGTAGCAAATATTTCGGAATTTATCGAAGAGCCGATGACGATTGAACAATTCCGTATGGAAATTTTGAAATCGATATTCGGCGGTGAAGAAAAGATTCAATACAAAGAGTTGACCGATGAAGATTGGGAAAACATCCGTGCGCTATCTGCTGAACGCTACGGTAACTGGAATTGGAACTACGGCAAATCGCCAAAATTCAATATGCAGCACTCCCACCGCTTCCCTGTTGGCGGCATCGACGTGCGCCTGCAAGTCGAGAAAGGGAATATTCAAGACGTACACATTTACGGCGACTTTTTTGGCGTTGGTGATGTGGCGGTCGTTGAAGATAAACTGAAGAATGTGCAATATGACCGCGAGTCGATCAGCAAAGCGCTTGACGCAGTTGACATTCCAACGATACTTGGTGGAATTACGAAAGAGGAATTCATTAATTTAATTTACTAAATGGAAAAGCCGGTGCAAACCGGTTTTTTCTTTTGGTTTAGTATATGCGGGGAATGTGGGGATGGTGTTGGCGACAAGTTTTTGTAGGAATTAATGCGTGGGGCGGCGGTAAACCCCTGAGTGGTGATAAACCCACTTTAAGTGGTGATAACCCCCGTCTGAGTGGTGATAAACTCACTTTAAGTGGTGATAACCTCCGCGTAAACGGTGATAACCATTTCCTTCCCCTCTTCTTCACCTCTCGTCAAGCGAATCGCCCGCTTTTACGATATAATAAGGGGACGAGTGAGGGGGGCTAGTAATGGCGAATCATCGAATATTTATTGTGGAAGATGATAAGAAAATTGCACATCTGTTGGCGGAGACGCTGCGGAAATATCAGTATGATGTGGCGATTGTTGAGGATTTTGATAATGTTGAGGCGGAGTGTTTTGCGTTTGATCCGCATTTGATATTGCTTGATATAAATTTGCCGTCGTATGACGGGTATTATTGGTGCCGGCAGTTGCGGCAGCGGACGAAGTGTCCGATCATATTCATTTCTGCGCGGTCGGGAGATATGGACCAGGTGTTTGCGTTGGAGAATGGCGGGGATGATTTTATAACGAAACCTTTCCATTACGAGATCGTCCTTGCGAAGATCAGGAGCCATTTACGAAGGGCGTTCGGGGAGTATGCGCCGAGCCAAGGAGAGCGGACGGTGAAGCTTGGTTCGCTTGAATTGTTCATTGAGCGGATGGAATTGCATTTACGCGATGAGGCGATTCCCCTTCAAAAGAAAGAGTGCGTCATCCTTGAATTGCTTATGGAAGCATCGCCGAAAGTTGTGTCGCGCGAAACGCTTCTCGAGGAATTATGGGATGATCAGTCGTTTGTCGATGAGAATACTTTGAATGTAAATATGACACGGGTGCGAAAAAAATTGGTGGACTATGGCGTGCAATCGGTCATCGAGACAGTTCGTGGGTCAGGGTACCGTTTTCTGACAGCGCCGGAGGAATCATGAGGAAACTTATTTTATTCATGAAGGAATATTCGTCATTGATCATTTTTGAAATGATTCTCGTGACGTTCATCCTAATTTTGTATTGGCTTGACGGATTTAGCGGGTTGAATACCGCAATTTACTCGATCATCATGAGCATGTTGCTTTTGGCGGGATTTTTAGGCGCAAAATTCATTATGCAGCGTACGTATTACAATGCGATTTTAAGGAAGCCGAAAAGAATGGAGGATGCGCTAATTAGGCGGGTACAGACGCCTGAGCATCGGCAATCGGCGGAGTTCATGCGCGGGTTATACGGTTTGTATCAAAATGAAGTGCAGTCCCTATACGCTTCTCAGCATCGGCAGCTCAATTTCATGAACCAATGGGTGCATCAGATGAAGACGCCGATTTCGGTTATCGGCTTGCTTCTTCAAGAAGACGGCGAACTCGATAAGCGGAGCATCCAGGAGGAAGTCGATAAAATTCAGCGCGGACTTGACGCGGTACTTGTCAATGCGCGGCTTGAGACGTTCGAGGAAGATATGCAAATTGAACGAGTCGGCTTGAAAAGTCTTATTCAACAGATTGTGACGGATCATAAGCGGCTGTTTATTACAAATGGTGTATTTCCAGTCATTTCGATCGATGAGCAGCTTATTGTCGCGACGGATGCTAAATGGATGAAAGTTGTCATTGGGCAGTTCATTACAAATGCAGTAAAGTATACGTTTGAGAATGGAAAGCGGCTGTACCTTTCTGTGGAACATACCGAAAAAGGGTATGAGCTGACGATTCGCGATGAAGGGATTGGCATCCCGGCATCTGACCTGAAGCGGGTGACGAAGGCTTTTTTCACTGGCGAGAACGGAAGGCTAACCGGCGAATCGACAGGAATGGGCCTTTATATTGCTGACGAAATTTCCGGGAAGCTTGGGCATCCGTTGACGATTGAATCGGAAGTGGGAAAAGGGACGTCTGTAAAGATTCTGTTTACAAATGGGGAGATGGGTGAGGCGGATGGAGAAGAAAATCGTAGAACTGAAGCAAGTGACGAAGATCTATGAAGGAAAAGTGATGCACCGCGCACTCAATCGACTTGATTTTGAGGCGGAGGCAGGGGAATTCATTGCCATCATGGGACCTTCCGGCAGCGGCAAGACAACGTTATTGAATGTCATTTCGACGATCGACATGCCGACTTACGGCCAAGTGATTGTTGACGGAATGGAGCCCGAAGCGTTAAATGCGAATGAACTGGCACTATTCAGAAGGCATAATTTCGGCTTTGTCTTCCAGGACATCAATCTTCTGCAAATGCTTACGGTGGAAGAAAATATCGTCTTGCCGCTCACGTTGGACGGACTACCGATCATGGAAATGCAAAAGCGAGTTTCCCGGTTGGCGGAGCAGCTTAGTTTAAAGGAAATCCTGAATCGCAGACCGGACGAGTTGTCGGGCGGCCAAGCACAGCGGACAGCTGTCGGCAGGGCGTTAGTCCATAAGCCGAAGCTCATTTTAGCGGATGAACCGACAGGTAATCTTGATTCGAAATCAGCGAAAGAAGTTCTGGAATTGCTCAGCCATATTAATGAAACCGAACGTACGACAATTATCATGGTAACGCATGATCCGATTGCAGCAAGCTATTGCGACCGTGTCCTGTTCATTAAAGATGGCGAGTTTTTCAATGAAATCTATAAAGACGAAAGACGCCAGACGTTTTTCCAACGGATTTTGAATGTGCTCAGTCTTCTTGGAGGGAATGTCCATGATCTGCGGATGTTATAACCGAACAGGGAGGGATGCCGGATGATGTTTCGCCAGTTCGCCTATCGGAATGTCGTGCGGAATCGGCGGATTTACGCTGCCTTTTTCATGGCGAGCGTATTTTCCGTCATGGTATTTTTCCTTTATTCCATGTTGCTTTTTCACCCTTCGATTGAGGGAAGCGCTACGCAGGATATGGCGGTGCTTGGCATGGGGATCGCTGAAATTGTTCTGTACATATTTACAATGTTCTTCCTGTTTTACTCGATGCGGGCATTTTTGCAAGCACGGACAAAAGAGTTTGGCATCCTCCTTCATTTAGGGATGGAGAAGCGGCAATTGCACCGCTTGATTTTCACCGAAACAATCATTATCGGAGCGGCTTCAATCGGTGTTGGGACATTTTTAGGCTATATGTTTTCGAAGTTCTTCTTCATGGTCGTGAAACGAATCGTCATGCTCCCCGCATTGCCGTTGTATTTATCATGGGAGCCGTTCGCTTTGACGGTCGGCGCGTTTTTAAGTCTGTTCATCATCATTTCATTAGTAGCGCCGGTTTTCATTCAGACCGGAAAGCTCGATGAACTGATCCGGGGGGAGACCGGCGGCAAGGAATCGCATGGGTTTTCAAAGCTCCGCGGTATTTTTGGCCTCATTCTACTCGCAGTATCATACAGCATGGCTGCTTTCATATCGAATAACATCATCATCGGACTTATTTTCCTTTTACCGATGTTGGCAACACTTGGCACGTATTTCTTTTTCACGGATTCTTTGCCACTCCTTCTCCATCTGTTTAAAGTGAGGAAGGAATTTTACTGGCGCCATTTCCGCCTGTTGGCGATTTCAGAAGGCGTCATCCGTTTGAAAGAAAATGCCAGAATGTTTTTCATCGTGACGATCGTTTCGACGATTGCATTCATGTCGGTTGGCATTCTTGCTTCACTCACTTCATTCGCCTCTCAATATCGGGAAGTGAACCCGCTCGGCCTTGTGTACGAAAGCTTTCCGGGGAATGAACTGGAATCCGCTCATATTAACCGGCTTGGGTATGAATTAAGGAAGAATGACATTGATTACACATATGTCCGGTTTCCGATTCTTAAGCAGCAATCATCCTTTACAGATAACACGGTATCGATCATCAAACTATCCAACGTGAACAGGCTGTCACGGTCTTTCGGAAACCAGGCATTTGAATTAAAAGAGGGGGAAGCGCTATTCCTGCCGCCAACCATCTCAACATTTGAGCAACTGAACAAGCAAATCGTAGAGACGGTGCTAGGGGAAAGCGGCGTTCCGGTGCGAATCAATGGAGCATACCCGTATCAATTATTTCCTGCACACGCCATCGGGACAAATACGATCATTTTAAACGACATCGACTTTGATAAAGTCGCCTCTTTCGTTCAATATCCTTCGTCTGTCTATCATGCTTTTGACATTCCGGACTGGCAGCAGACGAAGAATATCGGATTGACGATTGAGCATTCGATGACAGAATCACTTTTGACAGGAACTTATGATGATCTTCATTACACATTCGACAATCCGGGACGGAACTATTCCGTCATCCGCACGACGTTTACGTTGTTGCTGTTCATCGGTTTATTGCTCGCGGGGGTATTCCTGCTGGCGGCGGGGAGTTTCATCTATTTCCGCCTTTATACATCACTCGACAGCGACCGGAAGCAATTCGACGTGCTTCGACGAATGGGAATTACCGACAAGGAATTCAAAAAAATCGTCAACCGCCAGCTCATTCCTCAATTTTTTGTTCCATGGGGAGTGGCACTCGTTCACAGTTCCTTTGCGTTCTTATCGTTACAAGTTATTTGGGATGCCCTTGCGGAAATCTCGATTGTCCGTGAACTTGCGGCGGTGCTCATCGGCTTCACAATTATACAAGTCATCTACTTCTACCTCATCCGCTGGCGCTACTTGGCGCATATCCGGACACCGGGGTGAAGGGGGAAGTACTGTTTTACTGATGATATCTAGGATTGGAGTGGAAGGCGGCGAAGTGCAAAGATATGCTCTCAACGCTTCGCTTTTGTTCGCAAAAGCCGTACTTCGTGACGGCTTTTCCTGGGGGATTAGCGGGACAGGTGAGACCCCGCAGTGAAGCGAAGCGACCGAGGAGGCTCACCGCCCGCCCCCCGGAAAGCGTCCGCCTGGAACGGAAATCCGGTATTACATTTCATTTACGGCAACCTCATAACAACGAGGTTAGCCGTTTTTTATTATTTATTACCTGCTTTAAGTATTTAATTATAGTGTTTTCGATTTATTCACAATAGAATTCTACTAAATTACCTAAAAGTATTGTGAACTTTAAATTTTTCTTATATAATAATAGATGGATTTATGAATGATCATTCATTTTCTAAAAAGGGGATGTTAGTATGAATTTGGTAACACAGGTTTACGAAACATCAAAGCTGAATCCTGAAAAGATTGCTTATCATTTCATGGGCAAAGACACAACATACGCTGAGCTTGACCAGCAAGTGTCCACGTTTGCATTGGGCCTTGAAAGGTTGGGAGTCGAAAAAGGAGATCATGTAGCGTTTTTATTAGGAAACACGCCGCATTTCCTCATTTCGCTTTACGCAACGATGCGTATCGGGGCGACTGCCATTCCAATCAACCCAATTTATTCGCCGACCGAAATCTCGTACATTTTACATAATAGCGATGCGAAAGTGGTCATTGCACTGGATCAGCTTTTGCCGCTTGTAGAGAAAGCTGCAGGCTCATTCCCGGCGATCGAGCGTTACATCATCTGTGAAACAGATCCGTACGTTGCCCAAAACGTCGCAGCGCTGCCGGATGCGGTGAAAGAAAAAGTCGACTTGTTCACGCATTTCTTCTCGAGAGAACTACCGAATCGCGCTCCGATTACTGTAGATGAAAATGAAACCGCTATCATCCTTTACACATCGGGTACGACAGGCCATCCGAAAGGCGCAATGCTGACGCATAAGAACTTGTATTCAAACGCTCGCGACGTCGCGGACTATCTTGGATTCTCTGAAACGGATCGTGTCGTTGCAACATTGCCGGTCTTCCATGTGTTTGCACTGACAGTCGTCGTCAATGCGCCTTTATTAAAAGGGGCAACAATCCTGCTCGTACCGCGGTTTAGCCCAGAGGACGTGTTTGAAACAATCAAAGCGCACGAGGCAACTGTATTTGCAGGTGTGCCGACAATGTACAATTTCCTTTATCAGTACCCGCAAGGCAAGACGGAGGATTTCGATACGATCCGTCTGGCAATCTCAGGCGGTTCCTCATTGCCGGTCGCATTGCTGCATAACTTTGAGGAAAAGTTCCAAGTGAAGATTTCTGAAGGTTACGGCCTTTCCGAAGCATCGCCCGTCACTTGCTTCAATCCGAGAGATCGCGATCGCGTACCAGGCTCTATCGGCACGAACATCGTCAATGTGACAAACAAAGTTGTGGATGAATTCGGAGATGAAGTGCCTGTCGGTGAAGTTGGAGAGCTCGTTGTCCAAGGTCCTAACGTCATGAAAGGCTACTACAAAATGCCCGAGGAAACAGCTTCCGCAATCCGCGACGGCTGGCTATATACAGGGGATCTCGCTCGCCAAGACGAAAACGGCTATTTCTACATCGTTGACCGAAAAAAAGATATGATCATCGTCGGCGGATACAATGTGTATCCACGGGAAGTCGAAGAGGTTTTATTCGAACACCGCGACATCGTCGAAGCTGCCGTCATCGGTGTGCCGGACACGGATTTCGGTGAAGAAGTCCAAGCCTATGTCGTCATGAAAGATGGCGCGGACAGAAACGTCGACAAACTAAAAGAATTTTGTGCAGCACGTTTAGCCAAATATAAAATTCCAAAAACAATCGAATTTCTAAATGAACTCCCGAAAAACACAACAGGCAAGATTCTCAGACGCTCGTTGAAAGATCAAGTAAAACAATAATTGCCAAGCCTTTCCTTTTTCAATAATGGAAAGGCTTTTTTTATTTTGTGAAGATGTGTAAAGATTAAAAAAACCGCCGATAAAAGATACAAATCGAATACAAAGGGGAAACTACCATGCGTTGGAATGTTGGCAGAAAGCTATCAAGCATATTTACGATTATGATCATTCTCATAGTTGGAATGAGCGCCGCAGGCATCATTAGCACATTCAATTTGAATAAAAACACATCTACAATGAACGATGTCATTGTACCGAAAATCGAAAACAACAATTCATTGGAAAAAGGAATTCAATATATACTTACCTTGACACAAAGTCATATCCTTTCGAAGGATAGTGAATTTGAGAAACAATATGAAGATCAAATCAGCTTCGAGAAGGAACAATTGAGTAGTGTCGTCACTAATTATGATCGTTTGCTTTCCACAACAGCAGAACGGGAGATATTGAATTCTGTGAATGAAAAATGGCAAACCTTTATTAGTGAAATCGACGAAATTCTTAAACTGAGCGGAAATGATCAGGACGAGACTGCGACGGTCCAATCATACGATGCAATTTTAATAGAAAAGGAAATCAACGAAAGCTTGAAGGAATTGAGCGGTCTGCATCATGCAGAACTTGAAACGATTGAGGAAGAGGGGGCAGCGCTGTATTCAACGGTATTAATTACATTGTCACTAAGTACATTGATTGCAGTTCTAATTGCTATTCTAGGCATTCGTT
The DNA here is from genome assembly GCF_007991495.1 of Sporosarcina luteola. Taxonomy (GTDB): domain Bacteria; phylum Bacillota; class Bacilli; order Bacillales_A; family Planococcaceae; genus Sporosarcina; species Sporosarcina luteola. Next base: position 129,200 of record NZ_BJYL01000016.1, on the reverse strand, counting down.
ATTTGATGCGCACAATCCAAAAGCCCATCGTTTCTATATCCAACAACTTTAAACGAATGGCAACAGGTGATTTATCAATGGAACCGCTCAAGATTAAGACAAAAGATGAAATCGGCCAACTGGGCGAGGATTATAATATGATGCTTTCCAATTTGAAAACACTTGTGACTGAACTGACAGAGAATGTCGATACACTTGCTTCGACATCATCCCAATTTTCATCAAGTGCGGATGAATCTTCCCATGCCTCCGAGCAGATAACAAATTCAATCATTGATGTGTCCGAAGGGGCAGCGACACAACTGGAAAGCGCGCGATCCAGCAGTGTAATCGTCGATGATATTGTTGATCAGTTGAATAAAACCGTTATGTCGATCCAACAAGTTTCCGAGTTGGCAGTTGCTACGACTGAATTAACGCAAGATGGCGCTAATAAGATGACAGCTACTGTAGAAAAAATGGTGGACATCCAACGATCAACAACGCACACAGCAATGGTCGTCGAAACCTTGCATAATAAATCATCTGAGATTGGCAAAATTGTATCCATCATTACGAAGATTGCTGGCCAGACAAATTTATTGGCACTTAATGCATCCATCGAAGCGGCAAGGGCAGGCGAACACGGAAAAGGCTTTGCAGTCGTCGCATCGGAAGTTGGACAGTTGGCAGTAGAATCGGGCAACGCTGCTTCAGATATCCGTAAATTGATCGAAGAAATTCAACTTGAAGTCGGCAGCGCCATTGAAGCGATGGAAACATCCAAAACGTTCGTGGATGAAGGACTCACAATGGTCGAACAAACCGGTGACGGCTTCCAGGAAATCGCTCGCAGAGTAAACAAAGTTTCAACCGAAGCTGTAGAAATTTCACAGATCAGCGAAACAATTAACAAAGGCACCCAACAAGTAAAAGAACTCGTCGACGAAGTAGCGGTCATGTCAGAACGCTCCGACGAAAACGCCCAAAATATCGTAGCTGCAGCCGAAGAACAAAGCGCCACTATGCAAGAAATCTCCGCCTCCTCAGCTGTGCTTAGTTCTATGGCGGACACACTACAAGAGTTAGTTTCTCAGTTTAAGTTGAAATAAAAAGAAGCGATTCCCGGAAACGGGGATTGCTTTTTAAGTTTAATTCGCAATCAAAGTGATTTACAACACAACGAAACCGGTATGCAACGCAATCAAATCAGTTCGCAACACAATGAAATCAGACTGCAACGCAATCAATAGATCGTAACACAACCAACGTCAATCGCAACGAAACGAAACCGGGCTGCAACACAACCAAAGTGGTTAGCAACACAATGAAACCGAGCAGCAACGCAATCAACGGGTCGCAACACAATCAAAGTGAGTAGCAACACAACGAAACGGGCCGCAACGCAATCAACGGGTCGCAACACAACGAAACGGGCCGCAACGTCAACGGGTCGCAACACAATCAAAGTGAGTAGCAACACAATGAAACTGGGCAGCAACGCAATCAACGGGTCGCAGCACAATCAAATTGGCTAGCAACACAACGAATCGAGTCCGCATCGCAAAGTACGCTCGCCGCAACACAATCAACGGGTCGCAACACAATGAAACTGGGCCGCATCGCAAGCAACGGGTCGCAACACAATCAAATTGGCTAGCAACACAACGAACCGAGTCCGCATCGCAATGACCGCACACCGCAACACAAGCAACTTCATTCACAACACAATCAACAAACCCCTACCCAAAATAAACCCCAGAAATCCCGCGGATGAACTCCTCCTCCAACGCGCCCTTCTTCTTAAAAAGAATAAAAGTCGAAACCGTCGGCAAGTCGAATAAGTCGAAATGCGGGCGCATCAGCCTGCCTTCCATCAACTCCCGCCGGACGATTGAGTGGGGGAGGAAGGAGACGCCGAGACGTTCCTGGATGAATCGTTTTGCAATATGCGTTTGCGTCACTTTCATCGTCCGGACGCCGGGGACGTGCTTTTTTAAGGTGAACAGCAAATCGTCCCAGTAGACGGGATGATGATGCGTGAACAAATAATGGTCCGTCAAAGCTTCCCGCACATCAATCGGCGGTCCGCTTTCCTCGTCATAATGATCGGTCGGCATGACAAACACGATCGGATCCTCGTAAATACGCTCCGATTCGATATTTTTGATCGTCGCGTCGAGCGCTGAAATGCCCAAGTTCACTTCACCGGCATCCACAAGCCGTTCAATCAATTCAGATTCCTCCACGCGAATCGTCAATTCAACATCCGGGTGATTCTCCATGAACGTCCGCATGAAATACGGCAAAATCGTCTCCGCCATAAGCGGAGAAATCGCAATCGTCCACTTACGGCGATACCCTTGGGCAAACGCATGCATCCGATCCACACTGTCATCCAATTCCCGCGTCAATTTCACCGCTTCTGCGTAAAACAACCTCCCCGCATCCGTCAGTGTCACCCGGCGATTGATCCGATCAAAAAGCTGCATCCCCAAATGCTCTTCCAGCAACCGAATATGCACAGTGACACTTGGCTGCGAGAGCATGAGCCTTTCAGAAGCCTTGCGGAAATTAAGCGTATCCGCCGCGGCAATGAATGTCCGAAGCCATTGCGTATCCATAGCAAACTCCTCTCGTAATTAACTAAAGTAATCAATTTAATACAAAACATTCAATTTAATTAATCATATACCTACTTTATACTAAAAGAAAAGGAGGAATGAACATGTTTCAAAAAGGTTTGAAAGATATCGTAGCAGTCCATACAAAAATCGCATCGGTTGACGGGGAAAAAGGGGAACTGACATACAGGGGAACCCGAGTCGGTGAGTTGGTTCCGAACCATTCATTCGAAGAACTGGCCTACCTTCTATGGCATGGTGAATTCCCGAACGACAACGAACTGGATTCATTAAAACAAAAGATGATCGAAGGCCGGAAGCTTCCTGCCCATGTCGCAGCTCTCATCGACATCATGCCGCCAGACATCCCTCTCATGGATGTGATGAGGACAGCTATATCTGCATATAGTCACAACAGCTTCGCGATTAAACCGATGGAGGAGCAGGCGGTAATCCTAACCGCCGCTCTACCTGTCATCATCGCAAGGCATTACCGGAATATGAATCAACTCACAATCATCGAACCCAACTCGGAACTATCACATACCGCCAACTATTTATGGATGCTGAGCGGCACAAAACCTGCCGATGTCCATGTCGAAGCGCTTGAAACGTATTTAAAATTGACGATGGAGCACGGCATGAACGCTTCAACGTTCGCAGGCCGTGTTACCATTTCAACCGAATCCGATCTGACAGCCGCCGTCACGTCCGCCCTCGGCACAATGAAAGGTCCGCTGCACGGCGGCGCTCCTTCAGGCGTCATCGACATGCTTGAAGAAATCGGCAACCAGGCAAATATCCGCTCCGTCATCGAGGCTAAACTGCAAAATGGCGAACGGATCATGGGCTTCGGCCACCGCGTCTATAAAACCGAAGATCCGCGCTCCATACTTTTACGCGACAAATGTGAGGAACTCACAGGAAAAGACGAATGGCTCGACCTTGCGACTGCTGCCGAAAAAGAAATTACGACTTTACTCGAAATCCACAAACCGGGCCGCAAACTATATACAAACGTCGAATACTATGCCGCCGCCATCATGCGTTCAATTCAACTGCCGCCTGAACTGTTTACCCCGACATTCAGCGCAGCAAGAATGGTCGGTTGGACCGCGCACGCCATTGAACAACTTAGCGACAACACCATCTTCCGACCGCAATCTCTTTACGTCGGAAAATAAATTTCGAAAACAAAAAGGGAAAACTGTTACGGGTGTCGAAATATGTAGGATAGAAAAAAGCGCAGGGTGCCTGACTAGACAATGGTTCGCAGTCTAAGTACGCCGCGTCCTGCGGCAACGACTGCATGACCAGCCTCCTGCTGGCCTCAGGCATAAGACGAAGATACGGAGTGGCGCTCTTTGCCACGCAGGAGCTTTGGCTTATGACCCGAGACTCTGGCACCCGAAGCTGGATTAGAAAAAAAGGGGGAATTCACATGAGAAACCTACAAGTAGACGACCTGTTCAAACTGCAATCCGTCACGAACCCAACACTATCACCGGACGGAAAAGAAGCGATTTTCATCAAAACACATATCGACGAAGAGGACAATAAATACATCGCAAACCTCTACCATATCGACCTCACGACGAACGAGACGACGCAATGGACACACGGAAAACACCGCGTCAGCTCGCCAAAATGGTCAGCGGACGGCAAGCAGATCGCTTTTTTGTCGAATCGCGAAGAGAAAAACCAACTTTACATCCTATCTGCCCGCGGAGGGGAAGCGAAAAAAATTACAACGCTTGATAAAGGCGTGTCAAGCTTCCACTGGTCGCCTTGTGGCAAGAAGATCTGGTTCGATGCCTCCGTAAAAGAAGGCAAGTCATTCAGCTATAAAGAGGAAAAGGACGATAAAAAGAAACCGGAACCCGTTCGTGTTACGAAAATGAAATACAAAATGGACGGCGTCGGTTTATTGCCGCAGGATTCATTCAAACAAATTGGTGTTGTCGATCTAGAAACAGAAGACATCACGCAATTTACAGAAGGCAACTTCCATTATTCGTTGCAGGCGGTTTCGCATGATGGAAGCAAGCTCGTCATCGGCGTGAACCGTAAAGAGAATCTGGACCACGAATTCCGCCAGCCGCTCTATTTGGTGGACGTTGAAACGAAGGAAGAAACGGTCATCGTGGACGAAGAAGGCTATTACGGCGGCGCTCGTTTTTCATTCGACGACAATTATATTGCATTTGTCGGATCGGATCGCTCATTCCAAAATGCAACGCATGGCAATTTGTATGTGTATGACACAAGACGCGGCAATACGATTAATATAACGGAAAGTATCGATGCGCCGGTAGGTGATTATTCAGTAGCGGATCATCAGCAAGGCGGCGGTGCACCGAGCGTCGTTTGGACGAAAAATAATGATCTATACTTCCAACTGTCGACGATGGGCGACATCCGACTCTATTTCGCGACGCTTGAAGGGGAGCTCTATCCGGCAACAGCTGAAAACGAACATGTCTATGGATATGACGTGAACGCTGAAGGCGATTTTGCGTTGGTTGCCATAAGCGATCCGGTGAATCCGGGCGAAATCTATCAATTGGCGATTTCAACTGGCGAAAGGGAAGCTCTTACTTCATTCAACAAAGACTATTTAGAAGAAGTGAAGCTTGTCGCCCCGGAAGCGATCGTTTTCAAAGGACCGAAAGATTGGGATGTACACGGCTGGCTCATGAAACCTGCAGGCTTCAAAGAAGGGGAGAACTATCCGCTCGTCGTCAATATCCACGGCGGACCGCACGCAATGTACGGCAATACATTCTTCCATGAAATGCAGCTATTCGCAGCAAGCGGCTATGGCGTTCTCTATATTAACCCGCGCGGAAGCCACGGCTACAGCCAGGAATTCGTCGATGCGGTCCGCGGTGATTACGGCGGAGGCGACTATGAGGATATCATGGCGGCAGTTGACTATGCGTTAGCTGAAAATCAATGGATCGACGCAGATCGCCTTGGTGTTACGGGCGGAAGTTATGGCGGCTTCATGACGAACTGGATCGTCGGTCATACGGATCGTTTCAAGGCGGCAGTCACACAGCGCTCCATCTGCAACTGGATCAGCTTCTTCGGTGTATCCGACATCGGCTACTACTTCAGCGAATGGCAAATCGCCGCAGACATGAAAGACGTCGAGACATTATGGAAACACTCTCCGTTGAAATACGCGGAAAACGTGGAGACGCCGCTATTAATTCTTCACTCGGAAAAAGACTTCCGCTGCCCGATCGAGCAGGCGGAACAGCTATACATTACACTTAAGAGCATGGGGAAAGAGACCGAATTCGTCCGCTTCCCTGATGCAGACCACAACCTATCGCGGACCGGCACACCGAATCTGCGTATCGAACGATTGAACGAGATGACGAACTGGTTCGCGAAATACCTATAAGAGCCAGGAGGAAATTTTTTGACATATACACTAGAAGGCGTGACTATCAGGCCAATCAAAGAAGAAGATTTACAGCGTATGTGGGAAATGACATTCAAACAGGAAAATCCTGAATGGAAGAAATGGGACGCACCTTATTATCCACATAACACGATGACATACGAAGCGTTTCTTGAACGAAAAGACAAAGTTGTTGCGCAGGACGACTACTGGGGCATCGAAGTGGACGGCGAAATTATCGGTATGGTGAGTTATTATTGGGAGCATCAGCCGTCCCTTTGGCTCGAAATGGGCATCCTTATTTACGAGCCGAAATATTGGAGCGGCGGCTACGGAACAAAGGCGCTCACCATGTGGATCAATCATCTATTCAACGAAATGCCGCTCGTCCGCGTCGGCCTCACAACATGGTCCGGAAACGAGCGGATGATCCGCGTCGCCGAAAAACTCGGCATGACGATGGAAGCCCGCATCCGCAAAGTCCGCTACTGGAACGGCGTTTACTACGACTCCATCCGGATGGGCATGCTGCGCGAGGAATGGGAATTGCATAAGGCAGAGAATTAAGAGGGGGGGGTCCCCTCTCTTTTTTTTTGTGTAGCGTAGGACTTTACTTGCGTTGCACATATTATTGGTTGTGTAGCGTAGGACTTTGCTTGCGTTGCGCATATCATTGGTTGTGTAGCGTAGGACTTTGCTTGCGTTGCACATATCATTGGTTGTGTAGCGTAGGACTTTGCTTGCGTTGCGCATATCATTGGTTGTGTAGCGTAGGACTTTGCTTGCGTTGCGCATATTATTGGTTGTGTAGCATAGGACTTTGCTTGCGTTGCGCATATTATTGGTTGTGGAGCATAGGACTTTGCTTGCATTGCGCATATCATTGGTTGTATTGCACTTGAATTTGCTGCTTGTGTTGCTCGCGGATTTGCTTGCGTCATGAGTGAGTGATTACTCACTTTACAAATCACACCTTATAGATTAATATAAAGTGAGTAATCACTCACTCCTGATAAAGAGGTGGTCAACATGAATAATAGCGAAGTATGTGTCTCCATCCGCAACGTCTCTAAAAGCTTCGGCAAGCACCCAGTCTTGCAAAACATCAACTTGGAAATGTACGAGGGAGAAATTTTCGGATTGCTTGGACCGTCCGGCGCTGGAAAGACGACGTTAGTAAAAGAGCTAGCCGGACTTGATGAACCCACGGAAGGAGAGAATTTTTTATTCCAACAAAAGATGCCTTCACTGCAGCTTATCAAACGAATCGGCTATATGGCGCAATCCGATGCCTTATATGAGGACTTGTCAGCGAAGGAGAATCTCCAATTCTTCTCTGAACTGTACGGGTTAAAAGGACAAAAACAAGCGCAGCGCATCAATGAAGTGATGGAACTCGTCCAGCTTTCAGGAGACACCACAAAACTCGTAACGAATTACTCCGGGGGAATGAAAAGAAGACTGTCACTCGCAATCGCACTTCTTCACGAACCTGAATTGCTCATCCTTGATGAACCGACCGTCGGAATTGATCCCGTCCTGCGAAAAAGCATTTGGAAAGCATTCACAGACTTAAAGACGCAAGGAAAGACGCTTATCGTTACAACACATGTGATGGATGAAGCCGATAAATGCGATAGGCTGGGACTCATTCGTGACGGTAAATTAATCGCGGTCGGCACTCCAAAAGAATTAAAAGAACAGACGAATGCTTCGACTATCGAGGAAGCATTTCTAGCCTTTGGAGGTGCAGAACAATGAGAGTGATGGCATTAGTGAAACGAATTCTGCGGCAACTCGTCCGAGACAAACGGACAATCGGGCTGCTCATCTTCGCACCGATTCTAGTGCTGACGATGCTTTACTTCGTCTTTAACGGAAATGACTACATCCCGAAAATCGGATTTGTCGACGTGCCGGAAATGATTACGGCTCAAATCGATACCGATGGAGCAGAAGTGACGACTTTCAAAAGCGAAACCGAAGCGATGGAAAAACTCAATTCACAGGAGCTTGATGGCTATTTAAAATTTGAAGGCAACAATCCGTCCATCGTCCTCGAAGGAAGCGATCCGAGCATCACAGGCGCAACGATGAAATGGCTTCAAAACGCCTTACCGAAGCCACCTCAAGCAGTCGAACTGCCGGAATTGCAGATTGACTATTTACACGGCTCAAGCGACATGGGGCAATTCGATTATTTTGGACCCGTATTACTCGGATTTTTCGTATTCTTCTTCGTTTTCCTGATCGCGGGCGTTTCATTCCTACGTGAACGGACGACCGGCACGCTCGAACGACTGCTCGCTAGCTCGCTGCGCAAATGGGAAATCATCGCTGGATACGTCATCGGGTTTGGACTTTTCACGATGATCCAGTCTACAATAATAACAGCTTATGCAATTTTCGTACTGGACATGGTGATGGAAGGGGCCTTCATTTATGTGCTCCTCATCATCCTCATCTTGGCGCTAACTGCACTTACACTCGGCATCCTACTCTCATCATTCGCACATAACGAACTGCAAATGATGCAATTCATCCCAATCGTCGTCGTACCGCAAGTGTTCTTCTCAGGCTTGTTCAATTTGGAAACGGTTGCCGAATGGCTGAGTTGGATCAGTTACTTGACGCCGCTCTATTACGCAGCCGAAGCATTGCGCGATGTCATGGTGAGAGGTGCCGGATGGGAAGCCATCTATCCGAATGTACTTGTGCTTTTAGCATTTTGCCTGCTGTTCATTGCCATCAATATTTTGGTCCTACGGAAATATCGCAAAATATAAGGAGACCATCATGACAGAACAAAACCATCTACTCGAAGAAATGCTGCAGGAAGATGAAAAACTGACAGACAAACAGAGACAAATACTCATAGCCGCCACCGAAATGTTTGCGGAAAAGGGCTTCGCCGCCACGTCGACAAACGAAATCGCCAAAAAAGCGGGTGTTGCAGAAGGTACTATCTTCCGTCATTACAAAACGAAAAAGGATCTGCTCCTTTCCGTCGTCTCGCCGCTAATGGTCAAAATGATCGGCCCTATCATCATTAAAGATTTGAATAAAGTACTCGACAAAGACTTCGATCACTACGAAGAATTCCTTTGGGCGATGATAAAAAACCGTCAGGAATTCCTAGAAAAAAATTTGAAAGTCATTCAAATCTTCCTGCAGGAAATCCCGTTTCACGAAGAATTACGGCAGCAATTCATCGAACACGTCGGAAAAAAAGTGCTCAACCGCTACATTCAAATCATCGAGCATTACCAAATAAAAGGGCAAATTGCTAAAATGCCCCCAACAACCGTCATACGCCTCACAGCCTCCACTCTCTTAGGATTCTTCGCCACAAAGTACGTCTTCAACGTGAAGTGGAATGAAGAGGCGGAAATCGAACAAACGATCAAATTCCTTATGAAAGGCCTGGCACCATAAACACCCAAAGAAGGTCGCGCACCTTCTTTTTTTCATGGGAATTAATCCAAAAACGCACGGCCACAATTGACGGATACCAAAAACCAGAAAAAACTGGAATTACCTCTATCTGTAATGCTATAATGGCCACTAGGAGTCTGACTGTAGAACTGATACACAAGGGGTTCATGAAAATGACAATCTACAACGTAATGGAAGAAGTCGTCCGGGACGTGCTGCATCAATATAAAAATGAGCTTCACCTATCATGCGATTGCGACCGTTGCATAGACGACATCATGGCAATCTCACTCAACCAACTGAAACCACATTACATCGTCAACGAAAAACATAGACCTTACATTCGTGCAGGCCACGTAGCGGATCGCCAAGGCGCAACGAACATCCTCTCCACAGTCGTCAAAGCAGCCCGCATCGTCTCCGAATCACCAAGATGCGAGAACATAACAAAAGAGTAGGACAGGAAAGCACCTGTACCTACTCTTTTTCATTTGGAAAACAACGTCATTACACTATGGATATTCTGATTCACTTGGCCAACAAGCAAATGATCACCTTGCTGACGAATATCCATTTGAACAAAGTTCATCATTTCTTTCGCCATATCCGTATCCTCTAGCAATGAAAGCGACTTCGACAAGTTATTTTCGAACACCAACGCATTCGTCAAATGATGCTCGACCGCTTCCATATTCGAGCCGACCCGTGTCAAATGACCCGATACTGTCTCAATCGCTTTATCGATTTTCGTGATCAACTCATTCGCAAGATCCCGCATCTCCAAAGATGCATACTCGCCGTTATCCTGACGGAGCCCAAGCGCCTTTGCACTTACATCTACTAAAGAGATCTTCATCTGCTGTCCGGGATTGGCCCCGACCTGCAAAATGAGGGACGAATCCTCGTTCAAAATCTTCTTCGTATTGAACTCAAGCTTCGAAGCCGTATCGTCGACCGCGCCTAGCAAATTCTCAAGCTCCACCTGACTCGCAGCCCGATCATTCACCGTCATCGTATCGTTCGAACTCATTACCGCAAGCTCACGCGCCCGCTGCAAAAGGCCGTTCACATTATTCAGCCCTTCATTCGACGCCTCAAGCACCGACAACCCGTCCTGCATATTACTCTGCGCCCGCGAAATTCCACGGATCTGCGCCCGCATCGTCTCCGAAATCGAAAGACCCGAAGCATTATCGCTGCCCTTCGCAATCTTCAGTCCAGAACCAAGCTTCACCAAACTCTTCTCGATTTGGCTCGTATTCCGCTGCGACCGATTCGTAGAAAACGTAATGTGCTCCTGGCTAAGAACCCGCATTCCATCACCCCAAATCTAAAAATCAGAAACACTCCATTTATATATCGGTCAAAAACAATTGAAATGAACAGAAAAAAACCGATACTAAAGAAAATGCAACCGGAGGGAACCACTTTGACAACCGTAGACATCGAAAAAGCCATCCAAATCTACAAAGAAGCAAGCGCATCCACACTATCCATGATGGAATACGTCCTCCTACTGCTAGGCGAACTTCAAAAAAATATCCAGCAATGCAACAAAGCCATCGCTGAAGGGGACACCGCCGAACGTGACCGTACACTCAAGAAAGCGCAAGACTTCCTATTCGAACTCATGGCCACAACCGACCACGAAACCGAACAAAGCGGCAGACTCATGGCCATCTACCTTCACATGAACCAAAGCCTTGTCCAAACGCAAATGACCAAAACAAGCGACCTGCTCGACCACATCGAAGAAATGACCGTTCAGTTAATCACGTCATGGCAAGTCTCTAAGCAAGTAACACACCGCAGGAATTTCACAACAGACCGCCTTTGAATTTTTACTGTGCCTGCCACCCAACAATTCAAAATTGTTTGGGTGGCAGGCACCTATTTATTTCCCTTTAAACGCAGGTTTCCGCTTCTCCGCAAACGCAGTAAGCGCCTCCAACCGGTCTTCCGTCGGAATCGTTATCTCATACGCCTTCCGTTCAATCGCAAGCCCAGTCTGCAAATCGGCATTCATGCCGTGCTTGATCGCAAACTTCGCTTGTTGCAATGCGATTGGCCCGTTCCCAAGCAGCTCACCTGTGAAGCGATCCACCATTTCCTGCAAATCCGCAGCAACTGCGATATTTGTCAAAATTCCATATTGCAAAGCAGACTTTGCATCCAATCTTCTCGCCGTCAAAATAAGCTCCAACGCTTTCGCTTCTCCAATGAGCCTTGGCAAACGCTGTGTCCCGCCGGCACCTGGTATGATCGCAAGCCCCGTTTCCGTCAACCCCATGACGGCCGTATCGACTGCGAAGCGGAAATCGCAAGCAAGCGCTAGTTCCATCCCACCGCCGAATGCATAGCCATTCAATACCGCGATCGTCGGCTGCGGCAAGTTCTCAATCATCGTAAACACTTCGCCGATTTTATAAATATTCCGTTTCACCTGCTCGTCCGTCAGCAGCTTACGTTCTTTCAAATCAGCTCCCACACTGAACGCGCGGTCTCCCGAACCTGTAAAAATGACGACCCGGATAGCGGGATTGATACGGATCGATTCAACGACCATTCCGAGCTCCGCCAACAGATCGTAATTGAATGCGTTCATCGCATCCGGTCGGTGAAGCGTAACCCGCGCAACATGCCCCTCTTGTTCAAATAGTAACGTTTCCATTTCAGTACCCCCATTTTTGCCTCGACTTATTATAAACTTATCACTTTTCCAAACTTATCGCTATGAAAATAGTTAGAAAATTATTAGTAAAACTGAACTAATTTTGGTATACTCGAAGCATTGCGAGGTGGGGAAATGGAGTTTCATATATTCGTAGGCAGGCAGCCAATATTGGATAGGGAAGGGCGGATTTTCGGGTACGAGTTGCTGTATCGCAATAGCGAAAAAAATAGCTTCCCGGATATCGACCCATCACGGGCTACAATCCAATTGCTCATCAACACGTTCCTGTCGATCGGCATCGACAAAGTCTCAGGATCATCAAAGTCCTTCGTCAATTTTTCGGGAGAATTGCTTACAAAGGACATTTTTTCGAGCCTGACGCCTAATTGTGTCGTCGTTGAAATTTTAGAGAACGTCGAAATTACGCCGGCTTTGATCAGTAGAATTCGGGAGATTAAAGAGGCGGGATTCCAACTTGCTCTCGATGACTTCATCCTGCAGGACCAATACGCCATACATACTGAACTGTTTAATCTGATCGATTACGTAAAAGTGGACTTCCTGGCGGTCGATGAAGAGGGAAGACGGACAATCGAATCGTTCATTAAAGAATATCCGCATATTACAATGCTCGCGGAAAAAATCGAGACAGAAGCACAGTTCAAATCAGCAATCAAAAGTGGATACGATCTATTCCAAGGTTACTTCTTTGCCAAGCCTGAAATTATAAAAGGCATTGAAATTCCATCGAATTTGAATTTACATATGCAAGTCATTGGCAAGCTGAATGAAGACGACCCAAACATCGATGAAATCGCACAGCTGATCCTTCATGACATCTCACTTACATACAAACTGCTGCGACTCATCAATACGATGCATTTCGGCGTTCCGAAAAGCGTCAGTTCTGTGAAACAGGCAATCGTGCTCATCGGAATGCGTGAATTGCGGAAATGGCTGCGCATATTGATGCTTCAGGAAATAAGTGACAGTACATCAAACGGGCGGGTTAAGGCTTTAGTGTCCTTTTCCATGACCCGGGCAAAAATGTGTGAGCTTGTCGCCATCCATACGGGCCGCCCGAATAGTGATGAATACTTCTTTGTCGGCCTGTTTTCTTTGCTCGACGTCATCTTGAAGCAAAAATGGGAAGACATTCTGCCGAAGTTCCCCTTGTCCGAAGAAGTAGCGAAGACGTTAATAGGCAAGCGAACAAGCATGAGACCCTATCTCGACCTGGCCGTTGCCACCGAACGGTTCGACTGGGAGCGGATCAATCAACTTGGCAATCAATTAGGCGTTACGAAAGAGGAACTAAGCAGATTTTCATTGGAATCCAACCGTTGGGCAGAAATGATTGATTGATGAACTCATCGGGCTTTTCAATTCACCTGCTTATAAAGTAGAATGTAAGGCAGGAGTTGATAAGTAGTGAAAACAGCAATTGTAACGGATAGTACGGCATATTTGCCGCCAGACATAGTGGAAGAGTTGAATATCCACACCATTCCATTGACAGTGACGATCGATGGACATGCCTATGAAGAGGAAGTCGATTTGACGACGGATGATTTTTACGAGAAAGTGCGTGGGGAAGGCCCACTCCCAAAAACATCCCAGCCGCCACTCGGTAAATTCGTCGAACTGTTCAAATCGTTGAAAGAAGAACATGAAGCCATCATTTCCATTCATCTATCGAGCGGCATTAGCGGCACTTACGCCGGCGCAGTGCAAGCAGGTGAAATGACAGAAGGCATCGATGTGCGCGCTTTCGACTCGGAACTTTCATGCTATATCCAAGGATTTTACGTCATCCGCGCCGCAAAAATGGCAAAAGAGGGTGCAACGCCCGACGAAATCATGGCAGAGCTCAATGAAATGAAAAAGACGATGCGCGCCTACTTCATGGCGGACGACCTCGCACATTTGCAGCGCGGCGGTAGATTGTCGAGCGCACAAGCATTGATTGGAGGCCTACTCCAAGTGAAGCCAATCCTTCATTTCCACAATAAAGTGATCGTCCCATTCGAAAAGATCCGCACACGCAAAAAAGCGATGAAACGAATCGCGGACATGCTAGCGGAGGACGCGGAAAAGTTGCCACTGGAAGCAGCAATCATCCATGCAAACCGCCCAGAAGAAGCGGAAGCATGGCGGCAAGAACTATCAGAACGCCTACCTGACATCGACTTCACAATCAGCCACTTCGGCCCAGTCATCGGCACGCATCTAGGCGAAGGATCAATGGGGCTTGGATGGGTGAAGCGGTGAGCATGATGCGGGGGCTCATTTAATTCGAGAACGGCTCATTTAATCGGACAACGGCTCATTAAATCGCGCAACGGCTCGTTTAATTCAAGAACGGCTCATTAAATCGTGCAACGGCTAGTTTAATTCGAGAACGGCTCATTTAATTGCCCAACGGCTCATTTAATTCAAGAACGGCTCAATAAATCACAAACCGGCTCAATCATTTCTCTATATTGTCAAAGGCATTCAGCGCGTCAATCTCTTATCTAGTAAATAGCAGCTTCACCGCGACCATAGCATTTTCCAAAAACAAACTGGGGGTGTGATACATGGCAAAACCATTCAATCCGGCGATCAGGGACTTCCTGAACGGCCGCATTTGGCTGCGCCTGCACACCCCTTTTCTGCGCGAAGAAATTGACGCCCATATCGATGCAGGACATATCCAAACAATCAAAGGGATTGAAACAACTCCAGCTTTCATGAAGCAAAAGCGACACGTCTGCAACCGTTGTGAAAACGAAGACCCATCACGCTTCACAACATTCCATTGCGCAAAATGTGAAGGGCCATGTTCCTATTGCAGGCAATGCATAAAAATGGGGCGCGTTTCGTCCTGCACTGAACTCATTATTTGGAATGGCGAACCACCGACATACCCGACAAAACATACCCTCGCCTGGCAAGGAACACTCACACCGCATCAGCAAAAAGCGTCAGATGAACTGACCAACAGCCAAGAACAACAAAAATCCCATCTCATCTATGCAGTTTGCGGTTCCGGGAAAACCGAAATCCTTTTCCCGCCAATACATAAGCTAATAACCGAAGGGAAACGCGTCTGCGTTGCAGCCCCACGCGTCGACGTCATACTTGAACTTGAACCGCGCCTGAAAGCTGCATTCCCGGAAACAAAAGTCGAATCGCTATACGGAGGCGCGCAGCCGACGATGGAAGCGTCCCAGCTTATCCTAGCCACAACCCATCAGCTGTACCGATTCCGGCACGCATTTGATGCCGTCTATGTCGACGAAGCAGACGCATTCCCGTATAAAGCGGACGAGACATTACAACGAGCCGTCCAAAAAGCGGTGAAACCGGGTGCGCCCGTCCATTACGTCACCGCAACCCCGTCGGATCAACTGCTCACAACAATAAAACGGACAGGCTTCGTCTCAATCATCAACCGCCGCTACCATGGCTACCCACTGCCTGAACCGTCTTATGAACCGCTATGGAACTATGAAAAGCAAATTAGAAAAGGAAAACTACCTGAAAAACTTTTAAAATGGACAAAAGAACGACTTGCACGAAAAGAACCTTTCCTCATCTTCTTCCATCACATCGGTTTAATGGAGGAAGCGGAGCCTTTATTCCAACTGCTCGATCCACGCATCCGCTCTGTCCATGCGTCGCATCCAGATCGCAAAGAGCATGTCCAAGCGCTGCGCAATAAAGAACTTCCCGGGCTGCTCACAACAACAATTCTAGAACGGGGCATTACAATCCAAAACGTCCAAGTCGCAGTCGTCGGCGCCGAACAGCAAATCTTCGACAAAGGCGCCCTCATCCAGATCGGCGGCCGGGTCGGGCGTTCCGTCGATTACCCGACAGGCGATTTCACCCTCTTTCATAACGGCGTCACGTACGCAATGGATGAGGCGAAAGCTGAAATTCAAAAGTTGAATAAAGGGGGCGTCCATGCATGAAACAGTGCTTGCTCTGTGAACAGCAGCTTGCTTCCAATCCAACATGGCAGTCATTAATTGCCATCGAAAAAACAACTTTAATTTGCGAAAGCTGTTCAAAAACGTTCGAACGTGTCGACATAAAAGAAGAAGGTGACATCATCGATCATGTCACTTCCATTTACACATACAACGAATCGATGCGCGAATATCTGCACCAATACAAATTTCTGCAAGACGTCGCGCTCGCGGGAATATTTGCGAATGAATTACGGAGCGAACTGAAACGGAAAGACGCAATCATCGTTCCGATCCCAATGCATCCAGCAAAGAAAATCGAGCGGACCTTTGCGCATATCGATGAATTGTTGAAAGCGGCAAAGATCCCATTCGAAGACTTGCTTGAAAAAACGAACACCGAAGTAATGGGGGAGAAAACAAAGGAAGAACGCCTAGCGATGCGCCCTTTATTCACAATAAAACCCGAAAGCATCATCCGAAAAACGACATACATACTCGTCGATGACATTTTCACAACAGGCACGACACTCCGGCACGCCGCATCCGCCTTGAAGGAAGCAGGCGCCGAACGAGTGAAGGCAGTTACGCTCATCCGTGCAGAACGATAGGAGGAAGCCAACATGGCAGAACTAAAAAATTGCCCCACATGCGGGGACTTTTTCAATTACACAGGCATCCGCGAAGTATGCGCCAAATGCGCACGCGGAGAAGAAGAAATGTACGAGGAAGTATATCGTTTCCTAAGAAGACGTGAAAACCGTGCCGCGACAATCGAAAGAATCGTCGAAGTAACGGGCGTCACTGAAACATTGCTTCATAAATGGGTGAGAAAAGGCCGCCTACAGCCAGCACTGTTCCCGAACCTCGGCTACCCATGCGACAACTGCGGCAAGCTAACGACGCAAGGGAAGCTTTGCATTAGCTGCACAGACGACCTCAAAAGCGGACTACGTCAATTCGAAGCCGCCCAAGAATTTCGCGAAGCTGTAACGAAAAGCGATACTGGAACGTACTTGGCTGATCGAAAAAAGAAATAGTCGTCTAAAAACGCATAAACCCTAAGAATCAAGCATAACTACGGCCAGATAAGCATAAATCTGTGCGAACACGCATATATCAGCAAAATCACGCATAATCCAAAAACCGACATCCAACGTCGGTTTTTTCTTCCCTTTTAAGGAAATAATATAGACAGGACTCCCCCTGCAAAAAGCACAATCCATGTTTTCCTACAAAAGACCCTAAACCTTGTCACAAATCTGCCGAAATATAAAGTAATGGCATCATCAACCGAAAGGAGCGAGACGATGAAAATAAATAAAATTAACATCCCGCCAGTCAACCCGTACCGAACAAACCAACTGAAAGCGGAACAAGCGAAAGAACAGCCTAAAGTCAAAACAGACAAACTTGAAATTTCACAGCAGGCGAAGCAACTTTCCGAAACATCACCAGTGACGCTTGAACGTAACGAACGCGTACAACAGCTGAAAGCGCAAGTCGAAGCCGGTACTTATAAAGTAGAACCGGAAAAACTCGCTGCTAGCTTGATCAAGTACTATAAAAACTAACGAAGATGAAAGCAGGGGATCCCTATGTCCATCGAAACAATTCTTTCCATACTCGACAACTTGGAAAAACTGCATAAGAGCCTGCTGCGCATCGCAAACGAAAAAACGGCACTCATTAAAAATGGCGACATGAACGGCATTGACCAGCTGCTAAAAGACGAGCAGGCTCACCTTGCCGCCATCGTCCAAATGGACAAAGACCGGCAAAAAGCGGTTATCGCATACCTCAAAGGACAAGGACGTCCTGTACCGATGAACCCGACAATCGCCAATCTGATCGAAGCAGCTCCCGAACCGGACAACAAACAACTTGTGGAGGCGAAGGACCGTCTCCTGCATGCGATTCATGAATTGAAATGGCAAAACGACCTAAACCAAAAACTGACCTACCAATCCCTTCAATTCGTGAATCTGTCGCTGGACATGGTCCGCCCACGTCCGGAATCGGCCACTTACTCAAAAACTGAAATCACCGGCAGAAAAGAGACGAAGGACATACCGAATTTCGACTCACAAGCCTAAGGAGGAACAACATGCGCTCCACATTCATGGGACTCGAAACAAACAAACGCGGACTCTACACCCAACAATCCGCGCTCTATACAACTGGACACAACATCAGTAACGCCAACACACTTGGCTACTCGCGGCAACGTGTTAATATGCAAGCAACAGCAGGATTCCCTGGCGTCGGTCTTAACACGCCGACGATGCCTGGATTCCTTGGAACAGGTGTCGAAGCAGGTTCAATTCAACGGATCCGCGACTCGTTCGTCGACCAGCAATATAGACAGGAATCGAATAAGCTTGGGTATTGGGAATCGAGATCGAAATCCATCTCACAGATGGAAGACATATTGAATGAACCATCCAATTACGGAATGCAAAAATCACTAAGTGTGTTCTGGCAGTCTTTAAATGACCTTGCGGTTAACCCAGATAACGGCGGTGCACGTAAAGTTGTCATCCAACGTGGACAGGCAGTCGCTGATTCATTTAACTATATGTACAATTCCTTAACGGAAATTCAAAATAATATCGGCAAAGAACAAGAAGTCGGCACAAAAGATATTAATTCACTCTTACAGCAAATTGGGGAATTAAACCGCCAAATCTCCGAAGTCGAGCCGAACGGCTACTTACCGAACGACTTATATGATTCACGTGACGTACTATTAGATCAACTTTCACAATACTTACCAATAGAGCTTAACTATGAACCTTCGGGCGGACGTGCATTACATATTGCAGAAGGGTCTGTGACAGTATCGTTAAAAATGAAAAATGGCGCCACTGTGTCTTTAGTTAACGGAAATCAATTTGCTAAACTTACAACAAATCCTTCTACGCTTAACCCGAAAAACGGTGTTGAGGGATTATCTGTCGAACTACCTGGCGGTGGAACGCAAACTATTCCACATGATGAATTGTTAGATGTTGGTAAATTGAAATCACTTATGAATTCATATGGGGTTGAAGGTGCAAATGGGCCCGAGGGACTTTATCCGGACATGCTTGCTAAGTTGGATGAAATGGCTTTGGCATTTGCAAATAAATTTAACGAAATTCATGGGAGCGGCAGTGATTTGAACGGAGATCCAGGCCGGGATGATTTCTTTGTTTTTAAAGATAATGAATTGACAGCGGGTAAAATTACTATAAATGCAGACTTTGAAAAAGATCCATCACTTGTTGCAGCTTCTGATTCAAAAAACGGGAAAGAAGAAGGTAACGGAAATATAGCCAAAAAACTAGCGGGAATGCAATTCACAGAACTTATTGACGGTGCTACTGTCCAGTCATACTTCCAAGGTATCATCGGCCAACTAGGCGTCGACGGGCAACAAGCTGAAAAACTAGCATTTAACACAGCAACTCTACTAGGAGCCGTCGAACACCGCCGTGCTTCCATCAGCTCGGTTTCATTGGATGAAGAAATGACAAACATGATTCAGTTCCAGCAAGCTTACAACGCATCCGCAAGAATGATTACCGTCATTGATGAAACGTTGGATAAAATCATCAATGGGATGGGCGTTGGCGGCAGATAATAGGGAGGAAGAAATTAAATGCGTGTTACACAATCTATGCTTTCAAACAATATGCTTCGAAATTTATCGACTAGCTACAATAAAATGGGCAAGCTACAGGACCAGTTAGTGACAGGAAGCAAAGTGAACCGTCCTTCTGACGACCCGGTCGTCGCGATGAAGGGCATGGCCTACCGCATGCAAGTTGACAAAGTGGACCAATACAAGCGTAACCTTGGAGAAGTCCACAACTGGTTAGACACGTCAGACGATGCACTGGACCACGTGGGAGAAGCGTTAAAACGCCTTCAAGAACTTACGACAGATGCTGCGAATGACACGAAGACGCAAGAGGATAGGGAGAAAATCCTTAAAGAAATCGAACAGCTCCAAAAACAAATACAGGACTTGGCTAACACAAAAGTCGGTGACAAATATCTATTCTCAGGAACGAATACTGGTTCGCCGCTCTATAAAGACGGTGTTTTGACGGATGAGAATGACAATACAGGTATTAAAAAAGACGTTTCCATTGAGGTTTTCGATGGCGTCGAACTTGTAGTGAATACAAAAGGCCATGATCTATTTAGTGCTATAGATGACATGATGAGTAAAATTATTACAGATGTCAAAGATAATAAAGTTACTGGGGAAACGATAGGTGGATTTTTAGCGGAAATAGACACCAAGCAAAATCTAGTCCTAGAAGAGCGCGCAGACATCGGCGCTCGACAAAACCGCGCTGAAATGATGGAAAACCGTCTCGACAGCCAAGAAGTCATTTCGAAAAAACAGATGTCCGAAAACGAAGACATCGACTACGAAAAAGTCATCACGGAAATGATCACACAAGAATCGGTCCACCGTGCAGCCCTATCCGTCGGCGCAAGGATCATACAACCATCTCTAGTAGATTTCTTAAGATAATAAACTCAAAGCGTTTGGTCCTATACCAAACGCTTTTCTAAAAGGTGAAGCGAATGAATATCCCACAACTTCTAATTCAAACAACATCCGGCATTCTTGGCCTTCAAATCGACAAACCGATCCAAGAAATTGAGCAGCCAAAAGCGACCATTCACCAAGAACAACCTGCTGCCATTTTAGAAATGTCAACGACTCGTTCACAATTATCCCTCGACTCAACCGAAGTGCGCGCAGACATCGACTTGAAAGGGCCACTCCGAAGAGGGGACGAAAACGCGCAATACGGCATGCAGCAACTCATGCAAGGCATCGCACGCAGAGCTCAAGAAGGCCAGCAACTCATGGAAATCGAAAACGGCGGCAACCCGATCATCGAAATATCCAAGCAAAACGCCTATCCACCGCCAAAATCACTCGGCATCCGATTTGTAGCAGAACGAACCAAAATCCAAATGTCGTTCCAACCAGGCTCACTCAACATCAATGCAACACCACAAAAACCTGTCCTGAACGTGCAAATTAACAAGCCAATTCATACCTATACGCAAGGTAAAGTGACAGGTATGATGGAGCAATATCCATCTGTACAGATTGATTGGAGAATATAAAAGGGAGCGTACAGGTGAAAAACACCCGTTTTCTGAACATAATGATTCATAATCTGGTATGATACTCATATACTACTTTGGCTATCGGTTATACAACTAGACCGTTATGGAGGTTCATACATAATGCATTACAATCGGTCGTTTCACTGCTTTCATGGCACAACTACCAACAGATTTGAAGATATCTATGAAGACAGAAAGTTCGTTTATAATCAAAGGAAGAATCACTGGTTAGGCAACGGAATCTATTTCTTTTTGGATGACAGGGAGAAAGCCGAATGGTGGGCAAAGACCATTTCTAGAAGAGAGAAAGCGGTTCCTTGCATAGTATACATAAACGGAAATGCGGCAAGTAATGAAGTGCTTGACTTAAATACGGAAAGTGGACAGGGAATACTACAAGGGTTTATTGAATTTTTAAAAGCCCAAAAAGTAGCAATCAAAGTTCCAGAAACCAATTTATCGAAAGACGAGCAAGAGCATTACTTTAGATGCATTGTGATGGATTTACTTGCTATTGAAAAAGGTTATAAAGCAAGTTGCTACCTTTTTCCTAATTCGTCTAAACCGTATATGTTTGACGACTTAATGTCATATGGTATTATGAATAATAAAGGAAATCAATTGTGTGTCTACGATCAGTCAATATTGGATTTCAACAGTCTGGAAAAAAGTGTAGTGAGGTGATTATCTTGTTTGATATTAACAAAATCATGTTGGCAGCTGAAAAGTTAGGATTGCAAATTGAACTAAATGCTGAAAATCCGGGCATGCACTTTGTTCGTGAGGATAATACATCTGATTATCTAACGTATGATGATCTTTCGAAGAATTTTACGAAAGAGTTTTTTGCTGATCAAGAAGCTAATGAAATGGACTACCATTTTAACTATTCTAGTTTCTTGAATGTTACATTTGGAAACCACTTCCTACCAAATAAGAGTCAGAAATTGGAACAAATCGAGATCACTGTTGGTGATAACCGAAAAACTACGAAGAATAGCTACTATGCTTCTTTCGAAGGAATGGAAAACTATGTGATTGCAGTAAATACGAATACGAACTTAACAGGAGCAGCGTGAATATGTCTGAACTCTTTTTTGAAGATTATACGATAGAATCATTATCTTACATGAAGAACAAGCAATTTGATATGGATAGCAAACCTCATTTGAATACAGACTTTGATGCAGAAATTATCATTATGGATGAGGGCAATGCTAGTGTATATTTGAAAACGAAAATCGGAGATAACAAATTAAATGCTCCTTTTATCGTTCAAGCTGAAATTTGCGGACAATTTACGTACAAAAAATCTTCTGATGAAGACATCGACATGACTTTTGAAGATTACCTATCGACAAATGCAATAGCAATTTTATTCCCGTATTTAAGAAGCATCATTTCCGATATAACTGCCAAGTCAAATGAATTCCCAACATTGCTATTACCAGTACTCAACATAGCAAGATTGTTGAAGGATAAGCATTCAATTACAATTAATAGATCAAGTGATATAGTAAATAAGGATGGAATAGAGTAAGTTTGAGAACGGATTCCCGTTCTTTTTTTGTTATATACAAGACTTTTTGAAAAGGAGCGACATACATGAACATCCAAACAAAATTCCATGGCCAAATCGACATTCAATCCGACCAACTCTGGAGCTTCCCGAAAGGCATTCCAGGCTTCGAAGGCGAAAAAGAATTCGTCCTTCTCCCAATCGAAGGCAACGACATCTTCCAAGTACTGCAATCATCCAATACACCGACTGTCGCATTCATCGTCACCAACCCATACACACTCGTCGCAGACTACTCATTCGACATCGACGAACCGACAATTGAACTGCTCAACATCGAAAAACCGGAGGATATCTTCGTGCTCGGTATTCTCACGCTGAAGCAACCATTCGAATCGTCGACAATTAACCTGCAAGCACCGCTCATTTTCCAAATGAACAACCGAACAGCTAAACAAATGATCTTAAATGATAACCGCTTCACAACCCGCCACACAATCGGTCAACCGAAGGAGGCAAAATGACATGCTTGTCCTCTCTCGTAAAACGAACGAAACAATCAAAATCGGTGACGACATCGAACTTCGTATCCTTGAAGTGAAAGGCGACACAATCCGAATTGGCATAGAAGCCCCGAAAAATGTAGACATCCTTCGAGGCGAACTAGTGCAATCCATTACTGAAACAAATACCGAGGCACAAACACTAGATGCCTCACTCTTTTCACAACTCACAATGAAAGAACAATAAAACCTCAAAATGGATGCCTTGAAATACTCACAGGCATCCATTTTCACTCTTCGAACCATACTTTCCTCAAATTAATCCAAAATCCAAAAAAACTTTAAGAAAACGCTAAACACCCTACCAACTTGTCCGATACTAATATTGTAAGCGACAGAAAGAGTTCGGCCGGCTCTTACTCCGCGAGCAACAAAATTATATCGGGTCACAAGGACGTGAACCCATACACACTCAAGGAGGAAATCAATCATGAGAATTAACCACAACATCGCGGCACTTAACACACACCGCCAACTAGGTGCTAACAACACACAAGCATCTAAAAACTTAGAAAAACTATCTTCTGGTCTTAAAATCAACCGTGCAGGAGACGACGCAGCAGGTCTTGCTATCTCTGAAAAAATGCGTGGTCAAATCCGTGGTTTGGATATGGCACAAAAGAATGCACAGGATGGTATTTCATTAATTCAAACAGCTGAAGGTGCACTTAATGAAACACATGCAATTCTTCAAAGAATGCGTGAACTTGCTGTTCAATCTGCCAACGATACAAACAATGGTACTGACAGAAAAGAGCTACAAAAAGAAGTAGATCAACTCGCACAAGAAATTACACGTATCTCAGAAAACACAGAATTTAACACGAAGAATCTTTTAGGCGCAAATGGATTTGAAGGAAAATTCCATATTGGTGCTAATGAGGGTCAAAGTATTGATTTGAAAATTAATGATATGGGTGCTGAAGCTCTAAAAGTAATTGGTAAAGAACTAACTAATACAGCGATTGATACAGATTACTTGATCACTAATGAGAAAGGTGAAGCTGTAACAATTGCTTATACAGCTGCTGCAACTAATCCTGATACAGCTACTGGAAATGCTGCTGTATCAAACGGTGCTGTTTATGACAAAGATACAAACACATTAACTATTACTTTAGCACAAGCAGCAGGTACTGATGAATCTGGTCTTGGTGTTGGAGATGCTGCAGCAGGTGCTATTACAGCAACTAAGAACGATGTTTTGAATGCAATTAATAGCGTAGATGGGCTGACAGCAGTATTTGCTGCTGGTGTAACAGGTACTGATACTGCTACAGTTGGAACAGGTGGTACTGTTGCAGTGTCAACTGAAACAAACGTTGTAGATCCAACAAAAGGTATTAATATTTCTTCTCAAGACAAAGCTTCTGCGGCAGTTAAAACAATAAATGAAGCTATTGAAACAGTTTCAGCAGAACGCTCAAAGCTAGGTGCAACACAAAACCGCCTAGAGCACACAATTAACAACCTCGGAACTTCTTCCGAAAACTTAACTGCTGCGGAATCACGTATCCGCGACGTGGATTATGTCTTACCTGCTGCATAAGCAGTAACAGACACAGTCGTCCTGACTGGTAACGGTCAGTGAGTACGATCGGGTGAATTGCTGGAAACCCCTTAAGCTTTCTTCCCCACAACGTAACTGGAAACAGTAAGCGTGATGGGCTGAAAAGAAGAGAGATTGGGCAATCAGCAGCCAAGCTCCTGTCTCGAAAGAGTGGAGAAGGTTCAACGACTAGGGTATACCATCTACAAGCGTAAGCTCATGATGATGAAACCCATAGGAAACGCAAGACTGAGTACCTTGCCGATCCGAAGTGCCCGACCCCTACCGAGCAATCGAAGGGTGAAGATATAGTCTAGTCTTTAGTGAAAGCTAATGTTCGCACGATGGCGAAAGAAATGATGGAGTTCACAAAGAACAACATCTTGACTCAAGCAGCACAAGCAATGTTGGCTCAAGCACAGCAAAGTCCGCAGGGAGTTCTTCAACTTCTTCGGTAATGTTGTACGGGCGTCTTAACTGGTAACGGTTAAGAGCATCACTGGGTGAATTGCTGGAACCTCCTAAGAGCTCTTCTGCCACAGCGCAACTGGAAACGGTAAACGCGACGGCCTGAAAAACGAAGAGATTGGACAATCAGCAGCGAAGCCCCTGTCGGGAAACCGTGGGGAACGTTCAACGACTAGGATATACCGTCTAAGGTCAAAGACTACGACGATGAAATCTGTAGGCTGTTACGAATCGTAACATTCGAAGTGCCCAGCCCCTACAAGGAAACTTGAGGGTGAAGATATAGTCTATTCCATGATCGAAAGACATGGCGGCAAAGCAAGCCAACCAACAACCTCAAGGCGTACTTCAATTGCTACGTTAATCTGGTTAATAAAACGCGGTCCGGGGTTATTCGGATCGCGTTTGTTTTTTGAATTCCAATAGTTATTATTGAACAGAGGGCAATGCTTGTTTTTCAAGCAGTTAGAGTATTTAGGAGTTCCCTTAAATTACCGTGTGCCCTGCCTAACAACTCATTATAGTCGCCATACGTCAATTCAGAATCTGACAATGAGTAAAACTCATCTAAAAAATTGTTAATCAGTTCACGATCTCTAGAATTTCCCTCTTTGAAGTAGGGTGCAAGTGCTGCTGCCAGAACGTAGTATCCTGTACCAACTCTGTTTAATTGATCAGCATCCACTAAACCATTGAGTGCTCCTCTATCTTCATAATTAAGTGTTCGCCGGCAAGTGTTTTCAAGAAAGAGAGCATTTTCCCGAACCATCCAATTCACCTCCTAATACAGGGCATAACCTAAATAGACACTTGGTAAACATACAGAAAGTTATAAATCATGATGGGTAGGAGTTTAACAGAGTTATTGATCCTTTATTAATCTCTCTCCATTTATAAACAACAGACCAATAACTCCTTCGTAAAATATTGGCAATTTCTTTATCTGTATAGCCAATCAGTTTCAAGTTTATCAGAAGCGATATCTCGTCATTCGAATATGCGCGAGTTCGATCACTTGAACTCGTAATCACTTCGTAATCCGGATACTTGGCGGTCCATTTTGTCACTTCCAAGTTAAACCTATAACTCCAGTTTGTTTTATAATACATAGACGGGCATGAAAGAATAGCGGGTTGGATTGCATTCAGAAAATCGAAGGTATCCTTGACTGCTGTTGTTTTCAAAACATAACCAGACCCATATTTCCTCGTGCTCAGCGTAAGGCAGGCTTTATAATTGCTTTTAATATGATCTTGAAGAATTTGGAAATCGGTTTTTTGAAAGGATTGTAGATACAAGTAGATGTGGGGAGTAAGATAAATTTTCTTTAATCGATGATTTACTCGGCTCGAAATTGACAGGGAGCCATCATCCATATAAAGAATGGCTAAGAAATGCGGCATCGTGCATGTCTTTAGTAAATCTGGCGGAATCCGTTTAATCCTGTTAGCATCATAAAATTCTTTTTCGAGGGCTGTAAATAACGGTTGTGATTTAGACAAGATTTCACTCTGAGCTGTGTTGAAGTAGAGCAGTTCCTGCAAAAAAGAAACTTTCCATTGGCGATATGACAATTGAGCTTGTCCAAAGTTTTCACGGTAATTGCTGTTGACTCTCCGGCTTCTCTTTGAAATCTTGGTCAATGTTCCATCACCCAGAATGCTTGCGAATAAGATGTTTCTTTGGATTGGTGAAAGGAGTTCATCAGATAAATTCACATTTTCACATCCTATTATTAATATTGTCTGCTTCTACTATTATAGCATAATGCGCATTATTCAAACACCTAATGATAAATGATTCAAAGGGTTCTTAATTTGTCAAATTTAGCAATTGCAGTAACGGTATTAATGTTTCCGAACTTGCTTCCCTATATCGGATCATATATCGTGAAAATGATTTCTTCTATTAGTAAGAACCTTGCTTAGTACAGCGGATTGCAAAATAGGTTTGGTAGTAATATCGTTCTGCTACCTTTAAATATGCTATTGTTGAATGGTATTTATTTTATAACGAGGTTATGAATCGAATTGATTTGAATACACAATACCTAATTTATGGGGTGCTTTAATAGTGAATGAAAACATATATGAAGTAGTTATTGCCATTTTAACGCTAATAATCTTAACGTTGTCTTTTTATATAATGTCACTGATGGATGGTATCAATGTCACTTTCTTGGAAAAAGAATTTTCTCTGCTCATAACTTTTTCCGTTACAATTCTACTTTTGTTTTTTTATAAGATTTCCAAGAAAAATAATGATAGTGTTTTATATAAAGGATCATTCCCGAGTGATAAGGATTTAACATATTGGATTTTAATTGTTATAATCATCGCCGTATTTTTTTTTGTGGGGTTTCAACTTGAACCTGAAAAAATCAACTCGAAATTATCTTTAGCAAGTACAATATTATCCATAGTATTAGCAATTATAGCTATAATATTCTCCTTTATCCAATCATCGCATAGTTCGAATCAGTTGGAGGATATTTCCGGAAAAGTGAGTGTTATAAAGAACGACTTGATTGTATTTACAAAATCTCTTGAAAGCCTTGAAGTTATTAGGGATAAAATAGAGATGGATAATAACAATAAAATCAACCACTTTATGGAACTTAAAAAAATCTTAGAAAAGAGGGATTTAGAACTCCGTGAGTTAAGGTCGGTGGAAGATTTCAATTTCTTTAAAGATGAAGTAATGAAGGATGTAGAAGCAATTATTGAAAATCATGATATCCCCGCAACTGTTACTGCTTGGGGGCCCAATGCATTACTTAACACAATAATATCTAATTTCGGTCAGATGCCTATTCATATTGATACACTTTGGGAAAAGTTGATTGAAGACGATGAATTTTTAACCAAAAATGAACTAACAAGAACTTTAGTGAAGCTGGAAAAAGAGGGGAGGATTAAAATGACGAATAAAGAAGTTATATACGTCGTATAATTGTGCGTATACTGTTTTCGAATTGTGCACTATTTTATATCCTTAAGTTTCTTTCGATGTTGAATAGTTTATATTACAAAATAAGTAAAGCGGTAGCTTGATTAGTATTATAGTAGGCATCATTTAAAGTCATTGGTCAATCGTTGCGGCTAGAGTACTCAAAAGAACTATAATATGATTTGCGAATTGTTTTTCTCAAAGCAATACTCAACTAACTGACTAATTGTCAATCCAGTCTGTTGCCGGGTTTTAGTAAGATTTAACCTATGCTCTTCTTTTATGAAAAATTGGTAGCTGTCTACTTCTCTTTGTACCGTGCGTAACGGTAGAAACATGCGAAAAATATGTTCATTGTAACCTGTGTTTGTTGCTGGATCTATAAAAAGTGATAGTGGGTAGAGAGCTTTTTGTTTATTTAAGTTGTGGGCTTTTCAATTTGATACGTTGCGGGAATATAGTTAGTCGTTCTTTTCGCGATGGGGGTTAGTGGTTGCACAGGCAATGCCTTTCTATTCATAGATTTATGCATCCATGGTTAAACAAGGTTGAGGAAATAGTGGATTTGAAATTTGTCTTATAAGATTAAATGATTTTTCTCATCCATCTTGAATTACAATTTTCACTTACTTCATAACCATTGCATCAGAAATTCATTTTCTTCTTTTGTAAAACCGTCGGTTGATAAATAAATCTTGCTTGCAATCCCTTTAACAATTTTCAAGTGGCCATCATCTTGGTACCACCAGGCAAGTGAACGTTCATCCAAATGTTGTTGAATCCATTGCTTCGGCAAAACTTTCTTTCCGTTCGGATACCAAATCTTATATAGCGCGGTAATGGCTTCGTGCGTTTTTGATTGGACGACATAGCTTTCTGAAAATCCTTTTTTCAGTCGGGTATCAAGTACTTTCCGATAGGCAGGGGGATTCACAGGGATGTCCCTCTTTAATTGTTCATAGCAATGCTGTGTCCATCCAACGTCCTCAACACGATGCATAAATTGAAACCGTGGTTTTCTTCCATCCTGTTTTGTAATACAGCCATCCCCTAGCAGCTTCCCACATATCGAATACGTAAATGACATTCCAACCCCTCCTAAGGAACGTATATTCCTATTGTATCAATTTTCTATAGATAAGCCATCATTTGAATAACGGACAATCCAGCCGATATATAGGGTAGAACACAAACTTGAAATAGATGGAGGAAATTATTTTGAAATTGATTATCGGGGAACAACAATTTGAGTATACAGGGCAGCCGACAGCGGAAGATGTGATTGAGCGAATTAATGAGAACTTGGCGAAAGGCCTTTACTTCAGCCATTTTGTTGCGGACGGGAAAGAGATTTACGATGAGCATGAGGAGTTTTTGGAGCGGAAATTGGGCGAGATTGAAGAGTTGCACGTGATTATTAAGACGGAAAAGGAATTCATGAATGATGTCCTCTTGTCGGCTGAGGAGTATTTGAAACGGGCGATTCCCGAGGTTCGCGTGCTTGCCGACGAGTTCAATCGTGTTCCGACAGGGGATACATGGGATCGATTTGAATTGCTTGTAGGCGGTGCGGGTTGGCTGAATGATATGCTGCAAGTGGTGAGCAATAGTGAGGAGCGTCCGACGAATTGGAAGACATTCCACGAGCTGACATCTTCTTTACAAGCCGAGGTTTCGAAACTGGGGAAGGCAGTTGAAAAGAAGAAGAATGGGGAAATTGCCACTATCCTCAAAAAGGGCTTCTTCCCGATCTTTGAGCAGTTGGAGAAGAAGTTTGGGGAGACGATTGATTCGGAGTTTGTGCGGAAGAATTTGAATTGAATTGAAACGTTCTACTGATCAGGTTGGTGAACATTGGTGTTTTTATATTCTGAGTGACAATGTGTCATATGTTCGCTATACTAGCGACTTTAGTGGAAGAGAGAAGACAATTGATTGATGTTTCGCTCTGGATACGAGATGAGAAAAGCCGGGCTTCAGGACCTCAATCGAAATTTTGGTTATTTGAACCTGACAAGGATTCTGAAGATCCTGCTAAGTATCTTTTCAAGGTTCTTACTGAAGGAACAGGTGGTCACTGGGCCGGATTTGTAGCAAGTAAAGTAGGAGCACGGTTAGGATTTCATACAGCCGAAGTGGAATTAGCTAAGTATCAGGGTGTAAGGAGCAATGGGGTCCTTACTGAGCTTCCAATTGTCATGTTAAGGTGCAAATCATGATATGCTAAAGGCTTCGTTGCCTTGTTTATTTGTAGACAAGCCAATATCTTTTCCAATACCAAAAGACCTTCTGCTTCCGCAGAAGGTCTTTTGGTAACTGTGTTCTTACTGTGTTTTATAAAGAACTCCAGATTAATGCAAATGATTTTTTTGTTTATAAAATGAAATAGATGCCATCCATCGTTGACCGGATTTTTCAATTCACATTTTAAACCGATCAATTGCCAAATTCAGTTTCTCGCTTAGGTCTGTAAGTGTTTCCGCTGCGTCGGCGATGGACTGGATTGCCCGGAGTTGCTCATCTGTCGACGCACTGACTTCTTCACATGCAGCTGCGGTTTCTTGGGATGTAGCTGCCATCGTCTGGATCGTCATTGATACTTCGTCTTTATGGCGGGCTACGCTTTGGATTTCTTGAGAAATCGAATCGATTGAAGTCTGCATCGTTCTCATCAAATCGGAAAGTTGAGAGAATGTCTTTTTCGTTTCTTCGACAACATTTTCTTGGTCTCGGAATGTAGCGATTGTTTCGTCCATCTGGGTTGTTACGAGACGGGATTCCTCTTGCAACTGTAAGACGGTCTCTTTAACTTCTTCCGTAGCACGTGTGGACATTTCCGCAAGTTTCCGGACTTCTTCTGCGACGACTGCAAAGCCTTTTCCGTGTTCGCCTGCGCGCGCCGCTTCAATACTTGCATTTAGTGCAAGCAGGTTTGTCTGTGAGGAAATGCCAGTGATCGTTTCCATAACTCCGCCAATTTCTTTAACCTTTTCGCCGAGGGTGCCAATGGCGTAGTTCATTGACTCCAGATTTGTGCCTGATGATTCGAAGGTCTGTTGTAGATTGTGCATCTGCGTTTGGCCGTTCGTGTTCATCTTGCCTGTCTGCTCCGCGATTGTCTTCATTGTAAGGGCGCGTTCCGTAATGTCATTGATCTGGCGGCCAAGTTCATCAGCCTTTTCGGTAACCGTTTCAGCATCTTCTGCGGATCTGGAAGCGCCATGTGCGATTTCATTGACAGCATGTGCGACTTCAGAACTTGATGCACTCGTCTCCTCTGCCACGGCACTCAAACTTTCAGAGTTTGTCCGGACGTTGTCGGCGGATTGATTGACAATTGAAATGATGTCATGCATGTTGGTAATCATCTTGTTGAAGTTTTCCCCAAGCTGTCCGATCTCATCTTTCGCGCGGATATCCGATTGGACGGTCAGATCGCCTTCTGCTACTTCATCCATCAAGCTGCGAAGACGTGCAATCGGTTTCAGCATCCTGCTAATGAGGAAGTACAGGCCGATTCCGACGACAGCTAGTGTGATAGCTGAAATGATGAAAATGGAAATTAGCAGCTGACGGGACATTTCCATAAGGTTTTTCTCTTCATACACTGTACTGACCTTCCAACCAAAGTCAGGGATTGTCGAATGGACGCTGATCATCTTTTTGCCGTCTTCGTCCTTGAATGTCTTATTCCCCTTGTCGGAACTATACATGTTTTTGACATAGGCGATCTCCATCAAGTTTTCCCCGCCCATTGTCGGGTGAGCAATCGCTGTACCATTTTCATCAAAAAGTGTGGCATGCCCATCATGCGGAATATATGCCGAATTCATAATATCAGTGATGGCAGTCAACATGATGTCAACCCCTGCCACCCCGGCTAACGTACCGTTCTTCTCAACAGCAATGGAAGCAGTGATCATGAAATCGCCGCTCACTTCATCGATGTAGGGTGACGACCATTGTACCTTGCCCGGTTCTGCAGTCGCATTTTCATACCATGGACGGCTCGTCGGATCAAAGCCGCTCAAATCCGACACTGGATAGATGACCGTTTGCTTGGAAGGTTGAGCATAATAGACTGCTACTGCATCGGTATAGACGTCCAAGAATTTTTCTAGTCTTTGCACTAACTCCGGTTCACTTACAAGTGAACCTCTAGGACCAGTGAAGTTCATGATTTCATCCGAATCGGTAAGTGCATCGATTCCTTTCGAATATTGCGCAAGGAAGTTTTCCAGTGAGTACACCATCTGGTTTGAAATAGCGTCGCTGGAATCGATAACGCTTTCCAACGAACGTTTCTTCACTTGGCCATTGAGCATGAAAGCCATGAGTAAAATTCCCGCGAAAAATAGAATTAGAGCTGCGAAGATGATTTTTGTTTTAAGTGATTTGGCCATAGTAATTTCCTTCCCTTAGTGAATTCTGTTTATGTATATTATTTCGACAATATATTTTATTTTTGAAGTGATTATCTGATTGGGTGTGTGAAATCTTAATTGTGATCCAAGTCAAGGAGCAATTTAATAAAAAGAGACGATGGTAAAAGATGAACGAATGCCCATACTAACCGATAAAACCATTAGCAACGCAAATTTGGATTTAATGGAGGATGCAATTTGAAATTGATTATCGGTGAACAACATATTGAGTATAAAGAAAAGCCATCAGCAGATGAAGTGATTGAACGGATTAATGAGAGCGTGACGGAAGGGTATTATTTCAGCCATTTTATTTCCGATGGTACGGAAGTTTATGATGAGCATGAGGAGTTTTTGGAGAGCAACTTGGATGAAATCATGGAACTTAAGATTGTCATTAAGACAGAAAAGGAATTCATGAATGATGTCCTTCTGTCAGCAGAGGAATATTTGCAACGGACAATCCCGGGTATGGGCTCGCTTGCCAATGATTTCAACCGAGTTCCGACAAATGAAACGTGGGGCAGACTTGAAATGCTGCTAGGCGGTGTAGAATGGCTGAATGATATGTTGAAAGTAGTTTGCAATAGCAAAGAACGCCCGTCGAATTGGAAGACGTTTCACCAGCTGACATCTTCTATGCAAGCTGAGGTATCGAAGCTTGGGAAGGCAGTTGAAAAGAAGAAAAACGGGGAAATTTCTACTATCCTCAAAAAGGGATTCATGCCGATCTTTGAGCAGTTGGAAAAGGAATTCGGAGAGACGATTGATACGGAGTTTGTGCGGAAGAATTTGAATTAAAATGGTGTGATGTGGACAGCTTCTATGGAGGCTGTCCGTTTATTTATTATAGATTTTTATTGATTCGATTAAGATAAGTCGATAAAAATTTCACCTACCTGTATCCTTTTCCCGTTGACCACTCTATATAGTTAGTAAGCGACTGATCGCGAAAATAACTTGATGAGGTGATGGAGAATGGAAAAGGGTTGGGTGAAGATGCATCGGACAATTATGGATAAGCCGATTTGGACGGAGGCGACGGCTGAACAGAAGGTGCTGCTCATGACGTTGGTGATGATGGCGGCCTACGATAAAAGGCAGTGGGATTGGAAAGGGACGCAGTATGTATTGCAACCGGGACAACTGATCACATCCCTGCCCTCGCTTGTGCAAAAGTGCGGAAAAGATGTGACCGTGCAGAAAATCCGGACAGCACTGAAGCGGTTTGAAAGATACGGATTTTTGACAAATGAATCAACACGCCAAAATCGGCTTATCACTATTGTAAATTGGGACGTCTATCAACAAGGTGACAGGCTTGCAACAGACGATTCAACAGATGGCCAACAGACGTATAACAGACAGATAACATTTAACAAGAACGTAAAGAACGTAATGAAAGAAAAGAAGGAAAGAAATGAGTATATGACTCAAGGTAATGAATGGCGTGGGAAACAGGTGACTCAATTGCCGAAGCGAGTGGAGGAGTTCGTGTTCGATTTGACGAAGGGGGAAGATTGGGGATTTTCGGGTTAGGGTGTTTGAATTATCAAGTCAAACAATAATACGCGAACCTCAAGTGGGAGGTTCGCGCATAAAAGAACCCTCAGTTGTTTGAAATAACTGCAGGTAACCAGACATCAATCAACCATTCAAGACTGCGGCACAATCTCTATCACTTTCCCCGAAATATCGTCCTTTTTCACAGGACCGAAATGCCGGCTATCCCTACTGTTTTCACTGCCGTCGCCGACTATGAAGTATTCATCCTCTAATAGATTAACTTCTTCAGTTGAAACTGTTTTGTCTGTTAGAATTGACTCATCTTCGATCGGCTTTCCGTCAATGATCAACGCTCCGTCCTCGAAGCGGATTGATTCGCCGGGCAATGCGACGACTCGCTTTGCGTGCTTTTGTCCGTCACGTGAATAAACGACGATATCTCCCCGGGAAATTTCTTCTTTTTCATAATATCCGATTTCCTCGACAAATTTGTCGCCGTCTGCAATGGTCGGTGCCATCGATTGTCCTTCGAAAATGTAAGTGGCTGTATTTGATTGTGTACAGCCCGCGAGGAGAATGAATAGTGCCACTCCCGCTGTGCATATGATCTTTTTCATCGATTGCATCCCCCTTATGTAATGTATTCTACAAAACTTTCCGATTGAATGCATGGTGATAAAAGCATAGGGAATTCTATCCGGTGTTGGATAATAAAGATTAAAAAGAGCTCTATATAGGATTACGATAATCATCCAAGATCGGGTATTTCAAGCGCATCACATAATTCATTCAATTCTCAAAGTAAGATAAACTTATAAAAATTAAACCTAAAGGAGATCGACATGCGTAGACTGCCATTCGAACCACCGACCGATTTTTATCACGATGAAATAAAACCGATAGACGAACAACTTGTGGAGTTGCTGAAGAAGCGGAAGGACTTGTCTGGCGGTGATCCGGGCTTTCCGTCACCTTCTTTAATCCAGGAGTGGTCGAGAAAGTATGATTTCTATTCGGATTATTTACATGCAGTTTTCAGTTTGCTTATGGATGATGAGAGGTTCCGCCCAATTCCGTAGCCAAAGAAATTCAGAAAGCATGTGTCGGTTATGAAGTCGGTGGAGTGGGAAGATGCTATCTTCTCCGTGACGTTCATCCGCCAATACGAAAATGCAAGTGAGCTTTCGTTGCATGTCGATTATGATGCGACTGCAAGTTCTA
This sequence comes from Sporosarcina luteola, assembly GCF_007991495.1. Classification (GTDB taxonomy): domain Bacteria; phylum Bacillota; class Bacilli; order Bacillales_A; family Planococcaceae; genus Sporosarcina; species Sporosarcina luteola. The sequence goes on along the minus strand of NZ_BJYL01000016.1, from coordinate 93,779 downwards.
CTGAGGAAGACATGCACCGTCATTATGCGTTGGAGCTGTCCATCACGCCGGAATACGACTGCCGGAATATCGGGGGCAGTGGGTCAGAGGGGCATATGACCAACACTTATATCATCTCCCCACCGCTTCCGGATGATCTGTCAGGCTTAGCATTCGAATTTAAAGGCCCGCGTATCCCGATTACAGCTAAATCAGAAATGGTCGAGTTTGTTATTCGACCTGAGATGAATTGAGGGAGAGGCATGGAGTACGAAATAAGAATAGTAGATGAGACAAATAGGGAAGCGGTGTTGGCTCTCCGTATGGCTGACGAGCAGCGAGGTTTTATTGAGTCACCTGCAGAATGTTTGCAAGACGCTAAGGAATGGCCGGAATTTCGGCCTGTCGGGTTATATGCCAATGGAAGGTTAGTTGGCTTTGCGATGTATGGCGCACTGCTGGATAGTGAGGGCGGACATAATTTGTGGATGGACCGTCTGCTGATAGATGCACGGTTTCAGCGGCAAGGGTATGGTCAGCGTTTTACGGAGCTGCTAATCGAGCGGATGCTAAGGGAATACGGCGAGCAACCTATCTATTTGAGTGTCTATGCGGAGAACAGCGGAGCGATTCGTCTTTATGAAGATTTGGGATTTGAGTTTATACACGAGTATGACTCGGATGGGGAATTGATTTTCAAGAAGGCGTTATTGTAGGTTGTCCAGGAGGTAAGTTGATAACTTACTTCTGCGGCAACTCGTGATTTGGACGCACCAATCGTAAAATAAAAAGGCGTCCAGAAAGTCGATGAATCGATTTTCTGAACGCTTTTTGTATACTTAACAATAGATCAAAATGTAAATCGATTTACCGCTTGGCTCAATTCCTCGCTCAGTTCAGTCAACGTTTCCGAAGCCTCCGTTACTGTTTGAATTGCGCGTAACTGTTCATCTGAAGACGCACTTACTTCTTCGCATGCTGCTGCGGTTTCTTGTGAAGTGGCTGCCATAGTTTGGATTGTTTTGCTCACTTCGTCTTTGTAGACGGCAACTTTTTGAATCTCCTCGTAGATGGAGTTGATCGATGTTTCCATATCGGACATTACTGCAGTTAATTGATCAAAAGTTGCTTCGGTGTCGTTGACGACGTTGCCTTGCATACGGAAGTTTTCCCTTGTATCAATCATTTGCTTGGCAACTTGTTTAGCGCCTTCCTGTAATTCAATGACAGTCGTTTTTACCTCTTCTGTCGATCGGGCCGATTGTTCAGCCAATTTACGGACTTCTTCTGCAACGACTGCAAAGCCTTTGCCGTATTCTCCTGCACGAGCTGCTTCAATGCTTGCATTTAGTGCTAAAAGATTTGTTTGGGATGAAATCTCGGTAATCCCTTCCATAACGCCACCGATTGCTTTCACTTTTTCTTCGAGGCTGTCAATGACGTCAGCCATGGATCGCATTTCAATTTCCCAGCCCGCAAAAGATTGTTTTAGCTCATTCAGTTGCGTTTGTCCACTGGAATTCATGTCGCTTGCCCTTGTGGCAAGCTCCTGCATTTGCGCAGCCTTCTCCTCAATTCCATTGATTTCCTTACCTAATAATTCAGCTTGCTCCGTAACTGCTTCAGCATCTTCAGCAGAGCGGGATGCACCATTCGCGATTTCCCCGACAGCGTGCGCCACTTCATTGCTGGAGGCGTTTGTTTCCTCGGCGGTTGCACTTAAGCTTTCGGAACGTGTGCGTACGTCCTCTGCAGATTGATTGACGACAGAGATTATAGCATTTGTGTCTTCAAGCATCTTATTGAAGTAGTTTCCAAGTTCACCGATTTCATCTTTTGTTTTAATGGTCGATCTGACAGTCAAATCACCATTAGAAACTGCTTGCATAAGCATTTTAAGCTTGCTAATTGGTTTTACTGTACGGTTGATGATCGGATAAAGAACTGCAATAAGTAATACTAAAATACCGCCAGCAATAATAATCATGCCAAATCGCATAGAGTTGGCTAACAGATCAATTTCCCTCGTATCGTATATCGCAGCGACCTTCCATCCTAAGCTGGACACAGTGGCAAATGTATTGACCCTTGAAACGCCGTCATCAGTGTATTGAAATTCGCCACGTTCGCTACCGCTTTGATAATCATACATTTCAGCTACGTAGGGCAAGTTGATTATATTTTCCCCTGCCGATTCTGGATGCACCATTGCTGTACCTTTTGTATCAAAAAGTGCAATAAATCCTTTATGGCCAATATCTTTAGTTGAAATGGCTGCTGCCAATTCATCCATCCGGATATCAAGACCTAATACACCGACAAGCTCACCATTTTTTTGTACCGCTTTTATAGCGCTTATCGTGTACTCGCCTGTCGCACGATCTATATGCGGTTCTGTCCAATAAACTTTGTCGGGTTTTGCGGCCGCTTCTTGGTACCATTCATATTCAGTTGGATTATAGTCACTGCCCAAATCAGCGTTTGGAACAGTTAGCATCTCTTTCGACGGCAACGCGAAATAAAGCATAGACGTATTATCGTATAAAGTTAGGAATGAATTGAATTCTTGTTCCACTCCGGTTATGTATTCATCAAGCTTTCCGTCTGCATTTGCAAAATCTGTTAAGTGAGAGGAATTGGCCAGCTGAGTGATTCCTTTCTCATGTAGATCTATGAAGTTTTCAACAAAAGAGCCTACTTCATGTACAAGCACTTCACTTTGCATGATTAGGTTTTCCCTTGTTTTATCCTTCACATGAAGACTTGAAAGTGCAGTCATGACAGTCATGCCGATAATGAACAAGACAGATACTGTAACGATGATTTTGGTTTTAATAGACTTAAACATGGACGCACCTTCTCTTTCTATAGGTAAATTCACATACAACTTTTCATTTCGGATCATTATGATAAATGTTTAGCTAGGAATAAATAATAATAGTGTTCTTAATTTGGTTAATATATTAATATTGGTAAGGAAGTGTTTTTGCGGAAATATTAGTCCATTTCAAAATTACTGTAGATCAGGTTGTTGAAAGGATACCTACTTGTACTGTGTATCTAGAGATGAAAATGTATTTACCACTTTGTAATTGACACGGATGAAAGAGGGAGAAGCATGGAATACGAAATAAGAATAGTAGATGAGACAAACAAGGACGAGGTGCTCGCTCTCCGAATGGCTGAAGATCAGCTCGGTTTCATTGAGTCGCCTGTAGAATGTCTGCAAGACGCTAAGGATTGGCCGGAATTTCGGCCTGTTGGATTGTATGCGGATGGCTCGTTAGTTGGCTTTGCGATGTATGGTGCGCTGCTGGATAGTCAAGGCGGACGCAATTTATGGATGGATCGGCTACTCATAGATGAGCGGTTTCAGCGGCAAGGATATGGTAGGCGTTTCACGGAGCTGCTGATTGGGCGGATGCTGTCGGAATACGGCGAGCAGCCAATCTATTTGAGTGTGTATGCGGAGAACACTGGAGCGATTCGTCTTTATGAAGATTTGGGATTTGAGTTTATTCACGAGTATGATTCGGATGGGGAATTGATTTTCAGGAAAGCGTTAGTGTAGGTTGTCCAGGAGGTAAGTTTATAACTTACTTCTGGGGCAACCTTTTTTCTATGGAGGCGCAACGAGTGCGGCAGCTTAACAGGAAATTGAAACCTTCCTCTCTCTTTTTCGTATTTGAAGAACAACGGAAAAAAGGGAGGAAGACGGATGGGGAGAAAAAAAACGAAAACGCCTTTTAAGAGGGATGAAAAAGACAGTAAACGGGAAAGGATCGTCATTCGTATGATTCTCCTGTCCGGTGCCTGTATCATGCTTGGTCTGACCGTACTCATTTCGACGTATTTGCCTGTGAGCCTTTTTGCGGCATTCGTTCTGCACTTTATCGGCATTTCTTTCATTTACATCGCTATATTGGCCATTTGCGCGTTTTTTCTGTATGCCTCTTTTGTCGTTGTCTTCCTCAACCCGCAGCGGCTCAAGAAATCCAAGGTTTTTAATTTTGCCATTGTCGGCATCTTGATGCTCGCGCTTACGGTTCCATTGCTCATTTTTTGTGTGAATGAAACTGGAAAATCGATTCGGGACATGCAGTCGTATGCCAATCAGGATTGGCAGGTGACAGAGGTTGCCGTAGTTAGCATTGATTGGGACAGAGCCCGCTATTCTTTAACAAATCGGGTGTGGCTCCATACGACAACAGGCGAGCTGTCACTTTTCAGAAATCGACGCGTCACAGTAGTCGGCACTTACCGGATTACATATTTAAATGAAACGAAGGCAGTTGTCAAAATGGAGAAGTTGTCAGAGTAAGAGTTGTATGTCGAAATGGCATAAAATGACTACCCATTTCCTTTCGTAAGATACCTGTTTTTATGATAGAATGAGAAGGAATTGATAGAAATATGTCGTTTAACAATCGCACCTTATGACCTTCATTTTATATACAATCAAAAAATAGGGAGGGGAAAACAATGAGCCAAGCTGTTACCCAAGAAGTCATTTTACAAGCCATCCTTGAATTATCCGCTCAGGTAAAGGAGAGCAGGAACGAATGGAAGGCTGACATCAAAGAAGTCAAAGATGAAATTTGTCTGTTGAAATCAGATGTCGCAACATTAAAGTCAGATGTCGCAACACTGAAATCGGATGTAGAAACATTGAAGTCAGACGTGGGGACATTGAAATCGGATGTCGCAACATTAAAAGAAGACGTGGCAAGCATCAAAGAGTGGATGGTGAAGACGGATGAGCGCCTTGAAACCATCGATGCCAAGATGGATGTGTTTACGAAAGGCTTGCTTGATACACAGGCAGAAGTCGTTAAGCTGAAAAAAGCGTTGTAAATACATTTAACCTATCTACCAGACGCGCATCTAACTTTTTTATTATCATGAACTAAATATGGCGGTTTTAGATTTGGGGGCTGGTCAGAAGTCGATGAATGTCGACGATCTGGGCAGTCCCCTTTTTGATCTTTAATCTGTTTGCCTCCTAACTCCTGTCAATAAAACCTCTTGTTCGAATTGCGTTACATATTACCTGTGTCTTTAGAAGTTATAAGTTATACCGATATAAGAATATAGACTAGTAATAAGGGGGCAATATGGTGCAGACGATTGAGCAGTTGGTTTTGAAAGATTTGATGAAAAAGAACCGGTTAATGGTGATTACGATGGGAATCACATTATTTGCAGCGGTTTTGTTGGCTGCTGTGACGAAAGATGTAGGACAGACGATTATATATGGTATCGATTTTTTGGGTGTCGTCGTTTATTATTTCCTTTTCGCTAAGTTTTTGAAGAAACCGAATTGGTATCCGTACGCGGTTATTTTTCATGTGTACACAATGGCTTTGATTGTAAATATCGTATATGGCGGGACTATGAAGACGATAGTGATTGTCCTGTTCTTGGCGATTTTTTCTGCGGTTCAGTTGAAGTTACCAACGTTCCTTTTTGGTTATATTTATGGGTATGTCCTGTTGTTCACCAATCAGTTGACGACTTCTGAAGAGTTGGTAAGGTCATTATTCAGTTATGTTCTCCTTCTATACATACTTCTCGGGTTCATGTTCATCGTCATTATGCGATTGACAACCGGACAATTCAGGCAAGTTGCGGCTTATACGCAAGAGTTTGCTGAAGATGCAAAAAGGCAGGAGAATGAAAAAGCTATTTTGGAAAAGAATGTAGCGGGAATTATCGACAGCATTTCAGGCATGAATGAACGCATTCAGCAAAATATGGCTTCGCAGAACAATATGTCAGTCGTTGTCGATGAGATGGCGGACGGCAGCCAGTCACAGGCGGATCAAATTTCAGCGATTGCCCAAAACTCTGTCTCCATGAGAGATGGCATCGCTTCCCTGTTCGAGTTGGCGAATGGCTTAAAAAGAGACTCAAGTGAAGCGAATGGCGTGGCAGTTGAAGGGAACAGGCAAATTGACGTTTTGTCCACAGACATGGCTATATTGAAGAAAAACATTGCTGATTTACACGAAACGTATCTTTCTTTATCCGATAAATTGAAAGAGACGAATGAATTTACGGCTCTTATTAAAGGAATTACAGAACAAACGAACTTACTTGCCCTTAATGCGTCGATTGAAGCGGCTCGGGCTGGGGAAGCAGGCAAAGGATTCGCGGTCGTCGCTGAAGAAATCCGGAAATTGGCTGAGGTGACGAATGAGACGACGGAGAAAATTACAGCTAATTTATCCGAGTTGAATGTAAGCAATCGCGCTGCCTTTACAAAAATGGCGGAGAGCAGCGAGAAAATTGAGCAAAATACGCTGACGACAGAACAGGTTTCAAACCAGATTTTAAAGATCACATCAACACTCGAACATTTGGATGAAGGGCTTGTCCAATTCGCCTCTTCTTCCAATCAAATGATTGGGCAGTCTTCGGAAATTGAAGATGCCACGAACAATTTTGCGGCGATTATAGAAGAGAACTCTGCTAATTTGCAGGAGATGAGCAAAATCATCGATAATTTGACTGTCGATAGTCGAACCGTGGCTGAAGAAATGGATGTCACTGCAAGGAAGGTTACATCTTTACAAAAAGGGAATGAATGATAACGGATAGTCGTAGGCAAAATAGATGTCGAGGAATTATTATTGTTATATAATGATAATAGTTCGTTGGTTATAGATTGAAAGGAGCAGATAATGATGGAATTCAAAAATGTCACGGTGGCAGGAAGCGGCGTTTTAGGCAGCCAAATCGCTTATCAGACAGCATTTAAAGGCTTCAATGTTTCGGTTTATGATATTAATGACGAGGCGTTGAATAAGGCGAAAGAACGAATTACGAAGTTGAAAGAGGTTTATAAGGCGGATATGAGCGCGACAGACGCAGATGTAGATTCGGCATTTGGACGAATTTCATTCAATAGCGATCTTGCAAAGGCTGTTGAAAACGCGGATCTTGTGATTGAAGCGATTCCTGAAGTTGTCAGCATTAAAACCGATTTTTACGAGAAATTAGGACAAGTTGCACCTGAAAAAACAGTGTTCGCTACGAACTCATCGACTTTATTGCCAAGTCAGTTCGCTGAAGCAACAGGACGTCCTGCGAAGTTTTTAGCACTTCACTTTGCAAATGAAATTTGGAAAAACAACACAGCTGAAGTGATGAAACATCCGGGAACGGACGAATCAGTGTTCAACGAAGTCATTGAATTTGCAAAAGCGATTGGCATGGTAGCATTGCCATTGCATAAAGAGCAGCCAGGCTATATTTTGAACTCACTTCTAGTGCCATTTTTGGATGCTGGACAGACGTTGCTCGCAAGGGAAATCGCTGATGTCGAAACGATCGACAAAACATGGATGATCGGGACAGGGGCACCTTTAGGCCCATTCGCTATTTTGGACGTTGTCGGCGTAACGACTGCCTACAATATCGTATCAGCAAAAGCTCAAGCGACCGGTAACCCGGAAGCCCAGAAAGTAGCTGATCTCTTGAAAGAAGAATATATCGATAAAGGAAAGCTTGGCCGGGAAACAGGCGAAGGTTTCTATAAATATCCAAACCCTGCTTTTGCACAACCAGACTTTTTAAAATAAGAAGATCACATAGAAGGGACGGCTTTTTTAGCCGTCCTTTTTTGTCGATTTATAGAGGATTGTCATCAGATTTCGTGTTATGATGGATAGACAGAAAAGACGTCCGTAAATTGAGAAGAGGGAGCTGAAGAAAATGAGTTCATCCGTAAGCCAAGAAGCGATCTTACAAGCGATTTTGGAGCTATCTCACCAGTTGAAAGAAACAAAAACTGAGTTGAAAGAAGATATTCAAGAAGTGAAAGCTGATGTCAAGGTCTTAAAAGAAGATGTTAAACGACTAGAGGATAAAGTGGGAACAATCGATGCAAAATTTGAAGTTTTAAACTCATCACTTTTATCAACCCAAGCAGAAGTCCATCGTTTGAAAAAAGTTTTATAGTCTAGCTATTCTCAAAATCAATTCCGCAAAGATGCAATCTGTATCTGGCGGATTTTTTTTATTTCTAAATAAAAATCAATTATTCTAAAGTTTTAATCCACTTGTCGGAAAGTATCGTATAATAGAATAAAAACGGGGGAGTTTTCATGGATTATTTATACAACCCATCAACGACAACGCGCCACACTGTATTCGCACGAAAAGGAATGGTGGCGACATCGCAGCCACTGGCGTCTCAAGCGGGCATTGAAGTGATGCAGAAGGGCGGAAATGCAGTAGATGCAGCGATTGCGACGGCCGCAGCACTAACCGTCGTCGAGCCGACAACGAATGGAATCGGCGGCGATGCGTTCGCGATTGTTTGGATGAAAGATAAGCTGTACGGCTTGAATGCATCAGGACCTGCGCCGGAAGCATTGACGCTAGACGCGATGAAAGCGGCGGGGCACGAGAAAATTCCGACTTTCGGCTTCACACCGATTACAGTTCCAGGAGTCCCGGCAGCTTGGGCGGAGCTAGCGAAACGGTTCGGGAATCTGCCGTTGAGCGATTCGCTTGCGCCTGCGATCCGCTATGCAGAAGAAGGGTATCCACTCACGCCGATTTTGGGGAAGTATTGGAAAATCGCTTATAATCGATTCAAATCGCTCGATTCCGCTGAATTCGAGGAATGGTTCAAAACGTTTGCCCCGGACGGGCGGGCTCCTGAAATCGGAGAAATGTGGAAGTCTCCAGGACACGCGCAAACATTGCGGGCAATTGGTGATACGAATGCAGAGTCCTTCTACAGAGGGGAACTTGCGGATCGAATCGCTGCGCATGTTGCGGAAAACAACGGTTATTTACGGAAATCCGACCTTGAAAACTACAAAGCTGAATGGGTTGATCCGATTTCCACGAATTATAAAGGCTATGACGTATGGGAAATTCCGCCGAACGGGCAAGGGTTAGTGACGCTCATGGCGCTTAATATCTTCTCTGAAATGAATCCGGCAATTTCTGGTGACGTGCAGTCGCTGCATGAACAGATCGAGGCGATGAAACTTGCTTTCATTGACGGAAAAGCTTTCATTACAGAAGAAAAAGATATGCCGATTGACGTGGAACAATTGCTGTCGAAGGAATATGCGAAAAAGCGGGCGGCGGAAATTAAAGCGCGTGCAACAGTTCCCGAGCCGTACGAGCTGCCAAGAAGCGGAACAATCTATTTGGCGACTGCGGATGAAGAGGGCAATATGGTTTCATTCATCCAGTCGAATTATATGGGCTTCGGGTCTGGAGTCGTCGTACCTGGGACAGGCATCGCGATGCAAAACCGCGGTGTGGACTTTTCGCTAGATCCAACGCACCCAAACGTCTTGAAGCCAGGCAAACGTACATACAACACCATCATCCCTGGATTCTTGACGAAGGATGGACAAGCGGTCGGTCCGTTCGGCATCATGGGTGGATTCATGCAGCCGCAAGGCCATTTTCAAGTCGTCGTCAACACGGTCGACTATCATCTGAATCCACAGGCGACGCTTGACGCACCGCGTTGGCAATGGATTGAAGGGAATAAAGTGACTGTTGAACCGAACTTCCCGAACCATATCGCCCAGGCGCTAACTCGGTTAGGGCATCAAATCGTTCCGACTTTGGACGGTGGTTCTTTCGGGCGAGGCCAAATCATTTGGCGTGACCCGGAAACGGGCGTCCTATCAGGAGGGACTGAAGCGCGGACGGATGGATCGATTGCGGTTTGGTGATGAATAGATTTATACCTTATATTGTATATCCGTTTTTGATGAAGAAAATGTTATGATAAATAATAACGAACAACTGAGATTGAACAAATAGATACTATAAGAAAGGAGGATTATCTTGAGTAATGAATTGAAAGAAATGTTGCAGTCTGTTATTCACGAAGCAATTCAACCATTGTATGAGCGGTTCGACAAACTTGAAGCGTTTACGAGAAGTAAATTTGCCGAAGTGGATACAAAATTGGATTCCATTTCCGCACAAGTTGCTGCGAATATTGAGAGTATCGTTGAAATTAAAGAGCAACTTGCAACGTTTAAAGAATCCGCTGTTCCAACTAAATCTGTCATTGCCCAAGTAGACGCACTAACATTAGATGTGAAAGTTTTAAAGAAAGCGATTGCAAATTAGTAATGAAACAAAACACCTCCTACCCGGTTTCCGAGTGAAACTGAGCAGGAGGTGTTTTCATTTTAATTATATTTCCTTGTAGGTCAAAGGTCATAAAATGACAATATAACTCGGGAAATGATCGATACCCGCAGAGCCCCCTCAGAACCTAATTTACAATTCGAAATAAAATGATTACAATAGTAAGTAACAACCTTGGCGGGCAGTCTTCTTTGGAGGCTACCCGCCATTTTTGACAAAGGGGGAAATGGATTGAAGCCGATCATTGGGGTGACAACGGATGTAAATGATGCGGGGACGCAAACGCTTGGGTCTTCTTATATTGAGGCGATTGTTCGGGCCGGGGGAGTGCCGTTCATTGTGCCGACTGGGATTGACGAAGACGTTCAACGGGTGGCGAGTGTGCTTGACGGGTTGGTGTTGACGGGTGGGGAGGATGTGGATCCGGTTCATTTCGGGGAGGATCCGCATCCGCAACTTGGGAAGGTGACACCAGAACGGGATTCGGCAGAGTTGCTGCTTGCAAGGCAGATGCTGAATGCGAATAAGCCGCTTTTAGGAATTTGCCGCGGCATGCAGTTGTTGAATGTTGTGTTTGGCGGTGGAGTTTATCAAGACATGACCGCGCAGTATGAAAAACCGTTAGTGCAGCATAAGCAGTTGTCGAAGAGACGTTACGCAGCGCATGATGTGAAAGTCGAGCCGAAGACAAAGCTGCAAGCGATTGCGGGGAAGGATTTGATTCGGGTGAATTCATTCCACCATCAAGCTGTGAAGGATGTCGCGAGGCCGCTCATCGCTTCGGCAGCGGCGAATGATGGCATCATAGAGGCTGTGGAAAGCACGGAGCATACATTTGTCATTGGCGTGCAATGGCATCCGGAGGAGTTGGCGAAGAATGGTGATGCAATGTCGCTGCGGGTCTTCGAGTCGTTTGTAAATGCTTGCGGGAAGTGATTTAGTTTTAATAAACAAAAAAGCATGTGAAGAAAATCTTCTCCACATGCTTTTGTATGATTAAATCTTGAAATGCTCGACAGCGGCGCTTAGTTCTTCGCTAAGCCTCGTCAAGATTTCAGCTGAATTCGCTACCGATTGAATTGCGTGTAGTTGTTCGTCGGTCGAAGCACTCACTTCTTCGCAAGCCGCGGCAGTTTCTTCTGATGTAGCTGCCATCGTTTGGATTGTTTGCGCCACTTCATCCTTATACGTAGCGACCCGTTCGATTTCGCCTGTCACTTCTTCAATGGCGATTTGCATGTCATCCATAAGAGAGGAAATTGTGCCAAACGCCATTTCAGTCTCCTGAACGACAGAGCTCTGATGGTTGAAATTCTGGATTGTCGTGTTCATATTCTCGGTGACGATGGTAGATTCCATCTGGAGTTCTTGGACAGTTGCTTTTACTTCATCCGTTGACCGGGCGGATTGTTCTGCGAGTTTCCGAACTTCTTCCGCTACGACGGCGAAGCCTTTCCCATGTTCGCCGGCACGAGCCGCTTCGATACTTGCATTTAACGCGAGCAAGTTCGTTTGCGCGGAGATTTCTGTGATTGTTTCCATTACTCCGCCGATCGCTTTCACTTTTTCACTTAACGTGCCGATTACATTCGCCATTGATTGCAAATCGGTTTGCCAATTGGTGAAGGAAGATTTCATTTCATTCATCCGGCCTCGACCTTCCGTATTCATCGCTCCTGTATTTCTAGCGATGTCATTCATCACTTCTGCTTTTTCGATGATTTTTTCGATTTGCGACCCTAAACGCTCGGCTCTCTCCGATACCAGTTCAGCATCTTCTGCCGATTTCGAGGCACCTTTTGCAATTTCAGCGACGGCAAAAGCAACTTCCGTACTGGATGCGCTCGTTTCTTCCGCCACTGCACTTAATGATTCGGAATTCATCATGACATTTTTGGCAGACTCATGAACCGTCGTTATAATGGCGTTCGTGTGATCGATCATCGTATTAAAATGCAGTCCTAAGTCCCCGATCTCGTCCTTTGTTTTAATTTCCGTGCGAACGGTTAAATCTCCATGTGAAACAGTATTCATCATATCTTTAATCGAACGGATCGGCTTTACAATTCGATTGATGATGAAATAAAGTGCAATAATGATCGCTATAACCATAACGGCTGAAACAATCAGCATGGACGTACGCAATTCACTCGCCAATGCATTAATATTCTTTTCTTCGTAAACTGCCCCGACCTTCCAATCTAACCCTGGTATCGTCGCGAAAATATTAAGTCTATCAATACCTGTGTCCAAGTCGGTGAATCGGACTTCGCCTGACTCGGAAGTATAAACTTCTTTCATATCTGGACGCTCTTTAACGTTTTCACCACGCAAGGTCGGATGCACGATGACATTTCCTTCACTGTCGAGCACATAAGGGATGCCTTCATGACCGAGTTCATTGTTGGCGATCATATCATTTAAAACAGAAAGCTTAATATCAAAGCCGACGACCCCAACGACAATGCCATTTGAAAGAACGGCTTTCGAGGCAGTGACGACTAGTTCATTGCTCGATGCATCTTCATATGGCTGTGACCAAATCACTTGATCCGTCGATTGTGTCGCGTCTTTATACCAATCCCGAATTGTGGGATCAAAATCACTCCCGACCTTCATAGACGGATAAGCTATAAATTCCTTGTTCGGTAATGCGTAATAAATCGAAAATGCTTCTGAATAGATGGAAAGGAATTGTTGCATCGTATCGCGCATTTCACTGGAATTGAACGCTTCATCATTTCGTAAAGTATTCGTCGACGCTAAATACTCAATCCCTTTTCCGTATTGACCGAAGAAGTTTTCAACAGCATTGCTCATCCCATTGACTAGCGCTTCGCTCGATTGAATTACGCTGTCTTGGGTTTTTACTTTCACCTGGTAATTATTGCTGACAGTAATTGCAGATATACCGATGAGGAATAGGGCAATGACCGTCGTTATGATCTTTGTTTTAATGGATTTGAACACAGCTGTTCATCCCTCTCTTTGTTGTATAATAAATCACTAGTTTATTTTCGGCATAAAAACACTACACTTTATAGAGAAACTAAGGAAATAATTGGGAGGGTGGAGAAGGTAACGCTTTTTTATTGCCGATTTTCCAAACTACATACTCAACTTTTTCGGGAGTCAGCCGATATTAAAGGTAATGAATTTCTTAATTACAGGGAGGTTTGGGATGTATGGTTGGACGAATTGGGGGAGGAACTGTCACACAGCAAGTCGGAGCAAAGGTAGAAAGCGCAGCGCCGGACACGGGGGGAACGGTAGCGGAAGTACAAGCGATTTCAGCAAATGTCCAGCAACAATCGGCCGAAGAAAAACAACTACCGGTTGAAAAGGCGCAACAAATGACCGATAGTATGAATAAGTTCCTGGAGAGCGTCAACACACAATTACGTTTCAAAATGCACGATGAACTGAAAGAATACTATGTGACAATTGTTGACTCAAAAACAGACGAAGTAGTCCGAGAGATTCCTTCGAAAAAGCTTATGGATATTTATGCAGCAATGAAGGAGTTTGTCGGATTGCTCATCGACCGTAAAATCTGAGGAGGTAGTAAAAACAATGCGAATTAGTGGATTAGCGACAGGCATGGATACAGAACAAATTATCAAGGATATGATGACAGCAAATCGTATCCCGTTGGATAAGATTACACAGAAGAAGCAGTATTTGGAATGGCAGTTGGATGATTATCGAGCAGTGAACCGTCAATTGTTTGATTTTAGCCAGAGTACGTTCAGCAACATGATTCTTTCGACGAATTTTCAGGCGAAGAATGTAAGTGTTTCATCGCCGGATCACGTGTCTATAAAGAATTTAACTTCTACAAGTGATTTCTCAGGAACCCTTGAAATTCATCAATTGGCGAAGAATGCTACTTTGCAAGGCGGAGAAATTACAATCGGCGGTAAGAAATTAACATCGGATGAAGTGAATACAACAAAATTATCAGCGCTTGAAGGAATTAAATCAACGGATGGTTTTGTTACTTTAAACGTATCGGTACCTGGTTCAGATAAAGCACAAGAAGTGAAGCTTTCTTTAGATGATTCAATTGGAGCGGCAATTACACAAATCAATCAAACTACAGGGTTGAGTGCCTTTTACGATGAATTCACGGGTAGTATTGCTATTTCAGCTAAACAAAGCGGATCAGGAACTTTGAAAATCGAAGGGGACCTTGCAGAAGCATTAAAGATCAATAAAGAATCTTCAAATGGGCAAAATGCAAGCTTCACTTATAACGGACTAAAAACAGAGCGTTCTTCAAACACATTCCAAATCAATGGTTTTGAAATAAACTTAAAACAAGTAACAGAGAGTGGTAAAACAATCACTTTCAACTCATCTCCCGACACCGACAAAATCTTTGATTCAGTCGTGAAATATGTTGACGAATATAATAAACTCATCGAAGATTTGAATAAACAAATCCGTGAACCAAAATATCGTGACTTCCAACCGCTTTCCGCTGAACAGAAAAAGGATATGAAAGAGAAAGAGATTGAGCTTTGGGAAGAAAAGGCGAAAAGTGGTACATTGCGTAATGACTCAGAAATTTCCACAATGCTTACAAAAATGCGAACTGCGATGATGGGTTCAGTGAACGGAATGTCTCTGAAGGATATTGGAATTACGACCTCATCTGCCTATTTGGAAAATGGTAAATTGGTTATCAATGAGGATGAATTGAAAAAAGCAATTGCTGAAGATCCGAATAAAGTTCACGAACTATTTGCAAATGATGCTAGTAAAGATGCGGATCCTACTAAAAATAATGGGCTGGCCCGACAATTACGTACGGCTGTTGATGAAGCTCAAAGTTCCATTGCAAAACGTGCTGGTAAAGTTGGCGCTGTTAATGACACCTTTACACTTGGTAAGACGTTGAACGAAATGAACAAACAAATCGAGCGTTTTGAAGACCGTTTAAAAATGACCGAAAATCGACTTTGGAAGCAATTCACGGCAATGGAAACCGCTATTCAGAGAGCAAATGCTCAGTCCGCAAGTCTTATGAGTGCACTTGGCGGGCAGTAAAAATAGCAAGTAAGAGGGAATCTGTTTTTCATGACAATCCCTTAAAAGGAGATATGCAACCTATGGCAATAAACAATCCATACGCAACGTACCAGAACAATTCGGTGAATACGTCGACGCCAGGCGAGTTGACGCTTATGTTATATAATGGTTGTTTGAAGTTTATTCAACAGGCGAAGAAGGCGATGGAGCAAGGGAATATCGAGGAGAAGAATACGGCGACGCAAAAGGCGCAGGCCATTGTGTCCGAACTAATGGTCACGTTGGACATGTCAGTGGAAGTTTCCGAAAATATGATGGTCCTTTATGATTTTGTCAATAATCGCCTGCTTGAAGGCAATATTAAAAATGACAGTGCGCTGTATGATGAGGCGGCTGGAATTATTACGGAGTTTCGCGATACGTGGAAGCAAGTGATTCAGATCAATCGCACGAAGCAGTACGCGAATACGGACGAAATATGATCCGGCCGGCGATGATCCGGTGGCAGGAAACGGCGCAGCAATTACTATCGGCAACGAGCCGTACCGGTGAAGAGCATCGGGATGCCGTCATTGAGGAAATCACTCGGCTTTTGGACGAGCGGGATTCCCTGCAGACAGAGATTGCTGCTCCCTTCACACCGGAAGAAGAAGAATTGGGGAAGGCGCTCGTTGCGCTTGAACAGCAGGTCGTAAAAGAACTTTCCGCTTTCATGAAGCTTATTCGTTCCGATATTACCGCGACTCAATCGAAGAAAGATCATATGAAAAATTACGTCAACCCGTATGGCAAAGTAGCGCGGGATGGAACATTTTACGATACAAAGCAATAAGCGGTCAATCAGGTGTTTTCTGGTTGGCTTTACTCCTAGCCCCGAGGTTCTTCGGGGCTATTTTTTTACATGGAACAAATTGACTATTCATGATACATTGAAAACATGGGAAATTGATTACCTGAATCGGTAAGGGGGAATGGGTAGTGAACACAGAGAATGTGGATAAGTTGATGCAAGAGCAATTTGCGAAGAAGAATTTCATATTATTTAGTACGCTCGGTGCTTCAAGCTTAATCGGCACGATTTTTTATTTTTTGACCGGGCAGGATGCGTTAAAGACGATCAGCATGACGGTCCCTTTATTGTCGTCCATCCTCT
The DNA here is from genome assembly GCF_007991495.1 of Sporosarcina luteola. Classification (GTDB taxonomy): domain Bacteria; phylum Bacillota; class Bacilli; order Bacillales_A; family Planococcaceae; genus Sporosarcina; species Sporosarcina luteola. Next base: position 77,476 of record NZ_BJYL01000016.1, on the reverse strand, counting down.
TCTTTTTATTATCGAAAAGATCCGCGGTTTTTGAAAAAGTATTTCCTTGGGTAATAATCGGGTTCACCTCGGCAGCAGCTATTTTCAACGGAATCGTCGGGGATCCTTCCATTGCGACTGCGGGAATCGCTTTTTTCATTGCTGGAATTGCAAGTGTTCATGTGTCGATGCGTATTATGTCGTACGGTTTTGGCTTATCGGTTGTAGTAATGCTCGTCTTTTTGATGAACTATCCTTACCAAGACCAGATTGCTTCAAGCAAAGGAAGTATTATCCTGCCACTGCTTCTCATGGGAATTGGGCTGCTGATCCAAATTAAGCAGACGAAGAAACTGGAGGCACGGGTGAATCGCTTCACGGCAGAACGAGAGGCGCAGGCGTTGGAAGAGGAACGGAAGCACAGTAGTTTGAATGACAATGTCGAGCAAGTGGCAGATGATTTAGTGTCAATTGGGCACACTGCGGAACGGCACCTTGCTTCGCAAAAAGAGTTGCTTGAAATTATGAACGCGATTGCGGCGGGCGTTGAGCGTGAGGCGGAACATATTGGCATGATTGCCGAAAACGCGGAACGGGCGCAAACGGACGTTGCCGACATGCGGGAAGAGACGAAGTCGATGTATGTGGAAGCTGCAGAATTGCGCACTGAGTCGGACGGAATTGTTGGGCTGATGCGCAATGTACGATCTGGTATGGAGGAAGTCGAGCAGCTGTTAGGCGAACTGAATGGCTCTTTCGGGTCGCTTACACAAAATATTGAACGGACAAACGGTTTGGCGAAATCGATTGCGGCAATTACGGAGCAGACGAATTTATTAGCCTTGAATGCGTCGATCGAAGCGGCTCGTGCTGGAAGTCATGGGAAAGGCTTTGCGGTCGTTGCTGAGGAGATCCGAAAGTTGGCGAATATGACAGCCGAAACTTTACTGGAGATCAATAGCAACTTGATGGATGTGAATGAAATGAACAGCCAATCGCAGCAAATATTGACGGCGAGCACCGGGAAATTGAAAGCACAAGGTGCAATGACGAGTGATGCAGAAAAGAAAATCGAGGGAATGCATGAAACATTGGGCGGGTTACATCAGAAGTTCGAACTGTTTGATTCGCAAATGAAGGTTGTTACAGAAGAGACTTCTGACATCGGTCATATGACTGGAACATTTGCGGATCTGCTGGCGCAATCAAGCGCATCGCTTGAAGAAGTGAATGCGACCGTGCATGCAACGGTCGCCGATAATGAGCAAATCGTCTCGACGCTTGACGGCACGATTCGACGGACAAAAGAGTTGGCTGAAGTTCGATAAATATTCTTACATTTGGTATACTAAATGTAAGGAATGTATGAAGAATGAGGTGAAGGAAATGCTGTACAAGCGCCATGAATATTTCAGGCATTCGTTTGGAACACCGCTTGAAGCAACGTTTCGAATATTGGTGGAAGGGTCCACAAATGAATCCAATCCAGGCAAATGCCTGTTGTTGGATATTAGCCCTGGCGGCTCGAAAATAATTTCAAGTTTCGATTTGCCTGTAGAGGGAATGAGTGGCTCTATACATCTAAAGCTTGAATTCACCTTATTTGAAACGCCGATCGATATTGATGGAAAGATTGCATGGAAAAAGCATACAGTCGATGGGTTCCAATATGGTATTGATTTTGTTGAAGATCCTTCCGTCGCCAAATTGATTGTCGATGAGCTGAAACTGCGCAGGCGAACTGAAATTGGCCCGACGGACGGGAAGAAAAGCTGAAAAACTCCATTGTGATGCATTTTCGTCACAAATCGACAAGATTTTAATTTTTCCTTCAAATAAAAGAAGGAGATTGAAATGGATATGTAGAAGTATATATTAACGGTTAATTAAAGGAGGAGTTCTTATGCTAGACTTTAACATCCGAGGGGAAAACATTGAGGTAACTCCAGCAATTCGTGAGTATGTCGAGAAGAGGATCCAAAAGGTAGAACGGTATTTCGCTGAGGATCCGGTTGCAACTGCAAATGTGAATTTGAAAGTGTATAATGACAAACAAACAAAAGTGGAAATTACAATCCCGATGAAAAATTTGACACTCCGCGCCGAAGAACGCCATGATGACATGTACGCAGCCATCGACTTGATCGGTGATAAGCTGGAACGTCAAATTCGAAAATACAAGACGAGAGTGAACCGGAAATTCCGTGAACGCGAAGGCGTCGCAGCCTTCCTGCAATCCGTTGAAAAAGATAAGAACAACAATGAAGATATGATTCAAGAAGAAACTGAGTTCTCTGTAGTCCGAACAAAGCAGTTCAACTTGAAGCCGATGGATCAGGAGGAAGCTATCCTCCAAATGAACATGCTCGGCCATAACTTCTACATTTTCACGGATTCTGAATCAGACGGTACAAACATCGTTTACAAGCGTAAAGACGGGAAGTACGGTTTGATTGAAACGAATTAAATAAGTCCTTTCAAACCCCTGGAGAAGTCTAGGGGTTTTTCAATGGTCACATGTTACTGGACGTTTGCAACGTTAAAAGCGTTTAAACGTCTTATTAAGTATTACGTTTGCATAAATGTGGGGGAGGATACGCCTTTTTCGTCTTTTATGCGTTTTTAATTTAATTATATAAATAAATCCCTTCTAAATGGCTCCGACTATTTGCACGGTGCTTTTTACAATGTTAAAATGGAGGGTGAACTTAATGAGGATGTGACTTATATGCTAGGCGTATTGAATAAAATGTTTGATCCGAATAAGAGAGATTTGAAACGACTAGAGAATATTGCAGATAGAGTTGAAGAATATGCAACGGAGATGGAACAGCTTTCCGACGAACAGCTGAAAGCGAAGACAGGTGAATTCCAAGAACGGATTGCGAACGGAGCATCAATTGAAGATATCCAGTCGGAAGCATTTGCTGTCGTCCGTGAAGCATCCCGGCGTGTTCTTGGCATGTATCCGTTCCGTGTACAAATTATGGGTGCTGCCGCGTTGAATGAAGGGAATATCGCGGAGATGAAGACTGGGGAAGGGAAGACGTTAACGTCGACGCTCTCGGTTTACTTGAATGCGCTTGAAGGAAAAGGCGTCCATGTCGTAACGGTGAACGAATACCTAGCGAGCCGTGATGCGAATGAGATGGGTGAGCTATTTGAATACCTTGGCTTGACGGTCGGTTTGAACTTGAACGACCTGTCGAAAGAAGAAAAGCGCGAAGCATACGCTGCTGACATTACGTATACAACGAACAATGAGTTAGGGTTCGACTACTTACGTGACAATATGGTGTTGTATGATGAGCATAAAGTGCAGCGGCCGCTCCATTATGCGGTCATTGACGAAGTTGACTCCATTTTGATCGATGAGGCGCGTACACCGTTGATCATTTCAGGACAAGCCGCAAAATCAGCGGAGCTTTACCGTTTGGCGAACCGTTTTGCGACGACGTTGAAAAAGGAAGAGGACTATTCCTACGATGAGTCGACGAAAGGTGTCGTGTTGACGGAATCTGGTGTCGATAAGGCGGAGAAAGCTTTTGGCATCGATAACCTGTTCGATTTGAAGCATGTGACATTAAACCATGCCATCAACCAATCGTTGAAGGCGCATGCAAGTATGCATATCGATGTCGATTACGTCGTCCAAGAGGGCGAAGTAATTATCGTCGATTCATTCACAGGCCGTCTTATGAAAGGCCGCCGTTACAGCGATGGCTTGCATCAGGCGATTGAGGCGAAGGAAGGCTTGGAAGTTCAGAATGAAACGATGACGCTCGCGACGATCACGTTCCAGAACTTCTTCCGTATGTATGACAAGCTTTCCGGAATGACAGGTACTGCGAAAACGGAAGAGGAAGAGTTCCGTAATATTTACAATATGAATGTCATCGCCATTCCGACGAATCGCCCGATTGCGCGGGATGATCGTCCGGATTTGATTTATTCATCAATGGATGGAAAATATAAAGCGGTTGCTGAAGACATCCGGGATCGTCATAAGTTGGGACAGCCTGTTCTTGTCGGTACGGTTGCGATTGAAACGTCTGAAATCATTTCGAACTTCCTGAAGAAGTATGGCATTCCGCATAATGTTTTGAATGCGAAAAACCATGGCCGTGAAGCGGAAATCATTTTGGAAGCGGGTCAAAAAGGCGCCGTTACAATTGCGACGAACATGGCGGGCCGTGGTACGGACATCAAGCTTGGCGAAGGCGTCCAAGAAGTTGGCGGATTAGCGGTCATCGGTACAGAGCGGCATGAATCCCGTCGTATCGATAATCAGCTGCGCGGACGTTCAGGCCGTCAAGGGGATCCAGGTGTGACACAGTTCTACCTTTCTCTTGAGGATGAATTGATGCGCCGTTTCGGTTCCGAGCAAATGAAAGGCATGATGACGAAGCTTGGAATGGACGATACAACGCCAATTCAGTCGAAAATGGTGTCTCGTTCCGTGGAATCTGCTCAAAAACGCGTTGAGGGGAATAACTTTGATTCCCGGAAACGTTTGCTTCAATACGATGATGTCTTGCGCCAGCAGCGTGAAATCATTTACAAAGAACGTAATGAAGTATTGGCGTCCGAAAATATTCGTGAAGTGCTTGAAGGCATGTTGACGAATGTCATCGACCGAGTAGTTGCAATGCATGCACCGGACGAAAAGGATACAGAATGGAACTTGAAAGGCCTTGAAGATTTCCTAGGCGCAAACCTTTTGCCGGAAGGCCGTTTAACTGCGGAAGATATGGATGGAAAATCTGCTGAAGATTTGACGGCATTGATTCACGATGCGGTCATTGAACGATATAATGAGAAGGAAGCTGAAATGTCGGAAGACCGGATGCGCGAATTCGAAAAAGTCGTCTTGCTCCGGGCAATCGATTCGAAGTGGACCGATCATATCGACGCGATGGACCAATTGCGTCACGGAATTCACTTGCGTGCGTACGGCCAGACGGATCCGCTTCGTGAGTACCAATCCGAAGGCTTTGCAATGTTCGAAGACATGGTCGCATCTATAGAAAATGATGCATCGAAATATGTCATGAAAGCTGAAATCCGCAACAACCTAGAGCGTGAGGAAGTTGCAAAAGGTCAGGCCGTCAACCCGAAAGAGGACGGAGAAAAAGTAACGAAAAAGCCAGTGCGCCGCGCGGTCAACATCGGTCGTAACGATCCTTGCCCATGCGGAAGCGGCAAAAAATACAAAAACTGTCACGGCAAAGCTTGATTGCTGAGGCAAAATCATGAGATACTAACTCCCATCAGTAAACGCCCGATGCGTTTGCTGATGGAAGTTTCGTTTTATGTTCATTACAAAGGATTGGTGCGAAAGGCAGCGAGGGAAGCGGCTGAAGCCGTGCCCGCGGAAAGCATCTGTCTGTAGCGGGAATCCTGTATCAAATTGAATTTACTTTCAGGAGGAAACAACTATGATGGAATTATCCGATGTTCGCAACGAACTCGACAAAACAGCTAAGAAATTAGCGGACTTTAGGGGGTCTCTTTGACTTAGAAAACAAAGAGGCACGTATACAAGAACTAGACGAAGTGATGCTCGAACCAGGCTTCTGGGATAATCAGGAATCTGCGCAAAAAGTCATTTCAGAATCAAACGCATTAAAAGATACAGTCGGCGAATTCAACGAACTGAACGACACTCAAGAAAATCTTGTAATGACATTGGAATTGCTTCGTGAAGAGGCTGATGAGGAATTACAGGAAGAATTGTTCAGCGAGCTAAAAGAGTTCAAGAAAAAAATGGAAGACTTCGACTTGCAAATGCTTTTAAGCGATGAATACGATAAAAACAATGCAGTCCTTGAAATTCACTCAGGCGCAGGCGGAACAGAATCCCAAGATTGGGCATCCATGCTGCTTCGCATGTACACGCGTTGGGCTGAGCAACAAGGCTTTAAAGTCGAAACGCTTGATTACCAAGCTGGCGATGAGGCGGGAGTAAAATCCGTCACGCTTTCAATCAAAGGGCATAATGCTTATGGCTATTTAAAAGCGGAAAAAGGCGTTCACCGTCTTGTCCGAATTTCTCCATTCGATTCTTCAGGCCGTCGTCATACATCATTCTCTTCGATTGAAGTAATGCCTGAGTTTGACGGAGATGTTGACATTGATTTGAAAATGGAAGATGTCAAAATCGATACGTACCGTTCAAGCGGTGCGGGTGGACAGCACGTCAACACGACTGATTCCGCCGTTCGTATGACACATATTCCAACAGGGGCAATCGTTACATGCCAAACGGAACGTTCGCAAATTAAAAACCGGGAACGCGCCATCAACTTGTTGAAAGCGAAAATTTATCAAATCAAGGTCGAAGAGGAAGAAGCAAGACTCCTTGAAATCCGCGGTGAACAAAAAGAAATCGGTTGGGGCAGCCAAATCCGTTCTTATGTGTTCCATCCGTATTCCATGGTGAAAGACCACCGCACGAACGAAGAAACAGGAAACGTTGGCGCGGTCATGGACGGAGAAATCGATCTATTTATCAACGCGTATTTGCGTTCGCGCATTGCTTGATTGATTTAAAAGAGTGCACTTCGGTGCGCTTTTTTTTATTTACCTTCCATCCCAAATCTGGAGGTTTGAAATCCGCGTTTACGTCTATAGTAAAGGATAAAGGTGAATAAGGGATTGTTGGTGTAAAACTTTCCAATTTGTCATCAATTTGATAAAAATGGACGACTCCCACCACAGTTTACGATCCCGATCCTTTGGTATACTAAGGGATGTAGCACAGCATTATATGACAGGAGGAAAAAGAATGAAAAACAAGCTTTTAGCAGTTATCTTTGGTGCAACGCTTGTACTTGGTGCGTGCGGCGGCGGAGACAAAGCGAGCGACAGCGGCACGGACGGCAGTACTGCTGGTGTAGACGCGGATAAAGTTTTCCAATCAAGCTGCGCAACTTGTCATGGTGGAAATCTTGAAGGACGTGGAAATGCTCCGGCATTGGCGAACATCGGATCCGAGCTGTCTGAAGATGAAATCCACGATATCATTGAAAACGGTACTTCGAACGGCATGCCTGGCGGTTTGATCCAAGGGGAAGAATTGGATGCAGTCGCAAAATGGTTGTCTGAAAAGAAATAAAGTGAATGAAAAGAACGCAATGGCTGAAACTGGCTGTTGCGTTCTTTTTTTCATTTACCACCCTCCGCCATTGGAAAAACCATCCTTCTTTATTGCCGAAGGATTACACTTTGAAACGATGGCAAAATATGTCGAACTAAATGAAACATATCTGTAATACTTAGCAAGCCTATGCATGTTATAATATGTTTGTCGGCAAAAAATAAGGAAAACAATATTATTCAGGTGGTTTTTACATGATTGTGATGAAAGATGTTTATAAGAAATACCCGAATGGGGTTGTTGCCGCAAATGGCATCAACGTCGAAATCGGTCGAGGCGAGTTTGTTTATGTCGTTGGACCGAGTGGAGCGGGGAAATCGACGTTCATCAAAATGATGTACCGAGAGGAAGCCCCGACAAAAGGTGACATATTCATTAATGGCATTAATCTTGCAACCTTGAGGAATAAGCGAGTTCCTTATTTAAGAAGGCAAATTGGCGTCGTCTTCCAAGACTTTAAACTACTTCCTAAATTGAATGTTTACGAGAATGTCGCATTTGCGCTAGAAGTAATCGAGGAATCACCGAAGCAAATCCGGAAAAAAGTAAATGATGTATTGGCGCTTGTCGGATTGACGCAAAAAGCGAGGATGTTCCCGAATGAATTATCGGGCGGAGAGCAGCAACGGGTATCCATTGCGCGTTCCATCGTCAACGTTCCGAAAGTTGTCATTGCGGACGAGCCTACTGGTAATTTGGATCCAGAAACATCTTGGGAAATCATGAAAATTTTTGAACAGATCAATGCGCGCGGCACGACAATCGTCATGGCCACGCATAATAAAGAGATTGTCAATACGATCAGACATCGTGTCATCGTTGTCGATGGCGGGATGATTACGAGAGATGAATATGAAGGGGTATACGGTTATGAAAGCTAGGACGATGGGGCGGCATCTCAGAGAAAGCCTGAAAAGCCTCGGCCGGAACAGCTGGATGACGTTCGCCTCTGTCAGTGCAGTTACGGTCACACTTCTGCTCGTCGGGGTGTTCATCGTTATCATGATGAACTTGAACCAATTGGCGGATAATCTTGAGAATGACGTTGAAATCAAAGTCATTACAGAGCCGGCAGCAGATGCCGAGGCAATCAAAATATTAGAGAAGCAAGTCCGGGAAACTCCCGGTGTAAGTGAAGTCATCCATGCGACAAAGGACGAAGAACTGGACAAGATGATCAAGTCCTTCGGGGATGAACTGAATCTTTATAAACAAAGCAACCCATTAGGGGACGCGTTTTATGTGAAAGCGAAAGATCCACACCAGACGGCCGAAATTGCAAAAGAAATCGGTACATATGACAATACGGATCAAGTCGTTTATGGTGAAGGGAAAATTGAGAAGCTGTTCAATGTGCTGAAAATGAGCAGAAACATTGGCATGGGGCTCATATTAGCATTATTGTTCACGGCAATGTTCTTAATCTCGAATACGATCCGTCTTACAATTGTTGCGAGAGGTCGAGAAATTGAGATTATGAAACTAGTTGGAGCAACTAATAGTTTCGTGCGGATTCCGTTCATATTAGAAGGTGTTTGGCTTGGTGTTCTCGGCTCCATCATTCCGATGGCTGTCATATCAATCTCGTATTATGAGTTGTATTCACAATGGGAGCCGCGTCTGCAAAACGAACTCTTCCAACTATTGAGTACGACGCCTTTCATCCTGCAAGTAAATGGGCTTCTGTTGTTCATGGGCGTATTTATCGGAGTTTGGGGCAGTTTCATGTCTGTACGCAAATTTCTTAGAGTCTAGTAGGCTGGATTATCGTTATAGGGACCTTGCTGCTGTCCCACACTCAGCCGAATCGTGATTGAATCAACCTGCAGCATAAGCTTAAAGGGGGAAATAAGAATTTGATTAAGCGCAGATGGATTTTAGCAAGCTTTGCGATTGTTTTCTTACTGACAACAGTTGTCGGTGAAACAGGAGTCTTGGCAAGCACATTAAGTGATTTGAAAAAAGAGCAAAAACAAACTGAACAGAAAAAACGTAATATCAAAGCAAATATGGATCAGAAGTCTAATGAAATTAAGACGAATGAGAATAGAATTGAAAAGATTTTAGGCCAGATTTCTGCTTTGAATAAAGAGATTGAAGAAACAAACGCAAACATTAATCGCGTCATTGATAAAATCAATAAAACAAATGAAGAAATCACTGAGTTGAAAGCATCGATTGCTGATCTTGAGAAGAAAATAGCAGAACGTGATGTCGTGCTCCGCGAACGTGTGCGGGCCATGCAAGTGAAGGGCGGAAATGTCAGCTATATCGATGTACTTCTCGGTGCCAACAGCTTTGCGGATTTCATTGACCGTTTTTCAGCTGTGTCAACGCTGATGGATGCAGACCGTGATATTATGCGAAAGCAACAGGAAGACATTGAGCAGCTTGAAACCGAAAAAGCGCTAGTTGAGAAGAAACTGGCTGAACTGGAAGAGAGCAAAGAAAAACTTGATCGTCTCAAAGAATCTCTCCTTTCCAAGAAAAAAGAGAAAAGCGGTCTGGTCGACGAATTGGAAGCCGAGCAGGAAAAGCTGAAGGTTGAAAAGGATGAATTAGAGGAAGAATACCACGAAACGATTGAAGTGGAAGCGGCGCTTGAAGAGAAAGTCATCGCCGAACAGAAACGGATGGCTGAACTTGCGCGTCAAGAGGAAGAGCGTAAACGGAAGGCAAGGGAAGCGGCAGCCGCAGCGAATCCGGGCAACTTGCCAAAAGTGTCAAACGGCTTCTGGACAAGACCTGCAAATGGGCGTTTATCTTCCCATTTCGGATGGCGAACACATCCAATCTTCAAGACGAAGCGCCAACACCGCGGAACTGATATCGCCGCGCCGATCGGAACTCCTGTCGTGGCAGCTGCAGATGGAGTCGTTTCATACGCGGGACAGATGGGCGGCTACGGGAATGTCATTATGATCACCCACTCGTCGGACGGCCAAATTTTGACAAGTGTGTACGGCCATCTTTCTAAGATAGGCGTGAGCACAGGACAGGTCGTCGACAAAGGAACACGTATCGCTGCCTCAGGCAACACGGGCAATTCGACCGGACCCCATCTCCATTTTGAAATTCACATCGGCAACTGGACTGCTTCAGGTCCAAGCGCTGTGAACCCATTAAGATACGTATCATTTTAAATGAAATCCGTCCTTTAAAGGGCGGATTTTTTTTGAGGTGAGATTGGTGTTGGGAGTGAAATGAGTATATATCGGTGGGAACTATAGAGAGCAGAGAAGAATGGACCTTGGCAGCGAAAGAATGGGCTTTTGTCGTAAAGAATGGACCTTTGTAAGAAATGAGAACATTTTGGGGCAGAGCGAGAACGCCGGCTGCAGGAATGAGAACACTTCGATGGTAAACGAGAACTTCACTAGCGGAAATGAGAACTCTTTCTGGCGAAACGAGAACTCCGGCGTCCAGAATGAGAACTCATCCGTGGCAAACGAGAACTCCGCGGCCGTTTAACGAGAACTCTTCAATAATCTTGTTTTATTAAATAACCCCACTTCACAAAAAGTTCCCTTTGATCCGTTAAAATGAAATCAATATGCTCGCAACTTAAGCCTTTTTCCTATACCATAGGTGGTATATAAGATAAAGGAGTTTTGTCGGGATGCCTGTAACGAATTTATTTTTGATTGGCAGTTTTACGGTGCCGTCCACTTGGATTGCGCTCATTGTCGCTTTCATTCTCGCATATATTGCTGTCCGGTTGAAATTCGGAAAGGTCCCTGCAGAACGGTACGGTGATGTTGTTTTTTATGTGATTATTATATGGAAATTGTCTGTGATCCTTACCGATTTTACGACGGTCATTCATTCACCGCTTGCGATTGTGTATTTCAACGGTGGGTTTGTCGGTTTCATACTTGGAATGGTGTTTGTCATAGGCAAGACATGGTATGATTGGAAAAAGGGGCGTCTGGGGATGGAAGTGCTTGCGATTTTATTCACAAGTGCAGTTCTCGTGCAGACGGTTTTCCAAGTGATGATGACCGTGTTGAATGAAGGAAGCTTATTCGTACGTATTGGTACAGCCGTCATTTTCATCGGTCTAGCAATTGTAGTGTGGGTGTATAACGGAAGATCCGTGGTTGCGCAATTTCCTTTGCTATTTATGGCGGCGCATATTTTTGTCGCATCCATTCAGCCGAAAGGGCTTATGAACCCATCGCTTTTCGTAACAATTTTAGTCAGTCTATTTTTTATAGCAATCTTCAGGAATCAATCAATGAATATCCAAACGGAACGGGGGAGCAGCATTGAATAAGAAAGTGATCGGTTATGTAATCGCCGCGCTGCTAATTGGCTCAATGGTGGCGATCATGGTCAACACGAATTTGAAGAAGGCGGAACCTATCGATAGTTCAGGCGTTCAAATTGATTCGGGAACAGAAGCTGAAGTGGAGACGGGGGAAGTCGGACTGGAACAGGGATACTTGCCCCCTGATTTCGAATTGACGACATTGAATGGTGAAACGCTAAAGCTATCCGATTTGCAAGGGAAAAAGGTCATTTTGAATTTCTGGGCGACGTGGTGTCCACCGTGCAAGGCGGAAATGCCTCATATGCAGAATTATTATCGGAACTCTGCAGAGAATGATAACGTTGAAATTGTCGCCGTCAATTTGACGACTGGAGAGAATAAGGGAGTGAAAGCTGTCCAAGAATTTGTTGACGCATACGAGTTAACATTCCCGATTCCCTTGGATGAATTGGGAGATGTCGGGGATTCGTATCAGGCATTTCAGATTCCGACGACATATATGCTAAACACGGATGGGACGATTGCCCATAAAATCATCGGACCGATGGATGAGTCGACGATGGAGGGGCTCGTTCAAGATCTTGATTGAGAAAAGACGGTTTTCTGTTGTCGTAACAGACCCACTTTGTTCATATAGTGAACGGAGGAGGGAAGGTATCGATGCGCAGAAGCCGTTTTTTTGTGTTCGCATTGTTAGCAGTAATAGCGACAGGTGTGTTTTTGGTATTGGACGGTTGCTCGGCGGATAAGGGAAAGAGTGCGGATCGGGCGATGAAAGAGGCGTTTCCGGTCATTAGTGAAGCTTATGGAGTCATCCAGGAAAATACGGTGTACCCGGTCGAAGGGGACAGGCTCATTGAAGGTGCCTTGCGCGGGATGGCGGATGTCATCGGCGATCCGTATTCGACGTATTTATCCGAGGAAGAAGCTGCTTCACATCGGGAGTCGCTTGCCGGTGAAAAGGTGGGAATCGGGGCGGAGATTACTCGATCAGGCGGAAAGTATATTATTGTCGCTCCCGTTAAAGGGTCACCAGCGGAAAAAGCGGGATTGCTGCCTTATGACGAAATCGTCCGGATCAACGGAGAGGCGCTTGGCGGGATGACACTTCAGGATGTCGTCAAGAAAATCCGCGGCAAGGAAGGGACGGCTGTGGAGATGACGATTTACAGGCCGGATCTGAATAAACACCTTGAACTGAAAGTGTTGCGGGACGTCATTCCTGTGAAAACCGTTTCAGCTGAATTGATGGAAAATCGGGGGAAGAAATTCGGTTACATAGCTTTGACGATGTTCGGCGATGAGACAGCTGCTGAGTGGAAAAAAGCGACCGATGCGATGATCAGCGGAGGTGCTGAAGCGCTTATTATTGATGTCCGCGGTAATCCGGGCGGGTATTTGCGTGCTGTTGAGAAAGTGGCGGGCAGTTTATTGCAGGATGATACGATTTACGCTTATATGCAAGATGCAAAAGGGCAATTGACACCACTTGTCGTAGAGCCTTCAGAAGAGTTTACCTTCGATGAGAAGCTGAAAAAATTGCCGGTTGTGTTGCTACAGGATAAAGGAAGCGCTTCTGCAAGCGAGGTGCTTAGCGGGGCATTGAAAGATTTACGCAGGGGATTCATCATCGGTCAAGTTAGTTTCGGCAAAGGGACCGTGCAAGATACGATGGAACTTTCTAATGGTGGTGAAATGAAGCTGTCGACTCATAAATGGCTCACGCCAAAAGAAACGTGGATTCATGGCAAAGGTGTTGAGGTCGACCTTGAATCGATCCAAGATAAGTTGTTCACCGAACATATTCGATTCTCGACAGATGTCTATGCGGCGGGCGATTACCATGAAGATATCGCTTATGGGCAACGTCTGTTGGCGGGGCTCGGCTATTCGCTCGATAGGGATGATGGCTATTTCGATGAATCGACGGCACTAGCTGTCCACGCATTCCGGGTCGATGCAGGAGTGTCCGCAGAAAGCATCATGGACCGTAAATTCTTCACTGCCCTCCAAGAGAAAGTAGAGAGCTATCGCAAAGACAAAGCAAACGACATCCAACTTCAAGTCGCAATTGGCTATATCCATCACTTACTGAGTGAATAAAAACGCGGTGCCTGCCACCCATTGAATTCAGAATCGTTCTGGTGCCTGTCACCCGTAGAATTCGGAATTGTTTAGGGGGCAGGCACCTGCTTTTTTTATTGATTGTCTCACACTGAAGACTATTCTTTTGATACAATAGAGAATAATCATGTTTTCGGGGATGGGATGGTGATGGGTTGATGGGTGAGCAAGTAATTTTAGATCTGTTAAAGGCGATTGCACTATTTTTCCTGAATCCAGTTTGGTTGATTGCTATTGTAGTAGCGGTCGGGTTGGGGTATTTCCGGGTGAAACGGGAAAGGCGCAGTTTCCTAGTCCGCCTGCATCCCGGTTTGACGGAGATGAAAAGGCTGCTTGCTGAATCGTGGTTGCCAGCTCTGATATTATCGGTGTTGCTGTCGGGGATCGGCTTGACGGTCGATATCGGATGGATCGTCTTATTCTCGGCGGCTGCCATTTTAGCGATGATTTCATTTTATTATCAAGCGACGTCACCGATTTATTTTGCGGCAATCGCATTTTTCGGCTTATATGCACTTCAGCAATTCGTTCCGGATTTTGCATTTCGTGGTTGGACTGTAGCCGATCTTGACTTGTTCGGCGACTTGGCATTGACGGTTCCTGTCATCGCTGGACTTTTCCTTATTGCAGAAGGAGTCCTTATTCGCCGCCACATCGCTCGCTATGCTTCACCTTTCTTAACGAATACAAACCGGGGGTTACGGGCAGCCGCCTTCAAAGCGAAACGGCTTTGGCTGTTGCCAATCGTTTTTCTTGTACCGGGTGACTTCATGTTGGCATTTACGCCGTATTGGCCTCAGTTGACATTGGGCGCTACTACTTTCAGCTTTTTGCCTGTTCCGATCATTATCGGCTTCTCGCAAATTGCGAGAGCGAGCTTCCCTGACGTCTTGTTCCCGAAAATCGGACAAGCTGTCATTACGATAGGCGCAATCGTTGTTGTTATCGGCGCTTTCGCTTGGTGGATGCCGATCTTAGGCTGGGCCGCTTTGCTGGTCGGAGTTATTGGAAGGGTGATGCTTTCCATCATCGTTGCTGTCCGTGAACGCAAAGGCGGTTTTGCTGCAGCTCCGAAACCAACAGGTGTTATCATTGCAGGAATTTTGCCTGAGTCTCCTGGCGACAAACTTGGTTTGCTGCCGGGTGAATGCATCCGTACTGTAAATGGCATCCAAGTGTCGAATGAAAAAGAATTGTACGACGCGATTCAAGTGAATGCGGCACATTGTCGTCTGCAAGTGATCGGCCGTGACGGAGAAGTACGCCTCATGCAACAGGTGCTGTATCGACATGATCATCATCGGTTAGGACTGCTCGTTGTCCGCTAAACCATTCGGAAGGTTAGGGTTAAAATGGATATCGCTTTGTTGGAAACTAAATTAATTTTAGCGTTGTTTCTTCCCGGATTACTCGTCGTGTTCTTTACGCGGGTCACTTTCCACCATATTGTCGGGCTTACTTTGACGATTGCGCTCATTGCCGCTTCCGTTTACGCAGGCTACACACATAACTGGATCTTGTATGTGGCGGATGCGCTTTCGCTGACGGTCGGTTTCTGGTATGCGACGCGAATGGTGAAAAGGGCGAAGAAGCAAGGGCATGAAGTTGACGAATAAATAATGAAAAGCCGCTCCGGTTATGGGGCGGCTTTTTGAATGAGTGCGGAAGTCTCTTGAATGGGCGAAGCCCTAATGAATCCTACCGCGATTAACAAAATAAACGGTATTGACCTACATGAAAAGGCTGTAGATGGCGAGTACGCCGATTGTACCAAGGACGACGGGCATGACGCCGCCGCCGAGAAATGCAATAAGGAAGGCGGTTGCTGCGCCGATGATGCCGAATAGGATGTTGCCTTCCTGTACGAAGAGGATGGCTGGGAAGATAAGTGCTCCGAGCACGGCATAAGGAATGTTGCTGAGGATGCCGCTAATGATTGGAGGCAATTCTTTGCCGTCAAGGAAAGTGAGTGGCACCATTCTCGGGATGTACGTGACGAGTGCCATCCCGAAAAGCATCCACCAGTATGTGGGTCCCATTAGTTTGCCTCCTTGTTTTTAAATATTTGCGAGGGGTTTTTGCCGCTTCGCGTGTATATGATTTCGACGATAATTGCGGATGCTAGTGTGGAGACGAGTATGGCCCAGCCGGTCGATAGCAGTTCGCCGAAATAGATGATGCAATGGATGCCAGCTGCCAGACTAGCGAGCATGATGACTTTACGGTTACCTTTCATCGCAGGTACGAGCAGGCCGATGAACATGGCGTATAGCGCGATGGACATGGCGACTTGCAGGAATTCGGGCAAGTTTGCGCCGACGACATGGCCGACCGCGGTGAAGATGACCCAGCTGCTATAGGCGATGGTTGCGACACCGAAGGCGAAGGCGGTTGTGATTTTTTCTTCCTTTCTCGTCGCTAGCACTGAAAATGATTCGTCTGTAATGCCAAACGCGTAGATTGCTTTGACCCATTTCGGAGCGCGATGCATCTTTTCATTCAGTGAAGCCGTCATAAGGAAGTGACGGATGTTGACGATGAATGTGTTGATGACGATGGTGACCGGGTCGACTCCGAAATTAATGAGGCTGAGTGCAATATATTGTGAAGCGCCAGCATAGACGAACATGCTCATGGCCGTTGCTTCGATGAGTGAAAGTCCCGTTGTTTTGGCGAGTAATCCGAATGTAAGAGCGATTGGAAAGTAGCCGATCGCGATACTGAGTCCGGCTTTTAGCCCGGAGATGAACTGGTGTTTTCTCATATTGTCACATCTTTCTCATATGTATGACTAAAATTATACTATAACTTTGCGTTTTGGTGGTATTCTATAAGGGAAAAGGGAATATTGGTAGTATTATTCTATTAGTGGAACAATTGTTGACATGGCGAGGGTGTTGCAAATGGGTGATTGGTTGGATGTTGATAAAATTATTGAGTTGGCTGAACAGTATAAGGCATTGGGGCCCTTTTTTGGTCTTTTGCTGCCTTTCATAGAGTCGTTTTTGCCTTTTTTACCACTCTTTGTGTTTGTTTTTGCAAATGCAGGAGCTTATGGGCTTTGGTATGGCTTCATCTTGTCGTGGGCGGGGACGGTTGCGGGTTCCTATGCCGTATTTTTGATTATACGGAAATACGGACGGAATCGTTTTTTGCGTTTTTTGACGAGGCATGCGAAAGTGCAGCAGCTCATTGGATGGGTAGAGCGGAATGGTTTTGGTCCGTTGTTTCTATTGATATGTTTTCCATTTACGCCTTCTGCACTTGTGAATCTTGTGGCGGGTTTGTCGAATATGAAGAAGAAAAGTTATTTAGCTATTCTGATGGCGGGGAAATTCGTCATGATTTTTACAATTAGTTTTATCGGATATGATTTGAAAGCGCTGTTGACGCAGCCGATACGGACGGCGATTGTCATTTCGATTATCGTTTTGTTATGGGTTGTCGGCAAGTGGTTCGAGAAGCGGCTCGATAAGCGGGTGGAAGAGGAATCGAGTTCAATATTTCAGGATGAGGAGAAGCATGAAAAGCGGTGACAGGCACCGTCGCTGATCTGTTAATTATACAATAAAAACAGTGCTCCAATTCGAAAATGGATCGCTGTTTTCAATTTCACTTTATATACAGGTGAGTCCTGTTGATTGGAGTGCAGAGCGGCGACTCCTGTGGGATGAGCGGGACAAGTGAGACCCCGCAGTGCTTTCGGAAAAGGTGTTGCTTAAATAGTTCCTGTCCTTCTATTCTTTCGGTACAATGAAAGGTAGGGTGATAGGGATTTTTATTTTGATTGGAGGGAAAGGACGATGACTTTGCGTTTTGTGACCGGCCGGGCCGGGACGGGGAAGACGACGTTGATGGAGCGGGAGATTGCAGAGGAGCTTGAGCGGGATCCGCTTGGGCCGGCGGTTATTTTGATTGTGCCGGATCAGATGTCGTATTCGATGGAGCATAGTTTATCGGTGAATTTCGGTTTAAACGGGATCATCCGGGCGCAAGTGTCGACGTTCAAGCGGCTTGCTTGGCGAGTGTTGCAGGAGACGGGCGGCATTACTCGCAAGGAAGTGGACGGTTTCGGTTACCGGATGCTTGTGCGCAGCGTGTTGGAGGAGAATCGGGATGAGCTGAAATTGTTCCGCCAGGCTGCGAATAAAAGAGGGTTCACCGAGAGGATCGGGGATCTGATGAAGGAGTTTAGCAGGTATTGCTTGGATCACGAAGCATTGGCTGGTTTGCAGGAGGGCTTGTCCGCGGGAAATGCTCCTCGTACGTTGCAGGACAAGGTGAGCGATTTAGCATTGCTCCTCACGAAAATCGAAGAACGCCTTGGGACAGCTTATGTGGACAGTGAAGGGCATCTTGCGTTATTGGCTTCGCAAATTAAATTCTCGGAACTTATAAAAGATGCCGACGTGTATATAGATGGATTTGAAAGTTTTACAGCACGGGAGTATGAGATCATAACGGAATTGATGAAGCATGGGCACCGGGTGACGGTCGTGTTGCCGATGGAGTCTGATTTGACGGGTCATGCGGATCATGAATTGTTTTTCAACCCTGTCCGGACGGCGATGAAGTTGCGGGAGATTGCGCGCAATGAAGCGGTGGAAGTTGAAGGGGAAATCCATCTCGTGGAAACGCTTCGGTTTACAAATGAGGAGCTTCGGCATTTCGAGAAGGGGTTTGAACTTTATCCCTCTCCGGAAAGGGCATCAGAAGGAGCAATTACGCTGATTGAGGCAACGGATCGCAGAGCGGAAATCCATGCTGTTGCTAGGAAAATCCGTGAGCAAGTGATGAACGGGGAGCGGTATAAGGATATTTCGATTTTGTACCGTCAGCCCGATAAATACGATGAGTTGATTGAAACGATTTTTTCGCAATATGATATTCCTGTTTTCATCAGCCGTAAAAAGCCGATGCTGCATCATCCGCTCATCGAGTTTTCGCGTTCAGTTCTGGAAGCTGTGACATCGGGTTGGACGTATGAAACGGTTTTTCGTGCGGTCAAAACCGATCTGTTTTTCCCGCACCAAGAGGACAAGCTCATCTGGCGTGAGCGTGCGGACCAACTGGAGAATTACGTGCTTGCGAATGGCATCTATGGGAATCGGTGGTTTGACGATGCACGCTGGAAGGTGAAAAGATACCGCGGATTGGAATTGCATACGACCGTACAGACCGACGAGGAGTTGCAGTTGGAACGAGAGCTGCATATGATCAGGGATTTGATCCGTGAGCCGCTTGCCGCGTTCGAAGGTAGGTTGAAACGTTCCAAAAATGGCCGTGATGTCGCTGAAGCGATGTTTTTATTCATGGAGTCATTGCAAGTGTTTGATAAGATCATCGACTTGCGGGCGGAGGAAGAGCGTGCTGGCCGGCTATTGAATGCAACGGAGCATGAGCAGGCATGGAATTCGTGGATCAATGTCCTTGACCAATTTGTCCTTATGTTCGGGGACAAGCAGCTGGAATTGAAAGAGGCTGCCCGGATTTTGGATGAAGGATTCGATACCCTAGAATTTACGCGCATCCCGCCATCGCTCGACCAAGTGACCGTAACGACGATTGAGCTTTCTAGTCTTATGGAGATCGACGTTGCATTCGTCATCGGCGTCAACGATGGCGTACTGCCGCAGCGAATCGATGCGGAAGGAATCCTATCCGATTCGGACAGGGAATGGTTCACGATGAATGGACTTGAGCTTGCGCCATCCTCGAAGATGAAATTGATGGATGAATCGTATATGGCATACCGGGCGTTCACGTCGGCGAGGGAAAAGCTGTTCATTTCCTACCCGATTGCAGATGAGGAAGAGAAATCACTGTTGCCGTCGCTCTACATTCCAAGGATCCAGCAAATGTTGCCGGGAATTGAAATGGAGCTTGCGGTGACGGATCCGTCCGAACTGTTGAATAAAGATGAAGAAGCAACCTATATCGTCCATCCGCGTACGTCTCTGCCGTATGTTTCGATGAAAGTGAAGGAAGCCGAACATACGCGGGAACTTTCGGCTGAATGGCGCGCAGTGCTTGCCTATTATGAAGAGGATCCGCTTTGGTCTTCAGTACTCCAATACATTACAAAGCCGATGGAAAACCGGAATGAGACCGAGCGGCTTATGCCACAGATGACGGAAGGTCTTTACGGCAAATCATTCGTGTCGAGCGTTTCGAGGGTTGAGTCGTACTACAGCTGTCCTTTCCAACATTTCGCTTCATACGGGTTAGGGTTGCAGGAGAGGATGGAATTTACCCTTGAAGCTCCATCCGTCGGTGATTTATTCCACGCGGCTTTGAAGTGGATTTCGGATGAAATGAATCGGACGGGCAAGTCTTGGACGGAGCTTTCCAAGGAGCAGTGCTGGCAATTGTCACGGGACGCAATGGAGTATATTACCCCGATGTTCTTTAACCGGATTTTGCTGTCGACGAGCCGGTACCATTATATAAGGCGGAAATTGACGCATATTTTGACGCGGACGATTTTTGCGCTCGGCAAGCAGGCGACGAAAAGTGCATTCCATCCAGTCGCCATCGAAGCGGCTTTCGGACCCGGGGAACAGCTGCCCCCTCTTGAAATTCCTCTTCGCCGGGGCAATCAAATGAATTTGCGCGGCAGGATCGACCGAGTTGACGCGACCGAAATCGAAGGGAAGAATTATTTAAGGATCGTCGATTATAAGTCATCCGCGAAGCAGTTGGATTTGACGGACGTCTACTATGGCATTTCATTGCAGATGTTGACGTATTTGGATGTCGCTGTCGAACATGCGGAGGAGTGGATCGGGTTCAAGGCGGATCCCGCGGGTGTCCTGTACTTGCATATCCATAATCCAATGATCCGGACGGAACTGGAGTTAACGGAGAATTTGATTGAAGAGGAAATATTGAAATCATATCGAATGAGAGGCTATTTGCTTGATGATCCTGAAGTTGTCATGGGGATGGATGCACAGCTCGGCAAGACGTCGACTGTCATACCGGCCGCACTGAAGACGGATGGCTCATTTACAAAAGCGTCGAAAGTGCTGTCGACGGATGATTTGCAAGTCGTGCGCAAATTCGTCAGGCATCGTCACCGCCAGGCAGGAGACGGAATGCTTGCCGGCGACACCCGGGTGTATCCTTACAAATTGAAGGATAAGATGCCGTGCCAGTTTTGTTCCTATCGTTCGGTTTGTCAATTCGACCCGACGAACCCCGAGCAAAAGTATCGGCAATATGAAGGCATGAATCCCGAAGAGTCGCTTGAAAAAATGCGGAAGGATGTGGATAGTAATGGCGATGGACATTCCAATTAAGCCTGCCGACGTGACATTTACAGATGCGCAATGGATGGCGATTTGGGCGACGGGGAAAGACGTACTCGTATCGGCTGCTGCGGGATCCGGGAAAACAAAGGTCCTCATTACACGGATGATCGAGAAGGTACTAAGCGAGAAAAATCCGATCGATGTGGATGAACTGCTCGTCGTCACGTTCACGAATGCGGCTGCCGCTGAAATGCGCCATCGGATGGCTGAAGCGTTGGAAGAGGCAATTGCTGTCAATCCGAATTCCATTCATTTGCGCAGGCAGTTGAGTTTATTGAATAAAGCGCAAATTTCCACATTGCATTCCTTCTGTTTGAACGTAGTGCGCCAATACGCTTATCTCATCGATATCGATCCGGGCTTCCGCATCGCGGATACGACTGAAGCGGCATTGCTGCGCGATGATACGATCGGCGATGTCCTTGAAGATGCATATAACGCGGAAAATCCAGAAGCGATGTACCGTCTGGCGGACAGCTTTACTTCCGACCGGAACGACCAGTCGATTGAAACGCTTATCGACAGGCTTTACGATTATTCGCGTGTGCATCCGAATCCTGAACGATGGCTCCGGATGATTCCGATGCAATATGAAATCGATGAAGACGTGACCATTGATGAACTCGACTTCATCAGTCCGTTGAAAACGGCTATCCGCCATACGCTTGAAGAAGCGATTGCGTTGACGGAAGATATGAAACGGATTGCCGAAATGCCTGATGGCCCCGAGCCTCTCATTGCAACAGCCACTGCCGATTTGCAGTGGATTCGTGAGGCGAAGCATCGGATTGAAGAGGGATCATGGGAAGAAACGTATGCCTTTTTCGGTTCGTTAACATGGGTGAAGGCGGGAACGATCCGGAAAAACACCTGTGATGAAGAATTGGCGAAGCGGGCGAAGACAATTCGGGATTCGGTGAAGAAAATCATTAATTCATTGAAGGAATCATACTTTACCCGTAAACCGAGCCGCCTATTGGATGAAATACGGTTAATGGCGCCGATGATGCATACACTTGTCGGACTTGTTATAGACTTCGGGGAACGTTACGGCCAAGTAAAGATGGACAGAGGGCTAGTCGATTTCTCGGATCTGGAGCATTTTGCATTGCAAATTCTCGCGCAGGAACAGGACGGGGAGCTTGTACCGTCCGATATCGCTTCCGATTATTTAAATAGATTCGCGGAAGTGCTCGTCGATGAGTACCAGGACGTCAATTTATTGCAAGAAGCAATCATTCAATTGGTGAAGCGCGGCAGTGATGCGGATGGGAATTTATTCATGGTCGGAGATGTGAAGCAGTCGATTTACCGATTCAGATTGGCGGAGCCAGGGTTATTTCTTGGGAAATATAATCGATTCACGTCGGATGATGGCGAATCTGGGCTTAAAATCGATTTGAACGCGAATTTCAGAAGCCGGAAAGAAGTGTTGGATGCGACGAATTTCATCTTCTCCCAAGTGATGGGGAAGCGTGTCGGCGAAGTTGAATACGATGAAGCCGCCGCGTTGAAATATGGCGCTCGTTACCCGGAAAAGGAAACTGCCGCGGCGCTCACTTTATTATACGAGGCGGATGAAGAGGATGTAGTGGAGGAAGCAACGGAGTTGACGGGTCAAAGTTTAAAAAGCTCACAGGCGGAAGCACGCTATATGATCCGCAGAATCAAAGAGCTGATGGCTTCCGGAGCTGAAGTGACCGACGCTTTCACCGACAGAAGACGCCCTCTTCAATACAGCGACATTGTCATCCTTATGCGATCGATGACATGGTCCGGGGAAATTGCTGAGGAATTCAAGCTTGCGGGCATTCCAGTTTACGCGGAGCTGTCCCGCGGCTATTTTGACGCGATAGAAGTGATGATCATGTTGAACACGTTGCGAACGATTGACAATCCCTATCAGGACATCCCTCTTGCTTCTGTGCTCCGTTCACCGTTCGTCGGTATGACGGAAAACGAATTGGCACAAGTGCGGCTTGCGGCGAAAAACAAGCCATTCTATGAAGCGTTGAAGCTGTTCATATCGACTGGCGGAGCAGGGATAGCACCCGAAACGCAAGTGAAGCTGCAACGGTTCTTCCTTATGTTCGAAGATTGGCGCAACTTGGCGCGACGCGGCTCTTTATCAGAACTCATTTGGCAAGTCTATTCGGATACCCATTATTATGAAATGGTCGGCGCAATGCCGAACGGAAAGCAGCGCCAAGCGAATTTACGTGCCCTGCATGACCGGGCTATCGATTATGAGAAGACGTCTTTCCGCGGCCTTTTCCGCTTCCTCCGTTTCATCGACAGGATGCAAAAGCGTGGGGACGATTTAGGCGCTGCCCGTTTCGTAAGCGAGACGGAAGATGTCGTCCGTATGATGACGATCCACTCTTCAAAAGGACTTGAATTTCCGTATGTTTTCGTTGCAGGGGCTGGAAGACAGTTCAATAAAATGGATTTCAATGAACCATACTTATTCGATCAGCATTTCGGACTTGCGGTCAAAGCAATCGATCCGGAATTAAGAATCACATACACATCTTTGCCGTTTCTTGCGATGAAAGAGAAGAAGGAACTGGAAATGCGTGCGGAGGAGATGCGCGTTCTCTATGTAGCGATGACGAGGGCGAAGGAGCATTTAGAATTGATTGCCACGGTGAAGGATATTG
Source organism: Sporosarcina luteola (assembly GCF_007991495.1). Taxonomy (GTDB): domain Bacteria; phylum Bacillota; class Bacilli; order Bacillales_A; family Planococcaceae; genus Sporosarcina; species Sporosarcina luteola. Next base: position 53,968 of record NZ_BJYL01000016.1, on the reverse strand, counting down.
AAAAGTCGATCGGCAAATGGCAAGATGCCCAGCTGATCGGGCAAGGAGAAATGCTTCCTGAATATACGAGGTCACGCGCGAACGGTTATTTGGATTGGATTGGACCGTCGATTGCCAGACATCCCGATTTTGAAAAGTTCGGCGTGATGTATGGCGGCCAATCGGTAGAAGATCCGTCAAGATGGGAAGTTGCTGCTTATCCGATCTCTTCTTTCATTGAAACGGAAGAGCTGGAAGAGGAGATCGTGGAAAGGCCAGAGCCAGTACTTCACGATGACATTGTCGATCAGGACTGGTCTCTCGAAGTTAAGCGGAGATTCGATTTCGTTTATCCGCATATGGCGTCTGTCGGCAAGCGTTCCAAGCAGACTGTGAGCGATTTGAAGAGGGTGTCACAGCTTGAACAGGAGTCTGAGTTCGATGACTTCTTCACGTCGAAGGATGATGAAGTAAGTACACCTTATTTGCATGATCGACCGTCGTTCATGCAAACAAGGGCTCTGTCAGGGGCGGAAATCGGAACAGCGATGCATACGATCATGCAGCATATTGATATGACAACAGCGCATTCCGTCCAGGACGTCGATCGGTTCGTGACCGAGCTGACGACACGGCAGTTGCTGACGCAGGAAGAAGCGAATGCTGTCGATGTGAAGTCGGTCGTCCGTTTCTTTGAGTCATCGATGTTCAAAAGGTTGTCCCAATCGGAGCGCATGCTTCGGGAGGTTCCGTTCACATATGCCTTCGACGGAAATGACGGAGATCATCAAATTTTGCAAGGGATCGCCGATTGTTTATTCAAGGAAAAGGACGGTTGGGTGCTGCTCGATTATAAGACGGACCGGGTTCGGGGCCGTTTCAGTTCGAATGAAGAGCTGGATAGTGAAATGCAGAAACGATATGGCATTCAGTTAAGTCTTTATAAGAAAGCAGTCGAAGCGATTGCCCATATACAAATAAAAGAAATGGTCCTCTATTTGTTCGACGGGGAGAGGATTGTGCATGTTCAGGAGGAATCTGTTTGAGAGTTACACCGACAACGATTGGAAATCGGATTGACGCTTTGGATATGCTAAGGGGCTTTGCGCTTCTCGGGATACTCATCGCGAATATGCTCACGTTCCATTCGCCTTATTTTTACATTGATCCACATTCTTATTTCAGTACACCGGGGGATATGGCGTCCTATAAGATCATTAATATTTTTGTAGAAGCAAGTTTTTATCCGATATTTGCGATGCTGTTCGGGTATGGATTGAATATGCAATATGAAAAAGCGATTGCGAATAGGACGTCTTATGTGCCGATGATGGCGCGACGACTTGGTATTCTCATGGGGATCGGGTTGATTCATGCGCTATTCGTGTGGTCGGGGGATGTATTATTCTCTTACGCATTGATGGGGTTCATCATGCTCGCTGCCGTGCGAATACCTAAAAGATGGCTTATGTGGATTGCTGCTATTGTCTATTTAATACCTACCCTGTTGTTTATCGGTCTCATCTATGCATTGTACAAATTGGATCCAAATCAGCTCATGGATGGATTTGTCGATATACAGCAGATTGAATTGGCAATCACGGCGTACGCACATGGATCATATGGCGAAGCACTCGTATTCCGTATGACCGAATGGCTATTAGTAGGCTTTGCGAATTCCCTCTTAGGCGTTTTTATGATATTGCCATTAATCATGATTGGTGCGGCTTTTTCGAAAAGGAAGCTATTTGAAAGAGCTGCTGAATGGAAGGGCAGAATTGCCGTTGTTGGATTGATTGCGCTAGTGGCAGGGGTATTTATCAAATCATGGCCTTATATCGATGGCCATAATTACTACAATACATTGATCCAGCAGCTGATCGGGGGACCGATTTTGGCGATTGGATATGCATGTGTTATTATCCTCCTTTGCCAATTGCCTATTTTCATGACGATTTTCCGGCCGATTTCCAAGGCGGGACGCATGTCTTTGACAACGTATTTGACTCAATCGATTGTCGCAACGCTTCTTTTCTACGGATATGGATTTGGACTGTACGGTAAAGTCGACATTGAAACAGGCAGTTTGATAGCGGTCGGCATCTTTGTCATCCAAGTCATCTTTGCCGAGCTATGGCTATTGAAATTCAGGATGGGCCCATTTGAATGGTTATGGCGAAAAGGGACCTATGGGAAAAGTATGCCGAAAAAAGAGGAGAAACAGCAAGTCTTGTAGAATTAAGCAACTATTATACAAGAAGGGAAGGGTTAGTAAATGAAACTATTATCGTTCCGGTTTGAAGGAAAAACATTATTTGGACCAAAAGTAAAAAAAGAGGAAGCGGTCTGGGATGTGAAATCAATCGCCGAAGCATTTGGCGTCAATGATTTCCCTTCAACGATCATCGAGGGCATTGCAGAAGGTCTGGAGTTTGTTGAAAAGGTGAGAAAACTCGCGGAACAAGCCCGGAACAGCGAAAACCCGGAACAATTCAAATATGCATTTTCGGAGATCGAGTGGCTGTCACCCATTCCGCGCACACCGAAAAATGTCCTATGCGTCGGCAAAAATTACGCCGAACACGCTATGGAAATGGGATCGGATGCACCACCTGAAAAACTAATGATCTTCACGAAATCACCAACTGCCATCGCTGCAGATGAACAGGATCTTCCGATTCACGCGGATCTCACAGACAACTTGGATTATGAAGGCGAATTAGCCGTAATCATCAGTAAGAAAGGGCATAAAATCCCGAAACAGTTAGCTTATGATCATGTATTCGGCTACACGATTGCGAACGATGTGACAGCCAGGGACATTCAGTACGGCCATAAGCAGTTCTTCCTCGGAAAAAGTTTGAACGGATCATGTCCGATGGGTCCTTATATTGTCACAAAAGACGAGATTCCAAATGCGCACCAATTGTCGATTGCGACGAAAGTGAATGACGAAGTACGACAAAACGGAAATACAGCAGATATGATTTTTAAAATTGACGAATTGATTGCGGAAATCTCGAAGTTCGTTACACTTGAGCCGGGCGACGTCATTTTGACGGGCACGCCGGCGGGAGTAGGCAAGGGGATGAATCCACCGAAATTCCTGAAGGCGGGAGACACGGTAAAAATTTCAATTGAAGGAATCGGAACGCTTGTAAACCGCTTCGTGTAAGGTCATTTTCTACTAACATTTGCTTTTCTATGGTAGGATGTAAAGGAATTTATTATTGATGAGGTGAATAGTTTGGACTTTTTGACGAATACAACCCATTTTCATATTTTCACATGGGTAGTTGGCATTATCATCTTTCTCGTCTCTGCTGTGATGGCAAAAGGGACGAAAGGCAAAAAAATTACACATATGATTTCACGTCTATTCTACGTGCTGATCCTTTTCTCAGGCATTATGCTTTTCATCAAAGGAATGGACTACGGCCGAGGGATGGAATACGGCATTAAATTCCTTCTAGGCTTGTTGACGATCGGAATGATGGAAATGGTATTGGTCCGTTCTGAAAAAGGCAAATCCGTTACAATGTTTTGGGTTTTGTTCTTCGTTTTCCTTTTCGCAACAATGTTCTTCGGTTTCAAACTGCCAATGGGGTTTGAATTCTTTTAATTGAAATGAACCGCAAGTCGGAAGGTGGGAATGGTAGATGGCAGTCGGTCCAGGCATCCTAGTGTTAGCCATATTGTTTTTCATCATGGTGTTATTTGCAGTATCGGTCTTCATCACTTTCCGGAAATCCAAAAGACTTGCAGATGAGGATACAACAGAAGAATAAAAAGATTATCCCGCTGGTGAATTTGCCGGCGGGTTTTTATTTGCGGAATTTCACACAATAGACTCATTTACCGCAGGCATCATACTTTTTCAACACATTACATGGCAGATGAAGATCCATTTTGTTAAAATGGCTAAAGACGCTCGTTTGAGGAGGCTTTTTTGTGAAAGGAAAACGACTGATTGGCTTTGTTGCCATGTTTTTATTATTCATATCGACGGTCATGCCGGCAGCTGTTTCAGCTAAGACAGATCGCAGTTTTGCGGATGAGAGTATATATGATTTATTGGTGGACCGTTTTAATAACGGGGACGGTAAAAATGATATCGATGTAAATGCTCAAGACGGACTTGCATTCAACGGTGGGGACTTTATCGGTGTACATGCCCGTTTGCAGCATATTATCGATATGGGCTTTACAATCGTTTCGCTTGGCCCGATTTTCAAAACAGAGACATACGATGGTCGAAGAGCACTTTCCTATACTGAATTGGAACCTCATTTCGGAACAGAGGATGAGTTGCAAGCGTTAGTGAAGGAAATCCATAAGCAGAAAATGAAAGTGATTGCCGATTTTCCACTCGGCAAGGTAAGCGAGGATCACGAATGGGCAAAAAATCGGACCTATAAATTCACTCATTCTGCAGACGGCACAGTCGATTGGGATCCGAACGATTCCAACGTTCAGGAAGCCTTAAAGCAAACCGTTGTCGATTTTGTCACAGCGTATAATTTGGATGGAATTCGCCTTACGCAGCTGGATGGATTTGATGACGCTTATTTGAATGAACTGATTGCGGCCATCCATGATGCACAGGAAGGCTCCTATGTATTGACGAATGTGGAAAGTGGAGCGGAATTTGATTCCACACCGAGTGATACGAAGATGGACGCGCTTCGACAGACATTCATGAAGTCAAATCCAGACTCGTCGTCAATCGCTCTTTTCGACGATAACGATGAAACGAAAGTGATTCAATTTGACGATTTGACAGGACCGCGTTTGACGTATGACATGGTTGAAGCAAGAATGTTCCCGCCAACCCGATGGAAAGTGGCGGCAACAGCGTTATTCACGCTTCCGGGTGTGCCACTCATGACATATGGCACAGAAATTGCGGTGAACGGAAAAGAAGCGCCTGAAAGCCATCCGCTCTTCAATTTCAAGACGGATATGGAGTTCAAAGAGCTGATTGGGAACTTGAATCTCTTGCGCAATCAGTCGGAAACACTGCGGAATGGTGATTTCGAAATGCTGCATAATGAAGATGGGTTCATCGTCTACACGCGAACTTCGGAGGATGAAACGTGGCTAATCGCTGTAAACAATACGTCGGAGACAGCCAGCGTGGAAATTCCGATTGAGAAGATCGGGGACAATAAAAAATTGCGTGGTGTATTGGACGGCGATCTTATCCGTGAATCGGATGATGGCGTTTTCCGTGTCGTTCTCGATCGGGAAATGGCAGAAGTGTATATCGCCGATGATGATAAAGGGTTTAACACACCTTACCTCATTGCTACAATTCTTGTCTATGTGATTTTCCTCGGCTTCCTATTCATGATCATCAAAAAAGGCCGGGAAAGAAGAAAATCTGAAACTAAATAAGCTTTACGCCATATAAAAAATGCCTTTTCATAACACGGCCGCAACCGTGTTTGAAAAGGCATTTTGCATTAATTTAATTTAATTTACTGAGAAAGAAAAGTGCAATTGTTCCCGGACCGGCATGCGATCCGATCACGGAACCGATCATATGGATTTCCACATTTTTCGGCTTGAACTGCTTTTCAATCATCGCCTTCACTTCGAGAGCCGTTGCTTCATCGTCTCCATGGCTGATTGCGATTGTCTGCTCCGACAAATTAGTGCCGCGTTCATCCATCAGCTCCATCATGCGGCGGAACACCTTTTTACGCCCACGATGTTTTTCAATCGGGACAAGCTTCCCGCCTTCAACATGAAGCAATGGTTTAATGTTCAATAAACCGCCGATGAATGCGCTCGCCTTCGATACGCGTCCGCCCTTTGCTAAATAATCAAGGTCTTCTACTGTGAAAAGATGCTCCATATTTGCAGCCATATGACGGATTTTTCGTTCGATTGCTCGGACATCCTCTCCCGCATTGCGCAACCGGACTGCCTCTTTCACTAATAGGCCGTATCCCAGGGAAGCGCAACGGGTGTCGATTATGACAAGGTTAAAGTTCGGATTGCCTTCTTTCACTTGATCCCTCATCATGACGGCGGTGTTATAGGTGCCGGACAGTTCGGAGGAAAAAGCGATATATAGGCCGTCTTCTCCGGACTGTGAAAGCTCTTTCCAAGTGGATAGCAGCAGCTCGGGCGATGCTTGCGACGTCTTTGGTTGTTTTCCATTACGGATGGCATCGAATACTTCTTTTGAGTCGATTTCGATAATATCTTCGTATTCTTTGTCATCGATTAGGACACTTAACGGAATTAATGTGACATCATTTTCGTCGTAAAATGATTTTGGTAAATCTGAAGCACTATCGGCAAAAATTCTCATTGTGAAACCCCCTCTTATTTTCTTTTATATTTCATTTCATTAGCAAACGATCTTTCAACACTTCAGCAATGCCGTCTTCGTTATTCGTTAGTGTCACTTCGTTGGCGATTGATTTTAGGCGGTCGATGCCATTCCCCATTGCGACGCCGACGCCTGCGTAATCGATCATTTCCAGATCGTTGTCTTCATCCCCGAAAGCGATGATGCGTTCACGGGGGATGTCCAGCCACTTGGAAACATGTGAAATACCGACTGCTTTATTCAACCCATGGCGGACGATTTCGATGACGTCCCATGGCGCTCCCCATCTTCTATGGTCGATGACTTCAGCATGGACATCAGCAAGATGTTTACGTATCGGTTCTACCGTTTTGGAATCGGCTTGGATGAGTACGCTTGTCGGATCGACTTGCAGCGATGTTCGAATGTCGCCTTCCTTTATGATGGGATCTCCGAAGCTGAATATATCTAATAACTTTGTATCATGATACTGCATGTACACGTCATCCATTACTTCGGCGACGATGTTATGGAGTTTAAAATCCTGCATTGCGTCAACTACATCCTTGACGATTGGAAGGGAAATCGTTTCGTGAATCGTTTTCCACGAGCGGTCGGTCGGATGGTGGACGAATGCACCGTTGAAGTTGACGATTGGCGTTTTTAGGCCGAGTTCGCGATAATACATGGCACTCGCCCGGTACGGACGACCTGTCGCGATCATGATTTGATGGCCTTGTTCTTCCGCCTGCTTCAATGTTTGTGCAGTTTTTTTCGATATGATTTTTTCGTCCGTCAATAATGTCCCGTCCAGATCGAGGACTATTAAATGCGGTTTCATTGAGCCGCCCCCTTTTATATCTATATAGCCCAGTTTATCGTTATTAATGTAAGCAAGTCAAAAAGTTCTGCAAGACACTCGTACTTTTTGTTTTTCTACTAAAACTTTGATACGATTTAAAAAAAGATACAGAAGGTGTTTGCATGATAGTTAAAGAAGAAAATTGGAGCAATATACCATTATTGCATATTGTGGATGAAACATTGGAGAATAGCAACATTCCTGCTGTCATTTTCTTACACGGATTCACTAGTGCGAAGGAACATAACTTGCATTATGCATATAATATCGCAAAGCAAGGATACCGTGTCCTCTTGCCGGACGCCCATCTCCATGGAGTCCGTAGTGAAGGACTTGATGAAGTTCAGTTAAGTCTTCGCTTCTGGGAAATCGTTCTTACTTCGATTGAGGAAATGGCCAGTTTACATGCTGAATTGATTAAAAGAGGCGTTCCTAAAATCGGTATGGGCGGGACGTCTATGGGAGGCATTACGACGCTTGGCTGTTTGACGGCTTATCCATGGATTGACGTTGCTGCGGTCATGATGGGAGCTCCCGGGTTTGTGGAACTTGCCAAGGCGCAGATGGCGCAGTTTGAACGGCGCGGTTTCAAATTGCCCATTACGGATGAAGAGAGGAAATCATTGCTTGAAGCGCTTGCTTTATTCGATATGACGAAACAAAGGCAAAAGCTCAATCAACGGCCTGTTTTCTTTTGGCATGGTGAACACGATACGACCGTCCCGTTTGAACCGACTTACAACTTTTACAAGGCCGCTAAAAAAGATTATATCGAGCAGCCTGAACGGTTCGAATTCTTTACGGATCCGACAGCAGGGCATGCTGTATCCAGAGCAGGCATGCTGCGCTCCGTCGATTGGTTTGCATCTTATTTGAATGAATAGTCCAACCTTGCTATGATGAGGTTAAGTCAGATACGGAGAGGGGAATTGCAATGAATGAGGATATGAAGGGCAGCTTGATGGGTGCTCTTGAAAATGTGATCGATCCCGAGCTCGGCATTGATATCGTCAACTTGGGTCTTGTCTATGACGCGGAGCTGGATGAAGAAGGAACTGCTAAAGTGACGATGACATTGACATCAATGGGTTGTCCGATGGGGCCGCAAATTGTTGCCAACATCAAACAGGAACTAACGGAACTTCCAGAAGTGAAAGATGTAGACGTTAACATTATCTGGAACCCGCCATGGTCACGAGATAATATGTCACGCTACGCTAAAATGGCGCTCGGCGTACGATAATAGAACAGTTAAAAAAGGTTGTTTGACTACTCGTCAAGCAGCCTTTTTGTTTGGAGTTTATTCCGAATGGCATAGGGAAAAGAAAGGTGCAGAATGCTTTACTTACAGGAAGAAAAAGCATATAATTTAATTAATCAAAGATAGTCAAAGTCAAAAAAGAGGTGGATGTTTATGAGAATGGATGGCGTACAAGAAGACCAACGTACACCGCTCGAACAATTTGGGCGCAATCTCGTAGAAGATGTGAAAAATGGAAAAATGGATCCGGTTATCGGGCGTGACGAAGAGATCCGGAATGTCATTCGGATTTTATCCCGAAAAACAAAAAATAATCCAGTTCTTATTGGAGAGCCGGGTGTCGGGAAGACGGCGATTGTCGAAGGGCTCGCCCAAAGGATTGTCAAAGGCGACGTGCCGGAAGGATTGAAGGACCGTCAAATTTTCGAATTGGATATGAGCTCACTTATTGCAGGGGCTAAATACCGCGGGGAGTTCGAGGAACGGTTGAAAGGCGTCTTGAAACAAGTGAAGGACAGCGACGGGGAAATCATTCTTTTCATCGATGAAATCCATACAATTGTAGGCGCAGGAAAGACGGAAGGCGCAATGGATGCGGGGAATATGCTGAAGCCGATGCTTGCGAGAGGGGAATTGTATTGCATCGGAGCGACAACTCTTGACGAGTACCGGATGTATATTGAAAAAGACCCTGCTTTGGAACGCCGTTTCCAGCAAGTGCTCGTCCGCGAACCTTCCGTGGAAGACACGATTTCAATTTTACGCGGCCTGAAGGAACGTTTTGAACTTCACCACGGCGTACGCATCCATGACCGTGCAATTGTCGCAGCGGCAACTTTATCGGACCGTTATTTGACGGAACGGTTCATGCCGGACAAAGCGATTGACTTGATTGACGAAGCGAGCGCCATGATTCGTACGGAAATCGACTCGATGCCTCAGGAACTTGATTCAGTCACACGGCGGATTATGCAACTTGAAATCGAGGAACAGGCCTTACGGAAAGAGAAGGATGCCATCAGTCAGACGCGGCTTGAAACGTTGCGCAATGAGCTGCAGGAATTAAAGGACTCCTCTGCTGATATGCGAGCGCAGTGGGGCAAGGAAAAAGGTGCATTGCGTGAAATCCAATCGAAGCGTGAAGAGCTCGATAAGTATCGAAGAGAACTGGAAGATGCGCAAAACCGTTTTGATCTGAATAAAGCCGCAGAACTCCAATACGGCAAAATCCCGAACTTGGAAAAGGAATTGCAGGCATTGGAAGGCCCGCTTGCAAACAGCTCCGAAAACCGCCTGTTGCGCGAAGAAGTGACGGAGGATGAAATAGCGATGATTGTTGCACGCTGGACTGGAATCCCAGTAACGAAACTTGTTGAGGGGGAACGGGAAAAGCTGCTCCGTCTTCGTGAAACTTTGGAAGAAAGGGTCATCGGCCAGGAGGATGCCGTACAACTCGTCACAGAAGCCGTTTGGCGTGCCCGTGCAGGCATCAAGGACCCAAACAAGCCGATCGGATCATTCCTCTTCCTCGGCCCTACAGGTGTCGGAAAGACAGAGCTTGCGAAAACGCTAGCAGCCACGTTATTCGACTCGGAAGATCATTTCATCCGAATAGATATGTCCGAGTATATGGAAAAGCATAGTGTATCCCGACTTGTCGGAGCACCTCCTGGTTATATTGGTTACGAAGAAGGCGGCCAATTGACGGAGGCGGTCCGTCGCAATCCGTATTCAGTCGTCCTGCTTGATGAAATCGAAAAAGCACACCCAGACGTCTCTAACATCTTGTTGCAAATTTTGGATGATGGCCGGATTACGGACAGTCAAGGGCGGCTCGTCAATTTCACGAATTCAGTCGTCATCATGACGTCCAACATCGGATCCGCTTATTTACTCGAAGGACAGTTCGAATCGGATGAACATGCGGTGGAAGACTTGGTCATGGCGGAATTGCGCCGCCATTTCAAACCGGAACTGTTGAATCGGATGGATGATATTATCATTTTCCATTCCTTGTCAGGAGACTCGTTCCGTTTGATTGCTCGTAAAATGCTTGAGGATCTCGTCAAACGGTTAGAGGAGCAGGAAGTGGACTTGGAGTACAGCGATGATGTACTCGATTGGATTGTTCGCGAGGGAACAGACGCCGATTTTGGTGCACGTCCGTTGAAGCGGTTCATTCAACGCTATGTCGAAACCGTTGTCGCCAAAGAGATCATCAAAGGCGATGTAGGGGAAGGCCAAAAACTAGTATTGACGATGGATGATGGAACATTAAAAGTTGAGAAAAAGTGAAAAAAGCCTTGGACGCCAATCGATTCAGCGTCCAAGGCTTTTTTGAATGAAATCAAGGAGAAGTTCTCATTGATCGTTTAGCAGTTCTCGTTTACAGGAGAGGAGTTCTCATTGATCGTATAGGAGTTCTCGTTTACGGGAGAGGAGTTCTCATTGATCGTTTAGGAGTTCTCGTTTACAGGAGAGGAGTTCTCATTACTCGTTTAGAAGTTCTCTTTTACAGGAGAGAAGTTCTCATTGATCGTATAGGAGTTCTCGTTTACAGGAGAGGAGTTCTCATTGAACGTTCAGAGTTCTCATTAACGGCAGAAAAGTTCTCATTAACAGATGAAAAGTTCTCATTCTCATTCCAAAATAAAAAACCGCTCCTCCTATAGGAACGGCTTGACTGATGAATCAATGATCTGCAACTTGCTCGTCCGGAATGATCGCAGTAATCGCTAGGACAACTATAGATAGGATTACTGAAGCGATGATACCGCCCGCGAAGTCAAAAGATCCGATACCGGCAATTGACCCGGCTACATAGTTCAACATCGTCACTAAAGCAAAAGACACGATAAAAGTCATAATATATTTCATCGAAATCACCTCTACATAACTATTTCATCGTTCATCATACCATAGTACATACAATCATCAAACAAAAATTGTGACATTACTTTTTTTCTTTGGCGAAATCGTGTCGATATATTGAAAAGCAACTCCGTTTCTTCTATAATTAATACCAGGTACTAATAATAGATGATAAGGAACGGGGTATGTGAAATGAATGCAGGGTTGATTGGCATAGGGAAATTTGTTCCTTCAAATGTAGTGACAAATCAGGACTTGGAAGCCCGAATGGACACAACGGACGAATGGATTCGCACACGTACAGGCATTGAAGAAAGACGCATAGCAGACGACAATACAAACACTTCTGACATGGCTTACGAAGCGGCATTGAACGCGTTGGAAAACGCCGATTTGAAACCTGAACAAATCGATATGATCATCGTCGCTACAGTGACTCCGGATCGCCCATTCCCTTCAGTAGCGACGATGCTGCAAGAACGGTTAGGTGCAAAAAAGGCGGCAGCCATGGACATTTCCGCTGCATGCGCAGGGTTCATGTATGGAATTGTAACGGCAAAGCATTTTGTAGAAGCCGGCACATATGAACACGTTTTAGTCATTGGTGTCGAAAAATTATCAAAGATCACAGATTGGGAAGATCGCAACACAGCTGTCCTGTTTGGAGATGGTGCGGGTGCTGCGGTCGTCGGCAAGGTTAGTGAAGGCCGCGGAATCCTATCGTTTGAATTAGGTGCTGATGGCACAGGAGGCAAGCATCTGTACCAAGACAAATACATTTACATGAACGGACGGGAAGTGTTCAAATTTGCTGTAAGGCAAATGGGCGAATCCGCCGTCAATGTGACTAAAAAAGCTGGGTTTACTACAGATGACGTAGACTACCTCATCCCGCATCAAGCCAATATCCGCATCATGGAAGCTTCGCGTGAACGATTAGGCTTACCAATCGAAAAAATGTCTAAATCAGTCCATAAATACGGGAATACATCAGCAGCATCAATACCAATTTCATTAGTCGACGACCTAGCGGAAGGCCGCGTCAAAGATGACGACATCATCGTAATGGTCGGCTTCGGCGGAGGCCTCACATGGGGCGCCCTATGTATAAAATGGGGAAAATAATATCGAATTACTATACAATGGATAATGAATGAGTATTAATAAATGATTAATTTTATTTGCAAAAGAAAAGGGGAGTTTTCAAGAATGGAAAAACGTCGAGTTGTTGTAACGGGAATTGGAGCTGTTTCTCCAGTGGGGAATTCCGCGGAAACCTCATGGGAAGCCGTATTGAACGGAAAATCCGGAATCGGTCCTCTCACAAGATTGGACAGTGATCAATTTCCAGTGAAAGTCGCTGCAGAAGTAAAAGACTTCGATATTGAAGAATATATCTCACGAAAAGACGCAAGAAAGATGGACCGCTTCACGCACTATGCAATGGCCGCCTCCATCATGGCAATGAAAGATGCAAATATCGAATTGGATGAAGAAACAGCTTTGCGTACCGGTGTCTGGATTGGATCCGGAATTGGCGGCATGGAAACACATGAACAGCAATTCAAGACATTCCTGGAAAAAGGCTATCGTCGTGTAAGTCCCTTCTTCGTACCGATGATGATTCCGGATATGGCTTCGGGCCAAGTATCGATTCATTTCGGAGCGAAAGGCATCAACTCATGTACAGTCACGGCATGTGCATCCGGTACAAACTCAATCGGTGACGCATTTGAAGTCATTAAACGCGGAGATGCGGATGTAATGATCACTGGCGGAGCGGAAGCACCGATCACGACAATGTCCGTTGCAGGATTTTGCTCGAATACCGCATTGTCTTTAAATCCAGATCCAGCAACTGCATCTCGTCCATTCGATAAGGAAAGAGACGGTTTCGTCATCGGTGAAGGTGCCGGAATTCTCATCCTTGAAGAATACGAGCATGCAGTAAAACGCGGTGCGAAAATCTATGCGGAACTCGTCGGTTACGGTTCGACAGGCGACGCACATCACATTACGGCACCAGCACCTGAAGGAGAAGGCGGAGCACGCGCGATGAAACAAGCGCTTGAAGAAGCCAAAATCAGCCCGGATAAAATCGATTACATCAATGCACATGGTACGAGCACGCCGTATAACGACCTGTTCGAAACGATTGCGGCAAAAACTGTATTTGGTGAACATGCCTATAAGCTTGCGATAAGCTCGACGAAATCAATGACGGGCCATCTGCTTGGGGCAGCTGGGGGACTTGAAGCAATTTTCACAGTAAAAGCGCTCGAGGAAGGCATCTTGCCACCAACGATGAACTATGTAAATGAAGATCCTGAATGTGATCTTGATTATGTTCCAAATCAAGCGCGTAAAGCGGACATCCAATATGCGATGAGCAACTCGCTCGGCTTTGGTGGTCATAACGCTTCACTCGTCTTTAAAAAGATTTAATGGCATAAAAGCTCCCCTTTTAGAGGTCTTCTTCTAAAAGGGGAGCTTGTTTTCATATGGTAGTAGAAAAGCAAAAGGGCGATGTTCATGACACGTATATTCTTATTTCTTATTAGCTATGGACTAATAGTTGTCACAGTTTCCCATATGATTTTCTATTTTAACTATATTTCGCTTGGTTATAGTTGGAAGCAAATATTTTTTTTCATTATCCAAACAGCCGATTTTACTCTTTTTGTAATGGCGGTCATTTTATTGCTTCTTACCGTCTTCTTCCGATTCCCATCGCAGCTTCCATCTTCTTAAGTGTGGCAGATGCGATTTTCTGCGCTCTTTCTGCGCCTTTATCAAGATGAGCGTCCAATTCGGATGAGTTGAGAAGTTCTTCATATCTTTCTTGAAGAGGTGATAAGTGTTCGATGATGGCTTCCGCAACACCCGCTTTGAAAGCGCCGTAGCCGAGTCCTTCGTATTTTGCTTCCAGGTCGGAAATCGAATTGCCGTTTAAAGCCGATTCGATCGTCAATAAATTCGAGACACCAGGCTTATTCGCGACGTCGAATTTCACAATGCCTTCTGAGTCCGTCACAGCGCTCTTCACTTTCTTTTCAATTTCCTTCGACGTATCCAAAAACGTGATCGTCCCTTTTTTATTTGGGTCCGATTTGCTCATTTTTTTCAATGGGTCTTGGAGTGATTTGATGCGCGCGCCGTTCTTCGGAATACGTACTTCAGGAATGGTGAGCACTTCACCGTAACGTTTATTGAATCGCTCCGCCAAGTCGCGTGTCAATTCGACGTGCTGCTTCTGGTCTTCACCGACAGGTACGATATCCGTATTGTAGATGAGGATGTCCGCAGCCATTAATGGTGGGTAAGTGAGCAATGCTGCTGAAACGCCTTCTTTCCCTTCGGATTTATCTTTGAATTGGGTCATCCGTTCGAGTTCTCCGATGTATGAAATGCATTGCATCATCCATCCCGCTTGGGCATGTGCAGGTACTTCTGATTGGATGAACAGGGTGGATTTTTCCGGATCGATTCCGCTTGCGATATAGATAGCTGCTAGCGAGCGGATTGTTTTGGCCAATTCGGCTGGGTCTTGTTGGACGGTTATTGCGTGTTGGTCGACGATGCAAAACCGGCAGTCATATTCATGTTGAAGTTCTGTAAATTGTTTGAAAGCCCCGATATAGTTCCCTAACGTTACTGTACCTGTTGGCTGTACTCCTGAAAAAATCGTCTTCATTCTAATTCCTCCTAATAATTATTACTTGAAAATGTTGATTTCCGTTCCAGGCGGACGCTTTCCGCGGGCATGGCTTCAGCCTCCTCACTTCGCTTCGCTGCGTTGCGGGGTCTTCAGCTCATGCTATTCCCGCCGGAGTCGCCGCCTTCCACTCCAATCAACGGAGCCACTAAAAAATGATAAAAGCAAAACAAAAAAACACCAGTCATCCCTAATGAAAGGGACGACTGATGTTTTATCAACCGTGGTACCACCCGAATTAGCCTGCGTGCAGGCCACTCTAATCCCTTAACGCGGGATACGTGATGGGCTACTGGGACTTCGTTGTAAAATCCCATTTTCACCGATCAAGCTCGGGAATCCAATTCCTCTTGTTCGTCATGCCTGTTCACACCGACCACAGGCTCTCTGATATGTCGCAACAAGAATACTCTTTCCGTCTCTGCTTTTCGCTAATAGTTGTAAAAAGTATAATACGGTCTTTGAAAGAAAGCAACTGAAAGATTCTATTCGCATGAATGAAAAACAAGAAATGATGTTTTTCGACAAGGAAATTAGGGAAAAGACTACTTAGCCTATTCTTTGCATTTTTGCTTTGATAGAATAAGTGATAGGAAGGAAGTGTCATATGAAAACCGTGAAATTACTAAGTTCGGTATTGCTTGCGGCAGCAGTTGCCGTGCCAGCGACCGTACAAGCTGATGAATCAAAAAACGGAATCGAATTTACTGAACGTACATATGGATTTGAAACGATCGACGATACAATTGTAGCTAGCTCTAAGTTATACCGTTACGATTCTGGACTTGTTTTCGAATACCCGGATGCAGTGAGGGGGATATACGTAACAGGGCATTCGGCAGGAGGTTCCCGTTTCGAACGATTGCTGAAATTACTCGATTCAACCGATTTGAATGCGATGGTCATTGATATTAAAGATGATTACGGAAATTTGACGTATAAACCACAAGAGGATTCGCCGTTATTCCCTATGGAAATCGGGAAGCCTTATATTAAAGATCCGCAAAAGATGCTTAAGACACTTGAGGCTGAGGGCGTTTATCCGATTGCGCGAGTGGTAGTTTTCAAAGATAGTGTGCTTGCTGAAAAACGTCCCGACCTGTCATTCATGGATGGCGAAGAAGTATGGAAAAACGGACGGGGTGAATCGTTCGTCAACCCATTCATGAAAGAAGTTTGGGATCATAACGTGGAGATTGCAATTGAAGCAGCAAAAATGGGGTTCCAGGAAATTCAATTCGATTATGTCCGGTTCCCCGAAGGTTTTGAAAAACGGGCAGAAACATTAGGCTATACGATGGAAGATTACAAGGAGTCAGAACTTGATCCAATACAGCGCCGAGTGGAGGCAGTGACCGATTTTGTTGCGTATGCAAGAGAACAATTGAAGCCATATGATGTCGATGTTTCCGTTGACATATTCGGCTATTCGGCGACGTTGCCGGAAGCTCCTGGAATTGGCCAGAATTTCTCCAAGATATCAGAGAATGTTGATGTCATTTCATCCATGATTTACCCGAGCCATTGGACTTCCTATTTCGGTATTCCGAAACCCGATCTTGAACCATACCGACTTATAACAGAATATGCAAAAGTGGAAAACACGAAACTTGGCGAACTGGAAACACCGCCGACTTCGCGTCCGTGGCTCCAAGATTTTAGTGCCCCATGGCTAGGTTCTGGAAATTATCTACACTATGGTAAAAAAGAAGTTGAAGCACAAATAAAAGCATTGAAAGATAACGGCATTGACGAGTATCTTTTATGGAATGCTGGTAATAATTATACAGAAGGTGTAGATTATACGCCTTAAACAAAAGTTCCGGAAGCTGAGAATAAAGTTTCCGGAACTTTTTACATATTCGCGTGAAACTTTTTTGATTACTGTTTCGTACTAATATGTATAAGGAACGAACCAATGTGTCGCACAAAGTGCTTTCCTTTGCTTTGTTTTCACTCAGTGATTTCTAAATGAGAAAATGACTTTTTTGATATGGAAATGTTTAAACGTTCCATTCACCGGGTATAACAGTAGAGAAGTGTAAAAGTACATAACCAAAGGAGCTGCAAACCTTATATTATTGCGGAAATGTGACAAAGGAAAGAGCTGTATCACTTTTTTTTGAAAAAGTGTATTCATTGAGAATGAATACGTGTATAATGATAGGTAAGTTCATTACTTTAAAATGATTCTAATTTGGTTTATAAATAAAAACGAGCAAGCCGACTGAAAGGAAGTGTCAGCGAATGGGAGTTACATTATTTACCTCACCTAGTTGCACATCATGTAGAAAAGCGAAGGCATGGTTGGAAGAACATGAAATTCCATACTCTGAACGCAATATTTTTTCAGAGCCTTTGAATATCGATGAAATTAAACAAATCCTACGTATGACTGAAGATGGAACGGATGAAATCATTTCAACACGTTCGAAGATCTTCCAAAAATTGAATGTAGATGTGGAAAGCCTTCCACTACAGCGTTTATATGAATTGATTCAAGAACATCCAGGCCTATTAAGAAGACCAATCATTCTTGATGAAAAAAGACTTCAGGTAGGGTATAATGAAGATGAAATCAGACGCTTCCTACCAAGAAAAGTAAGGGCCTATCAGCTGCTTGAAGCGCGGCGTATGGTAAACTAATTTAAGACATAGTACAGCTGATAGGGAGTTGACAGGCAAATATGTCAGAACCCTATCAGCTTTTTAATTACTACGCTTTATTTGCTCGTGTTCATTTCATCTGCTATCATTATTGGAACTCCCAAGAGGAAACCCTTTCAAAATCTTGCAGACGGTCATATAGTAAGAATAAGCATTGCAGGTTTATTGCGAAAATAAAAAAGTAGGCGCGAGCCTATTTGTAAGGAAGGGAGAGAAAAGGGATGGAAATAGAGCGTATCAATGATAATACCGTAAAGTTTTATTTATCGTATATAGACATTGAAGAACGGGGTTTTACGCGTGAAGAGGTATGGTATAATCGCGACAAAAGCGAAGAGCTCTTCTGGGAGATGATGGATGAAATCAATGATGAGACCGAATTTGAAATTGAAGGTCCATTGTGGATCCAAGTCCATGCGATGAATAATGGGATCGAAGTAACCGTAACACGCGCACAAGTTTCGGATGACGATAATGCTGATGCTCATTTTGGAATGGATGATCCGAGAAAACATTATGAGCCGGATCCTAGTATGTTCACGAATCCCGAACAACTTATGAATGAATTAAACGACGAACCTGTTGTATGGACTTCCGATATGTTCGTGTTTGAGGAGTTCGAGAATCTGATTCCATTATCGAAAAAAATTCCCCCATACTCAGTAAAATCATCTCTCTATTCATTCGAAAATAAGTTCTATATGCATGTCATTTATGATGAAGCTGAAATGGATGATGAAGATAAATCCGATTTCTGCAGTATCATTTCAGAATATGGTTCCTTGTCCCAAGTTACGATCCATCGGCTAGAGGAATATGGCAAAATCATTATGGAATCCGATGTTTTGGAAACCGTTCATAAATATTTTGGTGAATGAGTAATCAAAGCTGTCCCTTTTAATTCGGGGACAGCTTTTTTTGTGCAAAATATATCACTGCCATTCACATAAATATAATTCCAACTTCATATTGTTTGCAATTTTAATTTAAAATTCTTACAATTACGTTGAAAGGAGTGGGATGAAAATTTTAACAGCCAGCACGGAAGATGGCCAGATGATTATTTTGTCTTCAGATTTGGATAAAGAGGAAATTCGGAAGTGGAGAGGGAAGCGTCGGTTTTATTGTCCGCAATGTAAAAGCCCTCTCTTGTTGAAAGTCGGCGACATCGTCGTTCCTCATTTTGCACATCAAAAGGATTCATCTTGCAGTGCCTCTTTTTCAGAAGGAGAATCACCGCAACATTTAAAAGGCAAACTGTTATTGCATCAATTGCTGACAGCGCGTTCACAAAACGTCAGGTTGGAACCGTTTTTAAAAGAGATTTCGCAACGCCCCGATCTCATTGTTACGTCGAAAACAGCTAACGTTCCGATTGAGTTTCAATGCAGCACCGTTCCTATCCCCCTATTAGAGGAACGGACGGATGGATACCGGAAGACCGGTATGACGCCTATTTGGATTTTGCATACCCCGGCAAAATTCGCAGCAATCCCCCAAGGTGTAGGCCTATTCCATTTTTCTAAGTTTCAGGAATGGTTTATCGTCAACACCCCGCCTGAAGGAGAAGTGCTCCTTACCTTTAATCCCTACATGAAAACATTTCACTACTTTACTAGTTTGTTACATATAGCAGGCCAGCGGTATATTGGCATGCATCATATTTTGCCAATCGGTTTTCAATTTTTCCCGTTTGTCCGCCCGAAAATACCTTCCGAGGAAGAGGTGAAGCAGTATGCCAGACTGTATCGTTTAAAACGCAGAGAAAAACTTGAAAGATGGATTTTATTGAATCGAAAAGGCATTAATGATCCATTCTTAAGAAGCTGCTATGAAATGAGAATTTCGCCATCCAAACTGCCGCCATATATTGGGGTGCCTCTATCGGAAAACCGTACGTTCCGTGAAGCCGATGTTGAGTGGCAGATGCGACTCATTTATTTTATGAAGCGGAATCGGTTGCAAACGCAGGATATGACAGTGAGGATCCTTTGGCGATTTGTGTACGGTTTTGAAAATCCGACAGAGAAAAAAATCATTGCTTGCCAAAAATATATTTCATTTCTTAAGCGGTATGGGTTTGATTCCCTTTGGAATAAAACAGACTTCAGTGAAAAGGGGATTTTGTATTTAATTTCAGAAAGATTTCTTGCAAATGAAGGAAGGAATTGAGAGAATGAAAATGATTCGTTTTACGAAGAAAGAGGATAGGGAGGATTTTGGATGACAACTGAAGTGAAAAACAAAGTATTAACACGTGATCAAGTGAATGTAGAAGAGACTTGGCGTCTTGAAGATATTTTTGCGACAGATGACGCTTGGGAACAGGAATTCAAAGGGATTGAAGAACTTTTAGTGAAGGCTGAATCCTATAAAGGAACGCTGAGCAATGGCGCCGATGCATTGTTCGAAGCGCTTTCCTACCGCGATGCGTTATATCAGCGGATGGGCAAGCTGTATACGTATGCTCATTTGAAAGGCGATCAAGACACGACAAACAGCTTCTACCAGGCGATGGAAAGCCGTGCGAAATCTTTGTACGTTAAAGTTTCGACAGCGCTTTCTTATTTCACTCCGGAATTGTTGACAATCTCTGAGGCG
The DNA here is from genome assembly GCF_007991495.1 of Sporosarcina luteola. Classification (GTDB taxonomy): domain Bacteria; phylum Bacillota; class Bacilli; order Bacillales_A; family Planococcaceae; genus Sporosarcina; species Sporosarcina luteola. The sequence goes on along the minus strand of NZ_BJYL01000016.1, from coordinate 33,690 downwards.
GAACTGACTAGCCTTGCCGAGAACAATGAAAACTTGAATGTGTACAAGCATGAGTTCGAGGAAGTGAATGCTTATCGCGCTCATATCCTTCCGGCTGAACAGGAAGCAATCCTTGCGCAAATGGGCGAGGTGACAGGCAGTTCGTCCGAAACGTTCAGCATGCTGAACAATGCTGATTTGACATTCCCGATGGTGAAGGACGAAGATGGCGAGGAGTCTGAGCTCTCACACGGACGTTATATCCGTTTCCTTGAAAGTAAAGACCCTAAAGTGCGGGAAGAGGCGTTCAAAGCGATGTACAGCAAGTACGGCGAATTCAAGAATACATTCGCATCGACATTGAGCGGGAACGTGAAAAAGAATAATGTGTACGCTCGTATTCGGAAGTACTCTTCTGCGCGTGAAGCGGCATTAGCTGCAAATCATATTCCTGAACAGGTTTACGATAACCTCGTCAACACCATTAATAAAAATCTTGGCTTGCACCACCGTTACGTTGCGTTGCGCAAAAAAGTGCTTGAGTTAAACGAGCTTCATATGTGGGACATGTTCGCGCCGATGGTTAAAGACGTGGAAATGAAAGTACCTTACGAGGAAGCGACTGGAACGATGCTGGATAGCTTCCATCCACTAGGGGAAGAATATAAATCCATCGTTCAAGAAGGACTTGAAAACCGTTGGGTAGACGTACGCGAGAATAAAGGGAAGCGTTCAGGCGCTTATTCATCTGGTTCATATGGAACGAACCCATACATTCTTATGAACTGGCATGATAATGTCAATAATTTATTCACACTGGCACATGAATTCGGTCATAGTGTCCATAGTTATTATTCCCGCAAGACGCAACCGTATAATTATAGCGGTTACTCCATCTTTGTTGCGGAAGTCGCTTCCACTGTGAACGAGGCGATTTTGAATGATCATTTATTGAAAACGATCGATGATGAGCAAAAACGCATTTATCTGCTGAATCATTGGCTAGAAGGATTCCGTGGCACTGTATTCCGTCAGACGATGTTTGCGGAATTCGAGCATCGGATCTATCAGCTTGACCAGGAGGGCGTTGCTTTAACGGCCGATAAACTATCCGAAGAATATGCTGCGTTAAACGCGAAGTATTTCGGAGAAGCTGTTGAAACTGACGCGGAAATTGCTCTTGAATGGGCACGTATTCCTCACTTCTACTACAATTATTATGTTTACCAATATGCGACAGGTTTCAGTGCAGCAGTTGCATTGAGCAACCAAATCCTGACGGAAGGGCAGCCAGCTGTCGACCGTTATATCAACAATTTCTTGAAAGCCGGCTCATCCGACTATCCGATTGAAGTTCTTAAAAAAGCGGGCGTCGATATGACGAGCACAACACCAATCGAAGAGGCGTGCAAAGTGTTCGAAGAAAGACTGAATGAATTAGAAGCGTTGTTGAATAAACAATAATGGAAAGAAGTCCGACTGCAATTAGGTCGGACTTTTTTTGTGCAGCCAGTTATATCCATATAACAAAAGATGAAGCGCTTACATTATTGGTTTTTATGTAAATACGATTGTTCTATCGCCCTCTGATTCTTTAGGTATAGGTTTTGTCGTGAAAAATGTTTGTGACAGAGATGTGAATTTTCATGTGAAATGTTGCTTTAACTATTATTTCATGATAAATTATAGATGTGAAATAAATCACAAACCAAACATACACCCCTTTTGTTTGAACGTGAACATTTCTCCCATTCCCTTTGATAAAGAGCATCCCTCTCCCCCAGGAGCGGATGCTCTTTTCGTATTTATACATACTACTTATTAGCCCCGTCCAAAGTGAGCAACTCCACGTCCAAAGCGATCCGTCTCGCGTCTAAAGAAGACCATCCAGCATCCAATTCCAACAAAAAAACAGATGCCTGATCAATCCAGGCATCTGCTATCGTATTAATTGCTAAACAATTCGTTTGCGCCAAAGGGTCATGTTGTTCATTGGCAGTCTTTCGATCTTTTGCATCAGAAGTTGCTTTTTCAATTCTCGTTCTGCCGACTTTTCCGGGATATGGTAGATTTCGGCGATCTCTTTTGTGGCAAGTGTGTCAAAACGTTGGAACAGGTCATCGAGCGATGGGGGAGCATCCGGTGTAATTGGATTTCCGACCATTTCTTCTAAAATTTGAACGTAAATTTCATAGGAATGAAGCCCGTTCACCTTCAATCCTTCGTCCTCGATGTTTTCATTGAAGAATACGAAAGACGGTGCATCGTCGACTTCCATTTCGTTTGCTAAATACAAGTCCACTTGCAGTGAACGAACTACATTGTGCGATGAAAAATCGAGGATGAATTCATCGACGTCCAAGCCTAGATTTTCTGCAATCTCGACGAGCACTGAAAAGGAAAGGACGTTTCTCGATTTTACATATGTGTATTCATACAACTTTGAAAGAAAACGGAAACCTGCTCGCTTTCCTTGAAACTCGGCCGCTTTCATTGCGATGCTTGGAAAAGCCGGATGATGTTTGTCGCATGCTGTTAAGTCGTTTTTATCGTTTAAACAAGTTAAGTTCATCTTCGGCAATGAAGTTCGAAGCACAATTTTTAACGTGAAATACTTTTCATACTCGATCTGCAATTTACGAAGCAAAGGTTGGAGTGCCCAGCTTTTGCTGCATAATGGATCGACGAATGCATAGACTTCAATCGGCTTTGACAAGGATGCTGTGGAAGTGACACAGTTTTCCAACATAGTTTCCCGGTTCACCGCTCATCCTCCTCGTTTCTGTTCACCATATGATTCGCGGTTAAAACGAGTCGTTGATAATACACTTCACGAAGTGGTCCTTCGAGTTCTACATCATCCATCGCTTCCTTCATGCAAGCGAGCCACGCTTTTGCACGTGTGGGGGTTATCGGGAAAGGCATATGACGCGCCTTCATCATCGGATGTCCGTGTTCTTCCGTGAATAAATTCGGTCCGCCTAAATATTGTGTTTGAAATTGTTTCTGCTTTCGTGCTGTTTCCGTCAGGTCTTCAGGGAAAATCGGATATAAGTCCGGGTGGACAGCCACTTTTTCATAAAAACGATCGATGAGCTCAGATAATTTTTCAGCACCGATTTCCTCATAAGGAATCAAAGGTTTTCGAGTCATGTATGTCAATCTCCTTTGCTCTGACTGTATGGACATTTTATCAACCAAACATTTCTTTCACAAATAAATTGCCTTCGTGTGAAAGAAAAGCTGTCAGACTTCGAAATGATTATAATAGTTTAGCACTTTGGAAACGTATTGCTCAGTTTCTTTAAAAGGAGGGATTCCTCCATATTTTTTAACATTTCCGGGACCAGCGTTATAAGCTGCTAATGCCAATTCCACATTGCCGAACTGGTCAAGCATTTGCCGCAAGTATTTTGCGCCGCCCATAATATTCTGTTCAGGGTCTAGACGATCATTTACACCTAATAATCTTGCAGTCCCAGGCATGAGTTGCATTAAGCCCATCGCTCCAGCGCCGCTGACAGCGGTGCTATTAAAATTGGATTCTTGCTTAATGACGGATGCTATCAAGTTTTCAGGTAATCTATATTTCGCCGCCGCTTGCTTTATAAAATCGCTATATCCATTCCCGTTCATAGAAACGGGAGATTCACTGTTAAATTGTCCGGCATATTGGCTAAAGGCAGCTTCGATCCCATTTGGCAAGTAAACACCATTTGTTCCGGCATATTGCAAGCCTTCCATTGTTTGAAGCCCGCTCAGCATGCCGAATGACTGTTGTGGAAGCATACTGGCCCAAGATGACTCGCTTTCCGTGCCGCCCATCAGCTCATTAAGCATCGTGCTGAACAATGAAGAACTCGTTTGCTCATTGGTCGTCAAAGACTGCACCGAACCTAACGTCTGCATCGCCTGTATATCCATCAACGTGCGTATAATCCGCGCATCCATGCTGTTACTTCCTTTCTTTTCTACTTGCTGAAGTTCCTTCTGAATCAAGTATATCAAGTATTGGGCAAAAACGCATGCTACAGACTGCATAGGAGCCTCTCATATGGTAGACTAAACGTATGATCATTGAAAGGAAGAAGACATATGCGAGTACAAAACCAAGTGATAAAAGGCCAGAAAAACGGTGACACCATTCAATTTTTATTGGACTCAGAAGCGAAGCGTCCGAACGGAACACCATCTGAAAAAATGATAACAGATTCTGAAGAAATTGCCTTTGTCTATTTATTGGATGACGAGGAAGGTTATGCTTACATACATTTTCCAAGGGATACATGGGCTTTTATGGCACAAGTGCTGCAAGGTGATGACGATCCGGCCCTCATCTGGAACGGCGAATCAATTCCTTTGCCCGGCTTTATAGAAGAGCTAACAATGCTCGTTTATAATATTGAAGGCAACGACAATTACGGAGAGGCATTTACGACTGCAGTGGAGCATGAGTTCGAAGCCTTCCTTCAAAGTCAAAGCATCAACTACTAGTCGGGAGGGCTACTGATGAAGGAATGGAAACAATTTCTTGAACCGTATAAACAAGCTGTTGCGGAATTGAAAGTGAAATTGAAGGGGTTGCGCGCGCAATATCATCTTGAGGGTGTCCATATGCCAGTGGAGTTCGTAACCGGACGACTAAAACCGCTTGCCAGCATCTACGACAAAACGCTTGAAAAAGGCATTCCATTCAAACCTTCGGCAGAGCTTGCAAAAGAATTGCCTGATATAGCGGGTCTCCGAATAATGTGCCAGTTCGTCGATGATATTGGAAAAGTGGTCGATACGCTGCGTAGCCGGTCGGATATGCGTGTAGTGGAAGAAAGAGATTATATTTCAAATAAAAAACCAAGCGGCTATCGATCTTATCATATGATCATTGAATACCCTGTCCAAACAATCCATGGTGAAATGTTGATACTTGCGGAAATCCAAATCCGCACATTGGCAATGAATTTTTGGGCATCGATTGAGCATTCCTTGAATTATAAGTATCAAGGGGAATTGCCGGATGAAATTAGGCATCGCCTGGAACGCGCGGCAGAAGCCGCCTTTAGCCTGGACGAAGAGATGTCGCTCATCCGCGATGAAATCCACGATGCGCAAAAGTATTTCAGTGCCTATAAGGAATCCGCTGAGAGAGATTATAGTGAACAGCGCCGGAAAGGGGAGTGACAGTATGAAATTTGCAATCCAGACTAGAAATGATTCATTATCAGATCGATTGACAGATGAGGCTAAGGGATATTTGACCGATTTCGGGCTTGTCTACGATGAGAATGAACCGGATATCGTGCTATCAGTCGGAGGAGACGGCACATTGCTTCATGCTTTCCATAAATATATTCATCGTTTGAAAGACACGGCATTCATCGGCATCCATACAGGTCATCTCGGCTTCTATGCTGATTGGAAGCCCGCTGAAATGGAAAAGCTAGTCCTGTCCATTGCACGAAAAGAATACAACGTCATTGAATACCCTTTGTTAGAAGTGACGATCAATTATCGCCATACCGATAAAGCAGCTACGTATCTAGCTTTAAATGAATCGACGGTCAAATCCCCTGAAGTGACGCTTGTTATGGACGTGGAATTGAACGGTGTGCATTTCGAAAGATTCCGCGGGGACGGACTATGTATGTCAACGCCATCGGGCTCGACTGCATATAATAAAGCCCTCGGAGGCGCGATTATCCACCCATCCTTGGAGGCTATCCAACTGACAGAAATGGCGTCCATCAACAATCGGGTGTTCAGGACGGTCGGTTCTCCGCTCGTCTTGCCGTCCCATCATACTTGTATTTTAACACCTGTAAATGGACCGGATTTCATGGTGACGATCGATCATTTGCAGCTTTTGCATAAAGACGTGAAATCGATTGAATATAAAGTGGCGGATGAAAAAGTCCGTTTCGGCAGATTTCGACCATTCCCGTTTTGGACAAGAGTCCATGATTCGTTCATTGCAAGTGATGAATGAAAAACGGTTCGCTTTGGAATTCACCGTCGATAGTGAAAGAATTCTTTTGCGCGAGTTCCTACAAGCGATGGGCATTTCGAAGCGGACATTGACAGCAGTGAAATACGAGGGCGGCAAGTTGCTTGTGAACGGAGCGGAACGGTCGGTACGGCATATATTGTGTAGAGGGGATTTAGTTCTTGTTGAATTCCCTCCTGAAGAGCCAAGTGAAGGGTTAGTTCCCGAAATAGGGCCGCTTGAAATACTCTATGAAGACGATGCGATTTTAATCATTAATAAGCCTGCGGGGCAGGGGACAATTCCGTCGCGGGATCATCCGAATGGAACGGTTGCGAATTATGTAGCGGGGAAGTTCGCGACTGAAAAGATTCCTTCGACCGTGCATATTGTTACGAGGTTGGATACAGATACATCGGGTCTTGTATGCATTGCAAAAAACCGCCATATCCATCATCTGCTGAGTGAACAGATGAGGACAGTCGGTTTTCATCGGGGTTATATGGCGTTCGTGGAAGGGTATATAGAACAGGATGCTTTCGTTGTTGAACAGCCTATCGGTCGAAAAGACGGCAGCATCATTGAGCGGACGGTCCGGGAAGATGGACAATATGCTAGGACTGATGTGCGAGTGCTTGAACGATTTGTGCGGAATGAAATGCAGTACACTTCGGTATTTCTTAAGCTCTTTACAGGTCGAACCCATCAGATTCGGGTGCATATGAAATGGCTTGGACATCCACTCATCGGCGATGATCTGTACGGCGGTTCGCGGGAAATCCTAGGCAGACAGGCATTGCATTGTGCTTCCATCGGATTTCGACATCCGCTGACGGGAGAGCCACTAATGTTTACTAGTGAACTTCCGCTAGACCTTCTCCAATTGAGGCTTAAGTGAGTTCAATCAAAATGAGTGAACTTTTCAGGGTTGAATGGTTGCAGGGATGGAACTGATACGATTTCCATTTCCGGATAGCGGACCGCAGTCAGTTTTCCTCCGAACACGCAACCGGTGTCGATGTTGACCGTTTTGTGAATGAACCTTGCTTCTAGAACCGGTGTATGACCATAGACTATCCATGCATTCCCGCCGTATTTCTTTGCCCAGTCCCTTCTGACAGGACGACCGTCGGGGAGTGTTTCGCCTGTGGTGTCACCGTAAAGGACAAATGACTGTATTTTTTTTGAAAAAGGTTGTCTTATCATCTGTTCACGGATTCCCGCATGTGCGATAATGAGTCTTCCGCCGTCCAGATTTTCGTACAAGGGAAGCGCCTCGTAAAATCGTTTATAACGATTTGAAAATCGGTTTTTGTCTTTCGCCGGTAAAGCATTCAATTCAGCCATTGTCGTTTCCAGCCCATGTGTTTGTTGGACATTTCTGCCGATGGAAAGGCGATAAAGTTTATTGCAGTGATTCCCGGGGGAATAGATCAGTTTATGGTTGTCCTGTAATGTAAACATCAATTCGAGTGTCTCTTTCGATGAAGGACCTCGATCCATCGCATCGCCGACAAACGCAAGCTGTCTCCCATCTTTATGTACGGGCAATCCTGCGTCAAATGAATAGCCGAGCTTCTCAATCAGTAAGAGCAGTTCATCGTAGCATCCATGGATGTCGCCAATAATATCCAGTTTCATCATCAGTTCTCCTTTGCTTAACTATACGTTGTCTTACTATTACCTTGATTCAATGCAAACATGCATGTCGGAGCGGAAAGGAAGGTGCAGCCATGACTGTAAATGAAGAAGTACGCGATGATATTATCATCGATGAAGGAAAATTGATCGAAGCCCTGGAAAAACAGGATATCAAATCTTTCCGTGACGAATATTTAACGCTTCACCCATATGATCGAGCTGTTTTCTATGAGAAGGTTGACGAGGATCATCGAAAAACAATGTATTTTTTCCTTTCTCCAAAAGAGTTGGCGGAAATTTTCGAGACAAGTGAAATTGATGAAGATGAGTATAGACAGTTCCTTCAGGAGATGGACACGACGTATGCCGCGGACATGATTTCTTACATGTTCGTCGATAACGCGGTAGATGTCCTGAAAGAACTTGATAAAACTCAAATAGCCAGTTATTTGACGTTAATGAATAAAGAAGCGGCTGCACAAATTAAGGCGCTCTTGCATTACGAGGAATATACAGCTGGTTCAATCATGACGACAGAATACGTTTCAATCCCGCAAAATTCGACGGTACGATCAGCGATGACGATTTTGCGGAATGAAGCCCCTTCAGCCGAAACGATTTATTATGTCTTCGTCGTCGATGAAGACAACCGTTTAACGGGGGTCGTATCCCTGCGAGACTTAATTATAACGGATGAGGACACATTGATCCGTTCGATTATGAATGAACGTGTCGTCAGCGTTTTAGTCTCGGATGACCAAGAAGACGTCGCTCGTACAACACAGGACTATAATTTATTGGCAGTGCCGGTCGTTGACTTCCAATATCATATGCTTGGGATTATAACAGTCGATGATATTATCGACGTCCTCGATGAAGAGGCATCGGACGACTACTCCAAGCTCGCAGCCGTTTCGAATATGGACTCCTTCGATAAGACTTCCTTATCAGCTGCCAAGAAAAGGATTCCATGGCTGATCATTCTTCTCATACTTGGCATGTTGACAGCGAATTTGATTGATTTATTTACAGACACGATTTCGCAGGTCGCTTTACTAGCGGCTTTCATTCCGTTAATTGCCGGGACGGCGGGAAATAGCGGTACTCAGGCGTTGGCGGTAGCGGTTCGCGGGATTGCGACGCGAGATGTTGAGGATGAAAGCAAGTTCAAGCTCTTATTGCGGGAAGCGGGAACAGGTTTAATCACCGGGCTCGTCTGTGCGATTTTTGTCGTTGGCCTTATTTTCGTATGGAAACATGAATTCATCATTGCCTTATTGGTCGGTGTTGCGATCATGGTCTCCATCTTTGTTGCAACCATTTCAGGCTCTTTCATTCCGTTGTTCATGCATCGGATGAAAATCGATCCAGCTGTGGCATCAGGTCCATTCATTACAACATTGAATGACTTGATCAGTATTATCATCTATCTTGGATTGGCGACGACCTTCATTAATAGCCTTTAAAAGTGTGGAAAGAACTTCATTGTTCGTAGGCGCATATACTACGGAAAAAGGGGGAATCAACATTTCCTACAAAGATCCGTTACTATTTGTGCAAGGTCCGCCGATGTTTGTAAAGATGACAAAGACGACTATAATTGAAGAAGAAAGTACATCGGTGTTTTATCCGAGTGAGAGTCCGGAAAGAGAAACGATTGAAATCAATTCATCTTTGCAGACTGAAACGAAAGTTGTCAACCCCGTCATTGAGAATAAAATTCGCTATTTAAGCAGACCATTTCAGAAGCAGGCATATAACCCTCTGCAGTTTGTAGTGGAAGGGGATATCTTGAAAGGCAACATTCTAAAAATGGAAGATGACATGCTTTGGATTGAATCTGACGAGGTTACGACAGAAATTGAAATTGCAAAAATAGATGACATACTATGGCGGGGACAGTCATTTGATGGGCAATAATAAAGCAGAGCGGAACAACACCCGCTCTGCTTTTTTACTTGTGTTGTGCCTGTTCGACTAGCTTCGGGCGCCAGTCCCTCGAGTCGCTTCAGACATGCCAAAAAGGCAAAAAACGCCTTTCCGGCATGTCCTCCAGCGCTTGTCGGGACTAAGCGGGCGCCCTCCGCTTTTGAATTAAAAAACTGCCCGATCGGAGTTCCGATCGGGCAGAGTCAGCATCACAGGTTATTCCTTCAATCGTCGTCGCAATCAATATAAACGTCCTTAACACATTGGATCCCACAGAAGCAAGATAGATCTACAGTTAAACAAGTTCCAGTCGCTTCGAATCTTTCAACCTCGCAAACTGCGTCAAGGTCAAGTTTGCCGCCTTTGAATAAGTCGACTCTTTTACCTCTTGCGTCACGCGGTTCAAGTACTTGAATCGTAGCACAGCAAGTGTCAAACACATTCTGCACTCTGAAGAAAATTGAGAAGCAGGTTGCACAGTCTCTTCGACCTTGTTCGGAGGTCGTGTTATCAGTCGTATCTGCGAACCTTCTAGTTCTCTTGAACATTGCTTTGAATGGATTACCTTTTTCGTCCAATAGCATGAAGACACGCGTATTGGCCCGTTGTCTCGTAGGGCTTACAAGGCTACCGAGCGGAGTCAGGAAACAGTCAGTTCTGCAATCGTCACAGTCGACATCTTCGCGGATATCCTGCACTCGCTTTATGGCACGGACCACCTCGCAAATACAATTGTCTTGACGCTTCTCAGTTCTGACATCTTCATTTCTTCCACATCCCATTCATTCCACCTCCTTTTCTCAACTCCTTATACATTATGCGTATCGTAGTTTGGGGATAGGGCAAACATCACGCTATGAATAAAAAACACGTATAAACGCCATACTGTAAAAAAAAGGGGATGATGATGATTCGTCAATTATTGCCCATACTTTGCATCCTTCTCCTGCTATCGGGATGTGTTCCGAATGAGTTCACCGTGGAAAATCAAACCGGTGAAGATGCGAACGAAGCGGAAAATTTACTGAAGAAAGATGACCGTATCAAAGGGGCTGCGGCGCTATTTTATGAAGACCATCTTATTGTAGGTGTTCGCGTGAAGACCTTTGACAGGTTCAACAAAAGAAAGATTGCAAAGGAACTGGAGAAGAAGTTGAAGGAAACGTATCCCGATCTCTCGGTGTTTGTTTCTGCAGATAGCAAAATTCTAACGGAAACGAACAAACTTATTTTAAAAGACGATGCAAAAGGAATTAAGAAAAAAATTCACTATTTGATTTCCCTATCGGAGGAAGAGACATAATGGATCAAAAAAAATACGCTAAGTTAGAGCAAGGGATCACTCCAAAACCGCCCATTCTAAAAAATTGCATCAAGGCGTTTCTTGTAGGTGGAGCCTTTTGTCTAGTTGCACAATTCATTGCTCTCTTCTATATGACCTTCTTCGATTTTACAGAAAGGACAGCGAGCAACCCGACAGTCGCAACGATGATTTTCATCTCTATGCTTTTGACCGGCTTTGGTTTATATAAGAAAATTGGACAAATTGGCGGAGCAGGGGCATCTGTTCCAATCACCGGCTTTGGAAATGCAGTTGTCTCGGCGGCAATTGAACATAAGTCGGAAGGGTATGTGCTCGGTGTCGGAGGCAATATATTTAAACTGGCGGGATCTGTTATCCTTTTTGGTGTCTTTTCAGCTTTCCTTGTAGCCCTTGTTAAGACAATTCTTGTGAAATTAGGGGTCGTATCATGGTAATGAAAGGCCTATTGACTTTTCCATCGACTCCTTCCATTGCAGCAACCGGTGTAACAGCAGGTCCTCTTGAGAAGAAAAGCCCATTTCATGTCAATTTCGACAAAATGTTTGATGATGAACGGTGCGGCATGAAGACAAACGAGCAAGGTCATGCAAAATTGATGGAAGATGCCATTATGATTGCTCTAAGCAAGGTCGATAAAGTTCCAAGCGATGCGGATTTTTTATTGACCGGAGATCTTGTCAATCAAATGACACCTTCCAATTTTAGCGCTACAACGGTTGGTATTCCGTATATCGGCCTTTTCTCGGCATGTGCAACTTCAATTTCCTCTGTATTATTAGCTGCTCTACTAACAGAGGCGGGCTTGTCAAAACTGGCCGTTGCCGGGTCTTCCAGCCAGCATAATGCAATCGAAAGGCAATTCCGATATCCAATCGAGTATGGTTCCCAGAAGGGCGACACGTCCCAATGGACAGTGACAGCTGCTGGAGCCGCGGCAATTACCCCTTATCAAAAAGGAGTTCCTTCTATTGAACGAGGGACTTTTGGAAAATCTGTCGATATGGGCATGACAGACCCGTTAAATATGGGGGCTGCTATGGCGCCGGCTGCGGCCGACACGTTGATGCGGCATTTATCAGGTCATAACACTTCTGCAAGCGACTATGACATGATTATGACAGGTGATTTAAGTAAGGTTGGCTTTACCATTTACAAAGAGCTGATCGGCAATCAAGGCATTAAAGATTTCCAGAACTTCAGTGATGCGGGCGAGGAATTTTACGGAAATAATCCCGATTTCATGGCAGGCGCAAGCGGATCTGGATGTTCTGCGGCTGTTTACTTTTCGGAAATCTATAAGAAGATGATGGACAAGGAATACAAAAGGGTTCTCCTGATTGCGACAGGTGCGCTTTTATCTCCGTTATCCTATCAGCAAGGAGATACGATTCCGTGCATTGCGCACGCGGTCGAATTAACGATGAAATGAGTGGTTTGATTGTTCTCGATTTACATTACGTCCTTCATAGTCGGCGGTTTAATATGTGTCATTGGTCAGTTAATGTTTGATGTAGCAAAGATGACGCCCGCACATACACTTTGTACATTAGTCGTCGCGGGATCTATACTGGATGGCTTCGGGCTTTATGAACCACTGATCGACTTCGCTGGAACAGGTGCTACGATTCCGATTACTTCCTTTGGTAATGCATTAACCCACGGAGCACTCGCTGAAGCTGAAAAACATGGGTTGATCGGCGTTTTGACAGGAATGTTTGAAGTGACAAGCTCGGGCATTAGTGCAGCCATCCTTTTTGGCTTCATCGCCTCATTTATTTTCAAACCAAAGGGCAATCTATAATGGAACTGTGCAAACGCCCCCTTCTTCCCTCCGCTATCTGCATAGGATAGACGGAAGGGAAGGAGGGATTTTTATGTTCGGTGGATGCTTCGGCGGAGGATACGGCGGCGGTTGTGGCGGCGGATACGGCGGAGGATATGGCGGAGGAAGAGGCTCATATGGCGGTTCCACATTCGTTCTGATTGTAGTTCTCTTCATCTTGCTAATCATTGTTGGCAGTAGCTTTTGCTAAGGGGGAGGTAAAAGAGTATGAATGACTCATTCTTCAAGAAGATAGAATCAAAAACAGGTGTTCCAATGGAAGAAGTTTTTGCATTAGCAAACGCTATCCAATATGCAGACTTCAGCGATGAGCGGCAAGTCCGTAAAATCGTCAAGAAAGTAGGCAGGTTGGCGAACAAAGACGTCCCACCACATATGGAAGACGAATTAGTAAGATCAATCGTAAACAACGGCAACTCAGTAAATATTAATGACATTCAAAGAATGATGGGATAAACAAAAGCGAAGGGAGCTGTCCGGAAAGTCAGTGCAAACTGATTTCTGGGCAGCTTTTTTTGCCCCATGGATTGGAAAAACAACCATTATGGTCAATTAAACAGCTCTTAATGTCCCGTTGGAGGAAAATTTAGGTTCCCGCGGTCAATTAAACAGCTTTTAAAGTCCCGTTCGAGGGGAATTTAGGTCCCCGCGGTCAATTAAACGGCTCTTAATGTCCCGTTCGAAAGAAAATTAATCTCTCACGGGCAATTAACCGGTTAATCAACAGTATTCTATTAAAATTCAAACTTTAAAGGACTCTTTCAGTTGCCTTGTGCAAGAAGAAATCAATACAATTCTGTATATTTCACAAATGATGTTTCATAAGCTATAAAAAGGGTATAGATACCGAGACTATTTAAAAAAGGAATGGGGTGTGGGAAATGGGCTATCTTCTGCCGGTCCAACCAATACAATCTGAAATGTACGCAAATCGGATGAATACGGTTCGTAACAATTTTGCATATATCGATCGAGTCGAAAAAGTGAAATTGGATCCACAACTGATGGATAAATTCGAAGACTCACTTCTTGAAGAACAACAAAAAGTAATGGAAGAAGAGAAACCTACTTTCAAAAACAACCGACCTGCTTATTTGAAAGGGTTCATCTACCCGAATCCTGCAAACCTTTCACCTCATATTGCATCGATTGTCGGGAAAGGCCTTGCGGTGAATGAATACGTTTAAGTTAAACTAAAAAAGCGGACCTGATAACCGTTTCCGGTATCAGATCTGCTTTTTTCAATTCACCATTTAAGAAGTAATTTCCTTTTCCATCGCGCGATGTGGGATATCTGCGTCCATGAACTCAGGAGACGTGACGATGTATCCGAGTTTTTCATAAAATGGAACAGCATAGGATTGTGCGTTCAGAATAATCTTAGTCATTCCTACGGATTTCGCATGTTTTTCAAGTTCATGCATGATTAAATTACCGAGATGTTTTCCTCGCAATTCCCTTAAAATGCAAACCCGTTCTACTTTTCCTATACCTTTATTGATTTCCCTAATGCGCCCAGCTCCGATCGGCTGGTTCTCATCGTAGACGATAAAATGGGTGGCCGATTTGTCGAATTCGTCTATTTCAAGACTAATAGGTACACCTTGCTCTTCCACAAAAACTTTCTTCCGCACTTGATACGCGTCTTCCCGTTCTAAATCTGAACAGGCGATCTTTACTTCAATCAATCTTCAGTTTACCCCGTCAAGTCGGAAAGTTTCATAAACTGTCCAAGAACCATCTTCAAGTTGATAGAGTAGGTGGATGCGATCAATCATCTCTGTATGATCTGCGCCTACCATTTTCAATTGACCGATGATATCGTCATGCTCACCGGAAGTAAGTTTTTGAGCGATTGTAATATGCGGGACGAAGGAATATTCCGGCTGATCGCCGAAAAAGTCCTCATTCAGGTCTTTATGGAGCGCGAGAATATCATCATTAACTGTTACTTTGAAGAAAATCGTATTCGTGATAGGTGCAAACGTACTCACTTTTGATACATTCAATTCAAAAGGTTTATGTTTGCTAGCAACTTCCTGAATTGCTTTCGCTACTTGCTCGATTTCCTTGTCATCAGCATCGAACACGCCTTTAATCGTCATGTGCGGTGTGATTAGCGCATAATGTGGGTCATACCGTTTTCTGTACCCGTTTGCTAAATCTTGGAGTTTCTTTGATGGAAATGCTACTACGCCATATTTCATAGTAAAAGACCTCCTCGTAAAATGTTTGATACATACACCATATAGCTAATTATAGCAGAGTGGACAGTATTTTGCCTTTATTGTCATCAGTCGTTTTGAAAAGATTCTTTGATAGCGCGTGGAACGTCCTTTTGCCAATACTTCCATGTATGGTTCCCTTTAAATTCTTCATAGAAGTAGGAAAACCCTTTTCTTTTGATTAAATTATTTAATTCCCTGTTCGGTGTTAAGAAATCCTGTATTCCATCTACCGTCGTTTTCACTTCGGTTTCTTCTTCACCAATTACGTGATAAATGGAAAATGAGGACGTATCTTCTGCCGAAGCCACTTGCTTCATCACATAATCATCAACATAAGGGGAATGGAGGATCACTTTGCCGAAACAGTTCGGATATTTCAAAGCCGTCAGCAATGAAATCGTCGCGGCCAATGAATCGCCAATCAATCCTCTGCCGGCGCCAACTTGGTATGTCGGATAATTTTCATCGATATAAGGGACAAGCTCATGTGCAAGGAATCGGATGTAATCTTTATGGCGGTCGCCGTCGGGATGATACATCCTTCTTCGTTCTTTGACACTTTTATACGGCACGCCAACGACGATCATGTTATTAATATCGCCTTCATGCACTAATTCGTCTGCCACGCGTCCGATTCGCCCGTACTGGAAATAGTCTTTGCCGTCGGATGCGATCAGAACGGAGTACTTGTAAAGCGGTGAATATTGATGTGGCAAATGGATGAGGAGCTGCATTTCCTCATCAAGCGCTTTGCTGTAAAAGTTGACTTCTTCTATCTTTCCATATTCCATCGATAGGTCACTCCTTGTTGTTCATGTATGAAGATTGTAACATAAGGGCTTGTACAGGTATAATGCACAGATAGCCTGTTTAATTCAGAAGACATAAAATGATCATGGTAATGAAATCATCCGACAGGCGGCTGTCATATTATACGTGACAGGCAAAGGATAGAGTGAGGAGGAAAAGATTTATGTTCACTGGTAAAAACATTGTCCATTCCGACGTAGTCACGAAAGCAACTAAAGAAGCGCTCATTCGCAGAGGGGTTACGTTAGAGGATGTAGCTAAAATCGTTTATGAAATGCAGGTGCCTTATAATGAAGGACTTGACCTTGCTGAATGTGTAGACTCCGTAGAAAGAGTTCTTCGCAAAAGGGAATTGCAGCATGCGATTCTTGTCGGCATCGAGCTGGATGAACTGGCGGAACAAGGGAAGCTATCAGCCCCTCTCCAGCAAATTGTCGATTCTGACGAAGGTCTCTTCGGTGTGGATGAAACAATTGCATTAGGCGCGGTTTTCACTTATGGATCCATCGCGGTAACGACATTCGGCCATTTGGATAAAAATAAGATTGGAATCATTAATGATTTGGATACGAAAAAAGGGATAGGTGTACACACATTTCTCGATGATCTCGTTGCAAGCATCGCATCTTGCGCAGCATCCAGACTTGCGCACCGAAAAAGGGATTTGGATGAGGCAGGCATCACATACTTGGATGTAAATGCAAAAGAAAAGGAAGAAAGTCAAAGCGAATAAAGGATTGGTGGAAGATGATGAATAAACATTCTTCTCTTCCTTTTTTTATTTTTTTAATATGAAATCGCTTGCAACTTCCAGATTATTCGAAAGAAGGATTGACAAGCGAATCACCTTTCATGTTAGAATGGGTGATAAGTTGCAAAACTAAAACTATACAAAAAGGGGAGAGATTGTATGAATAAGAGAGTAACCCGCATTCTTGCATTGATCTCGATGTTTGCATTGCTAGTCCTATCGGCATGTAACTCGGACTCAGGTAAAGGATCAGGTTCTGATTCAGGCAAAACTAAAGAAGATTACGATTATCTAAGCATATTGACTGGTGGGACACAAGGAACGTATTATGCGCTTGGTGGAGCACTTGCCGATATCATTGGACAAGAAACAGATATCAAAACGACTGCTGAAGTTTCACAGGCGTCTGCTGCAAACATGACAGCTCTAAAAGACGGCAATGCTGAAATCGCTTTCGTACAGACGGACATCGCTTATTATGCTTCTAAAGGTGAAATGATGTTTGACGGCGAAATTATTGACAACGTTTCCGCTATCGGGGCACTTTACCCGGAAACAGTTCAATTGGTTACACTTGAAAAGAATGGCATCAAAACTTTTGCTGATCTTAAAGGTAAAAAGGTATCTGTAGGGGCACCTGGTTCAGGTACGTATGCAAATGCCGAGCAACTTCTTGAAATCCACGGATTGGCAATGGACGATATTCAACCACAAGATTTGGACTTCGGTGAGTCTCAAGAGAGCTTGCAATCCGGCCAAATCGATGCAGCATTTATCACTGCTGGTACGCCAACAGGTGCTGTTGAAGGATTGAACGCTGTTGCAAAAGTATTTATCGTACCGGTTGAAGATGACAAAGCTGATGAGTTAATTGCTAAGTATCAATATTATGCTAAAGAAGTTATTCCTGCAGGAACTTATGGAATCACAGAAGACACTCCGACAGTTTCTGTTGGTGCAATGTTGATCATCCAAAACGAAGTTCCTGAAGATCTGGCATATGAAATTACGAAAGCGATCTATGACAATGCATCTAAATTGACGCATCCTAAAGGGGCGTTGATCAAGGCTGAAACTGGCCTTGACGGTATCGGCATTCCGGTACACCCAGGTGCACAAAAATATTTCGACGAACAGTAATAATTGAATGAAGCTAATAGGGAATCGGGGCGGTGAAGCAAAGTGCTTCATCCGTCCCATTCTTCATTGCTACTGAGAAAGGAAGAGGCGGATGGGAAAGAAGAAAGCAATTCCGCCAGTCATTCTGCTTCTTACACTGCTAATTGTCCTCGTTTACATTTTCCTACCGATACATAAGGTGTTCATTTTTACTGACTATCGAACTGATCATCCGAAAACCTACTATATTAAGATGAAAGACGAACAGGATTTTCAGATACGTTATGTTCACTCCATCTTTCTGACTGATGTCCTTGAGTCATATCGAGTCACTGGAGAAAATACAATACGGTTATTATCTATGCAATATGAGGATGTTGGAATCGGTTTACCTGGCTATGCGGAGGAAGGTGAAACGTTATCCGTCAAGGACGGCGTATATACACTTACGTATAAGCATACTATTATCCAATCTTTCGTCATTTTTGTAGGCGATGTAAATGCAGATCTAGCCTTTCGGTATAGCGGGCGTGAAATAGATTTAAAGAAGTATTTAACAAGAGGCAATTCATACACGTTCAGTGTGCAAAGTCTATCACTCTATCAAATGATGAAAGGAGTAAATATGAATGGCTAAAAATAAAAAACGGGAAGAAGAAGCGGAAATTAAATTGGAAGACAATGAAATGTTAACAGAAGAACAACAGTTAGAAATTCTTCAAAAGTACGATCCGGAGTCAAATACCCGTAATGTAAAAGGGATTTTCAAGATTATTGTTTTCGTTGGACTGCTGGCATTCTCCCTCTTCCAATTATACACATCCATTGGAACACCATTCACAGCTTACATTCAGCGTTCTATTCACTTAGGGTTCGCTTTAGCATTAATTTTCATTTTATTCCCAGCAGTTAAGAAACCAGGTATTAAGAGAGATAAGGTGCCTTTCTACGACGTTATTTTATCCTTGCTTTCAATTGCTGTCGGATTGTATTGGCCATTATTCTATGGTGATCTTATCGGTCGCGTTGGACGGGTTTCCGAAATGGATTTGTTCATCGGAATCGTAGCAATCGTTTTAACATTGGAGGCTGCGCGCCGGGCCGTTGGTTTACCGATTACAATTATTTCTAGTATCTTCTTAGTGTATGCATTTTTCGGACCGTATTTCCCAGGGTTCCTTGCGCACCGTGGCCAAGACGTGAAAAGTCTTGTGCAACTGATGTTTTACACGACAGACGGCATTCTAGGAACGCCAATCAGCGTTTCCGCAACATTCATCTTTGTGTTCCTGCTATTTGGAGCCTTCCTCGTAAAAACCGGGGTTGGGAACTATTTCAATGATTTAGCTGTAGTTCTTGCCGGCCGCTTGACTGGCGGACCTGCGAAAGTTGCAATTTTCTCCAGTGCCTTGCAAGGTACGATTTCTGGAAGTTCTGTTGCAAACGTTGTCGGATCAGGTTCTTATACAATCCCGATGATGAAAAAGCTCGGCTATCGAAAGGAATTTGCCGGCGGTGTTGAAGCAGCCGCTTCTACCGGCGGACAGATTATGCCGCCAATCATGGGGGCTGCCGCCTTCCTGATGGTTGAATTTATCGGCGGTGTCACGTATTGGGAAATCGCCAAAGCTGCGGCAATTCCAGCCTTGCTCTATTTCACTGGGATTTGGATTATGACGCATTTTGAAGCGAAACGGGTCGGTCTCCAAGGCATGTCCGAAGATCAGATGCCGGACCGGAAAGCGACGCTTAAAAAGATTTACTTACTTTTGCCGATTTTAGGGATCATCCTTTTCCTATTGCTCGGAATTCCAACGATGAAAGCGGCGTTACTAGGGATTGTTCTTACTTTAGTCGTCAGCTTCTTCGATAAATCTACTCGTCTAGGATTCAAAGATATTATTATGGCGCTTGTCGATGGTGCGCGTACTGCATTGGCCGTTGCGGCGGCAACTGCATGTGCTGGTATCATCGTTGGGGTCGTTGTGAAAACAGGATTAGGGCTTAGCCTTGCGAATGGACTCGTTTCGGCTGCTGGTGGAAATATTTTATTAACACTTATCTTTACAATGTTTGCTGCATTAATTTTGGGGATGGGCTCTCCAACAACGGCAAACTATGTTATTACATCTACGATTGCGGCTCCTGCCATCATCCTATTGCTTATGGGCGGTGAGATGGGACCAGGCACGACAGTTCCGCTTGTTGTAGCGATTTCAGCTCACTTATTCGTGTTCTACTTCGGTATCATCGCGGATATTACGCCGCCTGTTGCACTTGCTGCATTTGCTGCCTCAGGCATATCCGGAGGAGACCCGATCAAAACGGGTGTCGTGTCAGCTAAACTTGCGATTGCGGCGTTCATCATTCCGTATATGTTCGTCTTCAATCCGGCCTTGCTCATGATTGATTCATCATTCTTGGAAATCATATGGGTCGTCATCACCGCGATTGTGGGTATGATTGCGATCGGTGCAGGAATGATTGGCTTTTGGTATCGGAAGTGTAATTGGATTGAGCGAATTATTATAGTGGGAACTGGGTTATTGCTCATTTTCCCAGAAACAATTACAGATATTGTCGGACTGGCATTATTCGTTATCCTTTGGGCAATTCAATTGAAAACAAAAGGGAAAGATGATCAAGACAAAGTAGCAGTTGCTTCATAATAAAAGCTGTCGTGGAGGTCGCTTTGACTTCCGCGGCAGCTTTTTTTGTGTATCTATTTAAAAATAATAATTGTTTATACTATTGAATTAACTGGTTTTTATGCCTATAGTAGGATATATCAATAAATTTAAAATGGAGAGAAAATGAACAGTTAAAGATCAACTGGGAAGCTGGGAAGAAGTTCAATAGAAATCAAACTGAAAGGCGGAAAGAAAGATGCTGAAATTATCAAATGTATCCATTACGTATAATGATAAAGCGGTTCTCGATAATCTGGATTTAACTGCAAATATAGGAGAAATTATCGGTGTAGCTGCTCCTAACGGAACGGGGAAATCGACAATGTTCAATGTCATGGCGAACTTTGTAAAACCCGATTCCGGACATGTGCTATTCGACGGAAAATATGCATATCGAAATGAAAAGGAAGAGTTATTGATTCATAAGCAGTTATGTTCTTTTCCTGAACAGCAAGACCTTTTTGAGGAGCTATCTGGAGTGGATCACCTGAAACTCTATGCAAATATGTGGAAGGGGTCGGCAAAGCAGGTCCCGGAAGTCATCGAGCGCCTTCATATGGGCAATTATGTAAAAAGGAAGGTTCGCACATATTCGTTAGGAATGCGGCAGCGTCTGTGCTTTGCGATGATGATGGCCGCAGATACACCAGTCATGCTTATGGATGAAGTGATGAACGGTCTCGATGTGGACAATGTGGCTCTATTATCAGAATGCTTAATGGAAATGAAAAAAGATAAGCTCATTTTCGTCGCCTCTCATTTACTATCAAACTTGGATTTATACGCCGATCGGGTCCTTTTCCTGAAAGACGGCAAATTTGTGCATGAACATAGGTTTACGAGCGAAAATGATATATTCCTGAAGATAGAAATGTCTAC
Source organism: Sporosarcina luteola (assembly GCF_007991495.1). GTDB lineage: Bacteria > Bacillota > Bacilli > Bacillales_A > Planococcaceae > Sporosarcina > Sporosarcina luteola. Next base: position 12,517 of record NZ_BJYL01000016.1, on the reverse strand, counting down.
GGAACAATACGAAAAACTGAAAGAAAAGATGGCATTGCCGCAAGGTTACATCTACTTGGCGAAACACTTACTATGCATTCCGCTTAACGGGATGAATGAGTCGGAACAAACGAAGTGGATTGAGCGATTGCTAGACTACAATGAAAAAGAAATGACAGTAGGTCCATTAGGGACAGTGGAATACTATGATAAATACTATTCGAAAAATGCTTGAAGCATAGAGAAAAAAGTAAAGAATCATTTCTTTACTATTAAAAGGGGAAGCTTGGATGAATCGAAATTATTTCAAACACGAATTTCTCATTACATCAAGAAGCAGACGTAACATACCTTTTATTTTATTCATCAGTGTATTGCTGCTAAGTTATTGTCTGATCTTATTGCCAAACGAAGAAACAAAAGAAACATATCATCCCGAAGAGGTAAAGGAGTATTTAGCCAATCTCGAAGTGGAGCAGGAGTTTAGGGAGGCAAAGGGGAATACGGGCATTAATATCATGACAGGTATGCCCGTCCACGCCATGAACGCTTACTATTATAGATTGAATCATGCATTGCTTACAGCGTATGAAGACAAGAACTATCCACGTTTTTTATACTTAAGAAACTTTTCCCTTTTAGGAAATGAATATGAATATACATCAGACGAGAATCTATTCGCATTATCTCCTTTCCCCGGGAAGGATCGATCCCATTTATATAAGCAGACGATGATGCGATATGAGGATTATTTAACGAATGATTACCCAATTACATATGGTTTGATGTATGAAAAGACTGGGTTGCAAGCGTTGCAAAAGTTCCTGCAGACGAATGGAATTCTATTCATCTTATTTTGCGCCATCTTTTTCAGCAGTGATATATTATCGAGAGACCGCAAAAATAAGTCAGTCCTGCAAGGCGTTCCATTATCCTGGTATCGTCAATTGAATTTGAAATCGCTATCCGCATTCTTCTATTCATTGCTCGTTATAATCGGAATACTGATTGTAGGGGTAATTGTAATGAGCCTGCAATTTGGTTTTGGCTATTTCGATTTACATGTGCCAATCATGATTGCACAAGAGACGTTCACATTAGAGGATTACGATGTCATGTCAATTGCTTCTTTTCTAGGGAAAACATTGATAGCCGTTCCCCTAGTAGTCTACCTCTTTATCCGATTGAATGTCATTTTAGGTCTACTGTTTAAAAATGAATGGCTTGTTCTGCTCGTCAGCAGTTTACTCCTCTTCTCGGATCGCCTATTCGTTTCAAGGACAACAAGGGAGATATTTGGAAAAGATATTAGTTTCTTTCCTCAAACGTATTTTGATTTCGGGAAGATTGTAAACGGGGATAAGAGCTTTCTATTGAACACAGAGACGATTACTTATATGAAAGGGATTGTCGTGTTGTTCGTCACAATTGCCGTGATTGAACTAATGCTATTCATTCTTTCGAAGATCATTAATAAACGAGGTTTCTATTTTGTGTAAATAGGTAACGAGGAAGGATACGATTATGTTTTGGAAGTATTTATTATTTGAGACAAAATTATTGCTTCAAAATCGGAAAAACTGGTTGCTCGGAATTGCCCTTATCCTGTTTTTCCCTTTGTATTATTCCCAATACAGCCAAATAGACATTAAAGATATGCAAAAACTGAAAAACGAGGAAGCACAGCATTTCCATACAGTATTCTATGCGTTTCCCGAAGAGCTGCGGGAGACGGCTGAAGGCGAAGCAGTGTACACGAATTTAACCGAACAATCTTCTTTGATCAATATGCAAAGGTTTTACTTATGGAAGAAAGAGGATTATGACAAATATATTGAAGATGGTATTAAATTGAACGAGTTGCGGCTTGAACTGCATGAATTGGGCAATAAAGGAATCCATCCGAATTATGTGATTCCAAAGGATGTCATTCAAAAAGAAATGGCAATTTTACGCTATAACAAAGTACATAAATTGCCACTTGTCCCAGATCCCTTCGTAGCAAGCAATTACTTGCCGGTTGCATTGAACATGATCAGCGGTCTGCTATTTTGTCTTTTTGTCTTAATCATCGGTAGCAGCATGTTGTTAAATGATCAGCAGCATCGGTCTGTTGTAGGGGGCTTCCCAATATCCTTCATGCCAAAGGTAAGCGCCAAAGTAGCCATCCATTTGGTACAAGTCCTGCTGTTCCTTGGTCTTGGCGTACTTATCGGCGGTTATTATGTCGCTCAAAAAACGGAATGGGGAAATTTCATCGCGCCAGTCCTTATTTATCAAGATATGGATTTTGTTGCAGTGTCGACTATAAGGTATATTACGTATATGTTTATCGCATTTGCGTTAATTGCGTTATTCCTTTTGCTCGTATTTGTTCTCATCAATGTTGTGACGAAGAATTTATACGCGACAATTTTGACGATGATAGTCATTTTGCTACTGCCTGATCTCATAAGTGTTGCAGGTATGAAATTCAATTGGCTTTATCCATTGAAATTTATCGATATCAGCTCCGTGTTGAGTGGAGAGGCAGCTTTGGAATTTGGGAATGAAAAAATGGATTTCAAGCATTCGTATAGTTGGTTAGTCGGACTCAATCTGATAGCTGCAGCTATTCTATACGGGCGGAACAAACTTCTATACATCCGAAAAGGAGGTTCATCCATTTTAATCGCCTCATGTTTGTTGATCCTGGCAGGCTGTCATCCAATGCAGAAATCGGATTTGGTAAAGGTTGATCCGTATGAAGAGAATTTTGAAGTTATCGGTTCTGAAAAGGATGTATTGATCGGAAAGGTGAATCCGGCAATTTTCAATACAGCAGATCGGAGTAATGAAAACGCCGAGCAGGTTGAAAATGAAGTATTTACGCAAGACGGAGTCAAGGTAACGCTTCAGTCGGGAAGATATTCAATCTCGGGATCTCCTGTGGGAAATATTTTCATATATGATAAAAACGGCGATCTTATTATCCGTGAAATTGTAGGGTATGCAGGAGGTGTTGGTAGTCTAACAGTCGACATTGAAGATACGTATACCGTTTTTGCGGACGGCGGATATGATCACGTGAGTTTCGTACCGATGCCGACACAGCTGTCTACTGACTTGAACGCAGGTGTTTGGGAGGTCGGACTGGACATTGAAGCTGGTGAATATACATTTGGCAGTGAGTATGGGCTTGGATATTTGGAACTTCACGAAGAGGGGAAAGATCCCGTCCTCTATGAAGTAATAGGCGGCAATGAGATGGGATCAAAGAGCCGTGTAGAGTTGACAGAGGGGCAAAAAATCAGGATTACGGGGATTTCACTCGTTAATTTTAAGCCGGCGTAAGAATGAAGCGGTGGATCGATCATGATCTGCCGTTTTTCAGTTGGGACAGTTGGAATGTTCACGTAAATGTACGTAACATGCGGGTTCTTTTTTTCTATCTATAATACAATGGATATAATGATATGAAGAAAGGAACGAGATGCCAGTGCAACTCACACTCACATTCATCATTTTAGGAATTACGGTCGTATTATTCATGACCAATAAAATACGTGCAGATCTCGTCGCGATTCTCGCCTTGCTTGCTTTCGTGCTGACGGGAATCCTTACGCCCGTTGAAGCGCTATCCGGTTTTTCCAACTCTGTCGTCATTATGATTGCCGCGCTTTTCGTAATAGGCGCTGGAATTTTAAGGACAGGGCTTGCCCAGATGGCAGGTACATTATTATTGCGGTATTCGGGCGATAGTGAGAAAAGGCTGTTCATTCTCCTACTGATCATAGTTGCTTCAGTTGGCGCATTTATGAGCAATACGGGAACGGTAGCACTCATGCTGCCGATTGTCGTCAGCATCGCGATTAGCATAAACAGCAGCCCCTCAAAGTATTTAATACCGCTTTCCTATATGGCCAGTTTTTCAGGGTTGCTTACGTTGATTGCTTCGCCGCCGAACTTGATCATCAGTCAAATGCTTGTCGATAATGGATATGAAAAACTTGGCTTTTTCCAGATCACACCAATCGGCATCATCGGAGTTATCGTTGGCCTCATCTATTTGTATTCAGTCCGAAATTTACTTTTGCCAAAAGGGAAGAAGGCATCCAATTCAAATCAGATTCAAAAGCTGGCAACGAAGCAATTGGCGCTCGATTATCAGCTTGGAGGAAATTTGTATTTGGTGAAAGTGCCGGTAGGGTCGGAAATGATTGGGAAGCGGCTTGCTCAATTGAAAATACCTGCGACATACCAGTTATGTATTTTAAAAATAAGCAGAAAATCGACTGAAGGTCTGAATTTATTGCCGATGACTTATCAGGAGATGGCTGGGCCGAACAGTATCATCCAGCCGAAGGACAGACTTTATGTACAAGGCTCAGCCGAAAACATGGAGAAGTTTGTTGAAGCGTATGGGTTATCCATTGAAAAAGGAACGTCTGAGGCAGATGAGCTTGTATCGAAGCAACTTGGCATCGCGGAAGTTTTGCTCACTCCCCATTCAAAGCTTATAAATGAGACACTACGCACGATTAACTTCCGTGAGAAATACAATTTGAATATTTTAGGCATCAACCGCCAAGGGGAGTATGTCGATAAGGACATGTCAAAGCAACGGCTCCGATTCGGGGATGCGCTTCTCGTACAAGGCTCATGGGAGTCGATTGAATTGCTTTCCAGGGAAACCGGAAATGTCGTTGTCATCGGACAGCCGAAAGAACATGCAAGTATGGCAGCCGCGAGCGGGAAGGCGTCCATTGCAGGAGCGATCATGATTCTTATGGTTCTCCTAATGGTGTTTGAAGTGTTCCCGGCAGTCATTTCGGTATTGATTGGCGCAGCACTGATGATTTTGACCGGCTGCGTGCGAAATATGGATGACGCATACGGGCAGATCAACTGGGAAAGCATCGTTCTCATTGGGGCGATGCTTCCAATGGCCACGGCACTTGAAAACACGGGCGGGATGGTGTTGCTTTCGAAAGGGATCATCCAATTGCTCGGGGGCTTTGGTCCGTTGGGCGTGTTAGGGGGCATCTTCCTATTGACGATGACATTTGGCCAATTTATTAGCAATACAGCGACGGCCGTCTTGTTTGCGCCAATTGGATTAAGCGCAGCTATCAGTATCGGCGTCAGTCCGTATCCGTTTTTGATGGCTGTTGCGGTCGGTGCAAGTATGGCATTCTCGACGCCTGTTGCATCACCGACCAACGCCCTCGTTATGACAGCGGGAGGCTATCAATTCAAAGATTTTGTCAAAATCGGCGTACCATTGCAATTCATCATGCTCATCGTCATGATGATCGCCATTCCAATCGTATTTCCGTTCTGATTTGCATGACGGCATTTCCATGATAGACTGAATTGAACGAAAAATGAGGGGGGGTTGCAGCAATGGCAGTAGAAGTATATTTGAATTTCAATGGGAACTGCAGGCAAGTAGTGGAGTTTTATGCGGAGGTATTCAACACGGAAATTTCGCAAATCATGACATTCGGCGAAGCACCACAGAGTCCTGATTATCAGTTGCCAGAAGAGGCGAAGGACTTAGTCATGCATGCACGGTTGGATATCGACGGAAGCAGAGTCATGTTCTCCGATACCTTTCCGGGCTTTCCATTTGTCGAAGGGAATAACGTCACCCTAGCTTTTGTAAACAAGGATATGGATCTTATCACGAAAGTGTTCGATAAGTTGAAGCAAGGCGGAACAGTGAAGATGGACTTGCAGGAGACGTTTTGGAGTAAAAGCTATGGCTCATTGAAGGACCAATTCGGCATCGAATGGCAAATTAGCCACGAAGCGTGATAGAAAATACGAAACGGCAGAGGATTGATTCCCGCCGTTTTTTTTGTCTTTCTGACAAGGGCCCATTCTTCCTGCTTCAAGGTCCATTCTTCCCCCGCATTCCCGACAATGCTACAATAATAAAAGACATTTGCCATACCGAAAGGAAAGATCAAGATGAAAATTAAAGAAATCGAAATCTACGCCATCAACTTGCCCTTACACGACCCCTTCATCATTAGCTACGCCAGATATGACACGATGCCATCGATCATCGTCAAATTGACGACAGACACTGGTGTAGTTGGATACGGAGAGGCTGTGGCAGACGAACACGTCACGGGTGAAAGTTGGGAAAGTACATATGCTGTTTTGAAAAATACACTTGCGCCGAAGCTCATCGGTATGAATCCAGCTCAAATGGAAAAAATCCATGAGCGCATGGACGCTGAAATCTATGGCGTACCTTCAGCGAAAGCCGCCATTGACATCGCTTGCTATGATGCCGCCGGAAAAGCATTAGGCGTTCCCGTCTATGATCTGTTAGGTGGAAGATACCACGATGAATTCCCGATCACGCATGTACTGAGCATCGGCACGCCTGCACATATGGCGGAGGAGGCGGAACAACGCGTTAAGGAAGGCTATCGTTCATTGAAAATGAAAGTCGGCACCGAAGTATCCGAGGACGTGAAACGAATTCAGGCTGTCCGCGAACGTATTGGAGAGTCGATTGCCATTCGCATCGATGTCAATCAAGGCTGGGTGAACAGCTCCACAACATTGCAGGCGCTAAAAAAACTTGAAGATTGCTCACTCGACTGGCTCGAGCAACCAGTAAAAGCAGATGACATCGATGCAATGGTGGAAATCAAATCGAAAACTACCGTGCCTGTCATGATTGACGAAGGCTTGCGCGGCTTCCGTGAAATGAGAGAAATCATTGCCAAACGTGCTGCGGACAAAGTGAATATCAAATTGATGAAATGCGGGGGCATTTATCCAGCAATGAAGCTTGCTCATATGGCGGAAATGGCGGGAATCGAATGTCAGGTAGGCTCAATGGTGGAATCGTCCATCGGTTCGGCGGCAGGCTTCCATGTTGCTTTCTCTAAAAAAATCATGACGAGCGTAGAGTTAACGGGGCCTTTAAAATTCAGTGAAGATATTGGAAACCTGAAATATGACGTTCCGTTTATTCGCTTGACGGAAAAACCGGGTCTTGGCGTCGACGTGGATGAAGCCGTCTTGCAGAAACTGACTGTATTCTCGGAGAAGGTAATCGGATGAAAAAAGGATTAGCCTTAAGAAATGGTCAAGAGGTGACGATTAGAGAATTAGCTCTGAGTGACCTTGGGGCAATTATGAAGTTACAAGAGAAAGTCATTGCTTCATTGGCAGACGTTTCATTCCTCCAACCATTGTCAAAAGAAGAATTCCTGTTCATTTTAGCAGGTAACGGTTCCATGATAGGGGCATTCCACGATGATTTATTAATCGCATTCAGAGCAATGTTGGAGCCGGAAATCGACGAAGAACATTTAGGATTGGATGCGGGGTTGGAAGAATCCGAATTGCCACGTGTCCTCTATTCGGAAGTGTCGAATGTCGATCCTGACTTCAGAGGGAATGGGTTGCAGCAAATTCTTGGCAAAATCTTGGTCGAAAACGTCGACGTAAGCCGGCACCGCTATATTTGCACAACAGTCGCCCCGTTCAACATTGCCAGCTTGAAAGATAAATTTGCATTAGGTATGCATATCATTTCTTTGAAAAATAAATATGGCGATCTGCTGCGTTACACGATGTTGAAAGATCTTTCAATGAAAAGTAGTACAGGAAACGACACTGTCCTTGTAGATATGTCTGACAGTACGCGGCAGCAATCTTTACTGAATGAAGGCTGGGTAGGTATAAATATGAAACAAGAGAATGGATTATGGAAAGTGGAATTCAGAAATGAGAAACAATCATAATAGTGATAAATACCTATCGAATTAAATTGTGTTTATTTAAGTAAATGTCTTACAGGTCCTATCAACTGTTTCCCGGATTCTATCTTCCTATGACCTATACGTATATAAGTTAGTAGTTTATAATGAAACAGGCTTATTGTTTAGGAGGGAAATGATGAAGTATTCAGTGAGAAAAAAGTTGTGGACAGGTTTTCTTTCTTTAGTCGTTCTAATGATCGTGGCTGGAATCATGAACTATTTAACAATACCGGACATCAGTGATAGATATAAGTCATTAATTGACGAACGTTTGGAAAAAGTGATCTTGCTCGAACAGCTCTCAACCAATCAAAATATGCTTTCAAATGAACTGCGTGGCTATTTACTATATAAGCAAGTGTATTACTTGAAAGATCGACGTGAATTGCTGGAATCATTCGATGCAAAAGTTCAAGAGCTGGATGCGACTCTTCAATCTGAGGATAGCAGGGCTTTGCTCGATGAATTAAAAGACGCATCTGAGCAATACCGTTCGCTCACCGAATCGGCGGTTGCCAGCTTTACAAATGCTCAAGATGAAGAAGCTCTAAAATATGCAGAAGAAGCAGAACCATTTCAAACGCTCATAACGAAAAATGCGACTAAATTAATCGAAATTCAGCGTGAACAGGTGCAAAAAGCCGAATCTGAATTAGAACATAGATTACAATCTACCGCTATTTTCATTCTTGGAGTTCTCGCCCTCATAACAATTTTGAGTGTCATTATTGCGTATGTCATCAGCAAAATTATTACTCGACCTGTCGGCAAAATGACGGATGCTCTGAAGCAGCTTGCTCAAGGGGATTTTGCAATGGAGCCATTGCATATTAAAAATCGAGATGAAATTGGCGAAATGGCGACAGCATTTAACGAAATGACTTCCGATTTACGGGGAATCATTATGAACACAAGGGATTCATCTCATCAATTGGCTGCCCAAGCTGAACAATTGACGGCGAGTTCCGAAGAAAGCCTTGCAGCTTCTGAAATGGTAGCTGGAATTGCTGAAAAGAATTTACTTGCGAGTGATATGCAAGTGACACTCGTCAACGATGCTTCCAGGGCGATGGGCGAAATGGCAATCGGCATCACTCAAATCACGAATGACAATGAAATGATGCTTGCTTCTACGGATGCGGTATCCCGTCTTGTGGGAGAAGGCGCGGACCTCATGAAGGACGTATCAGATCAGATGTCCAGCATATCGTCATCCATCCAGCAGTCCGCGGATATTATTACCGATTTGTCGATCCACTCGGAAAATATCCGGAATGTAACGGGACTTATTACTGGCATTGCTGAGCAGACGAATCTATTGGCATTGAATGCAGCAATTGAAGCGGCTCGTGCAGGAGAGCAAGGCAAAGGCTTTGCAGTAGTGGCGAATGAAGTACGGAACCTAGCCGAACAATCGAAAACATCCGCTGAAGAGATCGGTCGTATGATCGATGCCATTATTCAAAACGTCTCTTTGGCAGTGGACAGCACGGAAGCTGGTACTGACCGTGTCAAAGAAGGATTGAAGATTACTGAAAGAACTAACAAAGTCTTCACTGAAATTGAGTTGGCATCGAATGATGTGAGCAATAAAGTTCAGACAGTTTCCACAGCTATCGAGCAAATTCGAACAATGAGTGAGCAAGTGACGGAAGGCTCTGAAAAAGTGCAAGAACTTGCGATCCAAGCTTCAGCCGAAGCACAATCCACAAGCGCGGCGACGGAAGAGCAATTGGCTTCAAACGAAGAAATTGCTGCAAGCGCACAAACGCTATCGGAAGTCGCAGAAAAACTGCAAAATGATATGGGACGTTTTACAGTATGAAAAAATCCTCCATGCCGGGTGAGTGGCATGGAGGATTTTATTTCATTTCAATGATTCTGAATAAACCATATTGCTTAAATGATTCCCTAATGGTACAATCAATTTCTGTTTCATTTTTCTCCCAACATCTCTCACTAAAAGCAGGACGCAAAATACGCAAAATGGAGGACTGTCTATGCAGAAACATCCCGATTTTGAGTTTGAATTGCAGCGCCTTGACTACACGAAGCATTACATGCAAAGACTCCTTGAAGAGTCGATGCGTGACGTGCAATCCTCGCAAGATGAAATCCGGCATGCGATGGCTGACTTGGATTATTTAGATTCGAGTTTGAGCTACATCAATATTTTAACGAACACCCGATTTTTTGAAATGGCCCGAACCCAAAAGGAAGGGCTCGAAGCAATCCAGCAAAAACCCTATTTCGCCCGTATCCATTTTCAAACAGAAGGGGAAAAGGACGAATTCCTTTATATCGGAAAAACGTCCGTCTTCCACCAGGAAACACAAGAACCGATCATCGTCGATTGGCGTTCGCCCGTTGCAAATGTCTACTATGATGGAAGATTAGGAGACTTGACGTATAAAGTGCGGGACGAAGAAATTAGCGGACATCTTTTCTCGAAGAGACAGTACAAAATCGAAGAAGGAGAATTGCTGGACGTCCTGGATATTGACTTAACGACGAATGATGAACTGCTTCAGGATGCGCTCGCTGGAAAAGCAGATGTCCGTTTAACGGAAATTGTTTCGACAATCCAAGCGGAGCAGAATGAGATCATCCGCGCAAATCTGAAACAGCCAATCATCGTCCAAGGGGCCGCGGGCAGTGGAAAGACGACGATCGCCCTTCACCGGATTTCCTATTTCCTCTATACGATGGGCACCGATTTCCCTTCGGAGAAACTGATGATCTTAGCGCCAAGCAAACTGTTCATGGAATATATCGGAGACGTGCTTCCGGAACTAGGAGTCGGCCGCATTTGCCAAACGACTTTCGCGGAATACGTACTGGACGCCACAGGTCTTAAGCTGAAACTGGCTGATCCGAATAAAAAGCTGGAGCTGTTAACGGCAGCGGATTCCGTGAATGAAGATCAGCTTTTCATTGCACGCATGAAAGGGACGCTTCGCTACCGTGAAATCATGCAAAGATACGTAGAAAAGCTCGAACAGGAAACAGCTGCGCTCTTTGAAGATGTCTATATCGAAAAATACCGGATCATGCGCGCATCACGTCTGAAGAAATTATTCCTAGAAGACTTCAACTATATGCCGCTTGAAAAACGGATTGAACGCATCAAGCTCATTATGCAGAGCGAAGTGAACCGAAAACGGAAACAGCTTTATAAAATCCTGTCAGATAAATACGAGGAAGCTCTCGATAAAGCGTTGTATGGTATCCGAGACGATGAGAAGCGGAGGGCGCGCATTACAAGGGTCATGGATGAGCGTGACGAACGACTTCCTTCTATTGAAAAGGAAGGGAAGAAGACCGTTTCTTCTTATATGAAGAGATTCAAAAAGTTCAATATTAAAAGTTTGTATAGGGATTGGCTAACAAATCCGCAATTACATATAGAACTCGCATGCCACTGGTCCGAATCGGAAAGGGATGCTTTTTTTGCCGCGCACGCTAGTGAATTATGGGAAACGGAGGACTTGGCAGCCCTTTATTATCTTCACGCAAAGCTGAAAGGTGTGGCGGATGAATGGAAAATGCGTGTCGTCTTCATCGATGAAGTGCAAGATTACAGCGAATTCCAGCTGGCGGCCCTTCAAGACGGTTTGGAAACGGATATGTTCACGATGGTCGGGGATCTGGCCCAAGGGATTCATAGCTACCGGGCGTTGAAGTCATGGGAGCCGGTACAGGAAATGTTCCCGCGAGCCACGTATACGACGTTGCAAAAAAGCTACCGAACGACAATCGAAATCATGCAACTCGCGAATAAAGTCCTTGCACAGATGGATGAAGACTTACCATTGGTCGAGCCGGTTGTCCGTCATGGCAGGGAGCCAGAGTTTTATGAGATGCCACGCCTTAATGCTTCCGATGTGAATGAAATCTATAAGTCCATCCTCGGCAGAGGGCACCGATCGATAGCATTGATTTGCAAAACACGGAAAGAAGCGGCAGCTATCCACAAGCAACTCGAAAAGTCAGGTATGCCTGTCCAACTGCTTGGCGAGAACTCCGATATCAACGGGAATTGCTTGCTAATCGTGCCAAGTCATTTATCCAAAGGACTTGAATTTGACGCCGTCATCATTGCCGCTTTTGATGAACCATTCCGTGACCATCCGATTGATCGAAAGCTGTTATATGTTGCGATGACAAGGCCAATGCATGAACTTCACTTGCTTTCCGACACATTAGCGCCGTTGATTAAAATAGCGGGTGAAAAATAGCCAAGCGCTATTTCTAACCTGGATAGAGTTCTCATTTTTCGCAGAAGAGTTCACGAGCATCGAGTTTGAATGTCGACTTAATCAGAGCGTTTCTTATATTTTTTACTTCCATTTATGAATTCACTGATTTTAATTTACCTATGGGTATTTATCACTAATATTGCAAGTTCAATATTCGGTCCCACATCTATGGTTTATATGACAAAACTCATACCTAAGACAAATCATTGCTAATAATAATGTTCACAGTCGCAATTGGTGTTCTTGCAGAGTTATATGATATTCGGTTTATATATATCATAGGTTCTTTTGCCTTTTTGATCTTAGGAATTATAATGAATGTAATCGTTTTGGATAAAACGAAAAAAACCTATTATAATGGGGAAGAAGAATCCCATACCGATTATTGTATTCAGTTGCTTCATAAGGAGACGGTTTGTGTATATGGGAATTAGTTCCACTCATTGGATTTCCAAAATGGAATTTAGTCGGGAATGGAAGCGTCTCATTTGGGGCGCTTCGTTTTAA
>NZ_BJYL01000015.1 GCF_007991495.1 Sporosarcina luteola | reverse complement strand
TCACTTAACAAACATATAATATTTTGGATAAAATGGGAGGAAAGAAAACGATGAAACCTTTGGAAGAAGAGACATGTGGTGTTCACGCTCTTTATATTTATGAAGAAACACAAGAATATTTACAGCAAATCCAAACATTTATTACAAATGGAATCGATGCAGGCGAACATGTAATTCTTATCGAAAATGAACGTTTGTATGCAACAATCCTAAAAGAGTTACAGAAAAGCATGGATAGCGAACAGCTACGCCTCCTTCATTTCGTAAACAGCCTTCAATTTTACCGATTGAACGGGAGCTATCATCCTGCCCGTATCAAAGACTCCCTCGAGGAGACGATAGATCATTATGAAAAACATCTCCTCAAGTTTCGCGTATGGGCTCATGTGGAATGGGCGACACACGAAGCGCCTAAGCATCTTCTTGCAGAAGTAAAGGACGTTGAATCATTTGCAGACAGGAAAGTGTGTCACTCATCCTACATACATATTTGTGCATACGACGGAAAAAGATTGACTACCGAAATGATGAATGTTCTGCTTGAAACGCATCCGTACATTTTGAAACATGATGGACTTTCTATTTCTACTGTTTACTCACTATAATCATATGTGAATCCAGTAATAGACGATGTGTTTGGTTTTCGGACAGTTCCTTTCATCACATCCAATAATCATGGAGATAGGGCTGTACCGTTACGCGTAAAATTTTTCCGAGCTGAAGAACATCGAGCTCGACGCCTTCGAAATAGACAGCGCTGTGAAGGTAGACGAGAACATGTTCATCAGGGAAGATCACTTCAAATGAACCGGCTCTCTTTGCTTCCGCGTGAAATATATTGGTACCTTTCTCCCTCGTCACAACAGCGATTTCCTCGGAACCTTTCGGGATGTCATACGTTCCGATTTTGTATCCGGGTTTTACGGAGTATTGATTGTTATTATTCAAATCAACTGAATGTGTCTTTCTTTCCTGCAGCGTACGGATGTAATAGTAGAAGTGGGCTGTTTGTTGCTTTGCCTCTATGCCGTAACGAATTTCCTCGCCGTCTTTATAGTGGACTGTCGCAATGTATTGGCCTGGTTTGTCAATAGCAATACAAATATTGTCAAGCGCGCCAGTTTTGCAATGCTTGAACGATGTACTGTCCGTCAGCTTCTCATTGTCCATTGTCGTCAGGGAGACCCTGTCTACCTGCTTCGTCTGCTCGAGCGTCATTCCAAGCGCAGCAGCCGTCAGAAACAGATCGTCTGTTTCTTCCAAAGTCATTTCCCATTCGCCATCCGTTTTCGTAACATGTACATAATATTTTTTGTGTTTTACTTCATCCGGAAAATAGGCACTTCCTTCACCGAAGCTAAGTGTCCCGGTTCCTTCCTTCAGCGGGACGAGTTGCAATCTGTCGCCCGTGTAACCTGCCGACGTTTTTCTGCCGGTCACTAATGCCGCCTTAAAGACTCCCGGATTTTTCTCATCGTCTTTAAACCACTCGATCTTTTTCCAGTCAAAATCGCTTGCCAGGAGCGTCTTCATCTGCGGCTTCCCTTCTTCAGTTGCCTTCATCAGCTTTGCCGCCTGTCCCCTCGTGATGGAAGCATTCGGGCTAAAGGTTGTCGGTGACGTTCCAGTCGTGATGCCCAAACGATGGATGATCAAAATATTCGGAGTGTGCGAAACGAACTGCTTCACATCCTTGAACGGGTTTTCGTGTTGAGGTATGTCATAGCGCGGCAAATCAAATGCCTTAACGAGAATTGACGCCATTTGCCCCCGCGTGATCGGTTCATTCGGTCCGTAACGGCCGTCCGCGTAGCCCCCGATGATTTCCTTCTCAGCCAATAGGGCAATCGCCTTGTAATAGCCGTTCGCCTGCGTGATATCCTTGAATCCTGGATCCTTGACCTTCTCTGCATCCAACTCCAGCAACTTTACAATAATAGCCGCAGCCTGCCCCCGGGTAATCGGATTGCCCGGCTTAAATGTGCCATCCGGATACCCTCCAATCACATTCCGTTCAGCAAGTTCATTCACCGATTCTGCAAAATGCTTCGTCGCCGGCACGTCAGAAAATCGCAATTCGCCTTCTGCGCTCCCGCGTAGTGGAAAACTGAATGCCAACAGTAGCGCGAAAAGTGCTGTAAATAGTTTCTTCACTATATTCTCCTATCCTTTCTGCCTTCTATTATTCTGTCATTTATCGTACAGACGGGAGATTTCCGAAATAGTTTCAAAAAAGTTTTAAAAGGACATCCCATACCATTTTGTAATCTATGCATTTGTAGTGATTTTACTGCGCCTAGGCACTATTGAACTATGACACTTCTATGTGTATAGTAGAAAGCAATCGACTATTTTGAAATAAGAAACAAATTATAATATACGAATAAAAGGGGAAGCCGGGATGAACCGTAATTATTTAAAGCATGAATTTCTACTTACAGCGAAAAGCAGACGTACGATTCCTTTTGTTTTCTTCGTTGCCGTTCTTTTGTTTAGCTATTGTTTATTTTTATGGCCGTATGCGAATACGAAAGAATCATTCAATAAAAAAGAGACGGAGGAGCATTTAGCTTATTTGGGAGACCAGCAAAAACTATGGAGAAGTATCGGTAATACCGGTCTTATATTTAAATGGCATAGCGCATCCTTTTCCCGCCAGGTTGGAGAACCCGTTTACGCGGAGAATGCCCATAATTATGAGTTGTTTTCGGGTATGCTACAGTCTTTTGAAGATCGAAACTTTACGCGAATGCTCCAATTAAGAACACATTATTTACAAAGTAATCCAGGTGACTATTTAGAGGATCGGTTTTTATTTCAGACCGCTCCTTTCCCAACGAAAGATCGGGAGCATGCGTATTACCAAACGATGATGAAGTATGAGGATTATCTCAATAAGGATCACCCCATTACATTTGGATTAATGTATGAAAAAACGGGGTTGCAAACATTGCAGAATTTCCTGCAAAACTATGGGGTGTACTTCCTTTTATTTTGCATCATTTACTTTAGCAGTGAGATTCTTTCAAGAGACCGAAAACATCAGGCGATCCTCCAAGGCTTGCCATTGTCTTGGTACCGCCAACTGAATTTAAAATCATTGTCGGCATTCCTTTATTCAATGGTTTTCATTAGTAGCGTTATCATTGTCGGAGTTTTGATCATGACGATTCAGTTTGGATTCGGATATTTCGATTTGAATGTTCCGATCATGATTCAGCAAAAAACGTTTACGTCTGAGGATTATAGTGTCATTTCTTTAGCTGCTTACTTAGGAAAAACACTCGTTGTCTTACCACTATTGGCCCTTCTATTCATACGGTTGAATATCGTTTTAAGCTTGCTTTTTAAAAATGAATGGATTGTTCTATTCATTAGCAGTTTGCTATTGTTCTCTGAACGCCTTTATTCTACGCGCTCGACAACAGAATTGTTTGGCAAGGACATCAGCCTGTTTCCACAGACTTATTTTGATTTTGGAAAAATAATAGATGGGGAAAAGAATTTTTTATTGAACACAGAAACGATAACTTATACAAAAGGCATCCTCGTATTGCTCGTTACGTACTTCATTATTGAAGTCATCCTGTATATTGTTTCCAATATCATCAATAAACGCCGATTCTATAAAGCGTCTTAAAGTGATTTCGCCCCCTCTTGAGCTGCAGCCGAATAAAGATAGAAAGCGAGGATGGATACAATCATGTTTTGGAAGTACTTATTATTTGAAATGAAATTACTGATGTTAAATCGGAAAAATTGGTTGTTAGGTATTGCGCTGATCCTCTTTTTTCCGCTTTATTTTTCATATTATAGTCAATTGGATTTGGTTGACCAAAGGGAAGAGAAAAATGAAGAAGCAGAAAACTTTCTTCAGATTTTCGATAAGTTCCCTGGATCTGTTTGGGAAACTGAAGAAGGAAAAGAAATTCGCGACAATTTGATACAACAATCTTCATTGCTTAATATGCAAAGGCTTTACTTAATTAACGAAGGATATCCTGACGGGTATTTTGGTCCTGGCCCTAATTTTCATAAGTTTTTTGAGGTAGGACTTGAGCTGAATGAGTTACGTCTTGATTTGCATGAGCGAGGGAATAAAGGGGTTCAAAAGGAATATATTGTCCCCATTGACGAGATTCTACAGGAAAATGCACTCTTTCGATATCATCTAGAGCATGACCTCACCCTCATCAAAGACCCATTTGAGGCAAGTAATTACATACCAGTCGCATTGAGCCATATAAGCGGCGTCATGTTTTGCCTGCTTGTATTGTTTGCGGGAAGCAGCATGCTTTTAAATGATCAACAACATCCTACCGTCATGTACGGATTTCCCATTTCGTTTATGCAAAAAGCAGTCAGTAAGGTAGGTGTCCATTTCGCACAAATCATGCTCTTCCTATGCGCAAGTATATGGATAGGTGGTTATTATGTAGCGAGAAAAACGGGATGGGGAGATTTTAGAACTCCTGTACTTATTTATCAGAACGCGGATTATATCGCAATATCCATATTGCGCTATTTGTTTTACATGCTCGTAGCATTCGCATTAATTGCCCTATTACTTTTGTTCACGTTTTTATTAATAAATATTGTAACGAAAAACTTGTACGCAGCAATTGTCATTATCCTATTTGTATTGCTGTCCCCACAAATTCTTTTAGTAACCGGAGTGGAATCGAATTGGCTCTATCCACTCAAATTCATCGATATTAGCAGTGTTCTAAGCGGAGATGCGGCAAAGGAATATGGGATTGAAAAACTGGATTTCAAGCATGCGTATAGTTGGCTTGTCGCCCTTAATTTGCTTGTCATATCAATTCTATATGGTAGGAATAAGCTCATGCATCTTCGAAAAACGGAAACAATGCCGCTAAAACAGCTAGTAAAGAACAATGGGGCCAACGGGGACGGTGGAGTACTATGAAAGCTATTATGCCAAAACAGTTTAACTTCAACTATATTTCACACCGATGGATAGGAAGAAAAAGGATTTTAGGAGGGCTGTTCGTTTGTATGCTCCTCTTATCAGGTTGTCATAACCTACAAGGAAGCAAGTCCGAAACAAAAGTCGTATATGCAGACAACTATGAAATTATCGGAACGACAAGGGATGAACTCATCGGAACAGTTCATCCTGCCATTTTCACGACAGTAAATCGGATTAATAAAGAAGCAAAAAGAAAGTACGGACTGGTGCCGACAAAAAGTGGAGTAAAACTATCCATTAACACTGGAAGATATGCATTAACTGGATATCCATCAGGAAATATTTATATTTATGATCAAGATGACAACTTGCTCGTACAGGAAATCGTAGGAGACAAAGCCGGAGTGCCTACCTTAACTGTCGATATTGATTCAACGTTTTCGGTTCATTTTGACGGTGGCTATAATACAGTGGAGATACAACCTGTAAAGACAGAGCTTTCCACGGAGTTGACTGCAGGCATATGGGATGTCGGGTTGGACATCGAACCGGGAGACTATACAATCAGCATCCCAGCTGGACACGGCTTTGTGCAAATTCTGGAACAAG
Source organism: Sporosarcina luteola (assembly GCF_007991495.1). GTDB lineage: Bacteria > Bacillota > Bacilli > Bacillales_A > Planococcaceae > Sporosarcina > Sporosarcina luteola. The sequence goes on along the minus strand of NZ_BJYL01000015.1, from coordinate 129,936 downwards.
GAAAAGACCCTCGCCTATTTGAATTGACGGGAGGCGGATTGACAAACTCCAAAAGCCTCGTTCAGTTGAAAGAAGGACAGAAAGTGCGCGTGTCAAAAGTTTCGGCTGTTTCCTTTGAAGCTGCAGGTGAAGAGAGCGGAAATGACTGAGATGATGGTTGGGACTGATTGTGTAGTTCTCGTTGATGGCGAATGAGTTCTCGTTTTGACTCGTGGAGTTCTCATTAACGACGAATGTGTTCTCGTTCTGCCCCGTGGAGTTCTCGTTAACGGCGATTGTGTTCTCGTTCTGACCCGTGGAGTTCTCGTTAACGGCGATTGTGTTCTCGTTCTGACTCGTGGAGTTCTCGTTAACGGTGATTGTGTTCTCGTTCTGACCCATGGAGTTCTCATTAACGGCGATTGTGTTCTCGTTCTGACCCATGGAGTTCTCATTAACGGCGATTGTGTTCTCGTTCTTCCTCTAAAAGTTCTCATTTCACATTCATAACAGTTCATTCATTTCAATAAACAAGTAATCAAAAAGAAAAAGCTGGTCTATCCAGCTTTTTCTTTTTTCATTTTATGCATCTCACACTGATCCCTTCCCCAATTTACGCTTCCTCTTTTTCACCATACCAGCAATCAGCAGCACAAGCAGGCCGATAAAAGTGAATAAAATGGCGTATGCAGTTAAGATGATGCCATTCGGTTTTTTAAGCACCGCTGAAATAGTCGCATCGTGTTCAACGACTTTCCTGTCTCTTGCATGTTCATAATAGGCAGGCACTTGTGCGACCCCGTCCATTTGCCCGAACGATTTGAAGTAATTCGCAATCGCATACCATTCTTTCAGTTCCTGCTGTTCATTCATATAAATGATTCGGTCTTCAAAATTCGTCACGGGGTTTCCGTCTTCATCCTTCGGGACAACCGACAGGATGCCAAAGGACTTTTCATTTACATAAGGGAGCATTTGAACGGAATATAAACCGCCCACGACACGGTACAGCTTTTCGTCATCAATTTCTTCCTTTTCGCCTTCAAAGGACTGCAAATGGATGTCTGTCACTTTGTTGAACATGAAACGGTTAGGGTTAAATGTATAACTTAAACCGGCAATATACAATTGGACTTCATTCATAATCGGCGTAATCGAGGCATCGACTTCCGCTACGGTTTTCAATTCCTTCCCTGTTAAGTAAATATCGAGCAGCGGATAACCGGAAATACCGTCCGGGCCGACGCCCAATGAATTCACCTTAAAAACATCGGAAACCGTAATATCTCCTTTGCTGAATGAATCCCTGATATTCCCGTAAGGCACAACAGCTGCAGCAATCGGCTCATACGCACTTCCTTCCATTTCCCGGATCGTGTGAATAAATGCGTCGCCGATCAAATTGCCGATCGGTTCTTCTTGTTGCTCCACACCGAGCTCTGTGAACGGAGTGAAATCGAAAGGTGAGGTGGCGAGCACTTCATCAAATCCCATCCCGAAGCGGTCGAGGTAGTCATTCTGGATCGCCTGTTTGAATGACTCAATTGTTTTTGCGATCATCGGATCTGCAGGGAGCGTGTCGTCGATCTTCCGCAATTCATAATGACCGACTCCCCACTTGCCCTTGCTATCCCGCGAGATGTTGAGTATGCCTAAATGCTCTCCATACTCACCCGCCGATCCGAGAACCGTTTCCCCTACTAGAATCGGTTCCATAAGTGTCGTATGGCTATGGCCACTAATAATGACATCAATCCCAGACACTTTCTTAGCAAGTCGTTCGTCTTCTGATTTGGACGGGTCAAGCGCTGTACCCGAATGGGATAGCGCAATGACAAGGTCGACACCCTCCTTCTCCCTCAATGCAGCGACCGTTGACGTTGCGCTTTCTACCGCATCCAGAAACGTCACACCGGACATAGGCGCATTGCCCACTGCCTCTTCGCCCATCAATCCGAAGATGCCAATTTTCATGCCCTTCCGTTCGAGGACGATATAGTCCTTTACGCCGTATGCATCCATCGCTTCTTTTAAAGCTTGGACGTCGGCGGATGACGCTCCATCTTCCTCTTTCGGAAATTCGATATTGGAAGCAACGATGCTAGGAAGCCGCACGCTGCTATCTTTCACAGCGAGCAAGCTTTCCGCCAGCCCGTCTGCCCGAAAGTCAAATTCATGATTGCCGAATGTTGTCACGTCGTATCCCATCTGACCAAGCATTGTCAAGCCCGGCCCGTGTGATGTGAAGATCGTTTGAAACAATGTTCCCATCGCGAAATCTCCTGCATCTACTAAAATCGCATCCGGATCTTTTTCCCGCTGTTCCTGAATGGCACTCGATAATCTGGCATACCCGCCGACAGTCATTTTCTGTTGTCCTTTTTCAACTTCAAATGGCAGAAAATTATCATGCAGGTCATGCGTGAACAGGATTGTGACGGAATCTTCGGCTGAATCTGCGCTTCCTTTTGAAGTATTCATACTAAAAACTGTTGATGAAATAAAAATAATTGAAAATAAACTAACCAATCGTTTACGTATCGGAATTCCCCCCATCTATCTCTATACTGCATCTCTCGCTTATTGCATGTCATCAAACTTGAATTTCACGCCGATTTTTTCGTGGGGGGATAATTGGCTTTTCCACAACGCATGACTCTTTTCCATTATGGCGCACGCAAGCTCTTCTGCAAGACGTGCATCCCCTTTCAAGGCGGCGTCCATCAATTTCTTGTAATAACTTAGCGATGCCTGACGCCGGAAATCACTTTCAAAGTATTTGATTGCGATTTTCTCATAGGCCGGTTCAAAACTATTGAGCACAAGAGAGAAAAGGGGATTTCCCGATAATCTCGCCAGCCCTTTTTGCATCTTCCAATCATAAGAAGCAAACGCTTGCGGCGTGTCCGGCAGCTCATCAATTTCCGCCAGCAATCCGACAACTTTAGGATGATTGAACGTCACCGCATTTTTTACATAGTGAGGTGTCAGCGCAATACGCATTTCCAAAAAGTAAAGGACAAACGCATCCGGCACCTGATCGAAGTACTCAATAATATCGACGATTGTCGTACTATTGCCTTCATACCAATAATCATTCACCACTGCAGGTTGACCTTTTCTGAGCGTCAGCCACCCGCCGTGGCCCAAGCGCTGCAAGACTTCCCGAACGGCAGGGCGCCCTATTTGATAAATTGAAGCCAATTCCCTTTCCGTCTCCAACTGGCTTCCTGCGGGATAGTCTCCTTGTAGAATTGCTTTAATCAGTTCTTTCTCAACAATTGCTGTTCGACTCATTGCAAAATCTCCTTTTAGCTACGCAACCCGCGGCTTGCCTAATACACTCGATTCACTCAGACGCGCTTCTCTAAATTCTTAGCGGTCTCACTTTTCTCAACGAGCTTTTGATCTTTATAGGTTCCGAACGTTTTATCCACAGACGTATGCGTTACGCCAAACCAGTAATTTTCATTTTTAAAATGATGCCACAGATGCGCTTTCTTAATCTTTTTCCCAAGTGCTGTACGTGGTTGAATTGGACGGTGGGCAATATAATGCTTCCATTCATAATACATAAAATAGAAGACGATTCCCGCAACATACGCAACCGTTAATGAAATATTATTTGTGATGAAATAGAAGATGACTGTATAGATGGAGAAGCCAGGTACGCTGAACCAAATCGGCAAGAAAAGCAACTTCAAATCATCTGGATCTGCGTGATGATCAAAATGCAAGCGCTTAATTACTTTCAATAAAAAAGGGTTTTTCGGCGTTTTCATATGAAATAAAAATCGATGAATGACGTACTCACTCATTGCATACGTAGCCATTCCGATCATGAACGCAACCCATGTACCAACTGAGAGTGCATTAAACAATGTATAGCCCATGAGCGGAACAAATAGAATTAGCATGATCATGATGTCCGGGAACAAAACAAACTCTTTCATATACTTTGTATTCATTGACAATCCCCCTATCTGTCAGTTGAACTGCACTAAGCAGTTCACTTGGTAAGACCAACGCAATTCCCGGTCTTACCCAACTATATAATAACCAGAAAATATTTTCAATTGTTTCTTTTCAATTTTGATTATCATAGACTGTCCACCACACTTTCCGGGTAATTAAACAGTATACGAATAAAAAGATGGGGGTTCCCGGTCAAGTAAGCGTCTTGACTGTTACGATTGTTCTATTTTCACACCTAGCTTCATAATCTCGTCTAGTAGTAACTATATGAAGGAGTGGTCCAAATCAGAAAAACAATCTTAGCAATGATCGTGCTGTTACTCAGTTGTTCTTATGCCTTTCCTTTACAAATTTCAACCTCATCGGCAGCATCCGAAATGTATGTCAACGCGAAAAACGATATTTTTCTGCGGGAGGAACCAAAACAAAACGCCGTTAAAATCGGAACCATTCAAAACCATTCAAAAGTAACTGTATTGTCTTCTTCAAACGGCTGGTCATATGTACAAGCCAGCAACAGCGAGGGATTTGTGTATACGTCCGCTTTATCGACACAAAACCCGCAAGCTGCATCCACGACTGTTACGGGTGGCCTGGCGCCAAAAGACGGATTGACCCTTACGTATGAGCCGTCGTTTTTAGAGCAGAAGAAAGAGATGTTTCTTATAGAAAAAGGAAATGAATACGCGTATTTATATAATGAAAAGAGTCCCCTGTACCCAGATTTCCCGAGCTTTACCTACATTGAAGACGAAAAAAGGCTGCTCATGGGTGTCGCAAGTTCCGACTTTATCTTCGTCAATGTCCCCTATCCATTAAAACAAGGGACGTACACAATCGATTCGTCCATGATGTTTGAGGACCAAAAGGTTTTGGTGGAAAGCACAACGAAAACAATAACCGTGAAAGCCGGTACATTTGAGAATGTCGTCATACTTCGCTATCCGGATGGCTCTAGAGAATATTTGGCGAAGGGAATCGGAATAATAAAAAGCACCGATAAAAATGGTGAAATTTTTACGGAGTTAGTGTCTGTGGAAGAAGCTAACTAAGGACCCTTAACCTTTTAGGCAAACTAGGCAGTCTGTAATAGCAGGTTTCCTTTAAGATGTGCTACTATTAAGCTTGAATCGCTTAAATACATCACACACAAGAGGGCAATCATAAGGATGAATTCGTTTTATACTTATAGCGCTATACAGGAGGTCTACAAATGAATAATAATGATATATTAATTCGATTACGATATGCTTTAGATGTTAGTAATACTGAGATGGCAGACATTTTTAAACTTGGTGGCATTGAAGTGACAAAAGAAGATATACTGCTGTTGCTAAAAAAGGCAAATGAGGATGAAGCTGAAAACGAATTACAAATGAAGTGTACGAATCAAATGTTGGATTCATTTTTAAATGGCCTCATTATCTATAAAAGAGGCAAACAAGATCCAAAACCAGGACAACCTCAAGGTCAAGCAGGATCGATCATGACGAATGAAAATGTTAATAATATCCTACTAAAGAAAGTGAAAATAGCACTCGCGTTAACAAGTGAGGATATGCTTGATATTTTAGAAGACGCAGGAGTCATTGTATCGAAAGGTGAACTAAGCGCTGTATTGAGAAAAGAAGGGCATAAGAATTATAAACCGTGCATGGATCGATACGCACGGAACTTCTTAAAAGGATTAGCTATAAAATATAGGGCCTAATGCCAGGTGCCTGATACGGATGCAATGTTGAATTGCATTCGTGCCAGGCACTTTTATGTTGGAACTCATCTACATCGTCGATTGAAAAGGCCGTTTAAGTTCGTCACGTCATTGAGTCCGATGGTCCACTCTTCCGTTGCTATCAAGTTCAATATCGACATATGGGTTTTCCTTTGGCTCATAGACCGTGTGGAATCGGTGATCGCAAAAGAAAATTGAAAAACTCGACTTCAAAAACGCTTCAATATACACAGGCACCTAGTTTCATCCGATGGACACCATGCGCTCAATCGCCAACTTGGCTTGAACTGCAGTTTCTGTGGGAACGGAAATAATATGTTTGTCCTCTTTTAAAGCAGCTAAAACCTTCTCAAGCGTAATCATTTTCATGAAAGGGCAGATGGCATCCGGATTAGCAGGGATGAAGCGCTTTTCAGGATTTTGCTTCTCCATCTGGTGGATAATGCCGACTTCAGTTGCAACGACAAATTCATCCGCATGCGAAGCTTTGGAATGCGTCAACATATTGCCGGTCGACAGAATATGCGTTTTCTCCTTCGGAAGGATTCCTTCTGACTTTAAATACATACCTGACGTCGAACAGCCGCATTCAGGATGCACAAGCAGTTCGGCTTCAGGATATTCTGTCAACACATTCTCGACTTGATGCGGAGCAATGCCGGCATGGACATGACATTCCCCCATCCAAATATGTATGTTTTCCCGGCTAATTACATATCTTCACACAGAATACAAGATTCCTTTCGGAAGAGTGAGTAAATAAATTGAAAGCCTTACCATTTGAGATTGCTCTCGAATGGTAAGGCTTCCACATCTCTGTCAACTCCGGCTCAAATAAAAAATCTTCTTGGGCAAAATGAATCACTATGTTAAACCTAAATATTCACGGAGGGTGTTGCCTTCATAGGTAGTTCTGAAAATACCTCTTTTCTGCATTTCTGGAACAATTAATTCAACAAAGTCTTCCAAACTTCCAGGTAATGTAGGAGGCATAAGATTGAACCCATCAGCAACGCCCTCCTCAAACCAAAGTTCCATCTGATCGACAATTTCTTCGGGGGTGCCTATCAGCGTAAAATGGCCCCCACCCGCACTGAGATAACCTACTAATTCTCTTACTGTAGGTTGTGTATCTTTAATAATTTCCAATATCGTTTCGTATCGTCCAATCGGGCCTGTAAATTCCTCAACCGGGGGTAGTTGGGGTACACTTTTATCGAGATCCCAACTTAAACAGTCCTGTTGAACAAAGAAACTCAACTGTTTTAAAGCATTTTCAATCGGCAATTGCTCATCTAAAGCCATTTTTTTAGCGAGAGCCTCTTCGTAAGTATGACCGACATATGTGACTAAACCGGGGAATACTTTGATTCTTCTATCGCCCTCTTCATGTTGTTGAACTTGTTCATCTAACTTTCCACGGAATTTCTTTGCTTGTTCTAAGTTCCATGACACGGAATAGACTGCATCTGCATGCTTTGCAGCTAAAGCAATGCCTTGATCAGATGCCCCCGCTTGCATTCGTACAGGTCTGCCTTGGGGGCTCTTAGGTGTAGTGGACGGGCCAAATACGTTAAAGTAGGCACCTTCATGATTAAACGGCTGAATATTGGTCGGATTTATCAATTTCTTTTCATCTCGTTGATACACGAACTCTTTACTGTCCCATGAATGAAATAACTTATCCATCAGAACGGCAAACTCTTCCGCTTTTTCATATCGTTTGTCATGCGAAGGCAGCTTCTCCATGCTATGATTCAACGCTTCTAAATCTGTCATTGACGTAACTAGATTCCAACCGACACGTCCATTTGTAATATGATCTAAGCTTAATAGTTGGCGAGAAGCCGTAAAAGGATTAGAAAAAGTACTTGATATCGTTGAAACCAAGCCCACATGTTCAGTCACTTGCGAAATGGCTGTCAAATTGATTAATGGATCAAACCAAAATGCCGGCATTTCACTAGGATGTTTACCTGGAAAAGACTGATTATCAGCAAAGAATATTGCATCGAAGCAACCCCTTTCCGCCAACTGCGCCAAGGACTGGTAATAGGAAATGTCGCCAATGCGATCGACACTTGAGTCTGTCATCATCCAAGCAGCCTGATGGTGTCCGCAACCGTAAAGCAAAACACCGATGCTCAGCTGTTTGTCTTGGGTTTTTGTCATTTATTCACACCCCTGTTTGTCAATATTACCTATACACCCTTCTTGTGGATTAATTCATCGTCAACCCGCCATCCACCGTGAAGTTCTGACCCGTAATCCCATTTGCATCTTCCGAACAGAGATAAGCGACCATATTGGCTACATCCTGAGGCGTGGTCACCTTCTTCAATGGAGTAGATTGGGCGATTAAATCAAATACTTCTGGTGTCGTGACAGCACTCGCATTCGTTGTTTTTAATAATCCGCCTGAAACGACATTCGCTCGAATACCATATTGTCCTAATTCTGAAGCGATATTGCGTGTAAAACCGATTAATCCAGCCTTGGCTGTTGTGTATTCGTGATAAGGTACAACAGGATTTTGATATAAATTAGTGCCTATGCTTATAATGCTTCCATCTTTCCGTTCAATAAATTGAGGCATAGCGCTTTGGGCAATATTGAATGCAGCCTTTAAAGTACCGTCCAGCTGCTTTTGATAATCATCCCATGTAAGTTCTGTGAAAGGTTTTTGTTTGTCCGGATCAAATTTAAAGTCTACTAATGCATTATTGACGACCACATCAATTTGACCAAAGTATTGTGTTGCTTTTTCCACCATTTCATCCACTTCTTTACGATTTGTTACATCCGCTTGAATCGCAATAGCATTTTCTCTTCCAATCTCGGATACGAGCTGCTCAGCGGCATCTTTGCTTTTAAAGTAATTGACTACGACTCGAAAGCCCTTTTCCCCCAATGTCTTTACGATAGATGCTCCTAAGCCTTGACTTCCACCTGTAACCAACACAACCCTAGTCATCCTAAAGACCTCCATGATTTTAGTATTGAAAAATAAAAAAATGATAAAGCAAGCGATAAGTAAAAAAAACGCAACCCTCCCATAGGAAAGTTGCGTAAAAACAATAACAAAAGAGAAAGACACAGGTGTCCCTCAAGTATGTATTGAAGTTTACACTTTCCTACGCTAGTCTTAGCTAGTTCAGGTTCAAAGGGTTTGAGTTACTACTCATCTCAGTTACATAAACACCCCTAGTGTATAGGTATGAAAGGAAATATGCCTAATTGATACTTCCAAGATTACCCTAACATGCTCAATCTTCTTTTACAACACTTGTCTTGTTTTTCTGTCTTCACACTACTCGCTGATCTGTATGCAAAGCGGCGGAATCTGAAATATTTATCTTGACAACTATTTTTACAATGATACGATAGTTGCGAACGATAGTAGAAAATTACATAACGTTTGACCACTAGGGGTGCCATCAGAATGGCTGAGATTGAAGTGTGACTTCAGGACCCTAAGTACCTGATCTGGTTAATGCCAGCGTAGGAAAGTGGTATGGCGGAAGTTTTCCGCTGCTTATACTTGCCGTATAAAACCGCTTTCTTGTCATTACATGAACAAGGCAGCGGTTTTTTGTTGCGCTCGAAAATATTTTCAGAATAAAGGGGTAACGATAATGGCAAAAAAAGAGCTGCATATTATTTCTACAGGCGAACAAACGATGGATGAACTTGTACACATAGCCGCCTGTACGCATCAGTATGTAGACTATATTCATGTAAGGGAAAAGAATTGGAGTGCTAAACAACTTTATGAGGTTATAGGAAGATTGGTTGAAGCAAAGGTTCCGCTATCGAAAATCATCCTGAACGATAGGGTCGACGTGGCTTGGGCCCGTGGGGTATCCGGGGTGCAACTTGCCCATCATAGCATGGATGTGAAGTCAGTTTACGAAGCATATAAGGGATTACGAATCGGTAAATCTGTGCATTCCATCCAGGAAGCACTCGCGGCTGAAAGGGAGGGTGCAGATTATGTACTGTTTGGGCATCTATTCGATTCCGGCTCAAAGCTGGGATTGCAGCCAAAAGGGGTAGAAGAATTGTCACGAGTAACAAAGAGTGTTGATCTGCCTGTGATCGCAATCGGCGGCATCAAGCCGGAGCATGTTGAAAATGTACTCGGGGCAGGAGCCGCAGGGATTGCTGTTATGTCGGGCGTTTTCCGGTCGGTTAACCCGGTATATTCCGTGAAAGAGTATACCGCAGAAATGAAGAGGTTCCATCGCACTTCGTCATGGACGAATCGCCAAAACAAGTTGTTCATAATGAGGGGTGGATAAAATGGAGTTGTTGATTAATAATGACAAAATCAAAATACCAGATGAAATTGGCAACGTATCAGTTCTGTTGGAACATTTTCAACTAGATAAACATATCGTCATTGTCGAGGTGAATGGGGTTATTTTGGATAAGACGAACCATCGGGACACGCGGCTCTCTGATGGGGATAAAATTGAAATTGTACATTTTGTAGGGGGTGGGTAACATGTTAAAAATTGGACCATATGAATTTTCATCAAGACTGTTATTAGGTACAGGCAAATATCCTAATTTTGATATTCAAAAGGAAGCTATTGAGGTTTCAGAATCGGAAATTTTAACTTTTGCAGTGCGCCGGATGAATATTTTCGACGCAAACCAACCAAACTTCTTAGAGAAACTAGATTTGGAAAAATATAAATTGCTTCCGAATACTGCGGGTGCCAGCACAGCAGAAGAAGCTGTAAGAATTGCAAAGCTCTCAAGAGCATCCGGATTATGTGACATGATTAAGGTCGAAGTGATTGGCTGTCAAAAAACATTGCTCCCGGATCCAATTGAAACACTAAAAGCAACAGAAGAGCTGTTGAAAGAGGGCTTTATCGTACTAACCTACACCTCGGATGATGTTCTGCTTGCAAAGCGATTAGGGGAATTAGGATGTCACGCAATCATGCCGGGGGCTTCACCAATCGGCTCTGGCCAAGGGATTATTAACCCATTAAATTTATCTTTCATCATTGAACAATCCGACGTCCCTGTGATTATAGACGCGGGAGTAGGCACACCAAGCGATGCGGCAATCGCAATGGAACTTGGTGCAGATGCGGTACTTCTGAATACAGCGGTATCTGGTGCAAAGGATCCTGTAAAAATGGCGAAAGCGATGAAATTGGCAATTGAAGCGGGCAGACTAGGGTACGAAGCGGGGAGAATTCCTATAAAAAGATATGCAAGTGCAAGCAGTCCAATGGAAGGAATGAGCATTGGTTGAGCGAACGATATTCCCGCCAGGAGATTTTTGCCCCGATTGGAGCAGAAGGGCAAGAAAAGATTAGAAATAAACATGTATTAATCGTCGGGGCCGGGGCACTTGGAACAGGCAGTGCAGAAGCGCTTGTAAGAGCGGGCATCGGGAAGCTGACAATTGTCGACCGTGACTATGTCGAGTGGAGTAATTTGCAACGACAACAGCTTTATATAGAAAAGGATGCCCAGAATCGAATACCAAAAGCAGTTGCCGCCAAGGAACGATTGCTTCAAGTGAATTCCGAAGTGGATATTCAGGCACATATTATGGATGTATCCGTCGGTGAAATAGAAGAGCTTGTAAAAGGTGTTCACTTGATCATTGATGCTACGGATAATTTCGATATCCGGTTGTTGCTGAATGACGCTTCACAAAAATATACGATTCCATGGATTTATGGTTCATGTGTCGGAAGTTATGGAATTAGCTATACGATCATACCAGGAAAGACGCCTTGCCTGAACTGTCTATTAGAATCAGTGCCGCTAGGTGGCTTAACTTGCGATACAGCGGGGATTATAAGTCCAACGGTGCAGATGGTAGTTGCATATCAGGTGACTGAGGCATTAAAAATCTTGGTAGAAGATTTCGATTCACTTCTTCGTAAACTTCAATCATTTGATCTTTGGAAAAATCAACAAACCGCGATAGATGTGCAATCTTTGAAAAAAGACAGCTGCCCATCATGCGGAACTGTTAGAACATACCCATACCTTGATTTTTCCAATCAAACGAAAACTGCAATATTATGTGGCAGAGAATCTGTTCAAATACGTCCCTCTGTACAAGCCGAACGCAATTTAGATGAGCTTGCATCAATGCTTGCCCACCAAGGAAAAGTCGATCAAAATCCATTCTTACTCTCATTTACAATCGATGAAAAACGGATGGTCATTTTTAAGGATGGCCGTGTATTCGTTCATGGAACCAAGGATGTTTCAGAAGCAAAAACCTTGTATCATCGTTATTTGGGATGAAATCTGTTTTTTATAGCCTAAGGGGGGAATCGTGTGATCTGTAAGGGACATGATGTAGCAGGAAGTGTCGTTGACGAGGAGACCCGATGCACGCTATATTAGCACGAAAACTGCTCTTAAACGATTGCCCCAACAATAAAAAACGAGGAACTATCAACTTTTAGGTTAATTTAGTTCCTCGTTTTACTTTATTTGTATCCAAGATACAATGAGAACCTAGTACCCAGAACTCAATTAGAGGGCTGCAATACGTTCATGATCGATTGCTGATAGTTCAAAGTCAAAAATATCCAAGCTTTGTGCTTGGCGATCTTTATTATGAGACTTTGGAATGACGATCACATCACGTTCAATTTGATACCGCAGAACAACTTGTGCGGATGTTTTTCCGTATTGGTTACCGATTTCTTCTAGAACCTGATTAGCATTTTCATCGATACCGCGTAATGGAGACCATGCTACAGTTGCAATATCATGATGTTTATTAAAAGCAATTAATTCTTCATTCCAATTTCCAACTTGGGATTTAATTTGATTAACAGCTGGTTTAATGTGCCCCTTTTCAAGAATTAAATCCAAATGTTCTTTTTCAAAATTAGAAACACCAATTGACTTAAACACACCACGGTTATAGTAGTCTTCTAAAATACTCCATGCCTCCAAAATTTCAGCATGATGATCCCATGGTTTATGGATAAGGAATAAATCGATATAGTCCGTTTGTAATTTCTCTAAGCTTTTTTCAATTTCAGCATGCGCCCAGTCCGCACCTTTGAAACCTTCGAATGTATTCAGCTTCGTAGTGATGAAGAAATCTTCACGTGGCAGCGTGGATTTTTTCAACCCATTACCAACGACTTCTTCATTTAAATATAATTGGGCTGAGTCAAAATGACGGTAGCCGTTTTCTATCGCCCAGTCGATTTCTTGAGTGTCTCCTCTTAAGGCACCTGAGTACTGGTTTCCCTCTTTGCCATACGTATTTGTACCACAGCCGACGATTGGAATTTCAATGCCATTATTTAATGGTATAGACTTCATCTAAATCCCTCCAAAGCTTTATTCTTACATTACCTTTGCTAGGCAAAGGAATCAATCAATCTGTTCAGTTATACAAATTCAGGACTTCCCGTATTAATCCGTCATTACGTTTGACATGAGCCGCTCGGCGTAGGACGGGTCGGTTCTTTCTTCATTTCAATTCAACTAGCTTTCCATCCACCTCTTCAAGCACAGGCATCTTGAATGCATTCTGGATGTAGTCGTACGTTTCCTTCAATTCATCTAACCCATCATCAATTAGGACATTGTGGCTTTCTGCCCAGGCTCGCGGCTTTCCATCTTCATCATAGTAAACTTCATGGATTTCATAACAGTCAGAACCGTTTTGCTTCCCTTTTAAAACACGATAATTCCACATATCCACTCATCCCCTCTTTTCTTTTACTGTAGCATGATAGTTCAATCAGTTAGAAGTATGGTTATTCATTACTCAAACAAAAATGTATAATGAGGATAACTTTATGCTTTGGTACTTCTAGATGATAAAGAAGGTGTAAAACGATGACTTCCCAACTAAACGAGCATTGTCCGCTTTGCGGCAAAACGAATAACTGTTGTTACGGAAAAGAAAAATCGCTGGGCATTTGTTGGTGCAACCAAGAGACGTTTCCACATGAAATTTTTGAACTGGTTCCGGAAAAGGATATCCGTGTGAAATGCATTTGCAAGGAATGCTTAGATCGGTTTAAAAATGGAAGTACTGATTTCCAACGGATCACTAAGTAATCAGGACCGCCTCCTGCTGTTGATCGTAGGCGGTCTGTAAAAAGGAATGGGGATTAGTGGGAATTATTTCCTCCATACTTTCCGATAATCCACCCTTCCGTTGCTATCCAGTTCAATGCTGACATAAGGGTTTTCCTTCGGTTCATAGACGGTGTGAAAACGGTGATTGCAAAAGAAAATTGCATAATTCGACTTCAAAAACGCTTCGATTTCAAAGTACATTTCCCATCGTGCAGATTCTGCCTGAGCACTTCTGATTTCCCTGATTTTCTTATCAACAAAACCCTTCATCTGCTCGTTCAAACACGAATAGATCACGAGCTCATTGGACTGCAAGGCAGTAAGCAAGGACAATAAACGATCTTCCCCTAATGCAATTCCTCCTACAAAAAGGTCATAGGTTGCCATGCTTTCATCACTGACGATTTGATGAACATCAACTACATCGACTGTCGACTCAATCCCCATTTTAAGCAGCTCGGTTTGCAAATGCTTTGCCGCCTTCTCATGATTAGCGCCAGGTCGAATTTGTTGCGCCGCAATTTGTAAAGGAGGACCTTCATAACGGACTTTCCCACTGACTTTATTCAACTTAGCGTTTTCAGAACGGCTGGATAGAAAGCTCACAGCCGCAACTTCATTATCCAGCCCTTCGTTTCGGATTTCTTCCGGTCGGAGTCGTGTATAAATCTCGCGCCGTAAAGCTTCTTGCTGAAACGGCACCTCTTTCAAGCAATTAAACATAATGTAACTCGCCCCATCCTCCATCCGCCTCACCTGTTTCCACGTAGCATCAGGAGCGTTTAACACAAATGGATGAGTTGCTTTCTCTTCATAATCAGAAGGCGTTTTAATAATATGTATTTCATCCAGCCAAGGCCTCGTTGAAAAATAAGAATGATTCACTTCCAATCGAATGATATTTTCATCATTCTGCGTCAATTGAAAAGGACCGCTGCCGACAGGGAACATTTTAAATTTCTCGGGATTTTCACTGACCATCTCAATCGGTACAATAGAAGCCTTTACCCCCGCCAACATACGTGGGAATAAAAAATCCACTTCTTTTAAAACGAAATGCGCAATGGCCGGGCTATAGGTATCCACCTTTTCGATATTCGCAAAAAGCCCGGTTTCATCCATCAGCCTATCAAACGTTAACTTAACATCTGAAGAAGTACACTCCCTCCCATGATGGAAAGTGATTCCTTTATGAAGATAAAACGTCCATTGCTTTCCGTCTTTTGTCTCCCAATGATGAGCAATGCCCGGCTTTAACTCGTTCGTTGCGGCATCGTATTCGACTAGTCGATCAAATAGCTGCTGGACCATATGGCCATCGTGGCGGGAAATAATCTTCATGGGATCCATGACCAATCTTGTTTCATAGAACGGATAGCGTAAAATATCCAAGTCCCGATCGTTTTCTGTTTGTTGTGCGAGCCCTAAATCATGGGCAAACCATTGTTGAAATTTCTTTTTCCCATGCTCCGCCATTGAATCCACAAGCAAAAACGCATCCTGATATCGCCCAGCCCGTACCATCCCCTTTGTCTGGTTCAATAAAATCTCATCACTCGTAAACTGGATGGTGATCTTCGGTTTCTTCCCCCTCCCCTTTTGCGTCACCCACTTGATGGCACCTTCACTATGCAATACGTTCACAACCGTTTTCACATGACGTTCCGAACAATTCAAAATCCCAGCAAGCGAGGCGACTGAGGTTTCCTCTTCAATTCCTTCTGTAAAATGCTTCGTCAATTCAAGCAAATGATCCACATACTTCACGAGCCATCCTCCTTCAGTTGTTCAAAATACGAAAAGGTGAACTGCAAAATAAATAACGGACACTTTTACTGCACCTTTTCTTATTCTACACTTCTTCTATGCGGCAGAACAATCGGAGGGATGAAAATGAAGGCAGTTGCTTCAGAGATTTCACTGTTTAAAAATAGGAACTTCCTGCTGTTATGGGGGAGTTCCACGATATCGAGTTTCGGCATGCAAATGTATAGCATTGCGATTCCATTGCTAATTTACGATCTAAGCAGATCCGCATTGGCGATGAGCATGATGCGAGCGATTGAATTTTTTCCGAATATCTTTTTAGGGATGCTTGCAGGGGCGTTAGTCGATCGGCTAAATCGGAAGACCATGATGGTGTGGACAAGCTTCATTCAAGTGATTTCGATGTGTGGAATTGTCACGTTGCTGCTGACAAATCATATTGAACTATGGCATCTATACATCCTCGGCTTCGTCTTGTCCTCCGCAGGATATACGTTCGGCAATGCCAATCACTCGGTACTTCCTCAAATCGTCTCAAAGGACCAGTTGACATCAGCCAATGCCAAGCTGTCGTTCATTGATACGCTGATCCGGATGATTGGCCCGGGAATTGCAGGTGTACTGATCGCCGTGTTTTCCTACACGTCGACATTAACGATTTACCTTGTCTGCCTGCTGATCATGTACGTATTCATGCAATTTTTGAATGTCCCGCCAACCGCGAAACGGGAGGACGCCTCGCATTCAATCTGGAAGGATATGAAGGAAGGAATCGTCGAGCTGGTTAACAATAAAATCCTGTTAACGCCAACCATCACGGTGCTTTTCAGTAATTTCGCATCCAGTCTCGTCATCGGCATACTCATCTTCTTTGCCACCGATCAGATCGGTGCCGATTCCAAGCAAGTCGGTTTCATGTTCACGATCTCTGCAATCGGAGGACTTATCGGCGCAAGCCTCATCAGCAGAATCCGCAAACGTTTCGGCCGTGGCGTCATTTATACATACTCGCTCGTCTTTGACATCATCTCCATGTGCCTGCTGCTGTTCGCACAAACGTGGTGGACAATCGGCATCTCCCTTGCGATCCGTACGTTCTCAACGACAATTTCCAATATCGTCTACTTCACAATTCGCCAGGAATTCACACCGAATCATTTGCTTGGAAGAGTCGCGGGGACATCATCCATGCTAATGAAGTTAACCCTTCCATTAGGGTTGTTCATCGCCGGCCTATGGGCGGAATGGTTCCCGATCAGGATTTTGTTCTTCATATCAATGTGTATTTTTGCAGTGCTTTTTGGTAGGTTGTTTTTTCATCCGTTTAAGAAGCTTGTTTGAGGGAGGGTCTGCCCAAGTTGTGGGCAGACCTTATTTCTAGAAATTATTAAATAAAGGATTCCTGTATACATGCAGGCAGACTACTTTTTCACACGCAAACCTTCAACCACCCTCGCAATTCTCTCCCGCACAGCTACATACTCATGATCAGCAATCAGCCCATCCATCGCCGCTTTCAGCTCTTCAGCATCTTCCATATTTTCAACAGGAATAGCCTTAGAATAAATCCGTGTAAAACGTCTCCCTTCTTCAAAGGCAAGCGCTCGCACCGGAATACCTTGTTCCTCCAAGCTCTTCAATAAATGCGTTCTTTCCATATGTGGCAGCGGTCCGACTTCAACAATCAACCGCACAGTCGAATTCCGTCTTCTAAACCAGGCAATCAGCGGATAGCCGAGCCAGTACTTTTCCGTCACTCGATACGCCGAAGGCAACTGTGTCCACTCCTGCTCCATAAAACTAGGCACAGTATGATTGACATTATAATAGTCAGAAGCAATTCGCTGTTCATTCACAAACAGAGTAAACGCTTTTTCCAATGGTGAATCCACCTTAAACTGAGCAGGTTCAATGATCGGATTGCTTTGGTCATTGCCCATCACAACCGCCTCGTTCGTCAATCGTAATAAGGACTGGAAAGACTCCTTCTCATATAGATGCAGCATGCAATCCATTAACGAATCGACATCTTCCCACGAAGTCGGACGATCAGCATCCATATAGATCCTCGTATACTGCCTGCCCTCTTCAAACGCCTGCTCCTTCACGTCACCCCCTCTTACCTTTAACGCCTGTAAAAGCCGGACTCGATCCTCATGATGCAAAGGTCCAACCTCCACCTTCAATTTCAATCGTTCGTCCGATTGTTCAAACCAAGCAATCAGCCCCTTATTCATCCACCACTTCTTGCGCAAGTCGCTCTCGTCAAAATGCTCGTCCCACGTCTGCTCAATGAAGTGCGGCACGCGGAAATGGGGCGTATACAAATGCTCCGGCCACTCTAACTTTCGGGCAAATCGAATAAATGCCTCCCGTAAGAAGCTGCTGCCGACCTTCACAACAAAATCGATTGTCTCCTTATATTGACCGTAAATCCGGCTCAATTCATTTGCAAAGCTGCTTTCTGCCAACCTTCTCTTTCCAGCACTAGCAAGAAGGTCGACAGCTTCCTTATGATTTTTATAAAGAGCCATCCCCTTCGCATTCAATTCATCATTTTGAACCAACTGATCCTCTAAAATATCGATGTAATAGGAAATGAAAGAATGCACATCTGGATGCATATACTCTTTATTCGCGTCTGTCATATTGTTGAGGATGTCCAACACATCTGAATAACCAAGCATCAGATAGTCCTCATGCGTAGGCTCCTCATCCTGCAACGTCAGAAACACCGGGATAATTTTATAGCCAGCATAAGCCGTCCGGACAAACTCGATATATTCCTCAAGCTGCCCCTCCGATTCATTGGACCAAAACTTGTTTTCAATCAAAACCACCACTTGATGCAAGTCGGATACAGCTAACAGATCGATCCGCTTTCGGTTAGGCGTCGCCAACTCTTTATACACGACAAGATCATGGTACGAATGGCGGCTCAACTGAAGTACATCATAATTGGCAATCTTGTCCTCATCCTCATAATTGGCAGGATTGACAAAGACTTTTGCAATAAGCTTCTTAATAAAATAAGAACCCAAGTCATGATTCTGCTGCGGATCCATCAGCCACGCAAGCACATTGGAGTGACGGATTTCATAATTATCGACTTGAAGTACTTTGAATGGATTGAAACGGTTGAAGTGGTTATGTAATTGGGTGAAATCCTGAGAATCCTCGATGAGGGATAGGATTTGTTGTTGGTGGTTGGGCATGGGGGTTCCTCCTGATTGATTGATTTTGGAAAGTGGTTTCGTTGTGATGATGAAAAAACTACATTATACTAAGAATAACAGGCATATACTAAAAAGGACCACCCAATGCGTCAACATTAGGCGGTCTGTAAAGTGTAATAGCAGGTTCCCTACGAGGGGGATCAGCTTGAGTATTAAAATAATCCATCCATTATGAGCGGACACTCAAGGATGGATTTTTTTATGGTTGAACGACAATGCCCCGAATGTAAAAGCGAGCATTAGCAAATCGAACTGCGGAGGGTTCTATTTTTAGTGTTTTTTACGCTACGTGCACGTTTGTTATCTCTTTCAAAATTTGCAAAGCCCATTATCTGATTCTTGTCATGTTAATCTAATTATTTTTGAATGTGGAGTCTGTTTCTAAATCAACCTGTTTAAAACATCATCAATCGTTATGTCTTCTACCCCGACTCGTTCGGGATCATACAAGTGTTTTTCTCTCTCGTTATCTACAATTTCATCCATGGTAGAAGTAAATTGACTGTATGAAAATATTTCATTTAAGTTAACAGAAGACTTTATATCATTTTCTTGAACTTGATCTAAGAATTTTTGTGTTTCACTTATAAAGTCATCATATAAACTTGGATAAACACTGGATAATTCGTCTGAGTCATATTCGGATATCATTTCTCCGTAATATTCGTAGTCTTC
Source organism: Sporosarcina luteola (assembly GCF_007991495.1). Taxonomy (GTDB): domain Bacteria; phylum Bacillota; class Bacilli; order Bacillales_A; family Planococcaceae; genus Sporosarcina; species Sporosarcina luteola. The sequence continues at coordinate 110,475 of NZ_BJYL01000015.1, read as the reverse complement.
GAAGTACCGATCAAACATTTCCTTAAGCTTTTCGCCTAAACAATCCACTAAATTCTCAGTCCCAATAAAAAATTGTTCTAATCTGATTTTCAATAAATTTGTTAAATCGACTGCTTCGTCAAGCTCAGTGCATTCGTAAAAAAAATCCTCAATTATCTCTTCATCATATTCAATTGATTTTAATTCATAAAAGTCCCATAATGAGTCTTCTCTTAGGAAAACTAGTATGGTTTGTATAGCTGAAATTCTTAAATGACCGATCTGAAAATCATTTAAAGACCGCATTAAGACTTGGTGAATAATATCAGTAAAGTCTTCTTCTAAAATCTTATATTTAGCTACTCCATGAATAATTAAATCAAAATCCTTGAGTGGTGAAACTGTTGTTAAACCATGGTTTTTATGATTTAAAATCAACTCTTTTAATTTATACTCAAACTCTTCTTTAGGTGATATTCGAGATATTTGTTCATAATAAACAGCATTAGCTTTTAAAAGTTTTTCAAGATTCGAATTACTCGAGAGTGAAGATTTCAAGTAATCATTTATTGAGGGGTTTAAAACTTTCACTCTTAATTCCCCATAATTATCCTCTACTTTTATTAGAGATTCGTTTAGACGTTTTAGAATAACATTAAAATGATCTATTGTTGTATCTAAAATATCGCGTGTCAAATAATTAAATGCAATTATTAACCGATCAATAGCAACACTATTATCTGTTATTGAATAGAGAGTAAACATAAATAATCTATCCATTTCACTTAAACGACTTTCAAATTCGTTTTTCCAAATCTCTTTTGGCTTATCAAAATTCTCCATTATGAATTCGAAATATTGATTAGGTTTTCTATCTTGGTATTTTGTAGGCATACAAATATACTCTACCACACGGGGATTAAAATTTTTATGCTTAATGATATTTCGATATCGCTTATTCTTTCTTACATCTTTATAATACTCATCCGGTACCATAAATCTTTTTAGCTTGGCTAGAAAGATTTTAGCTTTTTCAACGTCTGTAATTTGATTTAAATCAATTCGATACATTTTTATCCCATTGAAATTAAAGTATCTATCTAAATCCGTAAATATTTCCATTGCTGTATTTAATATTGTCACTCTTGAATTTAATACTAAGATTTTATTTTTATTTCTATCTATATAACGTAATAACGAAAGGATTTCAGAATCTTGCCCACTTCTGAGGTTCATATAATGCTGACCTAAAAAATCATCTAAAAAAACAATTTCTTTTTTAGCTTTATTTACGGACATGGATTTTTTGATATCCGATAAACTACTATTTGTAGCATATCTAACTGCGTATCCTTCTTTTACAAAGTTTAGTACTAACATTTTTGAAGTAATGGATTTGCCTACTCCCGGATCTCCGAACAACAATATTTTTCTATACTTTTTTAATGCTTCCAATGCATGATTAAATATTGTTGTTTGAACAAAATAAGGCAATTCATCTTCAATCTCGTCCATTAAATACTCACAATCGATAAAAACATCTTGGTGTAACAAATCATTTAACACTAAATCTGCTGTAATCCAAAGTTTAAAATGCTTTCTTAAAATATCTTCGTTGTTTTTATCTAATAAGAACGTATCAATTTGTTCTTTCGAGATAATACAATCGGTAGATGCCATATAGTTTTGAAACTCGTTATATATACTTTCTATATTTCCCCTCGTTAAACTCTTAGAAGTACATACATAATATGCTTGCGGCTGCCATTTTTCGAGCTTTTCTTTCTCTTGCTTTAGGGATGCCATTAGTTGCGAAAAAGAGCTGTTCATATAATGTTTCACTTGAACAATCGTTGTTGGTTTAACTATACTATCGGCTAAATCAATACCCTGGTCGGGCCCTTTTGAAAAATAATACAACTCAGTATTCAACCTTTTCGAGAGAATATCTCTACATAAAATTTCAAAATCAAAATCGCTTAGAAGTCCGTAATTTAGCATTTTAATAATCTCCTATGTTCCATTTCAGCTTCCTAAAAAATCAAACAAATGAATCATCACACACATATCAACCGCCATCAAGCTCGCCTTTTAACAACGCCCTAAAGGTCACCGGGTGAGTTCTCTATTTCTTCGACAATTGCAACGCGATCGCAAATGCAATAGCAGTCGATTTTCTAGGTCGATAGTGGACATCATTACGGATTTTCGAAAAATGTTTCCGATCCACATTCGCCCTTTTATAGGCTTGCACATCGGCCATCCCTTTTTCATCAATCCAACGGAGCAACCGTTGGGAAAACGTTTCATCCATCTGCTTTACAACATCGTTCAAGCTTCGTCTACTCTCACGTATAGCTCCCTCCATCGGAAAAAATTCAATCTCACTTTCAAGATTATGAAAGATAAATTCGTCGACATAGTTTTCATCAATAAATTCAGCTATTGATGATAGAAGCATCTTTGACAGTGCTATGAAAAGCCCCTACCCTCTTCCATGTAAAAATCTCATACTTATTCATTACTTTCTAGATCTCTTAATGTTTTTCCATCTTCTGTTTTCCACTGTTTTAAACCGTTGGCATGGCCGCCAACTACAAACGCAGCCGCATATGATGGACTACGGAAGAGAACATCTTCCTGCAATATTCCATTCTCATCAATTCGTGCTTTTTCACGGCTAACTTTAATAGCTGGCGGTATGCTGTTAGAATCAATTGTTTCGATATGACTACCTTTTAATACTACAAAGCCTTCGTTGGTTTGTTTGCACTTAGCCTCAATTAAAATGCCGCTTTTACCGCTATTGCGCTTCAGGTATAATAAAAGCTCATCAGTATCTGGGGTCTCCTGCGTCTCACTTTTAACCTTCATGTCTGCCAACTTTTCGAAAACCTTATGACCCAACGTACCCATAACTAGTTTGGCATAATCAATGAATTCCTCAAGTTCACTTTCTTTTTCTTCTGTTATGTTGCCGGAGGTTGGTTCGTTTCCATTTTTGACAATGTAACGACCTGCAACCATGGTCATAGTGCAGAAGCGATTCTCAAGATAACTAATTTCAGTCGGTCCAAAGAAGTTGTTTGAGGTCGTAAATACTACAGCCTCTGTCCAATAATCTTTTTCTTGATTACGTTTATGTTCCAGCAGACGGTAAAGGATACCCTCACATTTTTTCTCACTCCAGCTTGACCGATATAGACCGCATTTCCCCCTGTTTCTTCGGATGTTCCAAATAAAAAATATACACCACTCTGCGATAAATCACGCCTTCCTTTGCATTTATCTAGTTCAGTGCGAGGAATTTGATAGGCAACTCCTGTCCAGTTGGCAAGCGTGCACTTGATACGTCCACTTGGAGTACCATCGATCAAAAACAAATTTATACTTTTACCGCGTACACTCAAAATTAATCACCCTTTTTGATTTGGTATTGAAAGCAATATCAATCTTCTGATCCGCTCGATTGTGTTTTAAGATCCGATTGCTCAAAGACACCTCTCCATGTAGATAGGATGATTTCGGGTTTCAGCACTTCCGATAAGCCCTTCTCTCCGCATACACACAACAAGCCAAGCATACCTTTCCTACCTTATTGTTCGGCAATCTATATCGTTGGTAGTCTGATATTTTCCTTTTACAGATTCCACATTTTGATTTAAACAAGTTAAACAACCGAATCTCCCGTCCTTTTCTATATAATTCATACTAATTAAATAGTACCATATAACACGAAGAATATTCCTTATTTTAAAGGAATTGTACTTGTCCGTGACTTGATCCCCAACATTATCGAATCGGACGACAAGACATTTGCGACATATATATTGGACAACTCGCCATACATAACTGAAGTGAATAATAAGATGCATGAGGAATTGGTGGAGTATGAAGGGGCAATTACATCAGATAATGCCGTTGAGGAACTGGCCGATTTGCTGGAATTGATTCACACTGCGGCGAAGTTTCATGGGGTAACGGTGGGAGAACTGGGGGCTATTCGTGCGGAGAAGGCGGCTAAACGCGGTGGTTTTGAGGAACGGATATACCTTGTGGAAGCGGAAGATGATTAAGCTGCGATTAGTCGCGCAGAACCTACTGAGTGACTTGAAAAGGCTGACTGCCTAAGCCGATACGATCTACAGGATGACCGCCTTCCTGATGAAGTCCGGCGTGAAAGAAGTGTTGCCGGTTGTTATAAAGAATAATATATATTACAATAAAGGTAATCAGAATACTTTTGTGCAAGGTGAATAAACTAAAAAAGACCACCCAATGCTAGTAACATTAGGCGGTCTGAAGTAAGTAATAGCAATAGGTTCCCTTCAAGGGGATCAGCTGGCTAGATAAAAATAATCCATCCGTTATGAGCTACCACTCAAGGATGGATTATTTTTTATTGTGGAACGACAATACTGCTACGATTAATGCTGTGAATGTAAATGCGAGCATTAATGCTTCAAATACTGTCATACGACCACCTCCCTCCTAACGGGAAATGGCCGACCACCCTTGAGTCACCTATTCTATTACTCTTTTATTATACCACACGTACGTTCCGAATGCCGTACAACATCATATATCGTTTAGAAATCAACGATAGAGTAGCAGCCAAAATTCCCCCCCACTGCCTGCGGTGAAAATACAATCCTTTTGGCCGTGAAATGATTATTATTGAAGGTATGAAGTTCTAAAACAATTCGAAGTTCAATGAGAACCTGATACTCAAAATACATCTCGAATTAAGAAGCGAATACTTTTATTCTCGTTCTGCACAATATTTTTCATCGAAAATGTTTGTTTATTAACTCACGTAGAACTCTTAAATTCTTATCCTCCAACTTTTTAATCACTCTTCTTCTATCACGGTCATTAGATAAAAAATACAGGGATACTATAGCCGTTTTTAAATCTTCTGAAGATGTAAGTTTTTTTATCACCTCTTCATCATTGGGTGTGATAAAGTTTTCCAACTCAAAAGGTTCCTGTTCACAATTATAAAGCTTAAAATTGCGGCTCTCATGCTCCCCAAAATATGAAACGTAATTATCATAAGCTGTCCTTCCAGCTTTATCATTATCTAATAAAACTAAATACTTGTTAGAACTTGCTATACTTAAAGATATTAACTCCTTTAGATTAGCAGCACCGACGCCCGGGATAATACGTATATTGTCCCCTAAGAAATCATCTCTGTACTCCATTAACATTTTGATGAAATAATAATCAGTTATTCCCTCAGTAACTATAATGTCCTTATTGTCAATATTTTCCATACCCGTCTTCAAGTGAAGTGCATCAAGTAAAGGGCTCAGTGCCCCCTGACTGTTATTTTTACCGTAAGAATTAAAAGAGATTAAATTAACTTTTCCTTCTTGTTTTACTGCAATCTTGATAGTGGAAACATTTATACTGTCAGGGTCTAATAGGTATTGTGAATGAGTACAATATAACAAAGTATTCTTTTCCGAGATTTCCTTCAACTCACTTAATAATTCTTCTTGAGCAGATGAATGAAGATAAGATCCAGGTTCATCGAGTAAGTAAATTGCATTCGAAGGATTGTTCTTATACTTCGCGTTAAACTTTAATTTTATAATAAAGTTAAAATACCATTGAAATCCTTTACTTCTCTCTATAACATTAAATTGTCTCTTTTTCCCTCCAACAGTTTTATCGATCACCTTGAACTGAAAACTGTACACTAAGTTGTCATCAACAGGCGGTATATAGTTAATTATTAACTCCAGGTCGTCTTCATCATTTGCTAAAGCAGTGCTACCTTTACTTTTAAGTTTTTTCCATTCATTTATGATGTCACTGTTTAACTGATCACTTACATCGCTAAGCAAAGCAGCTTTATCATCTTCATTTGTCATTTTCAAAAAATCTTTTAATTCATCTTCCCCATTAGTCGATCTCAAAAATATTTCTTCCAAAAGGCTACGCCATTCTGCTTGTATACTTGTACTACTTCGCAACCCTTTTTCAATATAGTTAATTGGAAAATCTATAATGTCAGGAACACGATCGCTAAAATCATCAAAATATAAAATAATTGGTAAGTCATCGAATATCTTTTCGGCCAATTCTCTATTCCTTTCCTCTTCTATAGGAAAGTCTAACAGGCTGTATTTTTTATCCCTCAAGGATCTTAATACCTTGATGCTTTTTTGGCTGTGGACATATTCTTTTAGACGATCGTATAAACTATCACCCACTTTCAACTTCATTTTTCTTGCTATCCTTTCGACTTCATCTTCAGTTTCTAACACTATATTTGCGACAATATTACATTCCATATCTTTATAAGAATATTTATTTTTATAGTTAAGGTGTTCCCCTTTGTTATAATTGTCTTTTAGCTTGTCGAATGATAAAATTGCCTTTAAGACCGAGGTCTTTCCTGACTCATTTATACCTATAATTGGAATAAGAGAGTTTGAAATCTTCACCTCTATATATTCAATCGCCCGATAATTTTCTATCTCGAAACCAACATATTTCATGTAAACACCGCCTAAAGATTTTTTCATTCAATAATAAGGTTTTAATTTTACTTATCCTAAATATTAAAAAGGTACCTGGTTCTAAAATCAATTCTATAACACCATATTAATTACATCACCGTCATCGTCCTTGTCATGCCCGCCCAACTTGAATTTTTTCTTTGCAGCCGCTTTTGGAATCGATGCAGCACCATAAAATGCAAAGGCTTTTGTGCTTTTCCACTTTCATAAAAAAACACATTTACTTCATAAGTCGTCCTATTCCCGCATCACCCTTTTACTTGATATTCTTTCTTCTACATATATACTTTAACTGTGTATATGCTAATTAATATATTTAATGATGGCTTGCGTGGCAGGCCTTGATTAAATATGTTTTAAAAAAAGTCCATTGTTTGCGTAGCAGACATTGGGCTTTTTTCATGCAAGAACAATAAGATTCATGAGGTAAGATGCCATGTCATGAAGCAATAGATTTCCATCGTTTTAAACTTACATCTTCATTAAATACTCTGTCGCTCATCCTCCACCTTCTCCGTATACCGACAATCCGGATAATTACTACATCCATAAAACGTCCCATACCTACCCGACTTTAAGGTCAATATCCCACTACACTTTGGACAGGCTGCATTCATAACCGAGCTCTCCTGCTGAGAAGTATTTTTCGAACGCTGAGTCCACGTGCGCATCGATTGCTTGGTGCCTTTGGCTAGCTGAATCGATTGTAAATGCTTTACCTCGAGACGTTTCCTTTCACTTTTATCTTTAACCAACAGTCCCGCAAGCTTATCATTGATTCCCTTCACCATAACTTTACTAATACAATGCTCCTTATACTGCTTGATAGTAGCAAGCAATTCAGGAAACTGGATAACATGCGCGGACTTGAATTCCTTTTTGAACTTAAAAGTCGAGTTCGGTGAAAACGCGACAATGGAATGAACATCCTGCATTCCCTCTTGTCCTATGTACGTAAGCAAAGCTTGAACATGGCCGTAATTTTGCCTAATCGGATTATGCATTTTTGTTTTCCGTTTATAAATGACTTGTGTCCAGTACGGTTTATATTCATCGCCGAAAATCCAACCGTTGTAATGTTTTGTTTCGATGACAAATATGCCATACACTGACGTCACGATATGATCCACTTGCGTCAGTCCCCGCTCACCATTCGGAATATACACATCATGGAAGACCGTATATGCATCTCCTAAGTTCCGAAGCTTTGACTTTACAACCCACTCCCCATACTTCCCTTTGATGACAGGCATTTTCAATTTCAGTATGATAGATAAGATCAAGAAAATGACAACTATCGGAAACATGCTGGATGCCATAAACATCTTTATCGCAATCCAAATCCCCTCATAAAATCCCACCATCATATTGTTATCCACGCTCATGAAATCCCCCATTTCAGTTGGCGACCACGTCAATATGTCTACTCTTTCAATTATTATTTGATACTCTCAAATCAGTGTAATACTAGTCACTCGTGTTAATTGGAAGTTCATATGAGTGTCAAGTATCTCTTTGAAATTGACTTTGATCATTCATAGGGATAGAAATTCTTCATAATTCCTTGCTATAGAAAGCTACGAAATGCTGAATCCGCTATTTTACTTCTCTTCTATTTGCACCACAACTATGGCAATTATAAAACTTAGTGTTGTTTAATGTATTACAATGTTTACAAATCCAATCCTTTTTTATTTTTTTCTTAAGGGCGAATCCCTCTATTACATAATCAATCGTCTTATTCAAAACGTTATAATTCGCCTTAGGATTTAAGATAACTTCATTCTTTGAGTAATCTATATAAGCATTTTTCAATAATTTATAATCCCTCTTATTATTTTTTGTTTTTTTTATTATTTCTTCGATAAGTCCTTTTGTCTCATCTATACTTAACCCTAAAGTTTGTGCTATACCAGTTATCGAAGTAATGTTCGAAATGGAAATAGCGGAATATATATTGTCTATTTTTTTAGCTTTCTCTTTTTCCTTTCTACTAAATATTATTACAAAAGTCAAAATACCTACCAACATAACTACAAGAATTACAGCATAGAAAAAATCAGCCATATCTAATACTCCTTTCTCCTCCTGAATTTTGTTTATGATAAAAATAATTCATATTAACTAATTCTCCCGACAACCATTTATGACATAAATGATCTATCTATCCATGTTAAACAACCGAATCCCCAATTTGTTTTCCGTACAATTCACACTAATTAAATAGTACCATACACCATGAAGAATGTTCCTTATTTTTAACGAATTATGCTTGTAAACTGCTCTTTGCTGACATGGCTTATTTACATCACTATCAACCCCTATGTTAAAATATAGAAAATTGCACTTAAAGGAGAACATCATATGCCTATCTACAATAAACTCGTGCGTGACTTAATCCCCAACATTATCGAATCGGACGGCAAAACGTGTGTCACGTATATATTGGGTGACTCGCAATACATAACGGAAGTGAACAAGAAAATGCATGAGGAATTGGCGGAATATGAAGGCGCGATCACATCGGATGATGCCGTTGAGGAACTGGCTGATTTGCTGGAATTGATTCATGCAGCAGCGAAGTTTCATGGGGTGACGTTGGGAGAGCTGGAAGTGGTGCGTGCGGAGAAAGCGACTAAACGTGGCGGTTTCGAGGAGCGAATCTTTTTAGTGGAAGTTGAAGATAACTGAACTGTGATCTGTCATTCAGAACTTGCTGGATGACCCCATCATGAACGTGCAGTAAAAGTGTTACCTACCCATCTTAAACCTTGACACCACGCCAGCAGCCACCATTTCTTCACGAAGTGTTGTCAAGCATTCCGTCTATCTTGTATTATATTAACAATAGGAATCCAATAAAAAAGGGTGAGTATGCTTGGTATCATCTAAAGACGTGGCCAAACATGCCGGCGTTTCTCAAACGACGGTGTCTCGCGTGTTGAATACCCCGGAACTTGTTACGAAAAAGACGTTGGAAAAGGTATTGAATGCAATCGAAGAGCTAAATTATATACCGAATGACATTGCTAGATCACTCGTTCAAAAAAAGACTGGTGTCATTACATTGATTTCAGGCCCTCTACATAATCCGTTTTTTGTGGATACGACGACGGCAATTGTCAATTATGCAAATGAGAATGGCTATAAAATAAATGTCTATTTTGGAACAGAAGATAATTTACATACCATCTACAATTCAGTGTTGGAATCGAAGACGGATGCAATTATTCTATCCTCGATTTTGTATGACGACCCGCTGTACGACAAACTTGAAAAATTAAATATTCCTTTCATAACGTTTAATAGAAAACATAAAAAAGATAATCATTACGTAGAGATTGACAATGAACATGCAGGGCGGATTGTTGCTGAAACTATGTATTCTTTAGGACACACCGATTTATGTTGGATTGGGGGTCCTCAAACTATGAGCACCTTCTATGGCCGTCACAAAGGGTTTTGTGCAGCCCTTCATAATTTAGGAATCGCCACTGATAAGCTCCCATTTTACTTCACGGACACTAGTAAGGCTGAAATCAAAGCGGTGTTTGAAATGATTGTTTCCCTAGATAAGAGACCTACCGCTATCTGTGCGGCTACAGACGCCATTGCAATTGAGGTTATGAGTCTTTGCTTGGAAAAAGGTTTTAGAATACCAGAAGACTTCAATATCATTGGGATTGATAATGTGGAGCTTAGTCGTCATCATTCGATCAATTTAACAACTGTTGGTATGAAAAGTGAAAAAAACTTAGGTTCATTAGCAATTGCACAACTATTGGAAACATTGAAAGAGGAAAACGCTTGCATACGGCAAACAGAATCTGTTAAACTCTTTTTAAGAAATACGACTAGTAAAAAAGTAGACTGAAAAAACCAGTTTGTTTTTTTAGATTAAAATGGTTACGTATTCATTACTATGTATTCTGATATTAAATCTTAAAAGATAGGGAGATGCAAATTTGAAAAAACAACTTTTTATTCATGGAGAGTGGGTATCCACACCTCACGCTATTCCTATCCATTCCGTTTCGACAAGAGAAGATTTGGCCTCTATTGCAATAGCCTCAGTGGAAGATGTAAAACGAGCAATCTCTGCTGCCCATTCTGCAACGGTTGCAATGCGTGCCCTGACTTCTGCCGATCGTGCTGACATACTAATCCAACTAGCTGAGCTTTTTAAAAAGAATCGGCTAAAAGCAGCAGAGATTATTTCCAAAGAATCCGCAAAACCATTGAAATACGCATTAGCTGAAATAGACCGCACCATAGAGACATATCGGTTTTCAGCAGAAGAGGCAAAGCGGCTTACAGGTGAAATGATTCCAATGGAAGCCTCCCCTAACGGACGAGGCAGACTAGCGTATACGATCCGAGAACCAATTGGAGTAGTGGCAGCCATTACACCATTCAATTTCCCGCAAAACTTGGTTGCACATAAAGTAGGTCCGGCGATTGCAGCCGGTAATTCAATTGTTCTGAAACCGGCAACGCAAACTGCTCTTTCTGCAATTTTTCTAGCTGAACTACTAGAACAAACTGCCTTGCCGAAAGGCGCCTTCAATCTGGTAACAGGCAGCGGTCCTGTCATCGGAGATGTGTTTCTTGAAAGTCCCGAAATTCGGATGATCACCTTTACAGGAAGCCCTGAAGTCGGTATATCGCTACGAAACCGGGCAAGCCTCAAAAAAGTTACATTGGAATTGGGATCGAACGCCGGTCTCATTATCGATGAAGGTGTCGATCTAGATAAAATCATAGATCGCATCATCATGGGCGCTTTTTCAAACCAAGGACAGGTTTGTATTTCTTTACAACGAATCTACGTAATGGAGTCCATCATGGAAGATTTCATTGTAAAGTGTAAAAAAGCTATCGGAACGATTAAAATCGGGGATCCGCTCGATCCAACAACAGAGTTAGCATCGATGATATCCGAAAAGGAGCAGCAAAGGGCCCTTTCCTGGATAAATGAAGCCATCGAAGAAGGCGCCGAGCTAATAACAGGCGGTTGTATTGAAAATAATATACTCCTTCCAACTTTAGTGAAAAATGCGGCTTCACACACTCGTGTTATATGTGAAGAGATTTTCGCACCCGTTGTCACAGTTAACCCTATCACTACCATAGATGAAGGTATCGCTGCCATTAATGACTCGGATTTTGGATTGCAGGCTGGTATTTTTACGAAAGATATTCAGACTGCCTTCAAAGCCTCCAAATCTATCCAGGCAGGAGGTGTACTTATAAACGACGTCCCTACCTATCGTGTAGATCATATGCCGTATGGAGGAGTAAAAAACAGTGGTACAGGCAGAGAAGGGGTTAAATATGCGATGGAAGATATGACAGAACTAAAGCTCATAATTTGGAATCAAAACTAGAGAAAAGGGAGATGAATTGGAATGAATTACGTTAAACAAAACCCGAAGCTGTTTGTAATGGACAATGGCACAATGAGAATGGATAAGAACTTTATGATTGCCATGCACAATCCGGCAACGATTGATAACCCAAACCAGCCAAATGAATTTGTTGAATTCCCGGTTTACACAGTCTTGATAGACCATCCTGAAGGTAAAATTCTCTTCGATACAGCATGCAATCCGAACTCCATGGGGGACGATGGCCGTTGGAGTGAAGCTACACAAAAAGCATTCCCAATCAATATGCCCGAAGAGTGTTACCTGCTCCATCGTTTAGAAGAATTGAATGTCCGACCTGAAGATATAAAATATGTAGTTGCTTCTCATCTGCATTTGGATCATGCAGGTTGCCTGGAATATTTTACGAATGCAACGATCATTGTCCAAGAAGATGAATTCAATGGTACTTTGCAAACCTACGCTAAGAACGTAAAAGAAGGTGCCTATATTTGGTCAGATATCGACATGTGGATTAAAAACAACCTTCAATGGCGAGTTATCAAACGAGGAGAAGATCACGTAAAATTAGCAGACGGAATCGAAATCCTGAACTTCGGGGGAGGCCATGCATGGGGAATGCTTGGACTTCATATTAATATGCCGGATACAGGTGGTATTATTTTGGCATCTGATGCCATCTATACAGCCGAAAGTTACGGGCCACCTATTAAACCGCCTGGTATTATCTATGATTCCGTAGGCTATAACGCAACAGTGGAAAGAATCCGCAGATTAGCGACTGAAACGAATTCCGATGTATGGTTTGGGCATGACCCTGTTCAATTCAAGAGCTTCCGAAAATCCACTGAAGGCTATTACGAGTAAAGATTGGAGTCGTAAATTATGTATAAATTGACATTCACTCCAACTAGTTTTACAGGATGGCGTTCATTAGCTAAGTTGCCGGAAGAAATCAAACGACTACAGGCTACTAAAATACTTATTGTAACAGATCCATTTTTACACAAGATAGGAATAACAAATGCAATCGAAAAACCCTTACAGGAAATCGGCTGCACAATTGAAATTTATACAGAAGTCGTACCCGAGCCGCCGCTTGCAATTGGAGAGAAATTAGTAGAGTTCACTAGAAAACATCAATTTGATTTAGTAATCGGACTTGGCGGAGGCAGTGCACTCGATTTAGCAAAGATTGCCGCTGTTTTATCGGCACACGATGGGAATGTCAGAGATTATTTAAATCTAACTGGCAGCAAAACTTTACAAGAAAAAGGATTACCAAAGATTCTCATACCGACTACATCCGGAACCGGTTCCGAGGTGACGAACATTGCTGTTCTTTCTCTTGAAACAACAAAAGACGTCATAACGCATGACTATCTGCTAGCAGATGTTGCCATTGTCGATCCAGAATTGACAGTTTCATTACCGCCCAACGTAACTGCCGCTACTGGAATAGATGCATTAACTCATGCAATTGAAGCCTATGTTTCGAAGAACGCCAACCCTGTAACCGATGCACTTGCCATCAAAGCCATTCAACTCATAAGTTCGTCCATTCGAATAGCAGTAAAAGATGGGAATGATAAGATGGCTCGATCTGATATGAGCTATGGCAGCTACCTGGCAGGACTGGCATTTTTCAACGCGGGGGTAGCAGGGGTTCATGCCTTGGCATACCCACTAGGTGGCCAATTCCATATTGCACATGGCGATTCCAACGCTGTACTCCTTCCGTATGTAATGGGCTATATCCGACAAAGCTGCGAAGCACGCATGAAAGATATTCTGGAAGCTATGCATATATCTGCAGACGGACTATCACAAGAGGAGGCCTCCTATAAGTGCATCGAAGCGTTAGGACATCTCGTCAAAGATGTGGAAATCCCCTTGTCGCTTCAAGGATTTAATATTCCAGAAGACGCACTGGAACTTCTAACGGAAGATGCAACCAAACAATCTCGCCTTTTAGCCCGCAGTCCAATGGTATTGGAAAGAGACGATATTTTCACCATTTACAAAGCGGCGTTTAATGGCATTGTTACAGAACCTAGTAAATAGAATAATGCCCCCTAATGCTAGTAACATTAGATAGTTTAGAATAGGTTCCCTACAAGGGAATCAGCTAGCGCGATAAAATAATCCATCCGTTATGAGCAGCCACTCAAGGATGGATTATTTTTTGAGGGATGACAGTATTGTAACGGTTAATATGATCGCTTCACATATTAAATTTAAATTGTCAAAGCTATTAGCTATTCAGGACTCTTGCCAACTTACGATTAATTCTCATTGATTAAATCACCTTGTCCCCTGGCGATCATGATGGTAATCACATATAGAAAAGATTTTGTCTATAAAGGTCCGTTCAAATGTTTGAATTTGCATTTGAAAAGGTTGCAAATATACTTTTCTATCAGCCCAAGCTCTTTCTTTTCTAAAAACTTCGTTATATAGTTACTTACATCTTTAGTGTCACACGGATAAGGTTTGTAGGTTAAGGTTGTCTCAACAAGTATATGGTCAAGCATTTGTGTATCGCCTTCATATATGCGTGTATATCCGACCTCATACTTATTGAAGTTAAACCTTGGGAAGTAGTGCTAAAATATATATAAGCGCCAAATAGCCCCTACATAGAATTAACTGGGGGCTATTTAACGCTTACGAATTAAATGAGTACGTGGCGCCCAATATTAATCCCCCAGCCTCGATTTAGTCGAAGAGACATTTGATGGTTCTTCAGTTACTCTCGCTAGTCATCTAACCAATTCTCTTTTGAGGTAATCCAATCAATCCAACCACATTTCCGTCAGTAAGACACCATCGCTGTTAGGTCGTATACTCTCTTCCTTAGGTATTTTAGCAAAAACCGGCACTTGCATTGCACTGCCAGTGATGATTATCACCTTGTCCTAAACTCGGAATCATTTCATAGGAGCTTTTATCAAGCGTTGGCATTGTATTTTCTAACATTCGCAAATCCTTCTCATTTACTAGGCGATGGCGATGAATGAGATAGCCTGAATTATACACACCCGGGTGGGAATTGATGACCATTTCACTTCAAACGAAGGGATATTTTCTCCACTACGTCGTAGTGCATCCTATTTACTGTCAACAAAGTATAGGTTTCCTTCTTCATCTTTCATTCCAAAATCACCGGCATGGGACCACAGATTCTTGAAAGCTAATTTATAATGGACCGACTAATGTTGCAAGCAATAGGCGTCTGTTATGTGTAATAATAGTGATGGATTTTATGTTCAGGGACAATTCTGAACCTAATGAGAACCCGATATTTAAGACATCTTTTCATCCATTATACCGGCTAGAAACGAAAATATGAGGCCATACACAATGTACCTATTTCATGAAAATGACCTGCTCTTCGCAATAGTATAGGAGCCAATTTGATTGTAATTAGTAGGTGGCCAGTTTCTGACACAATTCATAATTCAATGAGAATGCTGGTGCCCTATATTAACTCTGAATTTTTTCATATATAGGGGATAATCATTAGTTAACTTGGAATAATTTTGTCTTAACCCCTTCTATATACGCCTCCATCATTCCACTAAATTCTTTGTCTTCTTTGGCATATCCTTGCAAGTCTTTAAAAAGTATTTCTTTAAGTTCCCCCGTTTGTTGACCAATCAACATGGTAATAGACTCAACTCTCTCAAGATATCTTAGTCTACTCTCCAGTAAATCCACCCTATTTAAATCAACTTTATCTAATGTTACTTTTCCTCGGCCGGTAAGGGCAATTAACAGCGATCCTGCGAAGTGAAAATGCATTTTAGGGTTATCAATATAAGGATTAATCAAACTCTGCGACTCGTCATAGTAATCTAACTTCGCTCTATTACATCTTCTACATGCCAGCGTAAGATTTTCCCACTCAAAGCATAAATCCCAGCGTTTCGATTTCGGTAAAATATGCTCAATATCTCCATCACTTATATCCATTACTTTTGATTCACAATAAATACATTTCCCTTTTGTTTCGGCAATTAAAGCATTTTTAATATCAACATGGCGATATTTATTTTCAGTACTTTTAGTGAATGCTGGGTCTCCACTTTTGAACTTTATATATTCGCTAGTCCATTGATTAAAATTATGTTTTAAAATATCTGGTTTCACTGTTTTATCAATCTTTATCATATTTATCCTCATGAAAGTAAGATAACATTTCAGGTAAATATTCATACAAATTCTTTCTGTTTAATTCCTCTTTCATTACCTGTAAATTATCAACCTTAAGTCCTTCGCTTAGATATTTTCCTGTAATTTTATTTAATTCTTCTTCAACCCACACTGGAAAAGTAACTGGCACCCCCAAAACATCCCTCAAAACCTTAAAAGCATCTTTTGCCTGTGCTTTAAAATCAAGCTTTGTAGCCATTACTTTATTGTCATCCCTAAACTTTAATGCGTAAACAGTTGAATTCTCCAATGAATTCACAACAAATGGACTATGGGTTGTTACAATAAATTGAAGGTCAGGAAATGCATTAATTAATTTTGGCAAAATTTCTCTTTGTAATGAAGGATGTAAATGATTCTCAATTTCGTCTATCAATACGACAAAACTATCTTTTGAGTTTATTTCATGTACATATATTTGCCAACATAAATCCACAACAGCTGCTAAGCCCCCCGATAATGCATCGATTAAAAAGTTTCCAGTCTTAGTTATTAGAAATACTTCTCCATCTTTAACAACAAGTTTACTAAAACCAATATGTGAGGGTAGGATCTTTTTTAAAACTTCTTGAAAGTCAAAAAACCACCTCTTATAATCTTCGTTCGGTGATACATACATATTCCCCTCACCAAGGATTGCCAAAGAAATAAGCGACTTTTTCAATAAGTATGTTGGAGAATCGTTGGAGTATTGAATCTGATTAACAATTCTATCTTTTATTGAATCCGTGTACTTTGATAGTAATACGTCAATTTCCGAAGGATTTAAAGATATATCACTAACTTTCGTATATCCATATGGTTCCTTATGGGATGCTATATTAATCCCCTCAATTATAGGATAATAGTATTCTTCTTCATGCGAGATAAAGTTTGTGATAATATTATAAGAGGCATCTACTCTTTTAGGGACATATAGTTTTAAAGTGCCTTTATCTAATTCAATTTCGCCAAATTCCACATTATCGTTACTTATATCATATTCTTCGAAATTATTTAGATAGGGCATTATCTGTTTTAATCTTTTTAAAGTATTACCAAACAAACCTGCTACAAACTTCGAATTATTATTATACTCAGGCAAAGTTGCGACTTCAGAATAATGCCATCCTATTTCTTTTGCTAAAAGTCTTAGGATAGTGCTTTTACCTGCTCCATTGGCGCCAGTAATAATCGTTACTTTTGAATGGAAGTCTATTTTTATATCACTAAATTGATTCCATTCACTGATTGAAAGACTTTTTATCATAACATGCTCCCCTGAATGATAATTTTCTCCATGAACATTTTTTGAATTTTATACTATATAATGATATCACCCATTAACCTCCGCAAAAACTTCATCCATCATATCTTCCATAACAAACGCCTTAAACTCCTCATTCTCCAATATCTTCATAAAGAACTTTTCATTACTTTCCATCCGATCAATGACAAAGTCCATAAATGACTTTTCAAAAGCAAATTTGAAATTGTCCTTTGTATTGTTCTTCGCTTTTTGCTGGATGTCTTCGCTGTTAAGCATATCCGCCTTCACTTGATCACGGGATAAGAAATCCGTCTCGGTGAATTCAGTCCCAAAACGATCATTAAGCTTGTCCAAAATAGACGATAACCGAACCTTTTCATCCTCCACAACACCCGCTGTACCATGTGAAGTAGGCTTCAATTCCTCGCCGCCCGTTTTCTCCAGCTCAATGCTTCCCTCGAACACCTTCTGATTGCGATAATATTGCAACGCTACGTCATCCGCCATGTAAATATCCTTGTCCGAATTGTCGCGCGGAAGCTTGCGCAATAAATAATTCAAGTAAATGTACTGTTTATGCAGCTCCGCATCGATAAATGTTGCAATTTGGAGGACAAATGCATATGTCCGCGTAAACTTAGTCGCGGAGCCTTTGAATGCTTCCTGCTCCTCGGCTGACAAGTCACGTTTAAAACGCTCTACCCCTTTATCAATCCATGCGTTCAATGCTGTTTGTTCTTTCGCCGACTTTGTAAATCCACCTTTGATTTCAAGTTCATTCACCGCATTCATTTCTTCTTCCGTATACACTTGATAAGGTGCGAGCTCAGCTTGTAAGTCGTATAAAATGTTCGGGTCCGTCACTTCCTCAAGCCCTGTCGTTTCATAGTAAGGCTGGAATGCTGCTTTGATATCTTCCGGATCATTTACGAAATCAAGAACGAATGTATCATCCTTGCCCGGGCATGTGCGATTCAAGCGTGATAATGTTTGAACGGCCTTAATTCCACTTAGGGGCTTGTCCACGTACATTGTATGAAGCAATGGTTCATCAAAGCCTGTTTGGTATTTCTCGGCAACGAGCAGCACTTTATATTCATCAGAATTGAACTTATCTGGGAGCTCCTTTTCGCTAAATCCGTTCATATCCGGCTCCGTGTAAGGTAGTTCCCCGTCTTTTACAATCCCAGAGAATGCTACAATCGTTTTCAAATCGTCGTAGTTCATTTTGTCAATATAGCGGTCAAATGCAATTTTATACCGAACTGCATGCAAACGACTTGCGGTAACGACCATCGCTTTTGCACGTCCGCCAATTTTATGTCTCGTGAAATTGCGGTAATGTTCAATGATGATTTCAGTCTTCTGTGAAACATTATGGGGATGCAATGATACGTATTGCGCCAGCTTTTTCGTCGCCTGCTTTTGCGATACGAGCGGATCATCATCCACTTGTTTCGCAATCTTATAGAATGTCTTATACGTTGTGTAATTGCTCAAAACGTCCAGGATAAATCCTTCCTCAATCGCTTGGCGCATCGTGTATTCATGGAATGCATGCGGCTTCCCATTAGTCCCCTTTGTCCCGAACTTTTCGAGCGTTTTCGGCTTAGGAGTTGCAGTGAAAGCGAAAAACGACACATTATCCTGTTTACCACTTTTCATGATTGTCTCGACGATTTGCTCGTCAAGATTATCCATATTCTCTTCCGCAATCCGATCCTCTTCGTAAGCATCTTCTAATGTCTTATCTGATAATATATTCGTTAGTGCTGTCGATGCCTTTCCGCCCTGCGAGGAATGCGCTTCATCAATGATGACGGCATATTTTTTCCGTTCAAGATCCGATACTTTTTCAAGGATGAACGGGAACTTCTGCAACGTCGTAATGATGATGCGCGTTTCACCTGTAATCGCATTCGCTAGTTGGTTCGAGTCCTTATCAATCCGCTCAACCATCCCCGCCTTATGCTCCAATTGGTACACAGCGTCTTGCAATTGCTTGTCCAACACCCGGCGGTCCGTTATGACTATGACACTGCTAAAGATTGCCTCATTATTTTCATCGTGCAGCTTTGCCAAACGGTGAGCTAGCCAGGAAATCGAATTCGTTTTCCCACTACCTGCACTATGTTGAATCAAGTAATTTTGACCAACATTCTTATCAATCACATTCGCCTCAAGCTTCCGTACGACATCAAGCTGATGGTAACGTGGGAAGATTACCATTTTACGCTCGCCAATGACCTCATTGTTCGAGTCCAAAATATCATCCTTTTTCACGAAAACAAAACGGAATAGAATATCGAGCAAACTATCCGGCAGTAATACTTCTTCCCAAAGGTAATGCGTACGGTAGTTGTTATAAACAGTTGGATTCCCTTTACCGCTGTCATTCCCTTTATTGAAAGGAAGGAAGTACGTTTTTGACTTCTTCAACTCCGTCGCCATGAACACTTCATCAGGATCCACAGCAAAGTAAACAACTGTACGCTCATTTGCTTTGAAAAGTTGCTCTATTGGATCACGGTCTTTCTTGAATTGGTCCATCGCATGTTCGACCGTTTGCCTCGTGAACTGATTTTTCAGCTCCATCACAACGAGCGGCAAGCCGTTAATGAAAACAACCATATCCAAGCTGTTAGTATGCTTGTCGCTATAATAAACTTGGCGGCTCACCGTGAAGATGTTCTTTTGATACAGCTCATTCATCAGCTGATTCATCGTTGTCGGAGGTTTATTATAAACAAGCCTCAACGTCACGCCGCGATCCTTAACACCATGGCGTAAACAGTGAACGACCCCATGCTTTTTCAAGCTATCGCAAATGCGATCAAGCACCTTCTTTTTATAATCTGCTCCATAGGATTTCTCCAGCATTTTTAACTGCTTATCCTGCGTTGCCTCCAAAAACTCAAACAGCTTTTCTACATCAAGAGCATACCTTTTAAAAAGCCGGCTCGCTTCTCCTTCCAACACACGCTTCTCATAACCATTCCCGACAAGGGAGGTTTCAATATTTTCCTCAAACCCCTTCTCCGTCGCATCAATCGCCACATTCTCACCTCCGTTACTGTATTGCCTCATAATCTCGTACGTCGATTTTTCCCGTTACCGCCTCGTAGATTAGGGATTGGCGGTATTCTTTGAGTTTTTCAATTGACTCCGATACTTTTTTTATCAATTCATTGAATTCTTCGTCCTGTTTTTTCAACACCGATGCTATTTCCTTTTGTTCCTTTATGGGCGGTAAAGGTATCTGCAAGGACTTTATCAAACCAATTG
This sequence comes from Sporosarcina luteola, assembly GCF_007991495.1. Taxonomy (GTDB): domain Bacteria; phylum Bacillota; class Bacilli; order Bacillales_A; family Planococcaceae; genus Sporosarcina; species Sporosarcina luteola. The sequence continues at coordinate 89,827 of NZ_BJYL01000015.1, read as the reverse complement.
TCAAGCCATCCCTCAAACCATCCCCAACTAGACCACGTAGTTCGCGATACTTGCTTTTTAAATAGTAGTATAAGAACAAATAATGCAATCTGCTTTCATCAGTTATAAAACCTGCCAACGATTGATTACAGGTAGTTACTATTTCCAGGACCGCAACTTTACCTTTTGTCTTCCCTTGTCCATTAAGTGCCATCATCACTGTATTTACTGGCAACATTGTTGCATTGGAATTATTAAATCCCTCAAAAGTAATTTTATTGTTCACCTTGCTTACAAATTCTTTATTTATTTCTCCAGATGACATCCAATTAATATTTCCATCATTCCAATAGGCTTCATTGTTTTTATCAGGGGTTCCACCTGATCTAACTTTTGAGAAATAAGATAGTTTTCCACGCTTCCAATTTACGGGCATCTGGTCAATCCATTCAACACCTGAACCTTTCATTTTCACATTTGCATTTAAGCCTTTTGTTACTGCTTCTTTGATGATTGCTTGGCGTTTTTCCTCTATTAAAACTATTAAATCCTGTTTAGAATTAATTAGGTGGTCTAGATTAGACAACTTTTGTTCTAAATAACTCCAAATAGTTTCTTGTTCAACTAATGGAGGCACCGGTAATTGTATATTTGCTAGTGCGTCTTGTGTTAACTTTGGTTGAGCAGAACCTGTAATATATATTGAATAGTCGATAGACTCCAATAAGTTTGCCCAAAAATACAGATTACCATTTTTAGGTCTAAGAATGTGTGCATGATTATTGACCCAATACTTACCTTCGGCTACAAAAGCCAATGGGGTTGAGCGGGAATATAAATTCGCTCCATCTTCACCTATTAAGATTAGAGGCTCATCAAATAGGTAATCTTCAACCCTATCGATTACACCTGAAGCCCCATAATAATCATATTTTCTATTAACCATATTCCCCCTTTCCTCAGAACTTAATGGTATTCTTTTATAATCCAAGTTATCAAATAAATATTTTAACTTTGAGACTTTCCAGTGACTAGGTATCTCGTTTACTTTCTCAGTTTTTTCATCCATAAAACGTGAAGAAAGTTTCGTCATATCAACACCTTCTCTAATTGCTTAGTTATATTCTTTTCCAGCTCTTTTATCTCAGCCATAATCTCTTCCGAACTTCGCAGTGCCGTGTATTTATAAAACTGCCTCGTAAATGGAATCTCATACCCAACCCTAGTTTTACTATGATCAATCCAAGCATCCGGCACGTGGGGCAACACTTCTCGCTTAAAGTATTCAATTATATCTTCCTTCAATGGAACATTCTCCGTATCTCGCAAATCCGTATCTACTTCAATCTCATCTTTCTTCTTCAGGCAAGTATCCGCTGTTTCATCCTTTTCAGAAAGCCCAGCCAAAATTGCCTTTAAGATAGGCGCCCCAATAGCTACTCCCGACCCTTTAAAGGCTGCTTTTGATTTCTTTTCAAAGTCCTCACGATTCTTATAAACTGTGTCATTTATATGATTGCGTAACACTTTAAGAATACTTTCTTGCAGCTCTTTTCCTGCTTCTATTTCCGCAATTCCGCTTTCATCTTTTTTCCTCGATGTAGCAAGATTTTGGAATGCTCTTTGTTCGACAACTTGTGCAATACGTTCTTCTGAAATAAGGAAATTCAATCGTAATGGACGCTCTACCGTGATCTTGTGATAGCCGAAGTCTTCATTATCAAAGATCTTTACATACTCGCCTTCTTTAAACTCCCCGTATAACCGGACAATCTCATCGATTTGTTCTTGCGTGATTTCATTACGCTTACTGCCTAAGCTTTTTTTCATTTTCTTTGAGAAATCAACGGCATTGATCAGCTGAACTTTCCCTTTGCGATGGTCCGTTTTATTGTTCGTCAAAATCCATATGTATGTTGAAATACCTGTGTTATAGAATAAGTCGTTCGGCAGTGCTACGATACCTTCCACAAGATCATTTTCGAGCACATATCTGCGGATTTCACTTTCCCCAGACCCAGCATCCCCAGTGAATAATGGCGAACCATTCATAATGATTGCCATTCGTGAACCTTGTGGATTTCCATCGGTCACTGGTTTCATTTTAGAAACCAGGTGAAGCAGGAATAATAGCTGTCCGTCGCTTGTACGGGGAGTACCGGGTCCAAATCGACCGTTGTAACCTAGTTCTTCATGCTCCGCTTTAACCGGTTTTTCATATGACTTCCAATCCACGCCATATGGAGGATTACTGATTAGGTAATCGAATTTCTCCCCTTTGAATTGGTCATTCGATAATGTATTACCTAGGCGGATATTTCGTGCATCCGCGCCTTTGATTAACATATCCGCCTTACAGATTGCATAGGATTCCCCGTTTATTTCTTGGGCGAAGAATTCAAGGTCGGCATTTGGATTGAATTCATGCAAGTATTCCTGCGCGACCGAACCCATGCCGCCCGTCCCTGCAGCACAGTCATATAACGTTTGCGTCAGTCCATATTTCGTCAGAATATCATCATCACGCATGAATAACAGACTAACCATTAAACGCACAACTTCACGTGGAGTGTAATGATCCCCTGCTTCGGCATGTTCCGAGAAACGGCGGATCAATTCCTCGAATATGTATCCCATCTCAATATTCGAAACGACTTCCGGGTGCAAGTCCAATTCACTAAAACGCTTGATTGTTAAATACAATAAATCATTGTCGTTCATTTTATCGATTTGCTTATCAAACTCGAAATACTCCATGATGTCACGTGCTGTTTTGGAGAAGCCGTTCATATAATCGCGTAAGTTGTCCCCGATATTATCCGCATCACTTAACAAGTTGTTGAAGTTGTAGTTACTTGTATTGTGAAAGTTTTGCTTGGCAAGACGATTTAAGATTGGCTCACGGGCATCTTCATTGATTGATTTCAAATCAGCATACTTTGTCAACACTTCTTCTTTCGTCTCCTCCAATACACAGTCAAACCGCCGTAAAACTGCTAGGGGAAGTATTACTTTTCCATAGTCCTCCGGCTTGTATGGTCCACGCAAAACTTCTGCAATCGACCAGATGAAACTTACTTTATCTTGAAAATTGATCATTATTTTCGCTCCGTCTCAAAGATGCTATTAGTCAAATTGTAGTGTTCTATGACTTATTATTATAATACCAATGAAAAAAGGTTCAGACAACACACTTTAAATGGTTATCTTATAGGTGTCGGATTTTTTTGAACAAACACTAAAAAAGAAGCCTGCTGGAAAATGAATTAGTTCATTTCCCAACAGACATCCGCTGCTGTCATATCCTTTTTTGTGCTAGCATGCAACTAAACACTCTTCTTTTTGTCCCCACTGTTCACAGTTAAGTTAGAATCGGTTAAAAGAGGGGACCGCTAAACCAGTCGTTATTTCACCGGCTTCTGTCTAGCATGACGAACCAAGTATATTTCGATAGTCTCCTTTTCCACCCGATAGAAAACTTTATACGGATCCGCCTTGCCCAGAGCAATTAGCACCATTCTTAAGTCAACCTGCTCTTGTTGAATATAAACTGGTCAGCCAGGAATATATAAAGAAAGATCTTGGTTTTTGAAATACGCTTGTATAGTCTCTTTCAGATGCGGTGCGACGTTTGGTAACTCAATCATTCGCCTCCATAGATCCAATTCCAACAAGGATTCGATGGCTGATCTTCGCCAGGTTACCTTCATGAATCAATCCCTAACATTGCATTAATTTCCTCATCTGTAAGGATTGGATTCTCTCTATCCAACGTTGCCCTCAGACGTTTTTCCTCCACCGGGTCCGTGACAACATAAGCCGCATACTCGTTTACTACCTCCACTTCCATAAGCAAGTACTTTTTCGCATCCACTTGAATATACGGACGCCCAGATTGAATTGCCTTCTTCACTTCATCATTTTCAATTTTGATTGGTTCCATTATATTCACTTCCTCTTTGCTCTTTTATTTTATACCTGATTAGAGAAAAGGCTCAATTACCGCACACCCCCAATACTGCTATTTCGGAATAACCTCCCATAAACCTAAAACTCATGTTACAGTAAAATTAAGTCAATATACCGAAAACAACGGAGGCGCCCAACATGTACAAGATTTCAGACACCAATGCAGCAAAAGTCGATGAGACGACTTTCTCCAGTTTGAATTACAAGGAAAGCGATATTGAATAGCTGCTTCGGAAAAATATTGAGATGATATGCGATAAAGAGGAATTGATGCTCATTGTCAGGAAGCAAGTGCGGAATGCGAGCAATGGAATCAGTGACTTAACGGCGATTGATCATGAAGGGAATATTGTTTTAATTGAAATCAAGAGGGATCGTAAAGATATCGAAGGGCGGAAAGAGGCGTTTGAATTCCAGGCGATCCGCTATGCGGCGAGCTATGCCTAGATTGCAGACGTCGAGGATCTTGTGAATCGAATTTACGCCCCTTATATTGAGCGATATGAAAAGGGCTTCGAAAATGGTCCCCTTACGAGCATGGAGCTGGGCACTCGGAAGGTCATGGAGTTTCTACAAAGGAATAACGCCGAGAATAATTTCAATAAGAAGTAGAAAATCCTCTTAGTTGCTGCCGATTATGATGAGCAGACTTTGTCTGCGGTCGCATGGCTGAATAGCAATCATGTAGATATTAGCTGCTATAAACTGATTCCTTATAAAATCAACGATGACCTTTTCATAAGCACAAAGAAAGTATTACCGGTAAGCACATACAATGATTTCTTCGTCGACTTTGCGGAAACGAGGCCAAAATAAGTTTCGCGGAAGCCGATTACCCGACGAACCCTACCGAAAATCGACGCGATGCTTGAATGGGGAGTTTTGAAGGCTTGTGAGGTAATCGTCGCCAAAGGCAAGGAAGATAGCAGGGTTTTGCTTTCCAATGGGAATATGCAAGTAAACGGCATCGAGCAATCCATGCAAAAGTGGTTGAAGGAAGTTTTTGACTGGTCCAGCGTCCAGACGTATGCTTTTGCTGTGCACCAAGAAACTGGGAAGACGCTTTCCCAATCGCGGGAGGAGTATATGGAGAGGGGGAAGGAAGAGGAGGCAGTGGTGATTGAATAATAGTTGATAAAAGTAATAATATGAAATATCCGTTTGACTGTGGTAAACTGAACATATAATAAGAAATGACCGGATGTTGTAGCATCCGGCCGGCGCAACTGACATCCGCTTGAAAGGCGGTTGGCCAAGTGCGAATAGTTAGTATTAAAAAGAGTAACTACCCTGCTTACATGTCCGTTAGCGGTGGGTTGTTACTTTTTTCTTTTGGTGTCTAGGGCAATGATTGCTACAATTGCTAGCACAGCTGTTACGATGAGTATTCCAAATTGGATCATCGTATTCATTGCTTCATATGTCACCATATATACCCCCCCTTCCAAAGGGAGTGCCTACCGCCCATCCGCTATATGTCGTTGCAACTATTAGTCTATCATATCGATGATTAATTATCGATTGAGCATTAAAAACTTTTATTTAAGTTATCCGGTTAGAATGGCAACAAGAAATAAAGCCGGAAGTGATTAAACCTCAGATCCAATTTCACTGTGTCCCCTTTCCTAAAAAAACACCTCACATCCCCCTCAACAGATGATTCACCAATCTCATATCAAATCCCTGATACAACTGCCCCCTTGCCCATTCCTTCATGGAAGCATGCCCTGGATGGGATGGATTCCCCATAACGGCTAAAAACTCACGGAAGCCCGGCTCTCCCTCGCAATCTTCAGGTGGCGCATCACCTTCGCCGTCCAGGCAAATCGGTGATTCCACAGTCTCGTCATTCACAATCTCCTCCACAATAATTTCATGCTGCCAAAAGTCACCGAAGTCATATATATATTTCATCACCGTATATTTCGGAATGATGTCAGATAACAGCATGTCTTTCTCAAGTACCCGCTCCACTTCTTCCGAATCGCTCATCAAGTCCTCGTTCATGACGATATTCAAGACCGGGTTGTAATCGCCCGTGACATGATAGGGCGAGAAGTGGGAATACGGCTCCACCGTTTCAGTTTGATCGAACACGTAAAACTCATGGAGATGGCTGTTTGTCCACCCGAAAAGGATTTGCAGCATATCATGGAACTCGGTAAATGGCATATTGAGCGGAACGCATACACGCCGCCAGACGGAAAGCCCTTCCAATGGCATTACCGGTTGCTGTTGTTCATAAGCACGAGCGTCTTCCGTCGATCAATCACCAGCAAATTGGCATGCCATGCATACAGCTCGTTTTCCTCTTCCTCGTTATCAAGCATCACGTCAAATGGTATTGCATCCAATAGCTTTTTCGTTCCGTGTATTTATCAATTGAAATAAACCCCTTTCTCTCACCCCGTCAGTTATCTTCTATTCTATAGGAATATCGGGAAGCTTTCTCTTTTTAACTTCATCATCACTGATTTTGAACTGTTGCCGTCCAGTGGAATTCCTAGTACATTCCTATTAATAGATCCATCGTCCGGCGTGATCTTCTTCAATCACTTTGAAAAATGGCTGTAGTTCTTCAAAGGAGATCAAAAAGCAAAGGAGGTAGTTGCAATGGAAAGTTCCGCTTCCAAAGAAGCCTTTGAGGAGATCAGCACGCTTACTATGATTTCACCAATTAAAATTCAAAAAAGAAGCATGCATTCCCATTGGGGAAAGATCATGCTTCTTTTGATTTATCCATAAAGCTAATGTCATTCGTTAGATGTCGCATGTATATCTTCGGTGTAATTATACGTAGAAGGATCGACTGACGTATACCCTTTCGGCGTATAGAATCTCAACAAATCTCCATTCACAACTCTATCAGAAAGCTCCAACTTATAATCCACGTCTTTCTTCATCGTATTCGCATGCTCCAATTGGCTATCGTCGAGTGGTAAGCCTGTTTGATGATCATAAAGCTTTTCATTGATTGAATCGATTGTCGGGCTGATAAAATCGCCATTTCTAAATGGAACCACTTCGTTATGCTCTTCAGAGAGTAGATCTGAACCGAATTGAATAAAGTTTTTCGTATCAATTCCAAGTAAATGTAACAACGTTGGCAGAAGGTCTGTTTGGCCGCCGTACGTGTGGTTTATACCGCCTTGCATTCCGGGAACATGAATGAATAATGGGACGCGTTGCAAATTCGCACTTTCATATGGTGTGATTTCTTTCTCCATAATTTGTCCCATCGCTTTTTTATGATTATCTGAAATACCATAATGGTCGCCATACAGAACAATCATCGAATTATCATATAAGCCTAGTTCTTTTAATCGAGTGAAGACTTTTTCAATCGCTTCATCGGTATAACGCGCAGTTTGGAAATAATCATCAACACTGGCATCTCCGGTTTGGGCTTTATCAATTGTTACTAAGTCTTGATCCATATCATACGGATAGTGGTTTCCGACCGTAATGAATTTCGTATAAAACGGTTGTGGCAATGAGCTCAACAGACTTTCAGATTGGTCATAGAAAGGTTTATCTAACAATCCGTATTCAGCCATGTCGATCGGGGAACTCGTATCATAATAACTCGCGTCAAAGAAATGATCGAAGCCAAATGATTTGTAAATGACATTTCGATTCCAGAAGCTGCCGTTATTGCCGTGAAATACAGCTGATGTATAACCATAATCCTTTAAAATACTTGGGGCTGCCTGGTACGTATTTTGTGCTTTTGTAATAAAAGCAGATCCTTGCGGGAGCCCGAATAAAGAGTTTTCCAACATGAATTCCGCATCGGACGTTTTGCCTTGCCCTGTTTGATGGAAAAAGTTATCGAAATATGTTGTATTCTCGTCTTTTGTTAATGAATTTAGAAATGGTGTAACCTCTTCACCGTTCAATTTGTAGTTGATCACAAAGTTTTGGAATGATTCTAGATGTAAATAAATGACGTTCATCCCTTTTGCTGCCCCGAAATACGTTTCATTTGGTTCGGCGTAAGTGGATTGAGTATAGTTAATCACTTCTGTAATATCACTACTATCCGCCAAAGCTCTCTGCGATGAGGCTGCCATTGTTTCTACCGAGTCGTAGATCGAGTAGTTATACATTCCTAGATATTTCACAATATAACTTCTATCAAAGCCCCGCGTTAATAATTGCGGACGACTGGCTTCAGCTAGTCCTAGATTGATGATCGATAGTAGTAATGCGCCAGCAATAATTGCGGTTGCTTTTTTATATCCAACACGATTTTCTTCCTTTTGAATCTTACTTGAGAAGCGCAGATAAAACAGTACAAAAACATCGACAAAGAACAAGATATCATAAGATTTTAGTAATGAAAGAACACTTCCGCCTAAATCCCCGAAGTTCTGCGTTTGGAAGAGCGTCGGCAATGTAATGAAATCGCTAAAGAACCGGTAATAGACGACATTTGCATATAAAAGAATAGACATAAGCGTGTAAACAATAAGGAGTGATGTATATTTTTTCTTTCCTTTAAATAGAAATGAAATTCCTAGGAAGAGCAATGCTGAACCTAATGGATTTAGGAGTAAAAGGAATTGTTGAAGAGGTCCTTCTACACCCAGTTCAAATTGTGAGGTTTGAGTGATATATGTTTTAACCCATAACATCAAAACAGCAAAGAAATACATCATCAAAAAGTTGTTTAAAAGATTATCTTTTTTATTTCCTAGATTTCTCATCTTCACACCAACCTTTTACTTTATAAATTTTCATCTTTAGTCATTTGAGTTAGTGACTGCAAGGCATAAAAAAGTGTTATTTAAAAATAACTTTTCCTGCAACCAGTGTATATTACTCCTATTTTCCACATACGTCAAGTCGTTAAGATTAACCATGAACAGTAGTTAATAAAATCGCGAAACTTTTTACATACATAATGCGTAAGTAAAATGAAAAGGAGGAAAAACATATGAAGAAAATAATTGGGGTATTCATTGTTGTACTGATTTCACTAGGGGTAGCCGATATGTTAAAAGGGGTTATTTTAACAGTAATATACACACCGAATCTTTACTCACAAAGTGGCCAGGAAATGGCGACCTATCTACAATATATCATTTCAGCTATAACGGTAACCTTTGCCCTTTGGAGTATTCACAAACTGAATAATTTAGTGAAAAACGCTAGATCATCAGTTGAAACATCATGAAATTTTACGCCTTCAAGCAGTCTGTTAGTGTCCTGATTTTAGTTCTCCTTGCTTTTGCCGTTGATTATTACAGTCAAAACGTAAGTATAGAAAATGTCGTCTTTAAGCAATTGATTGTTTATAACCCTTTCAATTATTCTCTTGGTTTGCAATCAACTCCTATATAATTACGCCAAAAAAGAAGACACCTTTATGCAACATAAAATATGGAATAAAATGTTTATCATCATTTTAGGATGGTTAATGATTTCATTCATCCTATTTATTCTTTTGTTCTTTACGACTCCCCTAGGTGATTTGATTTCAGGACATGCATGGATTATGCTCATTGTCGTCTATTACTTTTTATTCTTCATGAATCTTTTTGTTCTATCAATTGTACATATCGCAGTTACTCATTCGATGGAGATCGAGAAAAAAATCGTAATAACGTGGGCAAGCTCTTCACTCCTCGTAGCGGTCATTTTATTTCTAGTACCAGGTTTTTAATAATCGATAGGAAACTTAGAAAAACGTCAAAAGCCACCCTACGAGGATGGCTTTTCCTTTTGGACCAATCAAGCTGCTCAGTTTATCCATTCCATCAACAAGCCGTATCTTCCCCAGCTCGCCACATATCAATCGTTTTATGGATGAATTGTTCCAATCCCGTCTCTTCCATCTTTATCGACTTTTTGACGCGAATGCAACCTTTTTTCCATAATTATAGCCTGCCAATAGAGTTTCTGCATTTTCCACCTTATCGATCGTACCTACATAGAGGCTGACATAATGTTTTTGCGCGTTCAACGCAAGGATATAGTCCTCTTTCCCGTAATTCAACATCTTATAGCGAATTACCTCTTCCAACTCAGGTGCATACGTAATAATCATTTGCCGAATTGCGAGCAGTTTCTCTTTTCGCCAATCGTCTTCAAGCAACTCCAAATACTCTTCAGGATTCTTCGCATCATATTGCATGTTGAAGTCCCACCCCTTCGCTATCACTTTTACTGTAGTATACAGGTAATTTGCTATCTACGCAGTCTATTGACAGAAATAAAAGAAGAAGCATGAACTCCCCAATCGGAAAGCTCATGCTTCTCACCAAGCCCTCATTTATTGTTGATGTAATCCATGCCTTGCTGTGTAATATTCAAAACCAAATGATCCGACCCTTGCCCGCTATCAGTCGCGTATCCCGCCTCAATCAGATGATCAATCGCCAACTTGCTGTTGATATCGGCATTCAACATCGCTTTCGGCAAGTTATAACTTCCTCCGTTCATCGCAAAGTGGTAGTCATAAAGACTTTTCAAAAGCACATCCGACAGGTTTTTGACTTCTTCATTCATCAAACATTCCCTCCTTCTTATACAGTGATCTAGCATATTTGCATATAGCAAGTATAACATCCACATTTCTGAAAAGTGTGTTTTTCTTCTGCTTACATAGTGATGTTTCCTAAAAAAAGAAGCATAAATTCCCAAACTTGAGAATTCATGCTTCTTTCATTTAACTCATTTCAAAATCGCAACCTCAACTCGGTTACTTCCCATCGTGAACTCTTTCATGTGTTCCGCTTTCCCTACAGTGAGGTTGTTCACAAGAATGTTTTCTGCGATCAGCTTTTCATATTGTTGAACTGCTTTCCTCACATCTTCATCCCCATCCAGTACGATGTCAACGCGAAGATCGATTGGCAGATCTTGCGTCTTTCGCTCATCTTGGATGACACGGATCACTTCGCGCGCCAAACCTTCAAGGCGCAGCTCTTCTGTTATTGTGGTGTCTAACATAACGTGGAAGTCCTGGTTGGACCCCATGGAGAGGCCGGAATCAGCTACCCGTTCAACGTTTAATAACTCCATTGGCACTTCAATATCCCCGTCTTCGGTTGGCACAACTGCCTTCCCGTCCAGGATAACTTTTGCCGCCTCCTTCTCGGAGAGCTTTTCCAAGAAGCTTTTGACGATACCGACTTGTTTTCCAAGAACAGGCCCTGCCGCCCGGAAGTTCAGCTTCACGTCGTACCGGACAAGATCGTCCGAAGACTGCTTAACGACGATGTTTTTCACGTTAATTTCATTGCGGATGATGCTGCTGTACTGCTCCAATGCATCTCCTTGCGCAGCATTGACCGGGATGATGACCAGCTCGGAAAGCGGCTGCTTCGTCTTAATGGCTTCAGCGTTACGGATTCCGCGCGCCAGTTCCACGACTTGCAGGACAGCATCCATATCTTGCTCCAGTTGCGTATCCACTTCTTCGTCATTGATTTCCGGAAAGCGGGCAAGATGGACGCTTTCGTCAGTGAGATTCACATGGATATCCTCGGCCAAGAATGGGATAAAAGGAGCCAAAAGCTTGCTTACTCGGACAAGTACTTCATGAAGTGTATGATAAGCTGCCTTTTTGGACTCTGTCATGCCTTCCTTCCAAAAACGGTCACGGGAACGACGGATGTACCAGTTACTGATTTCATCCACATATTTCTCAAGTGCTTTTGCTGCCTTCGTGAAATCATAGTCATCCAATGCTTCCCTTACGACAGCGGAGACACTATTTAAACGAGACAATACCCAGCGGTCCAACAGCGTCTTCTCACCTGTTTCCTTTTCATCGAAACGATACCCATCGATGTTTGCATACAATGTATAAAAACCATGTGTATTTACGAGCGTATCAATCACTTTCGATTTCGCTTCGATAACAACCCGCTCAGAGAAGCGTTTATTATTCCACGGTGCACTATCAGCCAGCAATGCCCAGCGAAAAGCATCCGCACCGAATTTGTCGACGATATCTACCGGGTTCAGGGCATTCCCTTTACTTTTCGACATCTTCCGTCCCTCTTCATCAAGGATATGTCCTGTTGAAAGTACTCGCTTATAAGGAGCCTTTCCAGTAAACAGTGTAGATACAGCGAGTAGGCTGTAGAACCACCCACGCGTCTGATCGATTCCTTCGCAGATAACATCAGCCGGGAATTGCTTCTTGAACTGCTCTTTATTCTCAAACGGATAATGTTGCTGCGCAAACGGCATGGAGCCACTGTCAAACCAGACGTCAATCACTTCCGAAACACGATTCATCGTGCCTTCACATTTTTCACACGTCAGCTGAACCCGGTCGACGTATGGCTTATGGAGCTCCACGTCCCCGATATCCCCAATCGCTTTGTCTTGAAGGTCCGCCTGGCTGTGCGGGGCATATTGATGATCACAAGCCTCACAGATCCAGATCGGAAGCGGCGTCCCCCAGTAACGGTTCCGTCCGATATTCCAGTCAACCATGTTTTCTAAAAACTTCCCGAAGCGTCCATCTTTGATATGTGCCGGATGCCATTCAACTTCCTGGTTGTTTTTCAGGAATTGTTCTTTAAGTGCCGTCGTCTGAATAAACCAACTCTCGATCGCGTAATAAAGCAATGGCGAGTCACAACGCCAGCAGTGCGGATAGCTGTGCTCGTATTTTTCCTTTTCGAACAAGAGCCCTTCATTCGCTAAATATTTCACAATATCCACATCGCAGTCTTTCACGAATCGGCCGGCAAATGGAGGGATGTCCTCGGTATAGCGTCCTTGCCTGTCAACAACGTTGAAGAAGGAAAGATTATGTTCTTTCGCTAAGTTGTAGTCATCTTCACCGTACGCAGGCGCGACGTGCACAATCCCTGTACCACTTTCCGCGTTAACGAAATCTGCTTCCACAACAAAGTGTCCGCGCTCTGGCGTCATGAACGGGAATGGCGCGCGATATTCAACACCTTTGAAGTCGCTGCCTTTGTGAGTCGAAATGACTTCAAACTCCTCACCCAAGTTCTTCTCCGCCAGCTCTTTCGCAACGATGAACACCTCATTCCCTTTCCTTGCTTTTACATACGTAAGTGCCGGGTTCACGGCAAGTGTGACGTTTGCAGGCAAAGTCCAAGGCGTCGTTGTCCATCCAAGGAAAAATTCATTCTCTGTCCCTTTCACTTTAAACTTCGCCGTTGCGGAAAGGTCTTTGACATCTTTATAGCCTTGGGCAACTTCATGGGAACTCAACGTCGTCTGACAGCTTGGGCAATACGGTGTCACCCGGTGGCCCTTATACAACAGCCCGCGTTTATGCAGGTCGCTTAAGATATACCAGACACTTTCAATGTACCGGTTTTCGAGGGTCATATACGGATCGTCCATATCGATCCAGTAACCAATCGACTCTGTGAACTCACGCCATTGCTTCTCATAGCTAAAGACACTCTTCTTGCATTCTTCGATGAACTTCTCGACCCCATACTCTTCAATTTCCTGCTTCCCCGAAATGCCAAGCTGCTTCTCCACTTCAAGCTCCACCGGCAGCCCGTGCGTATCCCATCCCCCTTTCCGCCAAACTTGATAACCCTGCATCGTCTTATAACGCGCAACAAAATCCTTGATGACCCGGCCAAGCACATGACCCGCGTGCGGAAGGCCATTCGCGGTCGGAGGCCCTTCATAAAACACAAACGTTTCCGCACCCTCGCGCTCCACCATCGAGCGCTTAAACACTTCTTCAGCATTCCAATACTCTTTGACCCGGTTTTCACGTTCCAACGCCGCTTCTTTCGTATTCACACTACGCATACTCCCCACTCCGCTTCCTTTTATTTATAATAACGACACATCGTTCCCCTATTAAAAAACACAAAAATCCGCCCCTATATAAAAAATAGGGACGGATTGAATCCGCGGTACCACCCATATTCCGTGTCACTTTCCACACGGCGCTCGGTAAACAGAACGGATAACGGCCGCCTGCCGATTCTGCCTACTAAGTGATTTCAGCAGAACTTCTCAGAGATGATCTTCAGCTCCAACCCGTCATCGCCTTTCAGCAACCAGCGACTCTCTGTGGACAAGGATGACAGCCTACTTTTCTCGTCATTGAATAATTTGTTAATTTTACATATAGTATATCGAATGGAGGGGAATGTCAAAGGGTTATTCATTCAAAGAAAAAAAGATGGCTTGTGACTTAGCTCTTACCACTCCGTATTTTCAGGAACCCAAATGATTATGGTAAGAACCTCAAATATTGGCGGTATAGCACCTTACGCATTTTCATCTAAGGATGCCTCCCACTTTCGAACAAGCAAATAGCTCTTCAATTACTTTTTATAGTGACGAATAAATTAAGGACTTTACAGATACTCAATATCTCCAATTAAGCAAAAAAATAATCAATCAATCCATTTTCTGCGCAACGAGCATGTATAGCGATTCCGAGGGGAAGTATTTCTCCGTTACCTGGAATCCCGCTTCCTTCATTTCTCGCTCCATACCTTCCATGTTAATTCTTGGTCCTTTATCGGAACTTCCTTTTGGCTCAAGTTCCAGACAGATAAGATAGCCTTCTTTTTTCAATACATTTCTCATTTGCTGTAACAGTGGTCCTAGCGGCTGAATTTCATGCAGTACGAGAGAAGCAATGATTATATCGATCGTGCCATCAGGTAAAGAAAATTCTTCCACCTGAACAATATTCGTAAGCTGTTCCTTCAAGGATTTCTCTTTTACGATTTCCAGCATTGCGGCATCGATATCTAGTGCGTATACTTTACCCTTGGTCCTTTTTGCCACCGGGATGGAAAAATAACCGGTTCCAGCGCCGAAGTCTAAGATGTTGTCCGTTTCTTTTAAAGGAATCATGTTCAGCAACTGCTCCGGGGAAAATTCTTTTCTTCGTTCGGGACTTTCCAAGTACGATACTTTTTCTTTGCTAAGCTTACCATGTGTGTGATGCATATATATCCTCCTTTTCTAAGCAGCTGTTTAAGCGTGCTGTTTATCCTGGTTGAATTTTTCTTCTGTCAGTGCTGCTATCACAGATATGGCAGCCATACTGCCTTCTGCCGCTGCCATAATTAATTGGGAGGGACCAGCAATTCGCGTATCTCCGTAAGCAAATACCCCTTTCGTTTTCGTGCGTTGCATGCTGTCAGTTGCAATCCCGCCATGTTCGTTCAATGTATATCCTAGGGAAGTTTTAAAAGAATCTGCCTGTAGCCATTCCGTTCTGTTTGGATTCTGCCTCTTTAGCAATATCGATTAAAAGCTTTGATTTCAATTCACTTTTCATATTTTCCTCTGCCTGCCACATGACTTTCTCAATTAAGCAGCCTTCATGATGAATGGAGCAGTCGAATAAGCTTGTATCTCCTTCAGTCGCATGAATAACATCTAAAAAGGATATTTCATGTTTTGTTCTGGAGATTTTATAGCCTCCCTTCGCTCCTGGTGTCGACTCGATCAAACCCGCTTTCGTAAGTTTGGTTAATATCTTAGACAGGTACGTCGGGGAAAGATGTTGCATTTCGGCTAACTCCTGCACTCCCACCAAGCTCTCCCTTGGCTGTAGTATTAAATGGACCATTGTGTGCAAGGCGTAGTTTGTCGCGTTTGAATACCTCATACATATCCTCCTTCTCCTAAAGCAGATATTAGAGACTCCTTATATCTCTAATGAAAATAAGATTATCACCATACGTGAAGGAAGTCAACTTAGAGAGATTTGGATTGCAGACCTGTCATTCATTATTCGTTAGAAGAATAACGTTGTCCCCTCTTACAACTTGGAATATCAAATCATCCTCAACGCTCAGTATAGAAGCAGGAGCGGAGACGTCTTTACCTTCGCTGCTAAAGAAGATTCCATAACCATTATTTGCAGGATAACCATACAAATAACAAACCACTTTTTCATTTTTCATAAATACTAATTGATTCATACCACCGTTTACCGTTTCACTGATGGAATCCCACTTATAGCCAACGGTTTGATAAATTAAATCTTTAGGTGTGTACGGGTCAAACGAATACACTAAATCCCATTCAAATGGAGTGATATCGGATAGATTCACGTATTTAACGGAACTTCCAATATTCATTACCTCTTGTTTCAAAAGTTCTTCATTCACATCCCATACGTCTTTTTTGAAAACTTTAATTAACATAATCGTTAACATAATTGTGATCGCTATTATCATTACTTTTTTCCTTTTCACGATTCTCTCCTTTCCAGCTAAACCTACAATTTCATTTGTAGAATATTATTTATAACGATTGAATAAAGGATATCAGTAATTCATTAAATTCTTCATAGTTATCATAATTTGCATTATGAGAGGCATTACTTATCACCTTTAATGGGAAACCTGTTTTATCCGACCAGTTATTACAGTATTTTTTAACATAGCCTGTCTTGTCATGCTCTCCATAAGTGATTAAGACCGGACAATTGAACTGGACTTCATCTTCAACTTTCAAAAACTCGCTGTAGACCGCACTTGCTGCCGTCAGCACCCCTTTTTTGCCTAATTTGATTAGCGAATTGTACATGCTTGTCTCTGCTTCTTCTGTTACCGTAATGGCTTTTGCCCCAGCTTTTGAATAGTACCTATAAGGGTACAATTTCGCAATGGCAGAATAATGTTTAATCCAAAAAAGCTCTGAGTTTTTATAATAACTTTTTCCAAAAGGAGTTGTACCTACCCCAATGAACCCTACTACCATGTTTCCATACTCACGAATGAAGGATTGCGCTATATATCCTCCTGCTGATTGCCCAACTAAGATAATTTTATTTATACTTTCCTGTTTAAGGATAGCAACCAATTCTTTGTTGACGTTTGAGAAAGAGAAATTATTATAGGCTCTTGATTTTCCGTGTAATGGCCAATCCCATGTTATCAATTTGTATTCATCAGCTAAGTATTTTACTTGCTTATCGAAAAGTGTATGGTCTGCGGTTAGACCGTGGCAAAACACTATGGCAACATCGGTTGGTGAGTTTATTTTATTTGTCCAATAATAGACCGTTCCTTCTGTCGACTGTTTCCTCTTTTCAATCATGGATATGACCCTCCCATCAATATGTATTATTTGAATGGATGCAAATATTATTAAAGTAACAATGTAGCTTACTCCCTGTGAATAATTACTGATTAATCTTCAATCTGGCAAATGTAAAATAGTTATTTTTTGATTTTCTCTAAAAATATAGGAGTTATATTCAATAAAATCGATATACTCGTTAACACCCATAACGCAGTTTCCATCGTGGGCACCACATCTGATAAAGCAGCCCAATCTTCCGCCTTCACCCAATTGGAGACCATACTGTAATCTGCAACAAGTGTTAGTGCTGTAAATGATAACCCCATCGCCATTGCCAATTTATAATCTTTGCCGGCTCTGTACAGATATAGATTTATGCAAGTTGCCATTATTGCTATCAGTCCTAAGATTAACCACATAATACCTTTACCTCCATTCACACTGAAAGCCCTTATTAATTAAGACGAAATGAGATCGAAAGTAGTTTCATAATTCCAACAGTACGACCTGTTATCCTACCGAAGCCTGTTCAATCAGCGCATGCAGCTTTTCCAATAAACTACGTCAATAAGTCGACATGATATAAGTTGCAAGTTGCCACTTATATCATGCCGGCTATTGTGTCCAAGGCTCAACTGGATTAGCCGATCGTGTCTACTTTAAGTCAGTCATTTCTTATGCTCTTACCCAACAGTAGAGACCACCTGTCCATCTTGATCTTTAATATATGTTTTAACGACTTGGATGATTAAATCATTATAAGAAGTCAAACGAATTTCCCCCTCTTTTGGGAGTAGATTGCCCATGAGTTCATTAACAACCGTTTCATCCAGTTGTAGATGGACCGCACCCTCTTCTGTTTTAACACTAGTCGTTGAAGTAGGCTCTAATGTTACGCTAATATCATTGCTCACTAACCGCAACTCTTTCCCTTTCAGCAGTCGGCCGCGCAGCAGCTTTCCAACCGTATCTGCTTGCTTCGCTCCTAGTGTGAGCACAGACGGCTTCTTTTTGAACAGCCCATTCTTACCGGGTTCCCAACCCTATTGATCCACGAATAAAAACCCGGTGCTTGAACCGTCACGGTCTATTCCTACTTGGACACTTTCCTGAACAGCAGGATTGTGCAGCATGGAAGTTCGGGATAAATCTGTTATATAACCCGGCATCTCCGCTTTTCCAGCTTCAAGCAAACCTCTTGTATTCCATATTTTCATAGCCTCCAACTCATCCTCAGTGATTCCAACCATTTGAAGGAACTCAACGCGTCCGTTCGGCGTATTTAACGTACCTAGGTCCGAATCGGGAATAAAGGCAAGAGCGGTCAGCTCTGTATCAGCTCCCAAGCAGATTGGACCATTCGCATCCAAATAATCACCAGGAGCGAAAACATTGTTGCTGCTAAACACATATCTCCCCATGTTTTGGAGCAAGTTCAATGCCCACGCTGGTGGCTCCTCCTCATCCTCACTACGGGCTACCCGAAAAGAAAGCTCAAACCCATAACCGCTATATTCGCTATCCGCCGATTCCTTCTCATAAAGCTCCGAAAAACCGAACGTCACGATATACCAGTGCGGAGAAGGCGTTTCCGCTTTATACGCACTCAAGCCATCCAACGGATCTTGCCCGCCAAGCATATAAGGAATCGCGGTGCCATAATGCTTCGGTTCCTGCTCCCCGTATAGCTTCGTTACAGCTTCTTCAATTGCGTCCCATCCCGCAGTGTTCATTTCTTCCGACATGATTTCCCCTCCATCTTTTCCTGTTTCCTGGTCTAGTAATCTATTAATTATACTCAAAATTGAATGAAATAAATAAAGGCCACTTGTCCTAAATCCAAATCAGCGGCTTTGGATATACAATAGTAAATGGTACTATTATTTGAAGGTAGAAACTACCAACTATAATAGATATTATTGGGAGGCAGAAATGGAAAAAAAGCGTATAGGCAACGAGGCAGACAACCATCTTTTTTCAGAAGTGTTTTTAACCGATTTCTGGGAGGACAGCGAGTATGCAATAGAATCTTATCAATCTGAGCCGCTAACGGATGAACTAATTGATTCGATTGAGAAAGAGCTTGGTTACAAGCTTCCGTCCTCTTATATCCAACTGATGAAGCATCGGAATGGCGGAGTGCCGAAGAACACCAACTTTCCAACAGAGGAATCGACTTCCTGGGCAGAGGATCATATTGCCATCTCAGGGATTATGGGAATTGGTCGCGAGAAAAGCTATTCACTATGCGGGGATCTTGGCAGTCCATTTATGGTTGAGGAATGGGGATATCCTGACATCGGCGTGGTGATCTGTGATTGTCCTTCAGCCGGTCATGATGTCGTCATGTTAGATTATCGGGCATGCGGTACAAATGGAGAACCTGCAGTTATTCATGTCGATCAGGAAGATGATTATAAGATTACCTTCCTTGCGGCTAATTTTGAGGCGTTTATCAAAGGCTTGGTGAATGATGAACAATATGATACTTAATTGCCGATCAGGTTCATGAAGAGCTTGCTTTTAAAGCGAGCTCTTCTTCATTCTTGTTAGCGTAGGTTAGCAGATCCTATACTATGGACCCTTATAATCCATCATTTTTTAGTCAGCCTCTTACCTTTAGTCTCTTTAATATACCAAGCGTCCATTGTGGAATGCTCAGAACCTGATAAGGGACTATTTAATAATTCAAATCCATGTTTTTCATATAGAATACACGCTGTTTTCAATTCATGCATCGTTTCTAAATAGCATTGCTCATAATGCTCTTCCGCGAACGACAAGGCTATTTCCACTAATTTTTTGCCTAGCCCTAGACCTTTCGCAGTTTCATCCAAATACAATTTTTGAAGTTCACAAATCGTATGTTCTTTGTCGAAAGGGGCAATACCAATTCCACCAACCACTGTATTCTCCATTTCTACAATCCAATATTTTGCGTGTTTTAAGTTGGCGTAGTAACTGTATAAATCGCTTAGCTGAGGATCAAAGTAAGCTGTCCCGGGTACATTCAAACCTAATTTTTCTAAAGAACGTTGAATGACTTTTTTGATCGCTTCATTATCTGTTGGTTGAATTTCTCGTATTATCATGTTAAATTCTCCTTTGGAATGTTGAAAAATCCACATTTATTATCCTGGTTATAGATGATAGTGCAAAAGGTCAAAAGGTAGGTGCAATACAATGACAGGCAAGTCACTAGCAGATTATCAAAAAGAATATGAACGAATCATCTTTTTCGACCAACCGCAAAAGGATATACTGTTAGCAGGTCTAATGACCGAAATGGAAAAACAATTCAAGCTTCCCAAGCGAAGCAAGGAATGGAAAATGGAAAACCAAAAGATCGTAGCAATGTACCGAAAAATATGTATAACACGAACGCTCTGAAGATCGTCCCACAAAGTTGATCTTTTTTACGTTCGATTGTGTGTTCATCCTTATGCTTTTTTCACAGATGGTAAACTCTGTTTATCGCTTATAATCGGGCCGTTCCATCGTAATTGGTTTCGGATTTTTTAGTACCCATTGCACTGCCATTTCGCACAGTCGCGCAGGTTCATCACTACCATGGCCGTTGTGAAGTTCTTTTACTAATGTTGCTGCTTCCTGAAGTTCAGTGGGATGTAATGGCGTACCTAGGCTAAAGTAATGGTTCAAACACTTAAGCATCTGTCGAAATTCATTATCCCAGTTGATGCCACCATTATCTAAAACTTCATAGGACACTTTTCCGGTAATACGGATCACCTCACCTTGCACGGTGTTCGCATGTCCTTGTGAAGGAATTAGGTAATTCCACAGTTCATGATGCTGCGCCTGCCATCCCTTTGTCGAAACTGTTATTGGAGATGTTCCATCGTGCGTCTTCCTTTTCCCTACCGGGGGAACATCAAATAATTCATATAGACGGTACAGTGCCTCATCCGTTTCGATCAAATATTCCTTATTAAATCCTTCTCTATGAAATTCAAAAACATCCCCGATCCGCTTAACCGAGTCTTTCATTTTTTGCGTTACAGTTGCTCCAGCATTTAGCAAAATATCGGCTACTTCCGCCATATGAACAATATCTATATTTCTACACATAGCCAACGCTTTTTCTAACGGCGTCTGTTTCATCTTATTTTCCGCGCTAAGATTAGCAGCATTAGCAACCAATGTTTGCACTGCATTGGACTTAAAAGAACCTGCAGCGGCAAATAAAGGTGTCTCGTTTTGATAATCGAGCGCTTCTATTTCTGCACCTAACTCAAGCAGCAACTCGCAATTCCCCCACCAACTGCTCGCATGTTTATGTAAAGCCGTTCTTCCGTAATTGTCCCCCGCGTTAATGTCAGCCCCCTGTTCAACGAGCCACCGAAACAATTCATTTGGTATATTGAAGCTCAAAGCTGTTGATTTACTGTATCCAAATCGGGCATCCAATTCGCATCGGGCAAATACCTCTTTTAATGCTGTTATGTCACCCGCCTCAATTAGTTCATCAAAATTTTTCGGTAAGGTTTTTCTCTTCCTGCCCATCTCCGTTTCTCCCCCTACATCACTTGTTGTTCATTGCCATATACATCAAAATAATGAGCCGAAATGATGTATTTTGAATACTCTTTAACTATTCTTCCCCACAAAAAAGTCCTTTAGAATGGGGTGGAGGCAGTAATTCATCTAAACCCAAAATAAAGGACATATACATAGATAAGATTACTGAAAAAACTGCATTTGCGCAATGGGCAGCACCGATTTCCAATGAATTATTCGCGGAACAGATTCAGCTGCATTTTTTTGACTATCGTTTACGTCTGAAAGCCTCTGTAATGATTGGTGTATTTAAACAAATAAACGAGTACATTAAATAGGACATGCATAAGAATAACAACAAATAAATTAGTTGTATATACATAGACGATTGCCAACATAATCCCTAACACTAATTTGTAATAACTTTTTGCTTTAAGCTGAAAGTAATGAATAAATGTGAATGCTAAAGACGAAAAGATTATATAAAATAGGGGTGGAATTTCGTGAGCTGCAAGCAACTCATACATAACAAAACGAAAAATATATTCTTCTAATATTGGAATGAGGATAAGTGTTTGCAAAAGGAACTTTTTCTCTTTACAGGCTTTAAAAAAGTTCTTCGCGCTGTTCAGTTCAAGTATGGTCTGAACTGAAGGGATAAAGATACACAAACCTAACAATAGAAGAATATTCATATCCCTGACAAATACAAAGCTAAGAAAAATAGAACTTAGTAACGCATAGACAAATTTGTCGGTTGTCCCTTTTCGTGCGATATTTGTTTTATCAAAGAGTAAATAAAAAATGCCTGGAAAAAAGATGAGTATGGTAACAATTCTATGGAAGAGGATGGACCAGATCATTTAAAATGCCTCCGATACCCTTGTATCTTGGATGATATCTTTGTGGAAAACTCGGTGTACACAAAGGAAGTAATTCTGGTATGACAACTCGGGTAATCACTTGCTGAGATCCTATGAAATCAGAAGGGGTGATGTTTAAAAACGCCGCATATTTACTGAAGGTTGGAACACTTTTTAATAAGTCATTAAGATTTTCGCTCTTTCTGCTAGTTGGTATCGGACTTTCTCGGAAGTTTAGAACTTCTGGTTTTCCCTTTCTAGCATAAA
Source organism: Sporosarcina luteola (assembly GCF_007991495.1). GTDB lineage: Bacteria > Bacillota > Bacilli > Bacillales_A > Planococcaceae > Sporosarcina > Sporosarcina luteola. Next base: position 67,211 of record NZ_BJYL01000015.1, on the reverse strand, counting down.
AAAGAACATTGTCATCAAGGTTGTCAAAAACTTTTTGATTCAAAACCGAATGGAATGTGTTTGTATGCGTCCAACTCGCATTCATATTATATTCTACGATAGCAAGCGTTTCCATCAATGCTCGATATACTGCACGTTCTAGCGAATAGGACCCTTGAATACCAACTGTATATTTAGGCATATAGGGAAGAGTAGATGTTATTTCACACATTACAATAGGTATAGGCTTGTCCAATGTTATATCAATGATATTGACATCAAAATACTCATAAAAAGATGAATCGCCAAGTATCTTATCGATTAATCCTCTCCAGGTATCTGTAATATCTTCACACCGCAATCCCCCAAACCAATATAAATTGTATGAATCCAATTGAAAAATTTCAATGATTGCAGCTTCAAGGCTTTGTTCAAATGTCTCATGAGAGGCAGTTCCTGTCGACACTGCATTCGGAGCAGCAATCTTTTCATCTTTCTTTAAAAAGTGAGTTCCTGATACCATCAATTGCAATGGGATATAAACAAACTTGCCTGGCTCATTTAGTGCATTCATTTTCACCCATGATAGTTCATCCGTCGGCTGAATACAACGACAATCTTGATCGTCATATAGTAAGTTCACATATTCAAGTGGACATATGTGATCCCCAGCATCCACCTCTTTTTTAAGCGTTTCATAGTCTCTTTTTACTACTAAATGCTGAAGCCCTCTAAATTGCGAAGCATAAGCAAACCTTTCGGCTGATTCCCCTAAAAACGACATTCTTGTCTCATTATATAACTTGCCATAACCGCTTAAGTGATAGGTAAAATGGATATCTTGATTATATACAAACTTTTCGAAGCTTGGATAATTAGAAGTAATAAAATGAAAATCCGGCAAAGGAAAGGACCGTAGTCGGTAAAACTTATCAGGAGATTTCCACAGTCCAGCAATTTTCCCATCGAAATGGCGCATACGATCATCAATATTCTTATCAGTCAATTTAATTTTCATTTGCAAGTAACTCCTTTGTTATATTGACTGATGCTACATTCTGTTCATCAAAATCTACTTGGTGAATACCAGCGCACGTATTGCATAGTATTGTTCTTCGATTAAAGTCAAAGGAATACTCAAAGTTTGGGAAATAATAATAGAGGACAGCTCCCGTTAGCATAGACATTCCATTCACTTCTGTTTGCTCGATATTTTTCATCATCAACCCTAAACCAACTAGCAATTCTGCACTAGTCACTTCAAAATCATCATATACAAAATGGGTTTCTTCTTGATATTGAAGACGAGACAAAATTTTCTTTTCTAGGCATTCGTAACAGCCAGTCAGTTTGGGTTCTACACCGAACAACAAAAAGTTTTCATTATCAAACAGTGCCATAAAAAAGCTCTGATCTAAAGTAACCAACAGCTTATTTACGGTTTGTACATTACGTCGTTCATTAAGAGTAGCTATATAATACACTGATGAATACGACGAAAAGACTTCTCGGGCCTTTTCCATAAAAGCGTCTACCTTCAAAAAGTTAGTACCAGAGCTGAGTAAATCCATATCAACGTCTGAAATGATTTCTGATCTTTTGAAAACGTTACTGCCTGGGACGCTTTGTTTGACCATGTCAAACACCTGCTGGTCTTCAACCATCACAAGTGTTGTGCCTGAGTTAATCTTGTTACGTATTATTCCATAATTGTATAACGTTTTAAAATCATTTTGATGGATATGATTGGATTCAATCGTCACTTCCTCACCATCCAATATCGCTTCAAGAAGTTCAATAAATGTTGGAGAACTGCTCTCTTTATCGATTACCAACTCTGTCTGATGGAGAGCACCTTTTCTCAAAATAATCTCCGTACCATTTTTCGTTATCTGAATGCCCTTCGTTTTCTTATACGTAACTCCTGTTCGTACTTCAATTTGGATGCTTGTCATGTTTACTGCTCCTTTCCAACCATAATGGAATAGATGATATGTGAATTCACACCATCTAAACCGATTGATTTTTCCGCGTATTTCTTATCAAACCCTGCTACATCACAAGAGCTATAACCCACACTTTTTGTAACAAGATGAATATTTTGCGCCATCATGCCTGTTTCTAGAAAAGCCAACAACATACCAAGTTCTCCGTACTTTAAATAATTCCTATTAAGCTCGTACGAAAATAGCAAACTCATATTGGCATTCTGTGTATCAATGGGGGCATTCTGATAGAGTTCCTCAAGACTGCCAGTATAAGTGATCTTTTTAAGTGCATGTGTATACGGTCGATATAAATAGATACCATTCCGTAAGCCTTCAATTGCATTCACAACACAATATACTGAGATTGGATAGATTCCTCCCCCAGATCCATGATAGCGACGATAGGAACGATTCCCCTCCGCATCTTTTGAATAGCGATTACTAATCCCAACTGAATAGGTTAGCAGTGTCGATAATTCATCCAAATTCATTCTGTAACTGCTGAACTCTCGCGTACTTTGGCGTGATTTTAAGGCCTGACTAAGTGAACCTTTCAAGTTTTTCGGTTTAGGTAATGCAATAATGGATGAATCCTCTTCAACTTCTTCCATACTTCTTTGGGCATTAATCTTATCTGCCAATCCTGTTTCATTAAAAAAGTTCAAAGAACGGATATCACTAATTCCTATATTGGTCATGCCAAGTAAGTAGTTAAATGCATTCGAATCTGCATAGCCTTTTACGATATTGGCGAACAACTTCGTATTAGAGAGGTTCGCGATATTGTTTCTGTCCTCATAAACAAGACTGTGAAGATTCATCAATCCTTTGTTCATCTCTTAGCACCTCCCCCTCTTCGCCGACTACCCCAAATTTCTAAGAAGAAAAACAGAAGGATTCCCATTCCCATTCCTATTAGGGCCATATTAAAGTTATTTGGTATACCACGTGCCGCAGAGCCTTCAACTGGTTCAAATCTGAAATATTCCAAACCTAGGATTGTTAACGATTTATCCTTTTCAAGTTTCTGTACATCGACCTGTTGGTAACCATAAGTAATGAGAAAGTAAAATCCAACTATCGTAATAATAATGGCCAACACAAAAGAAACTGAAATGCGTTTCATATTCATGGGTAGCACCTCTTTTTTCAATGTAATTATTCCCTTGACCCTCTTCATTACAAAGAGTCAAGGGAACTGACACCCCTTTGATAGTAATTTCTCATGATGATGAATTAAGACGACGAGCTACAGCAGCAAGAACACGAACAGCTACAGCTACAAGATCCAGCAGCGTAGTTCAGTGCTTGAGTCTGCTCTTCGGTGCTTAGAAAACTATGCGACTGAATAGTGCTAACTTTCACATCCACTTACCTCACCTCCTTTAAAGAGACATGGGTATTCATTTAAATTCCTTCTGTTACTTATCTATTTTTCCTAATGATTGAAAACTATAATGGAATTTAAACGTTTTTCGCATAAGCATATAAATAACTACTCCTATGACAACTAAATACAGAAGCGTCATTTGAACGAAATCTTCTAAAATAAGGTCAGTAGTAAACCAGATATTGATGAAATCATTCATCAAATACTTAACCGGAAAATAGGTCATTGCATTTTGGACACCTTCCGGTAACGTGCTATATTCGTTGAATCCGCCTGTTAGAGCAAGTATGGAAAACATAAGCGCTAACCCAGCAACTTGTACGATTTGTACTCTTTCGGTGAGGAGTCCCAACATAACGCCTAACGACAAAGTAAAAATGGCTGCGAGCAAGTAGTGTAAGATGAAACTAATCAAGGCCAAGCCTCCTGGTATGGTGAGCGAGAAAACAATCTTTGCAAACACACAGACGAGGACAAACTGAATAATCGCGATCATCATGTGTACGACAACTTTTGAACCAAGAATCGCAAACGGATTGATACCAAAAAGAAGGTACCTCTCCATCACGCCCGACTCCCTTTCAGCTGTAATTGAAACAGGAAGTGAAACCAAACATAACGGAATTAACCCGATTCCAGAAGCGATCATGATATATTTATCAGAGAGATGAAAACCGTCTCCTATTTCAATATTTCCAGTACTACCCACTACGATCACCATCATCATAAGGGGGAAAAGTATACTGAAAAATAATACGATTGGTATTCGTAGCAAAATGACCTTTAACTCTATCCATATATATCGTAAATATCTCATACGATTTCTCTCTGAGTCTGTTTTCGTATATACGTATAAAGCGTCTTAATATCTTTCGGCTTATAAGTGAAAGGAATATTGTCATGTCGCAATTTCTCCATGACTTTTTCTTCTTCCTCTTGATTTTTCGTCATAAAAATCTTCTGGCTATCAGTTTGTACAAAACGGAGCGATGAATTCTCGAATGCCACATCCCGATCGATGCTGATTGCCGAGAAAAATTGATGGGTTTCACATAAATTCTCGATGGTATCGAAGGCTAGCAATTTCCCATCATCTAAGATTAATAGCTTATCTGCCAATTTCTCGATTTCTTCAAAGTAATGGGAAACAATTAGGAGTGTTTTATCAGAGGTGAGTGATTGTATGAGCTTAATAATTGAATTTCTACTATCGAAGTCTAAGCCTGATGTAATCTCATCGAATATTAATAGAGCGGGATTGTGGAAAATTACTAGAAAAATCGTTAGTCTCTGTTTTTCCCCGCCAGACAAATAAGAGAGTCTTTTATCTACAAGCTTCTGTAGATTAAATCGCTGTAACCCTTCTTGAATGCGTGAATCTGCTAAAGAACAATTACACACGAGCGAAATGATCTCTTTAACTTTCATTAAATCGGAGAACTGATTGTGTTGCATTTGTATACCGACGTCTTTCGTTTGAATATGCCGATGAACGGTGCCTTTGTAATTAATTAAGTTCAGAATCACTCGAATCATCGTCGTCTTTCCTGATCCATTGCTTCCGATAATGCCTATTTTATCTCCTTTTTCAATCGATATTTCAACGTTTTTTAAATCCAGTATGATTCTGTCCTTTTTCACCACAGATACTTGCTGTAATTCTACTAGTGGCATTACTAAAACCTCTTTCCTCATTACTTTGATTAATCATACATAGCCAACTACCAAAACGAGTGAATATAAATGAAAGCAACTTGATTTCTGAATATTTATAACATAATTATAGATACAAGTTATTTACTATGTCAACACTAATTTCATTAGTTAAAACGAATTAAATTCATTATAAAATCATAATTTTTTTCATCCACCTACCCATATACCTATCAAGTTTTCCCAATAGAACTTTGGGAAATTCGTTTTAGTTCGACAATCATCTACTCTAATCTTAGTTCTCTACATTCAATAATTATTCTCGTCTTCCATTAACATGGCTATTATTAGGCCTCTCTAGAAACAGGTTAGGTGTAATTCACTATTACTAATTCACCATTCAAATCGGAAAATAATTAAAAAAAGTATCAAGATTGCATCCAAAAACGGGACACATTCTTAATACATTTTCATTCATGTCTATCCTACAGCACTAGAACAGTAAAACAGCCTTATTCAATGTCCCGTACCTGTGCAAGAGACATTCACGTAAATTCAACCAATTAGAATAATAATAAAAACAAATCAACCAACTAAATGTTCTAAACTTATTTTCATATAATTGTAGTGAATTACCTGAATTCAACCATGCACAGGCAACTGTCACTAATATCTTCAATCAATTGTTCAACATGTTCCTTTTTTGTAGCCCAACTCGTACAAAATCTCACAACACTTTGCGTATCATCGACTTTCTCCCAATAAGAAAAAGAATACTTTTTACTCAACTCACTCAACACATCATTCGGTAAAATGGGAAACTGTTGATTTGTCTTGGAGTCATATCTTAATGAATACCCTTTTTCCTCAAACGCCTTCCGAATCATGATTGCCAAGTCTACCGCATGCTTAGAAATCTCATAGTATAAGCCATCTTCAAACAAAGTTTCAAACTGGATCCCTAATAATCTTCCCTTAGCGAGCAACCCGCCTTTTTGTTTGATCATATACCGGAAGTCTTTTTTAAGGTCATCATTTAGGATGACAACAGCTTCTCCAAACAATGCTCCGATTTTCGTTCCGCCGATATAGAACACATCACAAAGTCTTGCGATATCGCTTAAAGATAGGTCGTTGCCTTTTGCAGCGAGACCATACCCTAATCGAGCGCCATCCATAAATAATGGCAAACCACATTCTCGACAAACTTTGCTTAATTCCTCCAATTCGGCTTTACTGTAAGTCGTCCCATTCTCGGTGGGGTGAGATATGTAAACCAAACCTGGCTGAACGATATGCTCATGAGTAGCATCGTTCCAATGGGCATCATATAATTCTTTTACTTGTTTTGCTTTAATCTTCCCATCATCACTCGGCAAAGTAAGCACTTTATGTCCAGTAGCTTCAATTGCTCCTGTTTCGTGTCCTGCGATATGACCTGTAATTGCAGACACTGCTCCTTGATGCGGGCGCAATATGGAAGAGATGATCGTAGTGTTGGCTTGTGTTCCGCCAACTAAGAAGTGTACATCTGCATTCTCTGCATCACACGCTTCTCGAATATACCCCCTGGCCCTTTCACAATAGTCATCCATGCCATACCCAGGCGTCTGTCCTTCATTGGTCTCCAGTAGTCGTTTCAGAATTTGTGTATGAGCACCTTCTAAATAGTCACTTTCAAAACGTATCATTTATTATCATCCACCCTTGCAGTAGTTTAGTTAATTCCTATTTTTAAGTATATATCATCTAATCAAAGCCTGACTAATACAAATTATTTTAGACGATATTATCATAGGTATTTAGAACTGTATTAGTTTTTTCGCTATGAAGAGTATCCTTTTTGACCCCTCCTCTCTATATAGAGGGTAAAGGGGGAATTAAAATGACACACTATCTGAAAGAATACACACGTTTTAATACGATTGAGGAAATGGACGTTGCAGCTAAACAGCATTTGATGACCCATTGGGATGAAATGACAAAGTCTGATCGCCAAGTCTTAGACGTCATCCGCCGTTACTCCGTCAAATATGGGGCTGCTCATTTGAAACACGGAACAATCGAAGAAGCGATCGGTAAATCCAACGTGACGGTACGACGTGCAATCCGCAAACTTGTCAACCTAGGCATCATCGAGAAAGTCCACTACATACGACCGGTCATGAGCGGGCTTGGCGCTAACATTTACATCATTTTACCTTTCGATGACCAGGGGAAAATGATCGACCGTGACCACGACGACAAACCGCATGAGGACGAGGAAAACAAGCAACTTCCAGTAGACGAAGCTCTTCTTTCTAAATCTCTATTAAAATCTAAAGATCTTAACTACACGTCTCCTACGGAATGGCCAAAGTTATCCACAAGTCTATTCAGTCGGATGAAAGACTTGTTAGTCTCAACAATTGGAGAGACAAAACTAGCCCGTAAATTCTTCGGAATTCATAAGGCAATATCAGGACGTATGTTGAAGTATGAAATATACAAAGATGATCACCGTGTATTCGAGGACCTTGCGTATCGTGCATTGATGATTACAGTGATGGCTACAAAGAAGAAGGTAGTTCGTAATTTGCCTGGGTATTATAAGGGAGTGCTGGACAAGTTAGTGGATGAGACGTATTTCAAGGATATTTTTATGCTGTTTGATAAGCCGGTGGAGGGGTTTTATTGTCCGTAACCCTTCTGCACCATGATTCCAAAGAAAAAGAAAAGAAGAGCAGCATATGCCACTCTTCCGGATTGGTACGATTCACATCTTACTCTCTACATCCATTATAACATCGTACAAAAATTATTTATAGACTACTTTTCCACCCACCCCTTACCTTATACTGTAATACGCAAATCAATAAGATTAAGGGGTGTATCTAAATGAATGACAACAAAAGTATTTTAGATCGCGGTCCGTTCTTTCACGGTACAAAGGCAAAACTGGAAATAGGAGATTTGCTTGAACCTTTGTATGCCTCCAATTATCAGGATAAAAAATCCAACCATATCTATTTTACTGCAACATTAGACGCTGCTAAATGGGGTGCGGAATTAGCAAAATCAAATTCAAAAGAAAGAATTTATATCGTAGAACCACTAGGTGATTTTGAAAATGATCCGAACGTAACTGACAAAAGATTTCCCGGAAACCCCACACGCTCCTATAGGTCTACATCTCCTTTGAAAATAATAGCTGAATTAGGTTCTTGGGACCGGCATTCTGAAGAAGAAATCAATCATATGCTGACATCTTTACAAAAGTTAAGTGAACAAGGGAAAAATGTGATATACGATTAATTCTTCTATCATGCATATCAATCAGAGGAGGTAAACAATGTCCAGATCAAACCCAAGAAAAATCGTTTTAGATTTAGCAACGACTCTAGATGGATACATTGAAGGTAAAAACGGCGAGACAGATTGGTGCATTATGGATCCTGAAATGGAATTTACAGATTTCCTAAATCAGATTGACACCATTTTATACGGAAGAAAAAGTTATGACGAATGGGGGCAATATATCCCTCCAGCTAACGCCACAGATGATGAAATAGAAATGTGGCGATTGGTTCACGGTAAAGATAAATATGTATTTTCCAAAACTGAAAATAGAACTGACGGCAATACAAAATACATCAATAAAAACATTGCCGAAGAAGTAAACAAACTAAAAAACGAGCCTGGAAAGGATATTTGGTTATACGGCGGAGCAAACTTAATCACTACTTTCATTGAGCTAGATCTTGTTGATGAATTCAGGTTATCTGTTCATCCAGTTGTCTTAGGTGAAGGAAAAGCTTTGTTTACTAATATTAATAAACAGCTTGATTTAAAATTAATTGCTACAAAACCTTTCTCTTCAGGTGTTGTCCAACTTATTTATCATAACGACAGGATTAAAACAGAAGCACAACTGCCCTTGTGAATGGATATGCATCCGTCATAAGCAAAGAACCGGATCCAATCACTTTACGTTAATGATTGGAGCTGGTTTTGTAGTTTTCATAGTATAAAACCGATGAGAACGAGGCACGGCAACCCGCTGTTCAATCAACATTTTCTTTCACGCTAAATCCCGCGGAATAGTCGTCACGAAGCATGGCTTTCGCGAACAAAAGCAAAGCATTGAGAGCTGACGTCTTCCGCTTCAATCTACACAGAAAATGCTATCCCAGAATCGTGTCCAATTACACCCTAGCGGACTACTGTTCACAACCACATTCATACTCACTAAATGTATATTCCTTGTACATTTTTAATTCCCAAAACTTTTTTAATTCCTCAATGTCATTTGTATCTGATTCATAAACTTTAACTAAGGAAGCCACATCTTTTTCTGCGAATTTCCTCACTTGCTTCTCCATGTCAACGGAAGCATCTAAAATATACTCATTCATATCTACACAGAAATCGTTGTGCTTGCAGAGATCATACGTCACTGCAACATAATGTTTCGGCACCTTTCAATACTCCCCCTCTTTTGCTTGGCCCGATAATGAAAAACGGGTGCTTCTTATGGCGTTAAAGCCCCTTTAACTGAATAAATGCCACTTTAATATTGAATCATAATTGCTAATGTACCCCATTCCTTTTCTGCCTCAGGGGTGTATATTTCATATGTTCCATCTATCATTTCTTTCATTGTCCAACCTTCACAATCAAAATCCTTAAGAGGAATATCATTGTACATTGCTTCAAAAGTATCATAACTTCTAAGATCCGTTACCTGTACAATTATAGTTTCATCTTGTTGGGGAACCTTTATAAATTCTATTGTATCTCCAACTTTGATTTTTCTTCTCTTTTCATCGTTCAATCGGACTTCTACTGTCTTTTTTCTTTCTCTAATTGCGTGAAAATATTCACCATACAATCCCATTTGATGTACCACTTAACAACACCTCATAAACTCTAGATTATTTTTTCTTCTCCTTCTATCCGGCTCCGTTTGTTGTATTAGCCATCAACAAGCCCTATCTTCTATCTTTATCAATTTTTTGACACGAATGCAACCTTTTCCATAATTATAGTCCGCTAATAGAGCTACTGCATTTTCCACTTTATCGGTAGTACCTACAAGAGGCTGACATAATGTTTTGCGTATTTAACGCAACACATAGAAATCTTCTTTCCCATAATTCAACATCTTATAGCGAATCTCTTCTTCCATTTCGGGCGCATAAGCAAAAATCATTTGCCGAATTGCGAGCAGTTTCTCTTTTCATCAATCTGGCTTAGCAGATCAATTCTCTACTGCTAAAAAGTTGATGTAATAGTTTGGTAGATCTATGGTAAGGTAAATTAAAGATTCGCTAAATTATAATCATCAACTAGAGAGGCAAGTTAGTTAAAGTAAAAAGTAAGAGTACATAGTGGGAACTAAATATTTGCTTGGGGAGGTGACGCTAGAATGAAAGGAAACGTCTTTTTTAAAAAACACCATTTTATCATCTTCATACTACTGATAATAATTTATTTCGCACCTTTCTTCTTAGGAGGGTATTTTTGGACAGAGCGTTCTGCGATTAGAAATACATTTCCAAATCAAGATGGGATTGTCGTCTTTGAAAAGGATTTCAAAAACAAAAAGGTTATTATTTTGGATACTGGTCAAAATAAATATATCAAACTCATAGAAAATAACTTTTGGTTTCTGTATCGTTCTATCTTAGTCGGTGGGATAGATATTAACTCATCAAATAAGAAGATGAATATAACTTGGGCGGCAACTCATCAGGAAGCGGGAATTTACTATACACTTTTTGCGGCAGATGTTTTTGATAAAGGCATTGTAAAAGTGATTGTTAGTAATGAATCAAATTTAGAAAAGAAAGATTTATCATTAATAGAAGTAGAAGAACAATCAACTATATTTATAGAACTGGATGTGGAGAATGGCGTTGCTGCACATTATACCTTGATTCCTAGTGTCGACGTAGGAGGTTTTAGCTTCCGTGGTATTGATGCAGAAGGGAATGTAATCTCTATATATTAAGCCCAGTTAGGCTATTCGCGTTTTCCTGGTTGTCTGTCTCAATCGTAGACCTGGGAGGCCGCCGTTACCGTTAGCCAACTATCCAAGAGCTATCCGCCACAATTAGTCAGTAACAGAAGATCTTCAGGCATTCACCAGATCTTATATTCATGGAGAATAATAAACCATATTATCATTTTAAAAAAGAGCTTCAAATAAGAAAAACATAGGGAGAATTTAGTCTTCCTATGTTTTCATTCATATTATTTCTCTGTTTGTTTTTGCTTTTTCTTCAAATACTCCGCACGTATTTTTTCAAGTTGCTGCTTTTTATCAAATTTGGCAGGCTTGTTTTTTTCATGATATTTAGTTACAGCTGATTTACCTTTGTTATCCAACTGATATTTCCCCATTATGTTCACCTACTTTTCTTTTCTCGGCTTCACGAGATCCTATTCAACAAATATAATGCACCTTCTATAGTGAAGTATACCTTTTACCTTTATTGGTGTATCTATTTATGGTCTAGAAACTTTAATTCTAATATGCTTCTTACTTTAGATGAACTTGAAAAGCTGTTTTCCATAAGGTCTATGGAGACAACGGGAGTCGAACCGGTGTCTCACATTCCCCTATAGTGCCGGGTTCTATATCAATTTAGCTTCAATGAGTACTTGATTCCCTCCACTATTGACATACCTTGCTCCTGCGTTGGTCATATCAAGAAATCGTTATCCTATTCGTAATGAGAACGTTCCAATATGACTTTTTAGACGACCCCACTTCCTATATTTCCTCTTTTTGAATATGTTTAATTAATCTTTCAAAATACTGTATTGAGGAATTTATTCTATAGTTCGCATAATCGCCAATAAAGTCTGCTAATACTTCTTGCCCTGGTTCAATAAAATGTCGACTCTCGAATTTGGACATCTTGTCCCAAGTCATTTTTATCCCGTTTACCTTTTTCTCTAAAATACCGATGACTTTATCACGATCCACATATTTCAAATTGGCTAAACCAATAACCATATCTCCGATTGTCTCTGCGTTTTCAAAAAGTTTATAAATCTTTTTCGGTAAGACTTCCTTACCTTTTTCAGTAATTGCAAATACTTGTTTATCTGGTCGATGCTCTTCTTTAATGATTTCTTTTACCTCAATGAAGCCTTGCTTTGCTAATGATTCAAAATGGTAATACAACTTGCTTTCAGTCAAACCATTGATCGTCTCTAGAGGCTGTAATTCTGCGATTTGTTTCTTCAATTTATAAGGGTAATTATTTTCTTCCATAAGCTTAGTCAGGATAAAAATTTGAATCGCCATTTTTTCAGCTCCTTCGGTAAATATTAGTTCCATTCTATCAAAACTAATCATTTACTTCAGCAGTTTTTACATTCTTGCAGTTTCGATTGACTGCTCTCTTGGCAGTGGTTTGTGTAATTTCCACACGATAACAATGTTTATTACCATCGCGACAAGTCCAACTACAGCTAATCCTAACAAATAATGGCTTACACTTGCGCTACCAAAAAGATTCGCAAAATAAGCTTGCACCGAGTAATACATTGGTGAAATATGGCTTGCCCACTTATAAGGCGCATACATCATGGCACGTGGAATGACTGCTCCATTTGCAAGTGTCTGAACTAATAGGATCGGGATATTTAAAACCATACCCGCTTCTCCAAACAAGAAGATGACAGTTGCTGTGAAGTTAAAGCTTACCCAATAATTCAAGATTTGCTGCCCGAAAATCTTCAGGAATAAATCCCCGCTTAAATCATTAATCCCCATCACTATTATTGTTGAAACTAAACCAGCAATTAGTCCAACGATGATGGCTGTTAATTGCACGTAGATGAATAAACGTGTTTTCGTAGCTTTCCCGCGATTCGCTTTAAACGCTCCCACTAATTGCATCGCTGCAATCATTGCCCCTACATATAAGGCCATCGTTAAGAACATGGGCAGCATATTATTATGCATACCATCTGGAATGTCATTGATTGTAACAACATTACTTACATAGCTGTTTTCAATTTTCTCCGCCATTTCCTTTGCTTGCTTTTCAGGCACATTAAAGTTCATTAAGATGCCTTGTGCTGTTTGCTGCGAGAATTGTGCACTTAATTGTGCATTAATTTGAGAAACAACTTGATTCATTGAAGAGGCTACAACTGTTGCTCCAGCTTCATTGAGAGTGAACTCAATGCTTGATGGGCCTTCACTATTTTTCAAATCAGCTGAAAACGTTTTTGGAATATGAATAACTAAAGCTAATTCGTTATCTTCTAAGTCTTCCAAAGCTACTTTATTCGAAACATCTGTTTTTATGTTCTCGAATGGGAGTTGTTCTTCTAGGCTCTCTGCAATTTGTCCCCCAAATTCTCCTTCGTCATCATTAATAATAGCAATTGGCAGTTGATCGATATTTCCTGGAATTGCCGTGTAACCTGGCAAAAAGATCCCTAACATACAAACTGCATATAAAACCCCCATAAATATTGCGGAGGCAGCACCTTTACCTTTTAAAAACTCTCTAAATTTCATTTACGATTTCCTTTCTACATCCCAATTTTCACGAATTGTAGTTTAATCAAAGTACTTTAATTGAACTATGTTTGTTATTCTATAAAATTCGATTGCAAATTACAATCTCAAATACTTGCTTGACAAATATTTTTTTTACTTATTGTCCATTTTATGAAAAATAACGTCCATACCTCCCTTTCCTCCATAAAAGTAGCCTCTACAGCTATTAAACTGAAGAGGCGCATAATCCATTAGAAATTGAAGATATTATGAATAGTTAATGCATAAATTTTCGAAGGATGTATTTCACCGACAAATAATTAGATATCGAATTATATATTTGATTTTACTTGTAGATGGGCGTATATTGTTCAATGGAAAACTTAGCTGCTGCTTTCTTCCGTGTTGTCTTTCAACAATAATTTGATTTATTGCTGATGTAAGGATCAGTTTAATTTAACTAAAACAAAGGAGAATCGCAAATGACCTCACAGAATAACGCAATCAATCCTGCTGAAGAAATCGTGAATGTACCTTCAAATCAAGAAAAACTAGATGTTCTTGTTCAGCTATTAAAACCTGAAGTGCAAGAGTCATTAACTGCTTTAGTAGAACAATTACCGAAACTAACCGAGCTTCTCAACATTTTGAATAAATCCTATGATTTTGCTCAATCTGTTGCAACCGATGATGTATTACTAAATGACACAGTTGGTTTCATTAAAGAAATTGGCGAACCGGTAAAAGACTCTGTAAAAAATATTGCAGCTACAATGATCGAAGCCAAAGACCGTGCCGAGGATAGTACCGAAGTGATTGGTCTTTTTGGTCTTCTAAAAATGATGAAAGATCCACAAGCTCAAAAGCTTTTCCGTTTTGTGAATTCATATCTGCAAGTAGCAGCTGAACGTGACAGCAGAAGATAATTCTTCTACTACAAGACGATAAAAAAGGGGATAACAAAATGTCAAAACGCATTGTAATTTTAGGCGCAGGATATGGTGGTCTTCTTACTGCTGTAACTGTCCGCAACTATTTATCAAGTGATGACGCTACAATTACTGTTATCAATCAATATCCAACACACCAGATAATTACTGAATTGCATCGACTTGCAGGTGGGACCATCTCTGAAAAGGCCGTTTCAATACCTTTAGAAAAGCTTTTCAAAGGAAAAGATATCGATCTAAAAATAGCAAAGGTCGAATCTTTCTCAGTCGATAAGAAAGAGGTAAAGGTTTCTGATGGTTCGACTATAAAATATGATGCACTTGTGGTGGCATTAGGCAGTGTAACAGCTTACTTTGGCATACCAGGGCTTGAAGAAAATAGCATGGTGTTAAAATCAGTAAATGATGCTACTAAAATCTACAATCATATCGTAGGTAAAATCAGTGAATACGCAAAATCTAAAAATGAAGCCGATGCAACGATTGTAATCGGTGGTGGCGGTTTAACCGGTATTGAATTAGTCGGAGAAATTGTTGACCATATGCCAAAAATCGCAAAAGGTTTTGGTGTAGATCCAAAAGAATTGAAGATCAAACTTGTTGAAGCCGGTCCAAAAGTATTGCCAGTATTACCAGATCATTTAATCGAGCGTGCCACTGCAAGCCTAGAGGCACGTGGGGTAGAATTCTTATTGGGACTACCTGTAACAAATGTGAGTGGTAATGAAATTTCCTTGAAAGATGGCCGTACAATTGTAGCAAATACATTTGTATGGACAGGAGGAGTAGCGGGTAATCCATTGGTTAGTGAATCAGAACTTGCAGTAGATCGCGGTCGTGCTACGGTTAATGAGTTTCTCCAATCAAGCTCACATCCAGATGTATTCGTTGTAGGTGACAGTGCGGTTGCCTTCCCTTCTGAAGGTGGTCGTCCATACGCCCCTACTGCACAAAATGCTTGGCAAATGGGTGAGCTTGTAGGATATAACTTATATGCGTATTTACAAGGAAAAACGTTAGAAGCATTTAATCCAACAAACTCCGGTACATTGGCAAGCCTTGGTCGTAAAGACGGCGTGGCTTCAATCGGAGCTAACAATATAGCACTTAAAGGTTTACCTGCTTCTTTAATGAAGGAAGCGAGTAACGTACGTTATTTAACACATATTAACGGGTTATTTAGTTTAGCTTATTAACGGGATAAATGGTTCGTATTGTAATTCAGGAAAAAAAGGAGTGTTTTTCATGGTAGGAATTATGGAAGGTAAAGCAGGATTAGTCACAGCATCAGGGTCTGGAATCGGTAGAGCAGCTGCAGTTGCATTAGCAAAAGCAGGCGCAAAGGTAATGATTTCTGATGTAAGCGAAGAAGCAGGACTAGAAACTGTACAAATCATCAAAGACAACGGCGGCGAAGCAGCATTTATTAAATGTGACGTAAGTGATGAAGAGCAAGTAATTGCACTTGTAAATAAAACAGTTGAAACATTTGGCAAGCTTGACTTTGCACATAACAATGCGGGTATCAACAAAGGTCTTAAACCGATTGGAGAATTGGATTCTAAAGATTGGGATATTACACTAAAAGTAAATCTGTATGGTACTTTTTACTGCATCAAGCACCAAGTCAATGCAATGTTGAAAACTGGCGGCGGTGCAATTGTCAATACGGCATCAGGTGCTGGTATTGAAGGATCACCAAACATGGCTCCCTATACTGCATCTAAACATGCTATCGCTGGTTTAACGAAATCAGTTGCATTGGAATATGGTCAAAAAGGCATTACCATTAATTCTATTGCACCGGGTGCAACCATTACACCTGCAATTGAAAGTTGGTCAAAAACATCCCCAGAACAATACGAAGCCGTACTCAAATCACTTCCAGCTGGAAGAATGTCTACTGCTGAAGACCAAGCAAATGCTGTCGTATTTTTATGCTCAAATCTTGCAAAATCAATTAGCGGTGTAACACTTGCAGTAGATGGCGGTTATACTGCAGGTAAAATGCAACAATAAGTTACACAGATTTTCATAACACCATAGTAAAATTCTGAACCCTCGGGAACTCCAATGGGAGTTTCCGAGGGTTCTGTGCAGTACAGGACTCTTGATTCCCTACCTGCTAAACAGCTCATTCGGATTTACCCCGTGTGTTTGGCTTTCTATATGAAAAGCCTTTTGGCGGCGGCGAGCAGACTGCAGAAGGACTTGGAATATTCATATGGAAACATCTGGGTTTTTATACTATACTGGTGTCGTTAAGGCACGGAGGACGGGGAACGCCCTTGCCCTTGGGGACGGGAACGGCGTTACAGGCAGATGCAGCGAATTTATATTTTCGGAAGTAGGGAAGATAAATGATTGAATTAAGAAAAATTACCCACGATAATTTTGAGGCAGTGTTGAAGTTAAGCATAACAGATGAGCAGAAAGGAAATGTGGATTCCAGCATATATTGTTTGGCTAGAGCTTATGTGAGGATACTCAACGACGAAAAGCCTCCTATGATCTTCGCTATATGCAACAATGATGAAGTCATAGGATATGTCGATATTGGATTTTACAAACTGGCGGAAAGTTCAATTTTACATGAAAAATATGGAGATAAATCTACTTATGGACTTAATCGCTTTATGATTGATAAAAAGCATCAAGGCAAAGGATTTGGCAAACAAGCAATGATGAAAGTTATTGATTACATAAAGTCGTTTCCACAAGGAAAAGCCGATGCAGTTTCTATATCATATTGGATGGTAAACAAAGCCGCCCGGAAGTTGTATGCGTCTGTCGGTTTCGTTGAAACAGGAGCGATATGGGACGGACAAACAGGGGGTAATTGGAATGCAGAAAGAAAAGATATAGAGTATGCAGAAGTAGGTGCTAGACTCGGATTATAATGCTAGCGGCACGTACCAACAGGAACGTGCTGAAACATATCAGGAAGTCTATGACCTGTGGGTAAAGCAATGCGATTAAACGTGGCTATATCCAAGAAGTGAAAGATCGTTTAGGACATAGCGACGTTCAGACGACAATGAACATCTATGCTCATGTTACGAAGACGGCGAAAGAAGAAGCGATCTTAAAGTTTGCCAACTACATTGAGATGTAGATAAAGGACTACGCTCTGACTAAATTTGATTGATACTATATGAAATCAGATGAAACAGTGTAAAAGAAAAAACCCTTGAATATCAAGGGTTTTGACACTGTTTGAAACTCCATGAAATTAAACTATGGAGACGGCGGGAGTCGAACCCGCGTCCAAAGGCTCTGCTACTTCAGCGTCTACGCGTGTAGATTGACTACTTTCGATTCGCGCTGCATTATGCCGTCAATCAAGGCGTCTTGAGCGCTATCCTGATAATCTCTTGCAACGGCCTCAGGAGGCGACCGTTACCGTATCCCACTAATAGGTGAGCCTAACAATGCCACATGGGCGATGGAACTGCTAGGCAGATTCATCAGCTTACGCTGCGAATGCTAAGTTGTTGTTTGTTTTGCCAGTTATTATTAACTGTCGTTTCTGACGGAGACGATCCCTCCGACGCGCAGCTCAAGCCCAGACCACCTCTGTCGAATCCGTAACGTCCCCGTTATAAAAGGTTGTTACACCTTTAAAGGGATGTCAGGAATGCCTGTTGAAGGCTTCTGAACTATATCACTACTAGTATCATACTACATTTTGACGTAAATATCAATCCTCGTGCGAATGAGCAAACAATTTTCGTCGTGTTCACACTTTTTCTAGAACCCAATTGCAGGCATCCTGCTGGCTCACAAGTTATCGCTTGAATAAATGATTTTATCTATTGAATACAGCGATTTATCTATCGAATGAATGAACTTATCTATCGAATCCGATGGTTTATCTATTGAATCCTCAACCTTTTCACCGTTTCATGACCTAAGTCCTATCAGAACGAATCTACTAACAGCTCGCAATACTTCCAGTGAGCTAAAAATCAATATTGCTGTTTCGCTTTGAAAGCACGTTCCACTTCGCGTTTTGCTTCTTTCTTCTTCAAATCTTCTCGCTTGTCGTAAAGCTTTTTCCCTTTACCAACGCCGATCAATACTTTTGCAAAGCCATCTTTCAAGTACATTTTCAGCGGCACGATTGAATAGCCGTCCTGCTTCACTTGACCGATCAGCGCAGCAATCTGCTTCTTATGGAGCAGCAGTTTCCGCGAACGCAATGGGTCGTGGTTGAATTGGTTTCCCTGTTCGTACGGACTGATATGCATGTTGGAAATCCATGCTTCATTGTTCCGGATCAGGACGAACGCATCGCGCAATTGCACTTTGCCATTACGGATTGATTTGATTTCCGTCCCTTGCAATACAATCCCTGCTTCAATCGTATCTTCAATCGCAAAGTCATGGTTCGCTTTTTTATTGATGGCCAGTACTTTCCCTTGACCTTTCGCCATACTCATTACCCCCATTAATTAAAAATGCCACGGCATTCGCCTGAACGAATGCCGCCACTCTTATTTTCTCTTTCTCGGAGCCTGTTTCTTCTTCTTTTTCGCTACACCTTCGTAAAACTTCTTCTTTTGGCTTGGTGCGCCTTTTTTCTTGTCGCCTTTGGGCTTGTCGGAATCTCCCCGTCGCCCGCCGCCACTGCTCGGTTTCTTCGTATGAATGACTTTCGGCGTTTCTTTCCGCGTGCGGTGGAATGATTGCTTCATACCTGAGATTTCAAAGTCGATTGCTGATTCCTCAGGTTTGACGGAAACGACGCGGATCGAAACTTCATCCCCGATTCTGAACTGTTTTCCGGTATGCTCGCCGATCAACATCATTTGACGGTCATCAAAACGGTAATAATCGTCCGTCATATAGCTGACATGCACGAGTCCTTCGACCGTGTTCTCAAGTTCAACAAACATACCAAAGTTCGTCACAGACGAAATGACGCCGTCGAATTCCTCGCCGATCTTATCGAGCATGTACTGCGCTTTCTTCAATGCGTCCGTGTCACGCTCGGCGTCAACTGCCCGGCGCTCGCGTTCTGACGTATGCTGCGCAATTTCAGACATGTTCGCTTTCCAGTGTGCAATCGTTTCGCGAGACAAATCCTTTTCAATCAAATACGTGCGGATTAGTCTATGCACGATCAAGTCCGGAAATCTTCGGATTGGTGACGTGAAATGTGTATAGTAGTCTGTGGACAATCCGAAGTGGCCCAAGCTTTCCTCGAAATACTTCGCCTGTTGCATGGAACGAAGCAACATCGTTGAAATGACAGTTTCTTCCGGCATGCCTTCAATTGACTCCACAATTTCCTGCAAGGCGCGCGGATGCACTTTGTTGCCAGTTCCTTTGACGACAATACCGAAATTCGTCAAGAACTCGAAGAATCTCGTCAGTTTCTCAGCTTTCGGGTCTTCGTGAATGCGGTAAATGAAAGGCACTTGCAGCCAGTGGAAGTGCTCAGCAACCGTTTCGTTTGCAGCAAGCATGAATTCCTCAATGAGGCGTTCTGCTGATGTACGTTCACGTAAGACGATATCAGTCGGCCACCCGTTGTCATCGACAATCACTTTTGATTCCTTGAAATCGAAATCGATTGCCCCGCGGTCGATCCTCTTCTGTCTTAAAATTGAAGCCAACTCTGCCATATCGTTCAACATCGGGACGATATGCGCATATTTCTCCATGAGCTCTTCATCTTTTACTTCAATGATCTTATAGACATCCGTATATGTCATACGCTCTTTCGACTGAATGACACTTTCAAAGATTTCATGCTCCACGACTTTACCGTTGCGATCGATTTTCATCATGCAAGATAATGTCAACCGGTCGACATGCGGGTTCAATGAACAGATGCCGTTCGACAGCTTATGCGGCAGCATCGGGATGACCCTGTCCGTCAAATAGACGCTCGTCGCCCGTTCATACGCTTCATCGTCAAGGGCTGTGTTCTGCCTTACATAATGGCTGACGTCCGCAATATGGACGGAAAGTGTAAATGTACCGTCCCCGTTTTTCACAAGCGAAATTGCATCATCCAAGTCTTTTGCGTCCGCTCCGTCAATCGTAATGACAAGATCTTCCCGAAGGTCCCGACGTCTGAATATATCCTGCTCCTGTACTTCATCCGGGGTTTTATTCGCTTCGTCCAGCACGGCTTGGGGAAATTCAACTTCGATGCCATGCTTATGGATGATCGACAGAATATCGACGCCTGGATCGTTTTTATGGCCAAGAATCTGGACGACCATTCCTGTCGCTGATTTCAAGTCGCTTGGCCATTCAGTAATTTCGACGACGACTTTATGCCCGTCAACTGCATCAAGCGAGTTCCCTTTGCCGATAAAAATGTCCATCGGCAATTTTTTGTCATCCGGAATGACGAATCCGAAGCCCCGATTATCCTGATACGTCCCAACGACCTTCGTCGTCTTCCGTTCTGCAATCCGGACAATCGTTCCTTCACGTCTGCCGCCGAATTCACCTTTTGAAACGCGGACAAGCACGATATCCCCGTTCATCGCCCCATTTACTTCAGGTGGCGGGATGAATATATCATCCATTCCTTCTGTTTCAGGGGTGACAAATCCGAAACCTTTCGCATGTCCAATGAACTTCCCTCTTAACAGATTCATCTTTTCAGGGACGCCATAACGGTTCGTGCGCGAACGGACGATATCCCCTTTCTGCTCTAGTTGGACGAGCATTTTCACAAGCTCTTTGAATTCAGCCGCCCCTTCAATCCCTAAGTATTCCTGGATTTCTTGAACAGTCAGCGGCTTATAAGATTCCTCTCTCATAAAAGACAGAAGCCTATTTTTTAGTTCTTCATCAATAAAGTCCAATTACATCCCTCCATTCTTAACTATCGTCAACTAATTACATTTTCACACGTTCCAGTGAAGCGATTCAAGAAATTGATACACATCTTCATGGAGTTGTTCCTTTTCAGGTCCTAACGTGATGACATGCGTCGATTTCTCAAACCATTTTATCTGTTTTTCCTCGGATGAAGCCTTATCAAAAATAACGTTCGCGGAGTTAACATCAATCACTTCATCATTCCTTGATTGAACGACGAAGAGAGGTGCCTCGACATGCGGCAGACTTTCCCGCACATCATCGACTAATGTGCTTAATTCACTTAATGAAGGCATTGACTTTCCACGCAATGCTTCGACTTCTTCATCGATGACGTCTTTCGATTTGCCTTCGTATCTTTTGTATTCCGAAGCATACTTCAATACCCCTTCATACATCTTTTCCGTCGTTTTCATCGACATGGGAGCACACATTGTTACAATACCCTTTACTGGCATTTTAACCCCTATTTTCAATGAAAATACGCCGCCGAGCGATAATCCGCAAACTGCGATTTCTTCGTAGCCTGCGTCTTTCAATTGATGGTACCCTGCAACAACATCTTCCCACCATTCATCCGGTCCAGTTTGGATAAGTTGTTCAGGTGGGACACCGTGCCCGCGATAATGCGGAGCTAATGACGTATATCCTTTCTTTTCAAGAAAACGGCCAAGCATTCTGACGTCTGCTGATGTTCCTGTAAAACCATGCAATAATAGCACTGCCCTTTTCCCAGTTTCAAAAAAGAATGGTTTCGGTTGTGCAATTCTCATGTAGCTCATCCTTTCATGCTAAAAAGTGTTCTATGTACTCATTATTTCCAGTTCCTTATGGAAAAAAACGCCCGACCATACGGGTGGTCAGGCGTTTGTCTTATATGCAATTAGATGGTTTTCGATTAAAATTTCACGATGGCAAGTGCCAAAATGAAAAATAAAATTGAAAGTACGATGGTCACTCTTTGAAGCACCAAATCAAGACCTCGTGCTTTTTGTTTCCCAAAAAGTTGTTCGGCACCACCGGAGATGGCTCCAGACAGACCTGCACTTTTTCCGGATTGCAATAATACTACAACGATTAACGCCACTGATACGATTAATAGTAATGTCATTAACAAAGCATGCACTTTGTTCCACCTCCTGCATCGAACTAACAACATTTATATTCTATCAAACATTTTATACTTCTACAACAAGTTTTCAGTCAAAAAAGATCAGCCGGACATTGCCGGCCGACTTTTTCCTTTTATTTCTTTAAGTTATAAAAAGTTTTCTCTCCAAGATAAACTGAAGTTTCATCCAACTGGTCTTCAATGCGAAGGAGTTGGTTGTATTTTGCGACGCGGTCCGTGCGGGATGGGGCGCCTGTTTTGATTTGGCCCGCGTTTGTTGCGACTGCGATATCGGCGATTGTTGTGTCTTCGGATTCACCTGAACGGTGGGAGATGACGGCTGTGTAGCCAGCGCGTTTCGCCATTTCGATTGCGTCGAATGTTTCTGTCAATGTACCGATTTGGTTCACTTTAATCAGGATCGAGTTGCCGACGCCTTCTTCGATTCCGCGCGCCAATTTCTCAGTGTTTGTGACGAATAGATCGTCCCCGACCAATTGGACTTTGCTGCCAAGGCGGTCTGTCAATAGCTTATGTCCCGCCCAGTCGTTTTCGTCAAGACCGTCTTCGATTGACACGATTGGGTATTTCGAGCAAAGCTCTTCGTACCAAGCGACCATTTCTTCAGAAGTCTTCGTGATTCCTTCACCCGCCAAGCGATATGTTTTCGCTTCGCTATCGTAGAACTCGGAAGAAGCGACGTCCATTGCGAGCAATACTTCTTCGCCAGGCTTGTACCCTGCATTTTCAATTGCTTCCATGATTGTGGATAGCGCTTCTTCATTCGATGCTAAGTTCGGTGCAAAACCGCCTTCGTCACCAACAGCCGTGTTCAGACCTTTTGTTTTGAGTACGTCTTTTAAGCTGTGGAAGATTTCCGCACCCATGCGAAGTCCGTGGCGGAAAGATTCAGCGCCAACCGGCATGACCATGAATTCTTGGATATCAACGTTGTTATCTGCGTGTTCGCCGCCGTTCAAAATGTTCATCATTGGAACTGGCAGTTGCTTGGCATTGACGCCGCCAAGGTATTGATAAAGAGGGAGATCTAAATAATCGGCCGCAGCGTGTGCGACTGCCATTGAAACGCCAAGGATTGCGTTGGCTCCAAGTTTACCTTTGTTATCCGTTCCGTCTAATTCGATGAGGGCTTTATCGATGACGACTTGGTCTAACACCGAGTAGTTGTCGACGATTTCGTCCGCGATTACTTCGTTGACGTGGTCAACTGCGCGTAGAACACCTTTACCTAGGTAGCGCTTTGCATCACCGTCGCGTAATTCAACTGCTTCGTATTCACCTGTTGAAGCGCCGGATGGAACGATTGCACGGCCAAATGCGCCGCTTTCTGTGAATACTTCAACTTCAACTGTCGGATTTCCGCGTGAATCTAGAACTTCTCGTGCTTGGATATGAGTAATGATTGGCATTTCAATCTCTCCCTTTTATTAGAATAAAGTAAGACTGTTGATTTCCGCTCCAGGCGGACGCTTTCCGCGGGCGTCGCTTCAGTCTCCTCACTTCGCTTCGCTACGTTGCGGGGTCATCAGCTGACGCTTTTCCCGCAGGAGTCGCCGCCTTCCGCTTCAATCAACAAACATTTCTAGAATAATGGTGTTCCGGACATTTCTTCCGGCTGTTCGATTCCCAGCAGTTTCAGCATAGTTGGGGCGAGATCAGATAGGATGCCGCCTTCCCGTAATTCGATATCATCTTTTGTAATGATGACTGGCACGGGATTTGTCGTATGCGCCGTCATCGGCTTTCCTTCGAGCGTGACGACTTCGTCGGAATTGCCGTGATCGGCTGTGACGATTGCCGTCCCGCCTTTTAACATAAGTGCGTCGATGATTCTGCCGAGGCACGCATCAACGGTTTCAATCGCCTTGATCGTCGGCTCCAGCATGCCGCTATGGCCGACCATATCCGGATTCGCAAAATTGAGGATAATGGCATCTTGGCGGTCTCCTTCAATTTCTTTCAATAACGCTTCCGTCACTTCTACGGCGCTCATTTCAGGTTTTAGATCGTACGTCGCAACTTTAGGGCTCGCGATTAAAATTCGTGTTTCCCCTTCGAACTCTGCTTCCCTGCCGCCACTCATGAAAAAAGTGACATGCGGGTATTTCTCGGTTTCAGCAATCCGAAGTTGCCTCAACCCGTTTTTAGCAATCACTTCGCCGATTGTGTTTTCCAAATTATCATTTCCGAAAACGACATCGGCTTGTACATCATCATTATAGTGAGTGAATGTTACGAATTTCAAATGATCGAATGTTTTTGGACCGGTATGAAATCCATCAAAGCCCGGATCGGTAAATGCACGCGAAAGTTGGATTGCCCGGTCCGGCCTGAAATTGAAGAATACGACTGCGTCTCCGTCTTCCAGTGTCGCTATCGGCTTGCCTTCCTCTTCAATGACAAACGGTACGACGAATTCATCATGTAATCCTTCTTCATAGGAAGCTAGAATGCCGGCTGTCGCCGTAGGATAGGCGTCCCCATCCCCATCAACAATTGCCCGGTAGGCGCGCTCTACGCGATCCCATCTTTTATCTCTGTCCATCGAGTAATAACGACCGGACACCGAGGCGATTTTGCCAACTCCGAGACCTGTCATCACTTCTTCCGTCTTCTCGATATAACGAGGCGCGGTTTGCGGACCGACATCCCTTCCGTCAAGAAACGCATGGACATATACTTTCTCAATCCCATTCATTTTCGCAAGTCGGAGAAGGGCAAATAGGTGTTCATAATGGCTATGTACGCCGCCATCCGAAAGCAGCCCCATCAGATGAAGGGCTGAACCTTGCCGTTTCACGTGATCCAATGCGCCGAGGGTAGCCGGGTTCGTCATGAAATCTCCGTCTTTGATGGATTTATTAATTCTCGTTAAGCTTTGATAGACAATCCGTCCTGCACCAATATTCAAGTGGCCGACTTCTGAGTTGCCCATCTGCCCTTCAGGGAGACCGACCGCTTCTCCGCAAGCCGTCAATGTTGAATGGGGATAGTTGTCCCAAAGTATATCGAAATTCGGTGTTTTCGCTTGAGCGACTGCATTTCCGAATTTTTCATCCCTTAACCCGAAGCCATCCAGAATGATTAAAGCGACTGGTGCTTTATTCATGCGTTGCGACCTCGATCATTTTGACGAATGAATCCGCTTCAAGGCTTGCCCCTCCGACGAGTGCTCCGTCAATATGTTCCATTGATAGAAGTTCGCCGATATTGGCAGGCTTCACACTGCCGCCATACTGTATCCGTATTGCGGACGCAGTATTCTTATCATACAGCTTTCCGATTTCATGACGGATTTCCTTGCACACGTCATTGGCATCTTCCGCTGTCGCCGTTTTGCCGGTGCCGATTGCCCAGATTGGCTCATAAGCGATGATTGCCTCCTTCGCCTGATCCGCACTCACACCTTCAAACGCTTTGTTCACTTGTAATGCAACCCGCTCGACCGTCTTGCCGCCTTCGCGTTCCTCAAGGCTCTCTCCAACACAGACGATAGGCGTCAAACCGTTCGCAAAAGCGGCAAGCACTTTACGGTTCACCGACTCATCTGTTTCGTTGAAATATTGACGTCGTTCAGAATGGCCTAAAATGACATACTGGACGTTCAAGTCTGCGAGCATGTTAGGGCTCACTTCCCCTGTGTAGGCACCTTCCGCGGCATCATGCATCGTTTGAGCACCAATTTTCAATGAAGTACCTTCCGATTGATTCACGAGCTCCGCTAAAAAGAGAGAAGGTGGGCAAATGACAGCTTCAACAAGCTCCGTTTCCGGCAAGCGCCCTTTCACTTCCGCCACAAAGCTTTTCGCTTCGTCCATCATTTTGTACATCTTCCAGTTCCCTGCAATGATTCGCTTACGCAATTTTATCCCTCCTGTCATTTATCGTTCAGTACAGTTACGCCAGGCAGTTCTTTACCTTCCATGAATTCCAAGGAAGCGCCGCCGCCAGTCGATACATGATCCATTTGTTCCGCAACGTCAAATTTCTCGACCGCTGCAGCGGAGTCTCCTCCGCCGATGACTGTATATGCTTTTGTTTCGGCCATCGCCAAAGCAACTTGCTTTGTGCCTGCTGAGAACGGTTCCATTTCAAACACACCCATCGGCCCGTTCCAAATGATCAGTTTGGAATCCCGGATAACATTTGCGTATAACTCTGCTGTTTCAGGACCGATATCAAGCCCCATCCAACCTTCAGGGATTTCATCGATTTTAACAGTTTTGACATTCGCTGTTTCAGAAAATGCATCAGCAACAACTGCGTCAATTGGCAAATAGAGATTCACGTTTTTTTCTTTCGCTTTTTGAATGAAAGATTGTGCAAGCTCAATTTTATCTTCTTCAACTAAGGAGTTGCCAGTTTCATATCCTTCCGCTTTTGTGAATGTGTACGAAAGGCCTCCGCCAATCAATAAATTATCGACGTTGTCCAATAAGTTATCGATGACACCGATTTTATCTTTCACTTTTGCGCCTCCGATGATGGCAGTGAACGGCCGCTCCGGGTTAGACAAAGCTTTCCCAAGAACCTCCAATTCTTTCTCCATCAAAAATCCGCTGACAGCCGGGATGAATTCGGCGATGCCAGCTGTAGAAGCGTGAGCGCGATGTGCTGCTCCGAACGCATCGTTGACGAATAGGTCGGCAAGAGAGGCAAACTGCTTAGCAAGTTCAGGATCGTTTTTCTCTTCACCTGCATGGAATCTGACGTTTTCAAGAAGAAGAACTTCACCGTTCTGCAATTCGGCTACTGCTTTCTCGACTTCCTCGCCAATCGATTCGTCCAACTTTTTCACATTCTTGTTCAGGAGCTCAGACAATCTTTCACCCGCGGCGGTCAATCTTAACTCCTCTTTCACTTCGCCTTTTGGTCTTCCAAGATGGCTGGCAAGAATCACTTTCGCTCCTTTGCCAGTCATGAATTCAATTGTCGGTATGGCGGCACGGATCCTTGTATCATCCGTAACTTTTCCGCCCTCCATCGGCACATTGAAATCGACGCGGCAAAATACGCGCTTTCCGTTTAGATCGATATCCTTGATTGTCTGTTTCTCATTCATGAAAACTGCACACCTCCAAGAAATTAAGGCGACGGAGCTTAAATTCCATCGCAAACTTATAAAAAAAAGGAACGGGCATCGCCGTTCCTCCTACCCATTTATCTATTATAATGGGTCGCCATAAGAATGGCTATGTTTTAAATGCCTTGTTTGCTCATATAGAGAGCTAAATCGATGCAGCGTGCAGAATAGCCGGATTCATTATCATACCATGCGATCACTTTAACCATGTCGTTGTCCAAGACCATAGTGGAAAGTCCGTCTACTGTCGATGAAGCTGTATTGCCATTATAGTCTCTTGAAACAAGCGGAATTTCATTATAGAAAAGGATATCTTTCAACTCATTTTCGGATGCTTTTTTCAATGCTGCATTCACATCTTCGACTGTCACTTCTTTCGACAGTTCAGCGACGAAATCAACGAGTGAGACGTTAGGAGTCGGAACGCGGACAGCCATTCCATCCAATTTCCCTTTCAATTCAGGGATAACTTTTGTTACGGCAGATGCTGCTCCTGTAGTTGTTGGGATCATTGATTCAGCGGCAGCACGCGCACGGCGGTAATCGGAATGCGGCAAATCCAAAATCTTTTGGTCATTCGTATACGAGTGGACAGTCGTCATCATGCCGCGTTTAATGCCGAATTGGTCATTTAACACTTTTACGACCGGTGCAAGACAGTTCGTTGTACAGGATGCGTTTGAAACGACCTTGTCATTTGATGCATCATAGTCGTTTTCATTCACACCCATAACAAGCGTTTTGACGTCCCCTTTAGCCGGCGAGGACAAGATGACTTTTTTAGCTCCTGCTTCAATATGCTTCAGCAAGCCTTTTTCATCTCGGAATACGCCTGTCGACTCGATGACAATATCGACATCCAATTCGCCCCAAGGCAGCTGGGAAGGATCTTTTTCAGCATACACTTTGATTTTTTTGCCGTTGACGAGAAGATGATCTTCTTCCGAACTGATTTCCGCATCGAAAATGCCATGGACCGAATCGTATTTCAATAAATGTGCAAGCATCGCTGCATCCGTTAAATCATTCACAGCCACGATTTCAATATTCTCATGCTTTTGCGCTTCCCGCATCACAAGTCTGCCAATACGACCGAATCCATTAATCGCCATTTTTAAAGTCATTTCCATTACCTCCAATTAGTTTTGTCGATCTTCGCGTTCCAATTTCGCAAGCATGCCTTTCGCTGCACCTTCATCTGTCACTAGGATCGTTTGACGAGGGGCGCTTGCCATATAAGATAAGATTGCTTCTGATTTACTCTCTCCACCTGCGACTGCGATAATAAGCGGAATTCGCTTCAACTGTTCCGTTTGGATGCCAACTGTGCGGATTTGGTGAACGATACTTCCGTCTGCATCGAAATAATAGCCAAATGCTTCACCCTTCGCCCCGCGTTCCTGCAGAAGAAGCTGTTCATTCTCCGCCGTTTTACGCATGGTGGCCATTCTTTCTGCATCCCCGATTCCATGTAGTACACAATCGGTTTTTTCGTACAGTTCCATCATTTTGACAGCTTCAGGTTCTCGTTTGAATACTTCATGCGCCTCTTTGCTCAGAGATTCGGGATAGTAAAACGTGCTGTACGTCCCTCCGCTCGCTTCGGCAAACGAGGCTGCGATAACATTCGCCTGCAAGCCGATATCATCTCCAACTCCGCCCCTTGCCGCTATGAAGTGCAAATGGTCGGCATCGCCGAACCGGTGGATATGCTGCGGAATGGACGCCACCGAGCTTCCTCCGGTGACCGCAATGACTTGCCCTTCACCGATTCTCTCCATGAATTCCGATGCGGCTTCTTTACCAATCAATCTTTTGACTGCTGGATCCACATCACAATCTCCCGGGACGATTTGTACGCTTTGAATTCCCAATAGTGCAACCAATTTCCTGGCCACCAGCCCATGCCCCGTCCATTCTTCAATGCTCGATCTGAGCGTGTTTAGGACGGTGGAACCTTCGACCGTAATTGTGGCTCCTTCTTTCGCGATGCGGATCAGTCCTTCGGTTCGCAACGCTTCCATTAAGTTTCGGCATTCCCGCTCAGAAATATCCGCGGTCATGCTAAGTGGCCTTCTGCCAATCGGCCCGGACATCTCAATGAATTTCAAGAGTCTATACCTTTGGTGCAAGATCTCCATCATTTCCGGCACAAGCTTTCGTTGTGCCTCGAGAATTTTCGAGTTCAAGGAAAGCCCCTCTTTCTAAGGGTCATATTTTGCCCACCCTTTATAATTTTGTCCCACGTAGTGTAAAAAAATATAAATCTTATTGTTATTGTATACCTTCTCTTCGTTAATTTCAAACTTCTTACTCTTTTTTTTAGAATAAATCAACTAAGTCCACGTAGCTGATGGATCCGTATAATAACACTTCCCCATCGTTCTCCAGGACCGGAATCATGAGCATGTATTTCTCATGGCTTTCATCGTCTTTTTCGATATTGATTGTTGTCCACGTCAGCGGAAAATCTTCCGCGACCAATTTCATCATCGCTTCTGCTTCATCGCATAAGTGGCAACCGGGTTTTGTGTAGAAATGGATGTGCATTTTTAAACACCTCGATTGGATAGTTTTTATAGAATATTAGTTAGCGTCCACTCATTCCGACAAAGGCCCATTCTTTTGCCATCAGGGTCCATTCTTTCTTACAAAGGCCCATTCTTTCGCTGCCAGGGTCCATTCATTGCCTGCCAATTTATTTGCAGCAATTCAACTCCTATGAACGCTTGAATGGAAAGCAGTTGCTCAAGTTCAATTCAATATTTTTTTTCGCTTTTGGTTCGTCCAGCTGCAGGCGCCCTTCGCTTTTGGTTCGTCCAGCTGCGGGCGCCAGGGGCTCGGGGTCATAAGTCAAAGCTGCTCTGTGGCAAAAAGCGCCACGCCGCATCTTCGCCTTATGCCTGTCGCCCCTAGGCAGGCGTCCTTCGCTTTTGGGATCACCAACTCCTACCTGCCCCACCGCCGCCTGAGGATCCACCGCCTCCGGAGAACCCTCCTCCGCCGCCGAAGCCGCCGCTGCCTCCACCGAAGCCACCGCCTCCGCCGAAGGAGCCTGGGAAGAAGATGGGTCCGCCTCTGCGTCTACCTCTTCCACCTCGTCCACCACCACCGCCGCGTCCGCCGCCCATAAAGCGGATTAGCAGATAAATGATAATGAAAACAATGATGGGTGACGGAATGCCAAGACCTGATCCGCCTTGGTCGGCAACTGTATTCACTTCGGCCACTTCTCCGTCCCATCCATATTCTGCAGCAATTTCATTATAAAACGCTTTGTACCCTTCCATGATTGCCAAGTCTGGCTCAGGGTTTTGCTTTTCTAAATAAGGCATGGATACTTCATCCATGATCCTGCCGATTTTCCCATCTGGCAATGCACCTTCCAAACCGTATCCGGTAATCAGCCGGAAATGTCTCTTTTTATCCGAATTCGGTGTGGTTGTCACGACGAGCAATGCTCCGTTTTGTTCATCCTTTTTGCCGAGTTGGTATTCCCTATACGCTTTTAGTCCGAAATCCTCAACC
The DNA here is from genome assembly GCF_007991495.1 of Sporosarcina luteola. Lineage (GTDB taxonomy): Bacteria > Bacillota > Bacilli > Bacillales_A > Planococcaceae > Sporosarcina > Sporosarcina luteola. The sequence goes on along the minus strand of NZ_BJYL01000015.1, from coordinate 36,156 downwards.
GGTTCGTCCCCAATGCTAGATAGCGTGAGTACCGCAAGTTCAGCACCTGTCGCGTCATTCAGCATGCCACCTAGGCGGTTGAGTTCCGCCTTCTGTTCTGTGGAAAGTATGCCTGCATGGTCTTGGATATAGTAATCCATATCATTCCACCGCGGGACGTCAGCTGCGAACACCCCTGCAGGCATTAGGATTACGCTCAGACATACAGCTAGACAAAAACGGACGGCATTTCGAATCAATCGTTGTCATCTCCAAAATCGACTTTGGGTGCTTCATTCGCAGCTGTGTCCGCTTTGAAATATTCCTTTTCATCAAAACCGAAGATGGAAGCGACTAACTTGCCAGGAAACCGTTTCGTCTGTCGATTGTAATCCGAGACTACATTATTGTAATCCATACGAGCAACGCCAATCCGGTTCTCCGTTCCTGCTAACTCATCCATTAGTTGCGCGAAATTCTGATTCGCTTTCAAATCCGGGTAGTTCTCAACGACGACGAGCAATCTTCCGAGAGCATTCGAAAGTTCTGTATCTGCAGCAGCTTGCTCTTCCGGACCGCTTGCACTTGAAAGTTTTGCCCGTGCATTCGAAATATCAGCAATTACATCTTTTTCATGGCTTGCATATCCTTTTACAGTGCTCACTAAGTTCGGGATAAGGTCGAGTCTTCGTTGCAACTGATTTTCAACTTGTGCATACGACTTGTCGACATCCTCTTCCAGATTGACGAATTTGTTGTAGCTTGGAACAAACATAATTCCAACTATGACGAGAATGACAACAATGATCGCAAGTGGACCTAATAGTTTTTTCATCTTTTCTCACTCCATTCAATATACTTTGCAATACCCTTCAAATATCATGACTCAAACTTGAGTGTGTATACTATTTATCGTATGAAGTGCGAAAAGGTTTCAAACATAATTCTTTGAAAAGACGGATGATTGATTGAGCTATAAAAAGACGTAGAGCTAAAAGGACGAAGGTCCAGGAATGACGATATATATCGGGAAATGATCGATAACCGCAAAACGACAACAAAAAAACCGACCCAGTCACCCCGGGTCGGCCATCGTTCACTTATTATTTTTTCAAGTCTTTCATATCGCTGCGCGTAATGATATGGTCAATCAAACCGTATTCCTTTGCACGTTCAGCTGTCATGAAATTATCGCGGTCTGTGTCTTTCGCGATGACTTCGACCGGCTGTCCAGTACGTTCAGAAAGAATCGTATTTAACTTCTCGCGCAAGAATAGAATGCGTTTAGCAGCAATTTCAATTTCTGTCGCTTGCCCTTGAGCGCCGCCAAGTGGTTGGTGAATCATGACTTCTGCGTTTGGTAGCGCGTAACGTTTCCCTTTTGTTCCAGCAGTCAATAGGAATGATCCCATTGATGCTGCCATACCGATACAAATTGTTTGAATGTCCGGTTTGATGAATTGCATTGTGTCATAGATCGCCATTCCTGCGGTGATGCTTCCACCAGGGCTGTTAATATAGATAGAAACGTCCTTGTCAGGATCTTCCGCTTCCAAGAATAGCAATTGCGCTACAATCGAGTTCGCAACATTATCGTCAATTGCGCTGCCCAACATGATAATCCGATCTTTCAACAAACGGGAATAAATATCATAAGCGCGCTCTCCCCGGTTCGTTTGTTCAATAACTGTAGGTATTAGGTTCATGTTAGTTCCTCCTTTGATTGGATCTGAATCATCGTTCTGCTGAAACGATTCGTTTCAACTGTACATCTATCATACATACTATGGTCAATAAAGGTCAAATATAACGCATTTAAAATAAGTATTGCATTCATGCGGGTTTGTTTGTATAATTAATCTTGTCTGTTACAAACAGTCGTTCAATTAGCCCTCGTGGTGCAACGGATAGCACGTAAGATTCCGGTTCTTGAGATGTGGGTTCGATTCCTGCCGAGGGCGTATAAGTGTACATATAGAAGCTGTAAACATGTTTTCATGTTTGCAGCTTTTTTTATAATTCAGCCGTTTCATCCATACGTGGTGAAACGGCTCATTCTTTTTAATTTTCCTTCTCTACTAACGCAGACAACGTTGCAATCGCTTGCTCCTCATCCATACCTTCTGCGATCAATGTAACTGAAACGCCTTTTGCTACTGCTAAACTCATGACGCCCATGATGCTTTTCGCATTCACCTGGCGTTCATCTTTTTTCAAAAATACATCAGACGTAAACTTATTTGCCTCTTGGACAAATTGAGCAGCTTGTCTTGCTTGCAAGCCGGTCTTCATTTTTACTTCAACCGTTTTTTCCGCCATAATCATTGGACTCCTTTCATATTCCCGTCATCTTATCGGGTTGCAATACCCCCACTTCGGAGGTTTTCCGCGATTTCTTCTATTTTTCTTAAACGATGGTTGACACCCGATTTACTTACCGTCCCGCCTGACACCATCTCTCCCAGTTCTTTCAGGGTGATGTCTTGGTGTTCAATGCGTAGGTGGGCGATTTCTTGCAATCGATCCGGCAGTTGATCGAGACCGATCGTTCTTTGAATGAACTTGATATTTTCCACTTGCCGTTGTGCTGCGCCTATTGTTTTATTCAAATTGGCGGTTTCACAATTCACAAGACGGTTGACGCTGTTCCGCATATCCCTAATAATCCGTACATCTTCAAACTTCATCAACGAGGCATGGGCACCTATTAGTCCGAGGAAATCTGAAATTTTTTCAGCTTCCTTCAAATATGCGATATAACCTTTTTTCCGTTCAATCGACTTCGCATTCAATTGGAATTTATTCATGAGCGCTACGAGGTCTTCGCTATGCTCTTTGTAAAAAGAAAATATTTCCAAGTGGTAGGAGGACGTTTCCGGATTATTGACCGACCCTCCTGCCAAGAATGCGCCTCTTAAATAAGAACGCTGACAGCATTTCTTTTTCACCAATTCATCTACAATCTCATTTTTGAATTGAAAGGTGCCTGTTAAAATATATAAATCCTCAAGTAATTGCTTAGCCCCGTCACGTATTCGGCATATGTAGACGTTATTTTTCTTTAAACGCATTTTTTTTCGGACTAATAATTCAACTTTGTAAGGATAAAGACGTTTTATGTTTGAATAAAGTCTTCTTGCGATTGCCGCATTTTCGGTTTGCACATCCAAACTCAATTGTTTGTTTGAGAAAGATAATGCGCCGTTCATCCTTATAAAGGCGGCTATTTCCGACTTTACACAGCATTCGTCGGATTCTATATTTGTCAGTTCCTTTTTCACTTCAGATGCAAAAGACATGACTTTCCCCCTCCTTCGGCGATGATCAAGTCTACTCGCTTATAATCGTGCCTTCCATATAGCCCATAACCCATGACGCAACCTTATCGGCATCATGGATGATTCGTCCATCCGAGACGGTCGATACATCACCCAGTACAATATTGGGTACGAGCAATTGCAAAGCCTCAATGTCATTTTCCACGGGCAACTGAGTTTCGGGCGGTTCCATCCCCTCGTATAATGTCTCAAATTCAGTCTCATTCAACAACACTGTGTCAAGGAATGAGCTGCCTGCATGGTCGTACAAAGCTTTCACATGCTCAGATGCTGTATACTGATACGTTTCCCCTTCCTGCGTCGTCAAGTTGTTAATATACAACTTTTTGGCAGAACTGGCGAGGACGGCATCCCGTATATCCCTTACAAGTATCGTCGGCAATATGCTTGTATATAAGCTGCCCGGTCCAAAAATGATTAAATCCGCCCGCTTGATGACGCGGACAGTTTCAGGCAATGGTTCGACTTCCTGCGGAGAGACATACACTTTACGTATTTTACGGCCGTATACCGGAATTTTTGATTCACCGGTTACAATTGTGCCATCATCGAGCTCAGCATGCAAGGTGATCTTTTGATTTGCGGCTGGTAATACTTTACCTTTAATATTTAAAACCTGCCCCATCTTTTCGACTGCACTGGCAAAATCACCGGTAATGTCCGTCAATGCAGCGAGCATGAGATTGCCAAGCGAGTGCCCCTTCAGATCGTCAGAAGTGGAGAAACGGTATTGGAACATTTTCTCGATGAGCGGCTCCACATCTGAAAGCGCTGCCATCACTTGACGGATATCGCCTGGAGGGGGAATGTCGTATTGATCCAACAATCTGCCTGAACTTCCGCCGTCATCTGCAACTGTTACGATTGCAGTGAGGTCTACGGGGTATTTCTTCAACCCCCGCAGCATAGTGGACAACCCGGTCCCGCCTCCAAAAACGACAATTCTTTTCTTTTTCCCGGATTGCAGCATTGCGTCAACCCTTTCTTTTCTCTACATCCCGATGAGTAATTAATGTTTTATATTCTTCCTTAAATCGATTTCCGAAAAACTCAGCCAACGTCACAGATCTATGTTGGCCGCCGGTACAGCCAAAAGCGACAACAACTTGTGATTTACCTTCGTTTTTATACTGCGGTATGATGAATTTGAATAGATCAGACAGTTTATCAATTAACACTTGTGTATCATTCCATTTAAGGACATATTCATAAACGTCTTTATCCAAGCCAGTCATCGGTTTAAGCTCTTCAATATAATAAGGGTTTGGTAAAAAGCGTACATCGAATACAACATCCGCATCAATCGGCATGCCATGTTTAAAACCGAATGAGATGAAGTTCAACGTGAATGCAGTATCTCCTTTAAAGGAGAATGTGGACATGATCTTTTCCCGGAGTTCCCTAGGTTTCAACTCAGAAGTATTGTAGATGGAACGTGCACGGCCTCTCAATTCGGAAAGGAGTGTTCGTTCCTTTCGAATTCCGGTCAACGGGAGTCCGCCTTCCGCCAGTGGATGAGATCTTCTTGTTTCCTTGTATCGTCTGACAAGCGTCTCGTCATCGGCGTCGAGGAAAAGAAGCTTGGTCGAAACCCCATCCATTTGCAATAAATCATCCAACGCACCGATTAAGGCGTCAAAAAGGTCTCCGCCACGTGTATCCATGACAGCAGCAATCCGCCTCATCTTGTTTTCGGATTTCATCATTAAATCTAGAAATGTGACCAAAAGCTCGGGAGGCAAATTATCGATACAATAAAAACCTAAGTCTTCAAAGCTTTGCATCGCTACTGTTTTTCCGGCACCTGACATGCCTGTGATGATGACTAATTCAACATCGCTATTCGGTAATTCATTCTCCATTAGTGCTGGTCACCTTCCATTGAGTTTTGTAGATGCTCATCCAACAGTTCAAACTCTTCTGTATAATAGAATGTACCATATTGTACGCCCTTTTGGGAGACGGCGTACAATAAATTTGACCGATCGCCTTCCGCCATAGGCAATGTTTTTAAACTTTCGACCGGATGCCATTCAAGTAAGCCTTCCCTGTTCGATTCGTATGGTGTACCGATCAGGTCTTGCGCTACAAATGTATAGAGCATCCATTCGTTAAGTATTTCTTTTGATGCAGGATCGACGATCATCATCGTGTAAATGCCTTTGACGTGCGGGTCGACGGGCGTTGCGCCGGTTTCTTCTTGAAATTCCCGGACTGCGGCTTCGTAAATGGATTCCCCGGAATCCATTTTTCCGCCTGGTGCAACATACCAATCACGTCTTGGTTTTTTTAATAAAAGGACTTGATTGTCCTTGACTACGAGTAAATTTGCAATTCTTTGCATAACGGTTTCCTCACTTTTTTCAACGCGCATGGATCTATTATACAATGTTTACGTTGTAAACGACAAAAAAAGAAGACCACCTGCCAGTAAGTCGGCAGATCGTCTTAAACTGTTGCTATATTAAAAGGGGGGTCAATTGATACTCTTATCATAACCTTTTTGTATTTCAGTTCGATTACAGCAACATTAAGGTTAGATTAATAATCCTTTGAATGCTAGCAAAAAGAGACCCCTAATCGGATCTCTTTTCATTCTCAAACTTCAGCAGATAATTTCTCTGCCAGTTCTTCGATATATTTTTGGCATGCTTGTGCTGCGATGCTGCCGTCGCCTGTTGCTGTTACGACTTGGCGCAGCATTTTTTGGCGGACGTCTCCGGCTGCGTAGATACCAGGGACTTTTGTTTCCATGTCTTCGTTTGTGACGATGTAGCCATGGTCATCCAAGATGTCTAAGTTCTTGAATGGAGCCGTTAATGGATCCATTCCGACGTAAACGAACATGCCTTCAGTATCCATCACTTTTTCAGTGCCATCCACTGTTGACACAAGGGTAACGGAGCCGATTTTGCCGTCTTTGTCGTTTACTTGCTTAACAGTCGAGTTCCAGATGAAGTCGATTTTTTCATTGGCGAATGCACGGTCTTGAAGGATTTTTTGAGCCCGCAGTTCGTCGCGACGGTGAATGATTGTCACTTTGTTTGCGAAACGAGTCAAGTATGCCCCTTCTTCGACTGCGGAGTCTCCGCCGCCAATCACGACGATTTCTTTCCCTTTGAAAAACGCTCCGTCACAAACTGCACAATAGCTGACACCGCGGCCAGTTAGTTCTTGTTCGCCCGGTACACCCATTTTTCTGTACTCGGCACCTGTTGTAATGATGATGGCGCGAGCTTTATATTCTTTTTTGCCTGAAATGATCGTTTTGTAGCTTTCGCCGTCAATGATTTCATTGACATCCCCGTACGCATATTCCGCGCCGAACGCTTTGGCGTGATCAAACATTTTCGTAGAAAGATCCGGCCCTAGAATTGATTCGAAGCCGGGATAGTTTTCTATTTCCTCTGTGTTCGCCATTTGTCCACCAGGAATTCCGCGCTCCAACATTAAAGTTGAAAGGCTTGCTCTAGACGTATATACCGCTGCTGTCATTCCAGCTGGGCCAGCCCCAATAATTATGACGTCGTAAATTTTCTCGGTTGTCATTGGTTTTCCTCCTCCACTACATATAACACTGTACAAATCGTATAAGATTTCAAGTGGCCAATCAATTTTTATGCTCGGAGGGGGTATTTTTTCAAGTTCTTACGCATTGAATTGCGGAAGAAACTCAATCAGCTCATTTACGTATTTCGTCAAGGTCGGAACTGAAACGCCATAACTGCGGGCAATTGCCGTTTTGGTTACTCCTTTGTAACGCGACGATTGAAACATATAATCCGCTGCAGCCGCCAGTGCCGCCGGGTTCCTGAAATGATAGGAACGCGTAAGTGCCACTTCACATAGGGTGAACCACATTTGGAAAAGATGCGTCCCTTGCTTATCAAGCGGTTGGTATTGGGCATATATCAATTCCGTTGTTTCCAATGCCCGCATAAACGAATGGTCAAAATCATTTTCCACCGTGAATTCATAATTAAGGCTATTTGCTAAAAATAATTGCTCAATGACACTGAGTTTTTCCAAGTCAATATAGGAAGGATGGGAAACGATTTCTTGTTTATGTGCAGACTTTCCTAATAAGTAAAATCCTAATAATCTTTCACTACGATATTTATTCGTAATTTTGCTTAGTAGAAATTCACGATCTTGTTCATATGATTCTGGTTTTGCCGCAGCGTTTACATCCTTCCACGGCTCAAATCCCGCCTTGCTCGGATCAAGTTCTACGAGATTGTCGTAAGCTTCCTTCGCCACCGCTTCGTTTCCTGAGAAATAAGCCGAATGCGCAAGCCAGAAATAATAGCCCGCATCGCCTTCAAACCCTCTTTTTTTCAAGCTTCTCAGCCATCCATACGCTTCTTTATGCTTTCCAACTAAGGCAAATGTCGCGCCTAATTTGTAGCGATGGACAAATTGATAAGGCTTTATTTTCAGAAGCAGCTCGAGCAATGCATCCAATTCCTCTTTATCTTTCTCATAATAATAAAAGACGGCAAGATTGCATAATGCATGGAGATTGCCTTTATTTTTATCCAGAACATCATAAAGCAGTTCCTTCGCTGGTTCAATTTTACCGATATAGAAATAGGCAAGGGCCAAATTATTATAGGCCGCCCAAAATTCCGGGTAGTCGACGATAATTGATTCAAGAATGTCAATCGCCTCATCGAAACTCCCTGATTCCATCAATCTCCTTGCTTTCTCTTGAAGGAAATACACTTCTCCGTCCGGCGCTTCGTCATCGACAAAAAAGGCTTCCTCTTGTTCAGCAAAATCAATGATTTCCATTGAGTCATCGGCTAGTGGTCCGTCCGGGGCTAATGAAATATACTTTTCTGCATAGATTTTCGCATCACGAAGCAGACCCAGATGCGCGTGAACTTCGGCCAAATAGAAGATGATGTCCTCTTCTTCCGGGTCAAGTCCATGGGCAGCAGCTAGAATTTCATAGGCTTCCTCAAACATGCCTTCTTCCATAATCAGAATGCCGTACTGCATAAGAATGAGGGGATCATTAGGGCTTAATTCAACAGCTCTTTGCAAGTATTTATGGGCATCCTCAAAGCGATCACGCTGCATCGCTTTAATGCCCTTCTGGTAGTAAAATTCACCGTCGGGGATGAAAGATATAATTTTTTTATCTATGTTCCTATGCTTTTTATCCAATCAAATTCCTCCGAAAAAAGTAGAGGAACGCCTAAACGTCCCTCCCAATAAACTGCTTCTTTAACTTGCTTTCATTATACCATAACTTCTATACCCGTCATTCTATTTTTTGACACATTTGATTACTTAGCATTCTTTTGGCGTTCTGCCATCTGCTCGGCAGTATAAATGATCCGTACGGGGTTGCCGCCAGCCAATGCGCCTGCCGGAATATCACGATTGACGAGCGACGCCGCCGACACGATTGCACCATCGCCGATTTCAACACCCGGAAGTATCGTCGTATTCGCCCCGATCATTACACGATCTCCAATCACTACGTCACCAATACGGTACTCCTCAATCAAATACTCATGGGCAAGAATCGTTGTATTGAATCCGACGATCGTATTATCGCCGACGGAAATCCGTTCAGGAAACATCGTGTCCGGCATGACCATTAAAGCGAATGATGTTTTATCCCCGATTTTCATCCCAAGAAATGTACGGTAGATGAAGTTCTTCATCGGTATGAAAGGCGTGTATCTTCCGAGTTGGATGAAGATGAAGTTCTTTGCCACTTTAAAAAACGAAACGGTTTTATAAATATGCCAAAGGGAGTTCGCATCTCCTTTAGCAGGATAACGCTCGGTCCGTCTCACACTTTCTCTCCCGCTGTTATTGGCAATAGATCTGAGATGTGCTGAAGAACAAAGTCTGGCTCCAACTCGCGCATATACTGTTCGCCTTTCAATGACCAAGCTACCCCCGCAGTGCGAACGCCTGCATTTTTACCACCTAGGATATCATGGAAGTTATCGCCGATCATGAGCGTTTCCGCTGTGGATGAACCTAATCTCTCCATCGCAAGTACTAGCGGCTCTGGGTCAGGTTTAGCGCGTTGCACATCATCTATGCCGATGACAGTGTCAAACAAGTCTTCTATCCCGATGAGTTTCATACCTCTCATAATCATGTTTTTCCGCTTTGTCGACACGATTGCCATCTTCATTCCATTGCTTTTCAGCTGTCTCAATGTTTCTGCCACACCATCGAATTCGGTCACCATTAGATCATGATTCGCAAGATTCCATTCGCGGTATTCACTCATCAGTTGTTCGGATTTCTTTGGATCGATTTCATCGAATACATCTTTTAGCACCGGTCCTAAGAACGGTAAAATATGGACCCGTTCATACTTGCCCGGATAATGTTTGTTCAATACCGTTTGATACGTTTGGATGATCAGCTCATTCGTGTCGAGCAATGTTCCGTCAAAGTCAAAAAGCAATGTTGTAATGTTAGCCATTCAGCAAAGTGACCTCCCTCTCTCTTTTACGTTCGCTTTGCCTCCAGAAATAAGCGACTGCAATCGTCAATATGAATGCGGTGACGAGGCGGATGATGAGCAACGGCCAGACCGGGATGCCTAAAGGAATGAAAATAAGCGTATCCTCGACAACTGCGTGGCAAGCGACAAGGAATATAAAAGCAAGCGTTGCATCCTTTTTGCTTACGCCGTCCTCCTGTACCGCCTGAATCATGACGCCTGCGCCATAAGCCAGACCAATAACGAGGCCCGCAACGAGCGTCATAGAGGCATTCGGTTTGACACCGATGACCTTTGTAAAAGGCGCCAGCCTATCGGAAAACTTCTGCAAGTAGTGATTGTCTTTCAAATATTGGACGATAATCATCAATGGAATGACGATAAGCGCGAGCTGCAATACCCCGAATCCCGCTTTCTGTAAACCAAGCAAGCCGATGCCAATCCAACTTTCAGGGGCGGCTGCAATTTCAGGCGCCATGCCATATTGCGCAATCTCACCGCCGCCTTGCCAAACCAGATTGATGACAATCGCTGAGAATGCTGCCAAACCAAATCTCACAACGAGGACAATCCATAATTTCACACCGACCTTTAAAGCGACACCTGTTTCAATGAACATATTATGTGCAAAGCTGAGCATAACCGCCAATATGAATACTTCTTTCACTGTCAGATCAAGCGACAAAATGCCTGCTATCCCTGCATATAAGTTCAATGCATTCCCCAACACAAGCGGAATGGCCGCTTCCCCGCTTAGCCCGAATAGCCCCATAAAAGGAGATACAAGCTTCACAATCCACGGCAAAACCGGCGTGTGCTGCAAAATGACAAGAAGCAGCGTTATCGGAAAAATAATCTTTCCTAATGTCCACGTTGTTTTCAAACCAGCTTTCAACCCATTTTGAAACGTCTGCATTTCCCCATCCCTCTTCTAGTTATCTTGATATTCCACTTTGATCTTTTTAATGAACCTTCTCCATATGAACATGGACACAGCGAAGACAACCGCAATGATTGAAACAATTTGCGCAGCGCGAAGATCTCCGCCATACAAACTGTCCGTTCTCATTCCTTCAATAAAGTACCTTCCGATCGAATACCAAATGAGGTAAAAGAAAAACATTTCTCCCCTCTTCAATCGAACCCTTCTTAAAATAAGGAGGATGATAAGACCGACTACATTCCATAAGGATTCATATAGAAACGTCGGGTGATACGTCACTCCTTCAATCGTCATTTGATTCATAATCCAATCTGGAATCCATGTGTTTTCCAGAAACTTTTGGGATACAGGACCCCCGTGCGCTTCTTGGTTAATGAAGTTCCCCCATCGACCGATAATCTGGCCAATCAAAATCCCGGGAACGGCAATATCAGCGACTTTCCAAAAAGAGATTCCGCGTCTTTTTGTAAACACGTAAGTCGTTATAAATGCACCGATCAATGCACCATGGATGGCAATTCCGCCCTCCCATATTTTAATGACATCGGCCGGGTTATCCTTATAGGAATCCCATGAAAATATAACATAATAGATCCGTGCACTTATAATGGCGATAGGTACAGCCCAAATAAGCAGATCGGTTAAGAAATCAGGGTGCATTCCCCGTTTCACCATTTCTTTTTGAACGACGATAAATGCTAAAATGATGCCAGATGTGATTAAAATTCCATACCAACGAATCGGTATAGGACCTAAATGAAAGGCCGTTGGGTCAATCGCTAGTATATCGAACATTATTTTCCTCTATCCCCTCTACTTCAGATTCATCTGTATGTTGGCTAATCGCCAAATCAAGTTTTTTTGAAAAGTTTTCAGCTGCGTTGATGCCTAATCTTTTCATCCGGTAATCCATTGCCGCCACTTCAATAATGACAGATAGATTCCGCCCCGGCCGTACGGGTACTGTAAGCTTCGTCAAATCCGAATCCATAATCTTCATCTTCTCTTCGTCAATGCCTAAACGATCATAAATTTTATTAGGGTCCCAAGCTTCAAGATCGATCACCATTAAAATCCGTTTATCGTCCTTCACGGCACTTGCACCGAAAAGTGTCATCATGTCAATAATGCCGACACCGCGTATTTCAAGCATATGTCTAAGTATTTTCGGCGCATTCCCGATCAATACATTTTTTGCGACTTGCCTAATTTCCACTGCATCATCTGCAACGAGCCGGTGCCCTCTTTTCACAAGTTCTAAAGCCGTTTCACTTTTACCGACGCCACTTTTCCCAGTTATCAACACGCCGATGCCATAAACGTCTACGAGAACTCCATGGACAGTCGTCATCGGTGCTAAACGCCCTTCAAGGTAATTCGTCAGCATCCCCGAGAAGCGCGTTGTCGGGTTCTCCGTTTGCAGCACAGGAATGTTTCGTAATTCCGCTAGCTCAAGCAATTCACTCGGGCATTGAATATTATGTGCAAGGATGAAAGCCGGTGTGTCATCCGTACAAAGACGATTCATACGATCTTGGCGTTCAGCCTCATTCAACTTATTGAAAAAGGAAATTTCCGTTTTCCCAAGCAGCTGAACCCGTAATGCCGGATAAAAGTCGAAATAACCCGCCATTTCAAGACCCGGGCGTGATATGTCGCTAGTTAAAATATTTCGCTCGATGCCTGCCCAGCCTGCGAGAAGTTCAAGACCAAAACGTTCTTGAATATCCTTCACTGTTACAATCGACATTTCCTCGCCGCCTTTCTTTTTTCTCTGAAGCTATGCTTCATTTTACCATGAACAATTCCTTTTGAAATGATTTCGTCCTGAAATTGTCTACCTTTTTAGTTATCAGGTCTATATACATAGCGAGGGGGAGAGCATATGGCGAAAATTTTATTGGATGCGGGACACGGGCCGGCAACACCCGGGAAAAGGTCTCCGGATGGGAAACTCTTAGAGTTCAGCTTTAATTCGGCAGTAGCAGAAATGATCAAACAGACTTTGCATTCGGAAGGGGTGGAGGTCGTTTTATCACATAGTCCGAATCGTGATGTCCCGTTAGCGGAAAGGACGAGCTTAGCGAACAAGTTGAACGTTGATGCGTTTGTCTCTATTCACGCAAATGCATTTGGGAACGGATGGAATGAGGCGCAAGGGATTGAGACATATATTTATCCGAAGGCAAGTAAACAATCTGAGGCATTGGCGGCTGTCGTCCATACATCATTGATTTCAGCGTGCAGGCGGAAAGATCGAGGGGTAAAGACAGCAAACTTCGCGGTATTACGGGATACTAAAATGCCAGCAATTCTGGTGGAATGCGGCTTCATGACCAACCGGGAAGAGGCCGATCTTCTGCTGCAGAATGGCTATCGAAAACAATGCGCACGAGCGATTGCTTTCGGAATCCTCGCCTGGCTGTATCATGGGAATCAGTGATAACCAGTACGGGTTAGTATGCACTTTGGACGCGCGGGAGTCGCCTTTGGACGCACGGGAGCTTGCTTTGGACGTGCGGGTTACTCCTTTGGACGCGCGGGCTACTCCTTTGGACGCGCGGCTGCCTGCTTTGGACGCGCGGGGGCCTGCTTTGGACGCGCGGGCTACTCCTTTGGACGCGCGGGCTACTCCTTTGGACGCGCGGGCTACTCCTTTGGACGCGCGGAGGCCTGCTTTGGACGCGCGCGGAATTCGTAGTAAAAAGCTGTCAATAACGTCGAATGACGTTGTTGACAGCTTTTATTATTTAATCATGTTTAACCGTATAGCAGACGATGACTGAACCTGTTTTTGCCTCGGCATGAATATGAAGGGGAGCAGTTTCACTTTCAAGCTCTTTCGAAAAGCTGACTGAGCGGTGAAGGAATTGTTCTTGTTCAGTCGATTTGTTAACATCTTTCAACTGAAGGTCCAACCGTCCCATGTTTGTTGCAATTTCCCCGCGCAACGGAATATCGGATGGAACATATACTTCAACGGAACCGCTCACCGTTTTCGCATCTATTCTTTGTGCAGCAGCATCCGTTGTCGTGATAACTACATGGCCATTCAGTGATTTTGCTTCGACATCTTTCAATTCACCTAGCACATAGACGCGTCCGTTAATTGTTTCAGCTTCAAGCATTTCGCCAGTACTATCGTTCAACCGGATCGACCCATTCCCTGCTTCCAGTTCAGCTTCTTTAAAGGTAATCCGCTCGACATCCACTTTCCCGTTTGCCGTCTTCGTATATAATCGATCAACGGATAGATCTTTGATTGCGAAGTGACCGTTCAGAAGTCTTGCAGAGATCTTTTTATAGTCCTTCTTTGGAACAAAGAGGTCTACATTGACTTGGCTTAATTTCAAGTCGCTTAATAAGCGTAGCTTGCCTTCATCTTTCAAGAAGATCAACTTATCGAGGAATTCTTTTTTGGCTTCTTCTTCTGATCTTCCGTTAAATGATTTAACGATGAATTCGGCTTTGATTTCCTCAACATCGGTCGCGTGAATGGAAACACTTCCGTGATCGACGTCAATAAGGATTTCTTCTAAATCGTCGGCTTGTTTGACCATTGTATGGTGGAATGTGGAACTTCCGCCGAAAGGCTTGTCAAAATCAAAGTCTTTCATTTTTTCTACAGCGGTTTGCATGAATTGCATGAAGCGATCACCAACAGTGACAAAGTCTTTCTTGATGTCTTCGAAGAATTCATCCATTGATGGATCTTTTCCGTTTGTATTGTTGGATTCTGATTGTTTGTTTTCTCGCTCGAATTGGGTTTCATTGTTGAAGTCTTCTGCTTGTTGGAAGTTCTTTTCGTTACTAGATGGAGTTGTATTTTTCTCCATTGCTTCTAAAAGTGTTAAGGCTTCGTCCATTGAAATTGTACCGTTTTCCAGCATTGTCAAGATACGTTCGCGTTCATTTTGCATCTTTCCGCCTCCTAATTTGGTATGCCTTTGATTTCAACTAATAGCAAGAGTCACTGTTACATACTCTTACTTTCCATAGTATATATACGAATGCCCCTTCATAAGGTTTCATCTTTTTTCAGTGGAGGCTGTTTCGATCATGTCTTTCATTCGTTGGCGGTCCCGTTCGAGAATCGGTTTCAAATAATGGCCCGTATAGGATTTTTTTACGTTGGCTACTTTTTCCGGCGTGCCTGTCGCAATGATTTGGCCGCCTTTGTCTCCGCCTTCGGGACCGATGTCGATAATATAGTCAACGGTTTTGATGACGTCAAGGTTATGTTCGATGACGAGTACCGTATTTCCAGAGTCCACTAAACGTTGCAGCACGTCCAATAGTTTGGCAATATCATGGACATGCAAGCCGGTTGTCGGCTCGTCCAAAATATAAAATGATTTTCCGTTTGAACGTTTATGCAATTCGGATGCCAATTTGACCCTTTGCGCTTCTCCGCCCGATAATGTTGTGGCGGGTTGACCCAGTTGAACGTATCCAAGGCCAACGTCGGCGATCGTCTGCAGTTTTCTGCTGATTTTAGGAATGTTTTCAAAGAATACTAATGCGTCTTCAACAGTCATTGATAAGACGTCGGCGATGTTTTTTCCTTTGTATGTCACTTCAAGTGTTTCACGGTTATATCGTTTCCCATGACATACTTCGCAAGGTACATAGACGTCAGGAAGGAAATGCATTTCGATTTTGATAATACCGTCTCCACGGCAAGCTTCACAGCGTCCGCCCTTCACGTTAAAGCTGAATCGCCCTTTTTTATATCCTCTTACCTTCGCCTCGTTTGTCATGGCGAATACATCACGAACATCGTCGAAAACTCCGGTATATGTCGCCGGGTTCGATCTTGGCGTCCGCCCGATCGGGGATTGATCGATTTCAATTACCTTCTCTAATTCTTCAAGTCCACTAACAGATGTGAACTTGCCCGGCTTTTGCTTTGAACGGTTTAGTTTTTGGGCCAACACTTTATAAAGAACTTCATTGACAAGTGAGCTTTTACCAGACCCCGAAACACCCGTCACTGCAATGAATTGACCTAACGGGAAATCTACGTCGACGTTTTTCAAGTTGTTTTCCGATGCGCCTTTTATCGAAACAACTCTGCCATCCGGCTCACGCCTTTCGATTGGCAGGGAAATGAATTTCTTACCGCTTAAATATTGACC
This sequence comes from Sporosarcina luteola, assembly GCF_007991495.1. GTDB lineage: Bacteria > Bacillota > Bacilli > Bacillales_A > Planococcaceae > Sporosarcina > Sporosarcina luteola. The sequence goes on along the minus strand of NZ_BJYL01000015.1, from coordinate 20,277 downwards.
CGTCAATGAGTTCGGATCATTCATCACTTCGGTAGGTGTACCGGCCGATACGATTTGCCCTCCGGCTTCTCCTGCCCCGGGACCAATGTCAATCAAGTAATCAGCAGCAACCATTGTGTCTTCATCGTGCTCTACAACAATAAGTGTATTGCCGATGTCGCGCATGCTTTGTAACGTTCCGATCAGACGATCATTATCTCGTTGATGGAGTCCGATCGACGGTTCATCTAAAATATAGAGGACGCCTGTCAATCTGGAGCCGATTTGCGTGGCAAGCCGGATTCGCTGCGCTTCACCGCCCGATAACGTGCCTGCCGTCCTGGATAACGTTAAATAATCGAGCCCTACATTAACAAGGAACCCTAATCGTTCTTCAATCTCACGGAGGATGAGCTTTGCAATTTGCATATCCTTCTCTGAAAGTACGAGATTCCTAAAGAAGTTGTCGGCTTCTGTAATGGATAGGGCGGTTACTTTTCCGATATGCTCCCCATTTACTTTGACAGCCAGCGTCTCCTCTTTCAATCGGTATCCTTTACAATTCGGACACGCGCGGCTCGCCATATATTTCTCCATCTGCTCGCGGATATAATCGGAAGACGTTTCCTTGAACCTGCGCTCAACATTTGCGAGTACACCTTCGAAATAGATATTATTTACGCGTGTATTGCCAAATTCATTCGTATATTGGAACTTGATTTTATGATCCTTTGAACCGTAAAGGATTATATTCAAATCTTCATCTGCCAAATCTTCGACAGGAACGTCCATCGGTATTTTAAAATGATGACAAATTGTCTTTAACAGTTCTGGGTAGTATTGTGAACTCGTTGGTACCCAAGGCGCAATTGCACCTTCATTTAATGAAAGGGAACGATCAGGGATGACCAGTTCCGGATCCACCTCAAGTTTCGAACCTAGGCCATCACATTCGGGACATGCACCGAATGGGCTGTTGAATGAAAACATCCGCGGCTCCAGCTCCCCGATGGAAAAACCGCAAATCGGACAAGCATGATGTTCACTGAACAGCAATTCTTCCACATCCATCACATCGACCAAGACAGTTCCGTCAGCCAACCGCAGCGCAGACTCCAATGAGTCACTGAGGCGGGCTTCGATCCCCTCTTTAACGACAATGCGGTCAATAACGACTTCTATTGTATGTTTTTTGTTTTTGTTCAGTTCGATATTATCATCGAGATCGATTACTTCTCCATTCACTCGGATCCTGACATAACCTTGCTTTTTTATGTCTTCAATCAGCTTCGCATGCGTTCCTTTCCTTCCAGAAACGACAGGCGCCAATATTTGCAGCCTGGATCGTTCCGGCAGTTGCATAATCCGGTCGACCATCTGTTCAATCGTCTGTGAAGTAATTTCAATTCCGTGATTCGGACAGATAGGCTTGCCGATCCGTGCGTATAGCAATCGTAAGTAATCATAGATTTCTGTAACAGTTCCGACAGTGGATCGAGGGTTGCGGCTTGTCGTCTTTTGATCAATGGAAATGGCAGGTGACAGCCCCTCTATGACATCGACGTCGGGTTTATCCATCTGGCCTAAGAATTGTCTCGCATACGCTGATAGCGATTCAACATATCTTCGTTGCCCTTCCGCGTAAATCGTATCGAAAGCGAGAGACGATTTCCCTGAGCCGGACAATCCTGTAATGACAACCATTTTATCGCGTGGAATGGTGACGTTAATATTTTTCAGATTATGGGCTCTGGCCCCTTGAATGACAATTTCCGTATTTTTCATTGCGTCTTCACCCTTCAGCCTTCAATTCTAATATCGTATCGCGCAATTCTGCGGCTCTTTCGAAATCGAGTGCCTTTGCCGCCTCTTTCATTTCCTTTTCGAGCGTTGCAAGCAATTTCGTCTTATCTTCTTTCGTCAACTTCTTGCCTTTTGTCACTTTATCAAGAGCAGAAATACTATCTTCGGCAATTTGAGTCGCACGGATAACATCTCTGATTTCCTTTTTAATTGTTGTCGGAGTGATACCATGCTTTTCATTGTAAGCCATTTGGATTTCCCGGCGTCTTGTCGTTTCATCAATCGCCTTTTTCATGGAATCCGTGTAGCGATCCGCATACATAATGACCTTGCCCTCAGAGTTACGTGCAGCCCGGCCGATTGTTTGGATCAGAGATCGTTCAGAACGAAGGAATCCTTCCTTATCCGCATCCAAAATGGTGACAAGGGAAACTTCCGGAATATCAAGCCCTTCCCTTAGCAAGTTAATGCCAATCAGGACATCATACGTTCCTAACCTCAGTTCTCTGATGATTTCAATACGTTCGAGCGTTTTTATATCGGAATGCAAGTATTGGACTTTGATGCCGATATCTTTCAGGTAATCGGTCAAATCCTCGGACATCTTTTTCGTCAATGTAGTAATCAATACCCGTTCATTCCGTTTTGTACGCTCATTAATTTCCCCGATTAAGTCATCGATCTGGCCTTCAATTGGACGCACTTCAATGATTGGATCAAGCAATCCTGTTGGCCTGATGATTTGTTCAACCATTTCGGGCGTATGCTCGATTTCATAAGGGCCGGGAGTTGCGGAAACATAGATCGCTTCATGGACATAGTTTTCAAATTCATCGAACATAAGCGGTCGATTGTCAAGCGCTGAAGGTAAGCGGAATCCATGGTCAACCAGCACTTGCTTTCTTGCTTGGTCACCATTGTACATCCCGCGAATTTGAGGCAATGTGACATGGCTTTCATCAATGACGATAAGGAAATCATCCGGAAAATAATCAAGCAGTGTATAAGGCGTCGCCCCTGCAGGTCTCAGCGTCAAATGCCTTGAATAGTTTTCAATCCCTGAGCAGAAACCCATTTCCCGCATCATTTCCAAGTCATAGCGCGTTCTTTGTTCAAGTCGCTGTGCTTCCAGCAAATTATCATCTTTCCTTAGTACTTTGAGACGCTCTTCCAGCTCTGCCTCGATATTTGCGATTGCTTTCACCATCTTTTCTTCACCCGTAACGAAGTGAGATGCAGGGAAGATGGCTACATGTTCGCGCTCGCCTAAAATTTCACCGGTAAGTGCATCGACTTCCCGGATCCGGTCGATTTCGTCCCCGAAAAATTCAATGCGAATGCAGTGCTCGTCCTGTGAGGCCGGGAATAATTCGACGACGTCCCCTCTCACCCGGAATGTGCCCCGCGTAAAATTGATATCGTTTCTTGAGTATTGAATATCGACAAAACGTCTCAATAGTTCATTGCGGCCAATTTCCATGCCAGACCGTAGTGAGACGACATGCTTCCCATATTCCTCCGGTGAACCGAGTCCGTAAATGCATGACACGGATGCGACAATCAATACATCACTCCGTTCAAACAACGCCGATGTTGCCGAGTGGCGAAGCTTATCGATTTCATCATTGATCGTTGCATCTTTTTCTATATAAGTATCCGTATGCGGGACGTACGCTTCCGGTTGATAATAATCGTAAAAGCTAACAAAATACTCTACCGCATTATTCGGGAAAAATTCTTTAAATTCACTATAAAGTTGCCCAGCAAGTGTTTTATTGTGTGCAATTACAAGTGTCGGTTTATTGATTTCCTTCACTACATTTGAAACGGTGAACGTCTTCCCTGTCCCGGTCGCACCTAAAAGTGTCTGATGTTTTTTGCCTTCTCCAATGCCTTCCACTAGCTTCGCAATCGCTGAAGGTTGGTCGCCTAAAGGAACATACGGAGCATGCAAATCAAATTTCTGGACCATACAAAGTCCCCCCCAACATGAATTAGTTACATCTTAACATAGTTTAAAGCTAGACTAAAGAAATAAGGGAACGTACGTTTTTTATTGTTGATTATAAATAAAAAAGCGGCCCGCACCGATATCATCTGATGATACCGGGCAGCCCGCTAAGCTATTATTATTTTTCTTCCATTTTCATCAATTCATCTGTCAAACGATTGAAGGCCGACTCGTCCTTTTGGTCAAGCGCAAGATCGATCAGTTTTAAGAGACGTCTTTTTGTTTGCTCTCGATGAATGTGACTGAGGAACAAATCCATATAAATATCGTTCAATAACCTCTCCGCTTGCAAAGAAGAGCTGTTTTTTCCAACGGCTTTTAAAAACTCGGCATATGAATATTTCTTCTCCATCTCCCTCACCCCTGATGCCTTTTTTCCATTATACATAAACTAGAAGATCGGTTGCAAGGTTTTTGTGAATATTCTATTTAATTTTCTTCATGCTGTTTCCGCTTTCTCTTTTGAAAGACGGATGGTCACTTCGGAGATAAGTAATACGATAACTGCCATTATTACTGGAGACACGGATAGGCCAACTACGATGAATCCAGTAATAAGAACGAAAAGAGCTTGCAGCAATTGAACAGCACTTACCGTTTTGCGGATCGCCGGTTGACGCGTGCTTTCCGATTGCGGGAAAAGCATATCCATCCGGAAATCATCTCCTCCACTTAAAGCGTGAACGAGTTGGATCGATGAGGCGAAAGCCAATGCCCCGATGAATAAATAGATAACAATCGGGAATGGGATTAGAACGATCCCGATGACCGACAATGCTGTAAGTCTGACCCATAGCCAAAATGTGTCATCCGTTCGGATAAGCGTCCTTTGCAATAAATAACGTTGCGGTGAAGTTTGACCGAACTTCGGAGCGCGCATGAGGAATCCTAGCCAAGCGCGGCGGCTGACGGATCCTTTTAAATGAGGCACATCCGTGAAATAATTGGCAAAACGGTAAAAACGCATCATTCGATTTTGCTCAAGTGTTATGAAGTGCTCATATGGGAACGGTTTAGCCGCACTTTTTTTCTTCCAGAATAAATAATAGACAGCCATCAATAGACCGATGACCGGGATGAAATACGGAAGATTTGCAAGCATGACATAAATGAGCAACGCTGCTAATACGAAACGCAAGAGGCGGTCCTTCCACATTCCAGAGCCTTCATTCGCACGTCTATAAACATACTCCGTCTCTACGTACAGCCATTTCACAAGAAATACGAGAACGGCAGTCAAGATTAATTGAGTCTTCCCTGCAACATTTGTAGCAGTGAGCAAAGGCATTAAAACGATAAAGATAATAAATGGCACCGGTAGTTGTGAAAATAACGAGTAGCGTAATGATCTACGCAAATATTCCTCGATTTTCTTTTCCATCGGCAAGAAAAAAACGATATCTGCCGGCTTGAGCAATGTCACAGGCGCTCCGAAAACTAATGCCGCCCCAAGAAGGATAGCGGCAATAATAGCCGATGGAAAGTTATCAGGCACTTCTTTCAGCCATTCACTGTACGCATACCCCCCGGCCCCAATTGTAAACAGCAGGACAATTGCCAAATGGCCAGTAAAAACGAACTTCATATATTTTTGCAGTTCGGTCATGTAATGGACAAATCGATTGCCCCATATTTCACGCAAGCTGTTCATGATCATGATCCTCTGTCATTGAAATATATAGCTCGTCCAATGTTGCATGAGGACGGTTGAATGCTTTCCTTAAATCATCCATTGTCCCTTGCGCTCTCACTCGGCCTTCGTGCAGAAGGATGATCCGGTCACAATACTTCTCCGCAGTTGACAGGACATGGGTCGACATCAATACCGAAGCCCCATTCGCTTTTCTCTCGGATATTTGATCCAATAAGGAACGGATACCGATCGGATCAAGGCCTACGAACGGCTCATCGATAATGTACAAAGATGGTTCCACGAGAAATGCACACATAATCATCACTTTTTGACGCATCCCTTTCGAGAAATGTGCGGGAAACCAATTCAATCTTTTCTCCATCATGAACTCTTTCAACAACATTGAAGAACGGGCTTCAAACAGTTCTTCATCTAATCCATATGCCATTGCGGTAAGTTCCAGATGCTCCCTCAACGTCAACTCCTCATATAAAATCGGAGTTTCAGGAATATATGTGAACGCCTTCCGATACGCTTCAGGGTCATCTGCGAATGTAACGCCATTCACATTAATTTCACCACGGTGAGGATTCATAAGTCCGATAATATGCTTGATTGTCGTACTTTTTCCGGCACCATTCAAACCTATCAACCCGACGAGTTCGCCTTCGCCGATTTCAAACGATAGATCATGCAGTACAGGTTTGCGCGTATATCCGCCTGTCACATCTTTCAATTCGAGAATTGCCATAATCATCCTCCATTCTTATATCTATTTTACCAAACATAACACCAAAATGCTTTGTCCATCTTTCACCCATTAACAGAAAATATGCTACACTTATGAGAATCATGAATATGTCCGCATTTATCGGACACAGTTAACCGGAAAGGATGGATTACGAATGACTTCATGTATTTTCTGTAAGATTGTAGAAGGAACTCTACCTAGTGAAAAAATTTATGAGGACGAGAACGTTATTGCCATAATGGATGTCATGCCCGTCACAAAAGGGCATATTTTGCTCATCCCAAAAAATCATAGGGAAAATTTATATGAAATGACTGAAGAAGAGGCATCCCGATTATTTGCAGTCGCTCCTAAACTGGCAAATGTCTTAAAAGAGGAGTTCAGCCCTGCGGGAATGAATCTTTTACAAAATAACGGCGCTCCGGCTGGACAGGCTGTTTTCCATTTCCATATGCACTTTATCCCCCGCTACGACCAGACGGATGGCTTCCAATCAGACTGGAATCCGAAAGTGGAAGATTATCCAACGGAGCGGATTCAGGAAATCGCTGCCCAAATCCGGAATCGTTTCGATAAGGAGTAACACTTGCCAGTATTCATAGTTTCATGTACAATTTTAGTATGTTTTCGCTGACGATCACGAGGATACGTCAGGAGAACGAATAAGAGCAGAGTTGAGGAGAGATGAGAAATGAATACTAGAAATTTGACGTTGATGGCATTGTTGGTGTCCGTCGGTGCAGCTTTGTATTTGGTGATTCCCGGTTATGGTGAGGGCATGAAGCCGGACTTCATGTTGACGATGATGATCATTGGGATCTTTTTATTCCCCGATGTGCGCAGCGTCTTTTTATTAGGAGCCACAACAGGTGTCATTTCAGGATTGTTTTCAAGCTTCCCGGGCGGCTTCATACCAAATATCGCCGATAAATTAATTACGGCTTTTGTCGTCTTGGCGCTTATCATTCTATTTAAAAAATCATTAAACCGTTTAATCGTACCGACACTCATTATATGCGTCGGAACATTATTGTCCGGAACCGTATTCCTTTCAATCGTCATCTATATGATGGGTGTCAATATCCCTTTCGGATTTTTATTCGCAACTGTCGTCTTGCCAGCCATTGCGATGAACGGAATCGTATTCTTCATCATCTATCCGATCATTATCGGATTGTTAAAACGGACTTCCTTTAAAACAGCATTATCCAATTGATTGTACAAAGCTTCTCTTAGCGGAGAAGCTTTTTTTGATTGCCCGGAACACTCCGCCATGTTTTAATTAAACTATGACAAGGAATACTATTCAAAAAGAAAGGAGTGTCCACCATGAAAGCATCCGCCTTTATGTACGGACTCATCACAGGCTCGGTTACAGCTGCTGTCACCATCCTTTACTCAACCCCTCAATCGGGAAGCGAAATACGATCGTCCATTAAAAATGCGTCAACTGACATGAAACATAAATTATATGACGTCAAAGGAAAAATTTCCGATTTGAAGGATTCCATCACTCATATGACAAAGGAAGTAAAAGAACTCGTGCCCGAAGCCGTGCATGATATTAAAGGATCCATCGAACAATGGCAGCTTTCCACCGAAAAGAACAAGCTTCGACTCGAAAAAGAAATCTCCGCCATTCAAACTTCCCTGGCAGAACTAGAACAAACGATAGCCGCCCAACAGAAATAAGCAAAACCAAGTTATCCAACATCATAATTGGATAACTTTTTTTGAATAAGAAAGCGTAGGGCGCCTGCCTAAAGGCGACCGGAGCTGGATTAAAAAAAGTTTTTTTGCAATTCCAACTTTTTTATTTGAAACTTTCCTGCTATAATGAAAATACACTATATAATTTTGGAGGTATTTCATGACAGAACAAAAATTTTCTCAAAAAGAAGCGATGATCTATAGTCAACGCGTCGCTCAAATGTCGAAAGCACTCTGGAAGGCTGTCGAAAAAGATTGGCAACAGTGGATAAAACCTTATAACTTGAATATTAATGAACACCATATTCTTTGGATTGCCCATCATCTCCAAGGGGCCACCATATCAGACATTGCAAAATTTGGTGTCATGCACGTATCCACCGCATTCAACTTTTCCAAAAAACTTGAAGAACGCGGCTACCTGATGTTTTTCAAAAAGGACGACGATCGCCGTAATACATATGTATCCGTTACCGAAGAAGGCGATGAACTTCTACAAGCTATGAATGAAAACTATTACGATTCCGAACATGGCATCTTAGAAGGATCACTTCCAATCAAAAGCATTTATGGAAAATTTCCTGAATTTTTAGAAGTGATGTCCGTCATCCGCAATATTTACGGAGAAGATTTCATGGAGATTTTCGAACGTGGGTTTAATCGCATCGATCGCTCCTTTGACGAGCAAAATGGTGAATTAGTTTCTATTAATACGGCAAAAAAAGAACGTATGGAAACACCCGAATTACAGACCGCCGATGAAAAATAATGTCAATTTCCGATTATGTCTGCTATTATAAAGTAAGGCTTTGAAGAGGAGGACTGGATTTGATCCTAATCATTACTGTTTTGTTTTCATTATTTTATTTATTCCAAATCAACAAGATGACATTCGCATTATGTCAATCACGGGAAATCCCAGAAGAAAAGCAACCTAAAATATATCGAACGGTCAATATCCTAATCACTATATTGATTCTGTCGTTCTATCTTGAAGTACTATTAAATGTATAATTGCGCCCTTGAAAAAGTCCAACTCCCTTATCGGGAGTTGGACTTTCTTTTTTAGTACAAGTATGCAGCTCCGACGATGATCAAAAGGATGAACAATACAACAATCAGCGCAAATCCGGAAGAACCTTGCCCTTGGCCATATCCACTCATTAGAGCACCTCCTCTCTCTTAGTATCCTATGCAATCCGCGTTTATCGTCATAGGCTTTTAGGAAGGGAACCTTTTTGTTTTATGAACGTTTTTATGTTATAGTATCAAATGTTGTACACAAAAGTTAGGGGAGAATAATCATGAAAAAAACAATTCTTGCAATGACGATGGCTGCATCTGTTTTAGCCCTTGCTGCATGTAACGACCAAACAGAGGCGGATGACGAGATCATCGCAAAATCAAAAGTCGGCACAATTACAAAAGAAGACCTATATGAAGAGATGAAGGATGCAATCGGCGTTCAAGTTGTCGAAAACCTACTTCTTCAACAAGCATTGGAGAATGAATATAAAGTATCCGACAAAGAAGTAAAAGAAGAAATTAAGAAACAGAAAGAAGCATACGGAGACAGCTTTGAAATGGTCCTTCAACAACAAGGAATCACTGAAAAGTTCTTTGACAAAAATGTAAAATCCCAAATGCTTCAAAAGAAAATGATCGAATCATTGGAAGTATCCGATGAGGATATCGCAAAAGGCGTGGAACGTGCAAAAACTGAAGTCCATGCTCGCCATATCGTAGTTAAAGACGAAAAGACTGCAAATGAAGTGTTGAAAAAAGTGAAAGACGGCGGCGATTTCGAAGCGTTAGCGAAGGAATACTCCACTGAGCCGGTCGCTCAAGATACAGGCGGAGATCTCGGTTGGTTCGGTCCTGGTAAAATGCTTCAGGAATTCGAAGATGCAGCTTATGCATTGAAAAAAGGTGAAATTAGCGAGCCTGTGAAGACAAGCTATGGCTATCACATCATCGAATTGCTTGATACACGTACGGCTGAAACCGAGAAAACAGATGACGAAATTAAAGCCGAAGTTGAAAATAACCTAAAAGCTGCTCTATTCGAAGAAAAACTTGAAGAATTGATCAAAGCAGCTGACATTGATATTAAAGACGATGAATACAAACATGCGTTGGACAACTATTTGACGCAAAAAGATGAAGAAGCAGACGCTGAGAAAAAATAATAAGTTAAAAGCCTCGTTCAGGTTTCTGAACGAGGCTTTTTTCAATCGATATTCGGCTTGTAAAAAGATCGGTTATCCAGAGGGAAAATCCGCTCTGTAAATTCCCCGTTCTCCGTTTTAGACATCACCCTGTCAAGCATGTTCATCTTCGCATCAATATTATCGATATAATGCAGCATCTCCGCTTCCATCAACATCGGACGTTTCGGGCTGCCCCATTCTTCTTTTCCGTGATGGGAAAGGACCATATGCTGTAGGAGCATAACTTCCTCCCCGTCAATTTCCAATTCATCTGCAGCTTTTGATATTTCATTCACCATGATGGTGATATGCCCTAACAGATTACCTTCAATCGTATACTGCGTTCCGATAGGTCCCGACAGCTCGATCACTTTTCCAATATCATGCAAAATGACTCCCGCGTACAGTAAATCCTTGTTCAACGACGGATATAAATCAGCGATCGCTTTTCCAAGTTTCAACATAGAAACGACATGATCCAGCAATCCGGATACATAATCATGATGGTTCCGTGTTGCTGCAGGATACACTAAAAATGCGGACTGGTGTTTCTTCAGTAAATGACGAGTGATGCGCTGGATATGCGGGTTTTTCATCTCAAAGAAATATTGCATTAACTCTTCATACAGAGCTTCCTTGCTTTTAGATGCAGAAGGGACGAGGTCTGAAATCGTCACACCTTCCTCCTCTTTTGCAGGACGGATGCTCTTGATGCGCAGTTGGTTTTTCCCTCTATATTCATGGACTTCGCCGCCAACTTTAACGATTGTTGCAGCAGCATATAATTGTTCTTGCTCGGTTCCTGTGTCCCAAAGCTTTGCCTCTATATCTCCGCTCTTATCTTGCAAAATGAGTGTCATGAACGGGCTGCCTTGTTGTGTAATTCCTTTAGTTGATTGTTTAATAAGCAAAAAGAGATCAACAGGTTCCCCGACTTGGTGTTCAATAATTTTTTTCATCTTGCCACCGCCCCCTTTTCCGCTTCCGATACGGATGCGCTAATTATCTTTGCATTTGTCCATTCTTCTACCATCTTACCATGACAAGTGACGTAGATGAACTGGTGCTGTTCACTTAAGTTCTCCACTATCGTCTTCATGCGGGAAAGCCTCGTTTCGTCAAAGTGAACGAAAGGATCATCCATCAAAATTGGAAAAGGCGCTGTCTTCTCCATCGCCATCGCTAATGAGAGCCGGAGCGAAATATATGCCTGCTCTTTTGTTGCCTGGCTTAGCTCAATAATGGGATAGCGCATTCCATTTTGTGCAATTGCTTGGAACAAACCATTATCAAGGATCGTAAGCGATTCATATGCGCCCCCTGTAAGTTCCCGGAATAACCGATCAGCTCCATGCAATACTTCTGGCAGCTTCTTATCCTTTAATTCCTTCATCATCCCTTTAATGGCTTCTACGGTCACTTGACGGACGGCCCATTGCTTGGCCAATTCTGCAAACTCCGCCTTTTTCATTTCAAATAATTGCTGTTTTTGTTGAAACGTATCATCCGTCAATAATTTTTCCGTTTCAATCTTTAATGCAGTCTTTTCCTGTACGAGCTGATCCATGATCTCTTCAACTTCGGAGAGTGTTCGTTCTGCACGCTCAATCTCTGTCTTCAACTCTTCTTCTGTCTGCGCAAGCTCCGTATCTGCCTGTGCTCCCTGCATTGACAATTGCGCAGCTATATCCATCAAATGCTGATTCAGAAGAACGGCTTCCTGGTAATCATCATATGCCTTGTAATATTGCTCTTCCGTTTCAACCTCAGCCTCTTGGAATAAATCTCTCTGTTGCGCACGCAAAGAGCCGATGAACTCCGTCACTTCCCGCTTCTCCATTTGCAACTCTTCCAACCTGTCCGAAAGAGTAGTATATGATTGCTGTTCCGACTTTAGGAATATGAATTCACTTCTCAACTTGTCATATAACGTTTCCTCTTGCAAATCTGGAATTAGCACAAGGGCCTCTGTCATTCTGGATTGGATGCGTTCATTAACCTCTTCCAATCTTGCACGATTTTCTTGTAAATCCCGTTCGATTTCCTGGACACTCCGGACCATGCTGAAAAATTCATGCAAGATACCCGGATTCGGGATTTTAGTCATTCCATAATCCAGGAAGAACCCACTCAGTTCATTCCCAAGACTTTCTTTTGCCCGGCCAAGTTTTTCGTATTCCGCTTCCAAACCGCTCATTTTACGTTCAACCGTACGCTCCATTTCGGCTAATCGGGGCTGATGTTGCCGATAAGCAGCCACCTTTTCAAACATGCTCTCCATTTGCTTTTCATAGCCCGCATATTGAGCTACGAATTGCTTCATTTCCTCTTCTTTCGAACTGGCATCCTGCTTTTTCATTACTAAAACGAGATAAGCAACGATTACAGCAATACATGCCCCAACTATACTAAACAACCACTGTTTCTCAATAAAACCGATCGCAATAGCCGCAAATGCCACAACAAATAGAAGAAGGTAAACAAATAGATTCCCATTCAATGGGTTCGTCCGTTTTAACTGGAGATATGCTTTTGCCTCGCCAAGACGGTCCCGAATGGACGGCCATTCCTCCACTCGCCTCATGTCTTCATCGGATGGGCGGCTTTTCTCCACGTATTGCAGTTCCTTTTTCACTTCACGAAGCTCGTTTTCCAACTGTGTCAGTTGGTGGTCAATATACCCCATTTGCCGATCAAGCTCAGCCGCCTTCTGCAATTGATCATATAACAGTTCTTCCCGATGAATGGAAACATCCGACTGCAATATGACATCCGCCTCGCTCAAACCTAATCGGTCAAGCAACTGATGTTTTTTTATAATGGACTGCCGCTGACTTTCCTGCAGCGAGCCGCTGATCGCATGCCAATCATGCCATTCAGGCTCCCGTGCTAATAGGCGTTCAATGGCTACTAGCGTTTTAGTGTCCGGCGGATTTGGCATCCGTTCCTTCACTGTCATCAGTTCTTTTTCCAACCCATTCACTTTAGCTTCCATTTCCTTTAACTTGCCACTGACCATTTCAAACCGCCGAATGCCGTCTGACGGAAAGACACTTTGTCCAATCTGTCCTAACCTGTCTTCAATCGTCCGTTTTCGATTTTTCAGAGGCAATCGTTGAATTTGCTGACCGAGATCCTTATAGCACGCACGTAAACGTTCAGATGCGGATTTTTTCTCGATCAGCTCTTTTTCAATCGCATGGATCCGGTTTAGTTTAGGAGAGTACACCGATAGTCTCTCTTGTTCACTTTTCAGATCGGACTCCATTTCCTTCAATTCTTGTAAACGTTGATTCAATTCAGGATTTCGGCCAGTTTTTTTGAATAAATCCGCAATTTCCTTCTCCATTTTTTTCTCCACACGCAATAAGGAGTCCACGCCTGTTGTTCCCGACGCCAATAAGGTACGGCTTAATTCGAGCTCATCCATCTTTTCAAATCCTTGCAGCTGAAGGAGGGAGAATGAAAAAACCGATTCAAACGAAGCACGGTCATACTGTCGTAAAAGCGTCTTTAATGCTTCTTCTCCACCCTCCGTACCATCCGCAAAATAGACGGTGATGTCTCCTGCTGATTTCCCGCGTACTCGCTCGATGACATAATCACCGTGAATGGCATCAGATATATGGACTTGTCCCCCATATTTCCCGCCCGATTTCGGCTCATATCGAAGTTGTGTACTATTCTTTTGTGGAAATCCGAAAAGAACTTGAAGAATGAATTGCTGAATGGTTGTTTTTCCGGCTTCATTTTCTCCAAAGATGATGTTTATGCCTGTATCGAAATCGATTGTTTTATTTTCATGCTTTCCAAAACCATAGATGACGATCTTTTTTAACTTCACATGTTCACCTCATTTCGAAATGTGTGTATTAAGGCATTGTAACCCGGATTTCCGCTTCAGGCGGACGCTTTCCGGGGGGCAGGAGGTGAGCCTCCTCGGTCGCTTCGCTCCACTGCGGGGTCTCACCTTTCCCGCTGATCCCCCAAGAGTCGCCGCCTTCCGCTACAATCCTAAAGTAAATATGAAACTTATAGCATTTCATTTAATAAAAGCCGTTCTGCGTCTTTTTTCAACTCTGAAATATCGTCTTCCGTCAATGCATCAAGGTATCTGACCGTTCGAACATGTCCGTACAGGTCGTCGAGCACATGTATCCATTCGTCGGTCGACCAGCTGTCCACTTGGTTTAACACCGATTCGATCAGCACGTTATTCGTATTTTCCTGGCGCACGTTCCCAACAGTCACCAATCGGTGAACAAAAACGAACGGCTCCTTGCCCGCTGTCACTTCACGGATTGTTTCCAACCATGCGTCGTCTGGCTGTTGTGCGAAGAAAGCAACTGTTTCTGCATCAGTCATATGCATTTCCAAGTCAATAATGGATGGCCCGTTTTCCTCGACAAACGAATCAAGCGCCTCTTCACAAAGCGTTATCCATTCATTCGCATGATGGATGCCGTTGCACTGTAGTTGAATCCGACCAAAATGAACGGCAGATGTCGGTATGAAGGAAAGAACTGTTTCTGAATTACTCAATTCCACTTCATAAAATCCTTTTTCCCCTGATTCATTCCGGTGACGGCCTTGAATATTTCCCGGATAAACAACCGGTGGATTTTCGCTAAGCTGCTGACGTTTATGGATATGGCCAAGCGCCCAATAATGATAATGCTTCGACTGAAGTTCATCAATCGTGAAAGGCGCATAGACGGCATGCGATTCGTCCCCGGCAACACTGCCGTGCAACAATCCGATATGATAGGACTGCTGATCCGAGGCGGTCGGGAAATGAGTGATCATTCTTTCACGGACATGCCTTTTAGGATAACTGAAGCCATGCAGCACGACTTCTTGACCCCTTACCGTCAACGAAACGTCTTCGACATGCTCTTTGAATTCAAACACATTTCCAGGCAGCTCAAACTTTGTCCAGCTCCCACTTACATGATCATGGTTCCCATAAGTGATGTATACAGGAATTTCGGCTTCAGCCAGTTTTTCCATTCCCTCTTGGAACTTTCGTTGGGCACGCAAGCTCCGGTCCTCGCCATCATACAAATCCCCGACGATCAACACGAAATCCGGATGTGACTTCAAAGCGTATCTGATAAGTCGGTCAAATGCTGTAAATGTGCTTTCACGCAATTCATTCAAACGAGCGGGCGATAGTCCAGTCAATCCTTTGAAAGGGCTATCCAAGTGCAAATCCGCAGCATGTATAAATCGGATGGATGACAAAACAACAACCCCCTTCCCTAACGAATATTTGTTCTAATTTTACCATATGTAAAGGGGAAAAACACCATAGATAAGCTGGGGCTGTTAAATGACAGTCGGAGCTTATTTTTATCGCGGACGGGACTTTAAGAGCGGTTTAATTGACCGCGGGAGGCTATTTTTCACGCCGACGGGACTTTAAGTGACGTTTAATTGACCGCGACAGCTTATTTTTCACGTGGACGGGACTTTAAGAGACGTTTAATTGACCGCGGGAGCTTATTTTTCACGTGGACGGGATATTAAGAGACGTTTAATTGACTGCGGGAGCTTATTTTTCTCGTGGACGGGACTTTAAGTGACGTTTAATTGACCGCGGGTGGCTATTTTTCTCGTGGACGGGACTTTAAGTGACGTTTAATTGACCGCGGGAGCTTATTTTTCTCGTGGACAGGACTTTAAGAGACGTTTAATTGACCGCGAGGGATTAATTTTCACGCGGACGGGACAATAAGTGACGTTTAATTGACTGTCATGCCGATCTTGCCGGTTCGCGGGACAATAAAGAAAAAAGCTGTTCGGAAAATCAGTATGCACTGACTTTCCGGACAGCTCCAGCTTTTTATTCCTTCCCTAACTGAATTGCTTTCTTAATATCTTTCAACGAACGCGAAGGTCCATACATGAGAACGCCTCCACGATACACTCTTGCTCCGAACCAGCCGAGAATGAAGATTGTCGCAAGCATGATGGCGATTGATAGCAACGGTTCCCACATTGGCAAATCGAGCAACCCTACCCGCAAGAACATGACAAGCGGTGTGAAGAATGGGAAATACGATGCGTATTTCAAATAACCGATTTCCGGATTGCCCAACCCTGTTGCAGCGATGATAAATGCCGCCACGATCAGCAATGTCATCGGCATAATCATCTGTTGGACATCTTCTGTTCTACTGACCAATGACCCTAGCAATGCCGCGAGTGTCGCATATAGGAAGAATCCTAGCACGAAGAAAACTGCTGCATAGACGAGGGTGCTCGGACTGACATCCTTCAAACTGAAGAAGTCGGAAAACCCTCCTGGAATTTCGGTTGCTGACGTTTTAAAGGCGATGAATCCTGTAATGCCATAAATAATAATTTGCAAAATCCCCAAAGACCCAACCCCGAGAACTTTCGCAAACATATGCTTCACAGGGGAAACGCTTGAGATAAGGATTTCCATTACTCTTGAAGATTTTTCATTTGCGACATCCATTGCGATCATGCTTGAATACATGATAACAGAGAAATAAATGACGAACATCAGTACATACACAAGTACCCGGGCTGTGTTCAGCTCTTCTTCCGACTTAGCAGAAGGCGATATATTTTGCTGTTCAAATTGAATCGGTGTGAACAATGTCTGCACTTGCGCTCCGGATAAAGACAATTCATTCGCTTTCATTTCTGTCTGGATGGATTGAAGTGCGTCCTGGATGCGTCCCGGTAAGCTAAAATCCATCATACTCATCGTAGTATAATTAGCATGAATCGTACCTTGCTCATCCACAGATAACGTCAAGAATGAATCGATGTCCTCGGACGTTACTTTATCAGTAAGTTCCTGTTCAGATTCCTCGGTTGCTTTGACGACAATCCCACTCTCTTCGGTTTCCAGCTGTGCCCGCAACGGGTCAATCAGAACGCCGCTAGTATCCACAACATGAAGGACTTCTTCCTCTTCCCCGCCTGTCATATCTTGCACCGTGTCTATTATTTTCGATATATTTGCAAGCAGGAAAATGGCCACCATCATAATGAGCGTCGTAATGATGAAAGATTTCGCCTTCGCCTTTGATGTAAAAGCTTGTTTGAAGATAATCCAAAACTCACGCATGTTCTTTCCCCACCTTTGCAATAAATATATCTTGCAGGGAAGGCTCTTCGATCTCAAAATGTCGAATTGGTCCTTCCTGCAATGCAGCCGTCAGAAGTTCGTTTGCTACGTCTTCCTCTTCAATTTGGAAGACCGCGCCCTCGACTGAATGGGAAACCGATTTGACTCCTAAAATATGATCCAACTTCGTCAAATCATGATCAGATCGGATACGTACATTTTGCCTTCCGAATGAACGCTTCACTTCTCGAAGCGACCCTTTTACAATTTGTTGACCCTTATGAATGATGCTCAGCTGCTCACATAACTCTTCTACATGATCCATCCGGTGACTGGAGAAAATGATCGTCGCCCCCGTATTTCTAAAATCGATAATTGCCCTTTTCAGCATTTCGACATTCACCGGATCGAGACCTGAGAACGGTTCGTCAAGAATTAAAAGTTTTGGATCATGCATTAGGGCGGCAATCACTTGGATCTTCTGCTGGTTCCCTTTCGACAACTCTTCCACTCTTTTATTCAAATACTGCGGCACTTCGAATCGATCCAACCAATACCCAATCGCCTTTTTCGCATCCGCTTTTTTCATGCCTCTTAATTCCCCAAGGAAAATGAGCTGTTCCTCGACTTTCATTTTTGGATAAAGGCCCCGCTCCTCCGGTAGATAACCGATTTCAGGACTTGTCGAGTATGAAATCGTTTTGCCATTCCAAGCGATTTGCCCTTCATTCGCATTCAATAGACCCAAAATCATCCGAAACGTCGTCGTCTTACCCGCCCCATTTGCCCCTAAGAAGCCATACATCGTCCCTTCCTCAATTGAAAGAGTTAAATCATCCACGGCCGTAAAGTCACCAAACCGCTTTGTAACGTTCTCAAGTTGTAAAGCCATCATGTATCTCCCTTCCCTTTTCCTACTAGTTTTTACTACGTGCTTACGAGATAATTAGTTTCATTAAATTCGCTTGTTATAAATCATAGCCCCGACACCATATGAAATGAGCATCACTCCATATGCAGATGACAGAAGGAGATAGGCCAATTTCGGACCTTCGAAAATAAGTGCTCCTACCCACATCAGCATAAGCGTAATAAGTGTAATTGACCATGACACAGTTCTCGCTTTTTCGTGAACCTCCTGATATCTTTCATCAAAGCGGCGTTCTTTCTTTCCCTTTTTGAAATAAAGGAAAGCGATCAGCAACACGACCCCCGCACCTGTAATAAATCCTGCTAAACTTTCAATGGATGGAATCATAGTTCCCCGCCTTTCTTATTAATGATGTTTGTTGACAATCGCTGCGCCAATCAACCATGAAAGCATATGAATGACCCATAACGCAGTAAGGATAAAAAATGCCAGTTTTGCCCCTTCCACAATCATGACGATGAGCCAGGCAATTAAAATCGCGCCAGTCATTACCTTCCACGAAATTGATCTCGCGTGTCGATGGAGATTTGTATACCTTTCATCAAACATTCGCTCCTTCTTGCCTTTTTTCCTTACAAAATACCAAACGATTGCCCATATGGCTAATCCAGATGGCAAGCCTAGTAGAAAAGCCCATATATCAAATCCTTCGTACATATTTACTCCTCCTCTGGTTTAAAGACATCCTCAATACGGCAATTAAAGAGCTTTGCGATTTTAAATGCTAAAGTCAAAGAGGGATTATACCTTCCCTTTTCGAGAGAAATGATCGTCTGCCTTGAGACTTCCAATTTCTCTGCAAGGTCATCCTGCGTCAATCCCATAGCGGTCCGCATTTCCTTAATCAAGTTTTCCAGTTAAATGCTCCCCCTTTCATTGTAAAGGTCGCTTTACGTAAAGGTTACTTTACTATATGCAGAATGTCAAGGGACCTTTACAAATATTTTTAATTCTTCAATGAACCGCTATTCATTTCTAATGTTTTCATAGTATAATGGAGAAAATGTACGGAAGGATGAGCAGCTTGAGAACATATAAATTGACGGCATACGAAAAAACGGGTGAATTGATTACAGAGGAAACATTTACTGCGGAGAATGATGAGTTGGCAAAAGAAAAAGGTCATGCACTGCTGGAAGAGAAAAACCTTATTGAGCAAACACATCGCCTTGCATCACCTGCCGGAAAGCTATTGCTGTTTCACGTTTAATCGGTGAAAAATTTGGCTACATTTCTGTCATTGTGATACTCTTTAATTGAATGAAACGACAGAGAGGTGCGTCCATTGAATATTGCTCTCATTGCACACGACAAGAAGAAAGATGAATTAGTGAATTTCACGATTGCTTATAAACACATCTTTTCCGAATATGAACTTTATGCCACTGGAACGACCGGGACGCGCATTATGGAAGCGACAGGCCTTCAAATCCACCGGATGATGTCGGGCCCTTTAGGCGGAGACCAACAGATCGGTTCTATGATCGCGACAGGCGATCTCGATTTAATCATTTTTTTCCGCGATCCATTAACAGCCCAACCTCATGAGCCTGACGTCAGTGCATTATTGCGACTTTGTGATGTGTACGGAATACCGCTTGCGACAAATATCGCTACAGCTGAGTTACTGATTAAATCTGTCGAAAAAGGTTATTTCTCATGGCGTGAAACAGCGGATAAATACAAAACAAAAGGACTTGATCCCCGAGAGGATTAAGTCCTTTTGTTTTTAGAGTGAGCCAGTGTGTGGGCGAGAGAGAATGGACCTTGGAATGAGAAGAATGGATCCTCGCCGTGAAAGAATGGACCTTCGTGCGAAGGAATGGACCTTGCGCGAAAGTAGTGAACTGGAATCGAGAACTCTACTATGCTTATCGAGAACTCTTTGCACTTCAATGAGAACTCCTTAACCTTTAACGAGAACTCTTTGCACTTTAATGAGAACTCCTCAACCTTCAATGAGAACTCACTGCACTTCAATGAGAACTCCTCGACCTTTAACGAGAACTCACTGCACCTTAATGAGAACTCCTCACCCCTTATCTAGAACTCACTGCACTTCAATGAGAACTCCTCACCCCTTATCGAGAACTCTTTCTACTTCAATGAGAACTTCTTAACTTTTAACGAGAACTCTTTACACG